>NZ_OZ244708.1:2635226-3322840 GCF_965218915.1 Novosphingopyxis sp. | reverse complement strand
GTTCGCAGGCGGATCGCGAGGTGAGGGTTGGCGGCGACTTCCAGCTTTATTTCGCGCCGTTCGACATCAAGTTCCTGGCCGAGGATATGACCGTCTCGAACCCCGACTGGGCGAGCGCGGACCATCTGTTCTCCGCCGATCTGATCGACGCCCGGATCGCGCCGCTGCCGCTGCTGTTCGGCAGGAAGACGATCGACTGGCTCGAGCTGGTGAACGGCGACGTTCAGCTCGAATGGGACAAGACCCGCAAACGCAACACATGGACCTTTGCCGACTCGGACCCCGCGTCCACGCCGAGCTGGCCCGATATCGCGCGGGCGCGGCTGGCGGGCACCACGGTTTCCTATCGCGATCCGCTCTACCGCATCGACGGCCAGGTGAAGTTCGACACCGCGCGGGCCAGGAACGACCGCTTCACCGACGCGCTGCGCTTCGCCGGCGGCGGTACGATGCGGGCCAAACCGTTCATGCTCTCGGGCAGCCTCGATAGCCCCAACGAGACCGCGGGCGGCGGCCGGAACAAGCTCAAGGCGCATTTCGAGGCGGTCGATTCGGTGGTCGACCTCAGCGGCACCTTGCCCGGCGCCACGCAGATCGAAAAAGTGCCGCTGGCGCTCAAGGTCCGCGGCGCTAGCATGGCCGATCTGTTCACGCTGATCGGCGTCGCCATCCCGCCCTCGCGCGACTATAAAATGACCGCGACGATGACCAAGGTCGGCGACGAATACCGCGTCACCGGCATCAAATCGACGATCGGCGAGAGCGACCTGTCGGGCGATCTGACCGTCGCGATGAAGCAACCGCGGCTGCTGCTGACGGCCGATCTGACGTCGCGAACCGCCGATATCGTCGATCTCGGTCCGTCGATCGGTTACGATCCCGATCGGCTGGCTCGGCTCGGCAGCGACGGCGTCATTGGCGCGGGCGGCGGGCAACGGGTGCTGCCCGATGCGAAATTGCGCACCGAGGCGCTCGGGAATTTCGACGCCGACATTCGTTTGCGCATCAAGACCATCCGCGCCAAGAGCTTCCCGATCTCGAACGTCGACGCGCAGATCGCGCTCGACGACCGCAAGCTTTCGGTCTCGCCTTTTTCCTTCACCATGGCGCGCGGCAAGGTGAACGGTGACGTCGAAATCAACGCGCGGCAGACTCCCGTCGTTACCGATTACGATATCCGCATGGGGTCGACCCCGATGGGCACGGCGCTGGCCGGCTTCGGCGTGGAGAAAAGCGGCACCACGGGCACGATGAAGGGCCGCGTGCAGCTGCACGGCACCGGCGATTCGGTGCGCCAGTCGCTGTCGAGCGCGAGCGGGCGCATCGCCGTGATCCTGCCGCAGGGCACGATGTTCGCGCGCAATTCTCAGTTGTCCGAACTCGACATCGGCACCTTTGCGCAAAAGATGTTCGAAAAGAAGTTGACCGATCCCGTCCAGATCAAATGCGGCCTGATCGCCTTTACCGTGCGCGGCGGGCTGGCGGCGGCCGATCCGGTGCTGATCGACACGCATGACAATGTGGTCACCGGTCGCGGCGGCTTCAGCTTCCGGACGGAAGCTATCGATATGGCCTTCCGCGCCGATTCCAAGCAATTCAGCCTGTTCTCAGGCCAGTCGCCGATCGGCCTCGACGGCATGTTCGCGGCGCCGCATGTCGATCCGGTCAGCGACGAGCTGCTCGCGCGCGCAGGCGTGGGCCTGGGCCTCGCCATCGTCGCCGCGCCGGTGGCGGGCGTGCTCGCGTTCGTCGATGTCGGCGACGCCAAGTCCACCGCCTGCGGCCCGGTGCTTTCGGGCGCGCGCGCCAACGCCCAGCGCACCACCAAGGGCGAACAGCGCGACGATGTCGGCGACGGCACCGATGCGAAGGCGGATGGCAAGGGTGATGGCGGCAAGAAGAAAAAGAAGAAGTTCCTGGGGATTTTCTGAGGCGGGTCTATCCGTTTGCACTCTTGTTTAGAGCACCGTCGCTCCCGCGCAGGCGGGAGCCTATCCCGACTGTCCTTTGAGCATTTACGATAGACGGGATAGGCCTCTGCCTTCGCAGGGGCGACGAGAAAATTTATATCGGGGCGATATCGCGAGCGGGCGGTCTACCCGCCATCGCCTCCAGCACGTCCTCGAGCCGGGCGGGATCGCCCAAGGCGATGATATCGCCGTCGCTCTCGGCGTGCAGCGGGTCGCCCGACCAGTCGCACATCAGCCCGCCCGCGCCATCGACGATCGGCGCCAGCGCGGCGAAATCGTGGAGCTTCAGGCCGCTTTCGACCACCAGGTCGATCTGCCCGCTGGCGAGCAGGCCATAGTTGTAACAATCGCCGCCCCACAGCATCCGCCCGTGCGCAGTCCTGGCGGCGAGCGCCATGAAGCGGTGCCCGCCCGCGTCCGAGAACAGGTTGGGGCTGGTGCTGGCGAGCGTGGCGTCCGCCAGCTGCGCGCAGGTGCGCGCATGCACCGGCGTGCCGTTATACGTAGTGCCCCGCCCCGCCGCGCCGATCCAGCGCTCGCGCCCGATCGGCTGGTCGATCACGCCGAGCACCGGCCAGCCATCCTCCAAGAGCGCGATCAGCGTGCCGAAGATCGGACGGCCGGCCATGAAGCTGACGGTGCCGTCGATCGGATCGAGCACCCAGGTCCGGCCGGTGCTGCCCGCCTTCACGCCATATTCCTCGCCCTGCACGCCGTCGCGCGGCGCCTCGGCATCGAGCAACCGCCGCATCGCGCTTTCGGCGGCGCGGTCCGCCGCGGTCACCGGCGAGGCGTCGGCCTTCGCCTCGCTGGCATAGTCGGCGCGAAAGAGCGGGCGGATGGCCGCGCCCGCGGCATCGGCGAGGCGCTGCGCGAGGGCGATCTCGACATCGAGTTTCACTGTCAGCAATCCGCGATCGCCCGCTTTTCCAACGCTGCTCGCAGTTGTGCCCTCAGTTCCTTTCGCTCTTTCGGGGTCGCGTCCCGACCGAGTACATGTCCGGCTGACGCGAGTGTCGGCCTATCAAAATCACGCGGAAGCTGATTTCCGTTTGCCGCAGCGTAATCGAGAATTTCTTGCGCTTCTGTCGGAGATAACGACGCTACCCGCTTTGCTGCAAATGTCGGAATCCAGTTCTCGCCCGCGTCTGCCGCCGCCACATATGCGGGTTCCGATTGTTCCGGCAAAATTGTAAGCCATTGTTCGACAACATCCTTGCCCCATTCGTGATGGGTATCCGCCTCGGCCACCAAGGAAATTGATTGAGAGCCTTTCGCGGGATGAATACCCAGCAGGTGAACTCTCACTCCGAACGTTTGTGCAACTTGAACCCCGACCCGAACATCCTCATCACCGGAAAGGACAAGCGCATCGCTAATAGCTTGAATGCGCGCTAGCTCGATTATGTCGGTAACGATCAATGAGTCGACGCCTTTTTGCTGACCATATGTATTGATCGTTCCAAACCGGCATTTCACTCCCTCGGTCCGCGAAATTGCTTCCTGGTCAAAATTCATCGCCGAACCGCGGGCTAGACCATCATACCAGTATATTCGTAGCAACCGTCCGTTCGATTCCGTGGAGTGCGCCAGTTCTTTCAACTTTGCGGTAATAGCGCTTGGATTGAGGCGGAGACTTCGCCTCTCGGTTTTCGGCTGTCCGAGAGCGACCGCTCCTTGCGCATAAACATACCCGGCATCAACAAAGATCGCTGTTTGCAGCATGTTTGAAGTTCCAAGAATGGAAAGGGGCCCCCGCAGGGACCCCTTAGATAAGCGCACCGAGATCTAATAGTACTCGGCACGGCAGGATAATATCTAGTTTGCCAACGCTAAAAGTCAAGTTAATCGAACAGGCTGGAGACCGAGCTCTCATCCGCGATACGGCGGATCGCTTCGCCCAGCAGCGGGGCGATGGTGAGGTGGCGGATGCGGCCGGCGTCCTTGACCGCCTCGGTCGCCTGGATCGAATCGGTGATGACCAGTTCCTTGAGCTGCGACCCGTCGATGCGCGGCGCGGCGCCGCCCGAGAGCACGCCGTGGGTGCAATAGGCCACCACATCGCTTGCGCCCTGCTCCTTCAGCGCGGCCGCGGCGTTACACAAGGTGCCGCCCGAATCGACGATATCGTCGATGATGATGCAGAAATGGTCCTGCACCTGACCGATGATATTCATCACCTCCGATTCGCCGGGCTTTTCGCGGCGCTTGTCGACGATGGCGAGCGGGGCGTTGTTGAGCCGCTTGGCCAAGGCGCGCGCGCGGACCACGCCGCCGACATCGGGCGAGACGACCATCAGCTGTTCGTTCCCGAAGCGCGCGAGAATGTCCGCGCTCATCACCGGCGCGGCGAACAGATTGTCCGTGGGAATATCGAAAAAGCCCTGGATCTGCCCGGCGTGCAGGTCGATCGACAGCACCCGGTCGGCGCCCGCCTGGGTGATCAGATTGGCGACCAGCTTGGCCGAGATCGGCGTGCGCGGGCCGGGCTTGCGGTCCTGCCGGGCATAGCCGAAATAGGGGAGCACGGCGGTGATGCGCTTGGCCGACGCGCGGCGCAGCGCGTCGATCATGATCAGGAGCTCCATGAGGTTGTCATTGGCCGGATAGCTGGTCGACTGGACCACGAACACGTCCTCGCCGCGCACATTCTCGTGGATCTCGACGAAGATTTCCTCGTCGGCGAAGCGGCGCACGCTGGCGTCGACGACCGGCAGTTCGAGATAGCCCGCGATCGCGCGGGTGAGTGGCAGATTGCTGTTGCCGGAGATGATTTTCATGGGCGCGGCGGTCCTTGGAGTACGAGGATCGATGACGGTCGCGTGACGCCCTAACGCGCGGGAGCCGCCATGCCTAGTGCGCTCGCGCGCGCAACGGACGGGCCGGGGCGGAGCGTCATCAAGCAGATCAAGCAAGCGGGCCGGCGTCTCGGCGTGCATTATGGCCGCTTCGTCATTGCGAGGCCGAAGCAATACAGGGCCATCGCAGGGCTGCATCCACTCTGGATTGCCGCGTCGCCTCCGGCTCCTCGCAATGACGAACGTCGAATTCCACCATCCGCGATATACCCACTACAACGCCCCTTACAAAGTTTGTCTGTTATGGTATAACATGCAACACAGTTGAGGAGCTGTTACGAGAGGAGAGCGAAGATGAGCTATATCGACCAGCGCGCCAGCGGGCGCGATGCGAAGGGAATGACGGCGGCTGTGCTGCTGCACGGAGCAGCGATCGCGGCAGTGTTGCTGGCGCCCGCCGCGGTCAGGGAAATTACCAAGCCAAAGCCGATCGCGGCCATCAATGTGCGGCCGCTGGACCCGCCGCCGCCACCCGAGGCCGATCCGATCGACGATGCGCCGGCGCCGCCGGAAACGCTGATCTACAAGCCGGAACCGCTTGTCGAGCTGCCCCGGCCACCGATCCAAAGTCCGAGAACCAGTGCCGATCCGCAGCCTATTCCGCTTCCGGTCCCCGGCTTCGTTCCGGGCGGCACCGGCACGCTGGTCCAACCGCGGATCATCCCGCAGCCGACGCCGGCGCCGCCGGTGCTGCACGGCGCCACGCGCGATCCGCGTTATGCGGCGAACTTCCAGCCACCCTATCCGTCCGGCCTGCTGCGCCGCGAAATCGAGGGCACCGCCACGGTGCGCGTGCTGATCGGCCCGGACGGGCGCGTGTCGCGGGTGGCGATCGTCAGCGCGAGCGAGCCCGAATTCGGCAAGGCGGCCGAGCGCCAGGCGCTCGCCAAATGGCGCTTCAGACCGGCGACCGAGGACGGCACCCCGGTGCCCAGCTGGCAGACGCTGACGGTGCGCTTTACCATCACCAATTGATGCCCGGCACATCGGCGCCATGAACGCTGGCGATAGCGGCGGGAAAGCTCTATGTTGCGCTTCATGGCGCCGATGAATTTCATATCCCATGTCAGCCCGCGCAAGGCCTATGCCGATCTGCGTTTCTTCCTGTCGCAGGAGCGGCCGTTCAAGCTGCTGTTTCTGACGCTGGCGCTGATCCCGGCGATTGGCCTTGTGGTCGCGCTGATCGTCGACGCGCATGAGAAATCCGCGCCGCCCCCGCCTGAGATCATCTATGTCGAAAGCTGGCCGCTCGACCGCAGCATGGCGGTGATCCTGGCCGATCGCGAAGAGCGGCGGATCAGGCGGGAGGCGCATGACAAGCAGGTGCGCGAGAACTACAAGTCATTGGGGCGCATGGTCGGCATGGATGTCGACGAGATCGAGGCCGCGGCAAAGGCCGAGCGCGCCGCCGGGCAGGACGAGGCGTTCGCCGAGCCGGCGCCCGAGACTGCTGCCCCACCTGCCGAATGACGCATTCGGACGGCGACGTCATGGCCGCGGCGCTGGCACTCGGCGAACGCGGGCGGGGGCGGACGGGGAGCAATCCCAATGTCGGCTGTATCGTGACGCGAACCGGACGCTTGATCGCGCGCGGCTGGACCCAGCCCGGCGGACGCCCCCATGCCGAGGCGCATGCGCTGTCCCGGATCGAGGGGTCGCTGGAAAGAGCGACGGTATATGTCACGCTTGAACCGTGCGTTCATGAAAGCGAGCGCGGTCCCGCCTGCGCCGACCTGCTCGTCGCCGCGCGCCCCGCCCACGTGGTGATCGCGGCGCACGACGCCGATCCGCGCACCGAGGGCAAAGGCATCGCCCGGCTGCAGGATGCGGGCATCGCCGTCACCCACGGCGTCATGGCGGCCGAGGCGCACCGCGGGATGGCGGGCTTCTTCACCCGCCAGCGCCATGGCCGCCCGCATGTCACGCTCAAGCTCGCCACCTCGCTCGACGGGCGCATCGCCTGTGCCGACGGGTCGAGCCGCTGGATTACCGGGGAGCCCGCGCGCCGCCACGCCCACGGCCTGCGCGCGCGCAGCGACGCGATCCTGGTCGGCGGCGGCACGCTGCGCGCCGACGAACCGAGCCTCGATGTGCGCCTCGATGGACTGGAGGAGCGCTCGCCCGAGCGCTTGGTCCTGACGCGTGGTGACGCGCCTGACGGCTGGACGGCGATCGACCAGCCCGAAGCCATCGCGTCGTTGCCAGCCAACTGGTTGCTCGTCGAAGGCGGCGCCGAGACCGCCGCCGCCTTTTTGCGCGCCGACATGGTCGACCGCCTCATCCTCTACCGCGCGCCGATCCTGATCGGCGATGGCCGCGCCGCGCTCGGCGATATCGGGCTGGGCGCGCTGGCAGACGCACACGGCCGCTGGTCCCTCGCCGACACGCGCATGCTTGGCAGCGACCGGCTCGATGTCTACGAGCGGCACTAATGTTCACAGGCATCATCACCGATATCGGCACCATCCGCGCGATCGAGCAGCGCGGGGATATGCGCATAACCATCGCCTGCGCCGACGATCCCGCCACGATCGCCATCGGCGCGTCGATCGCCTGTTCGGGCGTCTGCCTCACCGTGGTCGACAAGGGCGCGGGCGAAGGCGGCAACTGGTTCGCGGTCGATGTCTCGGGCGAAACCGTCTCGCGCACCGCGCAGGGCCGGTGGAGCGCGGGCCAGCGCCTCAATCTGGAGCGCGCGCTGAAGGTCGGCGACGAGCTGGGCGGCCATATCGTCACCGGTCATATCGACGGGGTGGGCGAGATCGTCGCGGTCGAGGCCCAAGGCGACTCGCAAAAACTCACCGTCCGCGTCCCCGCCGATCTCGCCGCGCATATCGCGGTCAAGGGCTCGGTCGCGGTGGACGGCGTGTCGCTCACCGTCAACGAGGTCACCGATGCGCCGGACGGCACCGTTTTCACGCTCAACATCATCCCGCACACCGCCGAGGTGACGACGCTGGCGGGCGCGGAAGCCGGCCGCGCGGTGAATCTGGAAATCGACATCCTCTCGCGCTATCTGGCGCGCTTCGAACAGGTTAAATCACGCAGCTAAAGGGCGCACCCGCGCACCGCAGGAAACAGCGACATGGCCAAATTCCTCATCGTGGAAGCGCGCTTCTACGCGCATCTGAACGACATGCTGATCGCGGGTGCCAGGGCGGCGCTGGACGAAGCGGGCCACCACGCGGACGTGATCACCGTCCCCGGCGCGCTGGAAATCCCCGCCGCCATCGCCATGGCCGCCGAGAGCGGCCGCTATGACGGTTTCGTCGGTATCGGCGTGGTCATCCGCGGCGAAACCTATCATTTCGAGATCGTGGCCGGCGAAAGCGCACGGGGCATCATGGTGCTGACCATGGACGGCCTCGCCGTCGGCAACGGCATCATCACCGTCGAGAACGAAGCCCAGGCGCTGGAGCGCGCCGATCCCGCGCAAAAAAACAAGGGCGGCGAAACGGCCAGGGCGGCGATCGCGCTGCTGGAGCTGCGGGAGAAATTCGCGGGGTAGCGGCACAGGATGGCTGCGGCGTGACGAGCAGACGTACCGCTGACGACCCCATTGCAGACCCTCAGCGGAACGAGTTAACATGCTTCATGGCTGACGATTGTTGTGCGGGTAAAGGTAAGGAATTGGAACGGCTTGCAGCGCAAGCTGACCAGCGGCGCGTTCTTCTCATCGTGCTGGCGATTAATGCCGTGATGTTCGCTGCAGAATTCACCGCTGGCATCGTTGCGGGATCGACCGCCCTTATGGCCGACAGCGTCGATATGCTGGGCGATGCGCTCGTCTATGGTTTAAGCATTTTCGCGATCGCTCGAAGCGATCGGTGGAAGGGGGCAGCGGCGTTCGCCAAAGGTGTGTTCATTTTAGCGTTTGGCATCGGCATCCTTGTGGATATCTCTATCAAATTACAAACGGGCGTGCCCCCCTCGTCGTCACTTATGCTGATATTCGGCGGAATTGCTTTGATTGCCAATTTAGCGTGTCTTCGCCTGTTATGGCGTTTCCGGGCGCAGGACGTGAATATGGCGAGCACTTTTGAGTGCTCGCGAAACGATGTGATTTCCAATGTGGGTGTAATCTTGGCGGCTGCCATAGTTGCAGCAACGGCGTCGCCATGGCCTGACATTATCGTGGGCGGCATCATCGCCGCCCTGTTTCTCAGATCTGCGGTTCACGTGATCCGACAATCATTGCCGAGCCTTCGATTGGCATAGCGGCCGCTTCCCACCAAAAACCGACATTCGTAACCGGCACGCACAAGTCGATCACATGTCAGGCGGCGCGGACTTCCAAGCTCACTCCCGAGGCGCGTTGCAACGTGCCGATCACCAAGAACAGATTATCCGCCGCCGGATTGCCCAATGGGCTGAACATCCGCATCAGGCTCTTGGACGGTTTTCCCGTCTGCGCGGCCAGTTCCTCGAACCCCAATGTCGCCTTGATGTAATCGCGTAGCACCGACTTGCCGGTGTCGACATCGCCGGCGATGAACGCATTCACGGCTTCGGTAAGAAGCGCGGCCCGAAATGCCGGGTCCGCCTGAAGCTACCGCCACTTTCGCGGCAGCCACCGCCAGCGGCGGTCACTGTCGGAACCTCCCATAGGGCAGACGCGCCGTCTTTTGCGTTACCGAACGTAAGGGCAACCGCCGTTGGCATCCGACGGCGAATATATTATATTGTAGCAGCCGGAGGAAATCACGATGCCCGCAACACGAGAAGGATTTGCCAGCGTCAACCTTGGCGCGGCCAAGCAGATCGGCCTGCGCCTCGTCGCGCAAGGCCGGTTCGAGAATCTGTCCGATGCGTGCCGGGCCGGGCTGCGGCGCCTCGAGCAGGACGCGCGGGTTGTCGAGCGGCTGGTTGCGCTTGGCCAGGAAGGGATGGCCAGCGGTGTCGACGACAGCTTCGAGATCGATGCCTTCGTTGAAGAGGTCCGAACCGGCGCGTGAGGCTCGCATGGTCGAATATGGCCAAACAAGAGCTTGCCGAGCTGCGTCGCTTCTCGAAGGAGCGCTGGGGCCAGGCGGTGGCCGTGCGTTATCTCGAAGATATTCGCGACTCGGCGAAGCGGCTGGCGGCCAATCCGCTCCTGGCCAAACTCTTGCGAGACGAGCTTCGCATCCTGCGTGTTCGATCTCATTATCTGATCGTCCATGTCGACGAGACCGTCGACAGGCTCACCGTGGCGCGTGTCCTGCACACCGCGATGGATATCGAGCGGCATCTCGGCGGGGTTTGAGAAAGGAGACATTCTGCTTGCGACACTAATAGATGCCATCCCCGGTCAAACCGAGAATGCTTGGGAGCGGTCGTTCTAAAACACGTTTTTACGCCTAAAACCAAGTGAAAGTTCATCGGTCGGGCGAGTCTCGAAGCTGACCGGTTCTGAACAGGCTTTCTCCAACGAAGGGCCGCTGATAAACAGACGCATGGTCCAACCAATCAACTCCAATACGGCGAACGGTAGTCTGCGCCGGGTGGTCGGTATCGTAGCAATACTCAATCTCGCCTATTTCGGAGTTGAGTTCGCCGTCGCCATTTCGATCGGGTCGGTGTCACTGTTCGCTGATAGCGTCGATTTCCTTGAAGACGCTTCCGTCAACTTTCTCATCGTCGTCGCGTTGGGCTGGTCAGCGCGCAACCGCGCCCGTATCGGAATGGCGCTGGCGCTGATCTTGCTCGTTCCGGGAATTGCGACGCTGTGGACCGCGTGGGAAAAGTTCAACACGCCGGTTGCCCCCAATCCTTTACCGCTGTCCCTAGCCGCCCTCGGCGCGCTCATGGTCAATTTAATCTGCGCCTTCATGCTCGCTCGATACCGTCATCATAGCGGGAGCCTGACGCGCGCCGCGTTCCTCTCGGCGCGCAATGACGCGCTCGCCAACGTCGCTATCATTGTGGCCGGGCTCGTGACCGCCGTATTGTGGCGCTCCGCCTGGCCGGACCTGATCGTGGGATTAGCCATCGCCGCGATTAACGCCGATGCCGCACGCGAGGTCTGGTCGGCCGCCAAGAAGGAACATCGTGCTGCGGCGTGATCGTCCGTTCTGTCGGAGCGTCAATACCTGAGTTTTGACGCCTAAGCAATGGCAGCTTTGATCTTCCTTCGCACCAAAAGCCGCCAGTTGCCTGACCACCCATTTGCGGACCCTCTCCCCCCGTCACCCCGGCCAGCTTCTTGGTCTGAACCAAGCTCTCGGCCACATTGGGCCGATCCGGATGGCCCTGTCGATGGATGGTGATGCAACTCCGCCCGCGCTGCGTTCGCAGCCGATATTCAAAAATGGGAAAGACAGCTGGACCCCGGATCGAGCCCGGGGTGACGAAACTGGAGGGGCGTCAGCTGCCCGCCCATTCCAACAGCACCCTTCTGGGCAAGTCCGCGGAAAATGATTCCGGCCAATGGATGCTGTCCTACATCCGCCCATATATGCTATGGTAGCGCATGGCCCGCAGTTCGCGCCTCCGCCTGTCCCGTCATCGCGACGCCATTCGTCGCCGGGACATTCGGTTCACCGCAAGATGCGGCCCCCATCCCTGTAATCCGTGTCACCTTACAGCGGTCGTCGCGCGGTTCGAATCATGCCACCGAGCGCAGCGCCTCGACGACATGCGGGATGTTGCGTTCGTTGAGCCCGGCGACGTTGATGCGGCCCGAGGCGGCCATGTAGATGCCGTGGCTCGCGCGCATCGCCAGCACCTGGGCCGGCGACAGGTTAAGCGTCGAGAACAGCCCGTTCTGATGGCCGACGGCTGCGAGGTCGATGTCGCCGACATTCTGGTATTCGGCCAGCGCACCGCGCATGGCGTTCAGCCGCGCGCGCATCTCGGCGACCTCGGCGTCCCATTCGCCGCGCAAGGCGTCGTCGGTCAAAATCACCCGCACCGTCGCCGCGCCGTGATCGGGCGGCATCGACCAGTTGGCGCGCGCGTTGGCGAGCAGGTGGCTGTAGAGCGTGTCGGCCTGGGCGGCGGTCCCGGACAGCGCGTAGAGCGCGCCCACCCGCTCGCGGTACAATCCGAAATTCTTGTCGCAGCTATAGGCCAGCATCGCCTCGGGCACCGCGGCGATGACCAGTCTAAGCCCCGCCGCATCCTCCTCGAAGCCGTGGCCGAGGCCCTGATAGGCCAGGTCGATCAGCGGGAACAGTCCGCGCTCCGCCACTACCGCCGCGATCTCGGCCCACTGGCCCAGATCGTAATCGATGCCGGTGGGGTTGTGGCAGCAGCCGTGCAGCAGCACGACGTCGCCCGCTTGTCCCGCGTTCATCGCGGAGAGCAGCGCATCGAAATCGAGCGTTTCGGTGGCGATGTCGGCATGGGTGAACGGCACCGGCTCCATGCGGCAAGCCTTGATGATCGGCGCATGGTTGGGCCAGCTCGGCGTACCGAGCAGCACGCGGCTCGCTCCAGCTTCGGCCAGCGTTTCGCAGGCGAGCCGCACCGCGCCGGTGCCGCCGGGCGTCTGCACCCCGCGCAGGCGCGTTCCATAGCCATCGCCCGCGCCGAAGATATAGGGCCGCAGAGCCGCGACGAATTCGGGATCGCCCTCGGGTCCCAGATAGCTTTTGCTGTCCTGGGTCTCGAGCAGCCGCTGCTCGGCGTGTTTCACCGCGCGAAACACCGGGGTGTCGCCATCCGAATCGCGGTAGACGCCCACGCCCAGATCGACCTTTTCGGGACGCGGATCGTCGCGGTACAGCTTGATCAGCGCCAGCAGCCCGTCGGCGGGAAGGTCTTGCAGCTGTTCGAACATGGCATGCTCCGGCTATTGGGTCCGGCGCGAGCCATGCATTTTATGCCGCGCCGCCGCAAGGGCGCTGGAAGCCGTGTCCCCGTTTCAATGAGCCCTTTGTCTTCGTCGTTGCGAGGAGCCGTCAGGCGACGCGGCAATCCCGGGCGTATGCAGCGCTGTAACGCCCCTGGATTGCTTCGCCCCGGAAGTCCGGGGCTCGCAATGACGAACGTGGCAATGGAGCGATGGTGCGCATTCAAGCCGGGACCCTATCCCGCGGGAGCCTCCGAACACCCTCGGGCCGAAGCTTTTCTAAAACGGAAGCCAGCGCTGTTTCTTGGAAAATTTCATATAGCCGATGTTCGCGCCGAGCCGCAGGCCCGCGCCGACGCGGATCGGAATCAAGACCTTGTCGCCGCTGCGCATGTAGCTGGCGTTGAACCCGCCGACCAGATAGGCGGCCGCCTCGCCGGCGGGGAAGCGGCGATAGAGCTCTTCGCTATCGTAGAGATTGTAGACCAGGATGAAGGTGCTGCCGGCGTTGGCGCCCGCGTCGAACCCGATCGACGGGCCGGTCCAGTAGACCGGCCGTTCGCCCTCGATCTTGTGATAGAGCGTGCCGGAGCCGTAGCGCAGGCCGACGACGAACGCGCCGCTCCCCTCGCGCCCGACGATATAGGCATTGGGTTCGCCTTGCTTGGACAGGATGTTCTCGATCAGCTTGGCCAGGCCCTCGGCGCCCTTGCCGAACACGCCCTCGGCGGCGCCGATCAGATCGTCCTCCTGGTACGTATCCTCGCCGGAGACCGGCACGCTGTCGATCGGCACCGCGTCTACGCTTTGCACCGGCGGCGGCGGCGGCGGCGGCGGAACGTAATCGGCCTGGCCGCTCTGGCCGTTCATCAGAACATCGTCTTCGGGCGGCACGTCATAGGGGTTCGAGGTGGGCGGCGCGGGATTGTCCGCGCTGCTTTGCTCGCCCGGCGGAGGGCCGAGATCGGCGTCGATCGCCTGATTGGGGTCGATCTCGCGGATTTGCGCGGCGGCGGGGCCGGTCGCCAGCATCACGACGGCGGCGATCGCCAGCAGCCGGCGAAACGAAGGCGTGTTCATGGCGCAATTTCCCTCATACCCGATAACCGCCTTTCCGCGCCTGCAGATAAACCCTCAACTGCCCCGCGACGAGGCGAGTCCTTTTCGCGGCGAGGCGAATCGCTTTGGCACGGCCGCGGCGCATCGCGGCCTAAGGGGCGCCCGCGCGATATCCCGTTGCGGGGGGGCCAAGCGCTCGTTATAGGACGCGCCTTGCCAGCCGGCATCGGGACACGTGGGTGAGTGGCTGAAACCAGCGGTTTGCTAAACCGCCGTGCGGGTTAATTCCGTACCGAGGGTTCGAATCCCTCCGTGTCCGCCATCAGCCCTTCCGCAATAATCACAACCTCAATGGATCAGGGTTCGATCATCGCGCGCGCTCCGATCGCATCGAGATCGCGATGCCGTCGATTGTTTTGATCAGGTCAAGGCCATGGGTGGCTGGTTTGCGCCCACTCGCAGCATCCCGCCATGCGTAAATGTGATAGTTCGGAAGATTGCGTTAACCGGGTAAATTCAATATGTCCGACTAATGGTGGGCGGCCCAATGAGGCAAGCCGGAAGATCGGGAGAGAGAAATTGTTGATTCGTGCCCTGCGTCAGACCTGCATTGCTATCGCGCTGAGCGCTTCGATGCAGACGGTTGCGGCCCATGCCGATACCGGGGGGAAGCCGACATCGGCGACGATCCACGTCGATGAGCCCGGTCCGGTATACAGCAAGGAGATATTCACCCAGTTCGCCGAACATCTCGGCAACGGCATCTATGGCGGCCTGTGGGTGGGCGAGGATAGCGCCATACCCAACACCAACGGCTTTCGCAGCGATGTGGTCGCAGCGCTTCGCGACCTTGCTGTTCCCGTGATCCGCTGGCCCGGCGGCTGTTTCGCCGACGAATATCACTGGCGCGAAGGCATCGGTCCGCGCGCGGACCGTCCGGTCAAGATCAACACCCATTGGGGCGGCGTGACCGAGCCCAACACGGTGGGAACGCATGAATTTTTCGAGCTGCTGCGTCAACTCGGCGCCAGCGCCTATATTGCTGGCAATGTCGGCGACGGCTCGCCGCGCGAGATGGCCGAGTGGGTCGAATATATGACGTCCCCCGCTGGCAGCCTGGCCGAAGAACGGGCGGACAACGGACGCGCCGAGCCATGGGACGTGCCCTTCTTCGGTATCGGCAACGAGCTGTGGGGCTGCGGCGGCAATATGCGCCCGGAATATGCCGCGGACCTGACGCGCCGCTACGCGACCTTCATAAAGGCGCCCGAAGGCACCAGGATCATGAAGATCGCCGCGGGCGCGAATGTGGACGATTACCACTGGACCGAAACGATGGTGCGCGAGGCCGCGCCGCTGCTCGACGGGGTTTCGCTGCATTATTATACGCTTCCGGGCGGCGGCTGGCCGCCCCGCGCCCCGGCCATCGGTTTCGACGAGGCCGGCTGGGCGGATGCGCTGGAAAAAGCCTGGCATATGGACGAGCTGATTACCCTGCACAGCGCGATCATGGACAAATATGATCCGGAAAAGCGCCTTTTCCTCGCGGTCGATGAATGGGGCGCCTGGTACGCCCAGGATGCGCACACCCATCCGGGCTTCCTGCGCCAGCAGAACACGCTGCGCGATGCGCTGATCGCGGCGATCCATCTCGACATTTTTGCCAAGCATGCCGATCGGGTGCGGATGAGCGCCATCGCCCAGATGGTGAACGTGCTGCAGGCGATGATTCTGACCGAGGACGACAAGATGGTGCTGACACCCACCTATCATGTCTTCGAAATGTACAAGCCGTGGCAGGACGCGACCGTGCTGCCGATCGACATCGACACGCCGACCTACAGCGAGGGCGAGTTCGAGCTGCCCGCGGTCAGCGGATCCGCGGTCCGCGCAAAAGATGGGAGGATCCACGTCGCTCTCTCCAACGCCGATCCGGCGCAGGAAAATACCGTCACAATCAGATTGCAGGAAGTACGA
Organism: Novosphingopyxis sp.; assembly: GCF_965218915.1. Taxonomy (GTDB): domain Bacteria; phylum Pseudomonadota; class Alphaproteobacteria; order Sphingomonadales; family Sphingomonadaceae; genus Novosphingopyxis. Next base: position 3,307,202 of record NZ_OZ244708.1, on the reverse strand, counting down.
CCCGATCGCGTATCGGGTCGCATCCTGACCGCCCACGCGATCGATGCGCATAACAGCTTCGATGAGCCCGAAGCGGTCCGACCCACGGCGTTCGACGGCGCGAAAGTTACGGGCGACATGCTGATCGTGAAGCTGCCGGCGAAGTCCGTCGTCGTGCTGGACCTGAAGTGATCGGGCAACGTCCGAGAGCGACCGCGATGGTCCGTCAAGTCCTCGTCCTGGCTGGCCTGATCGTTTTAGCGATGCCAAGCGCGGGTGCGGCGGAGCCGCAGCATGAAGCGCAGGCACAATCGCTAAACGAGCGGCTATCCGGCGATCTTGTCCCGACCCACGACCCTGCCCTCATCCGAGAGGGCGACACCTATTACCTGTTCGCCACTGGCGGGCACTACATCGCGGCAAAGACCTCGCCCGATCTCGTCAACTGGCACGATGCCGGGTCGGTGCTGGAGGCAATCCCGGCCTGGGCGTTGGCGGCCGTACCGGGAACGAAGGGGATGTGGGCGCCCGATATTTCCCATGTGAACGGCCAGTACCGGCTCTATTATTCGATCTCGACGTTCGGTTCGAACCGCTCTGCGATCGGTCTGGCGACCAGCCCCACGCTCAATCGGAAAGCGAAGAATTATGCCTGGACCGATCGCGGGCTGGTCGTCCAGTCGACGCCCGAAGACGATTTCAACGCCATCGACCCCAATCTCATCGTCGATGCCGAGGGTGGTCAATGGCTTTCGCTGGGGAGTTTCTGGACCGGCATCAAGCTGTTCGCGCTCAATTCCGAGACGGGCAAGCCTCAGCCGGGAACCAAGCCTTACGCGATCGCCGGTCGGCCAGCTCCCGAAGGCGGACCGGCCCCCGTGGAAGCGCCGTTTATCTTCCGCCACGGCGGTTGGTACTGGCTGCTCGCCTCCTACGATTATTGCTGCAAGGGGGTAAACAGCACCTATTACACCGTCGCCGCGCGCTCCACGGACGTCACCGGACCTTATCTCGGCCGGGATGGCAGCAAAATGACGCAGGGCGGCGGGACGATCTTGCTGCGCGCCGATCTGCAGGAGAAGGAGCGCTTTCGCGGACCCGGCCATCCGGGCATTTTCACCGACGCGGATGGAACGACCTACGTCGTCTATCACGCCTATGACCGCGAAAAGGACGGCGCCCCCACTTTGCGGATTGCGCCTCTGCGGTGGGACGAGGACGGCTGGCCCGAAGCTTTGAAATAAGACCGAGCGCGCCGGCCCAGCGCGTCGGTTTCGATCGAGGATTGGAGAGGATTGATGAGTTTCACGCTTTCCCGGCGCGTCTTTGCCGCAGGCGCGGCCTGCCTGCCGGTCGCATGCCTCGGTGCGAGGAGCGATGCGTTGAGAACCTCCGCCGTGCCGCGCGCGCCAGCAATCTCCAATCCGCTCGTCAAGAACCGCGCCGACGCGCAGATTTTTCTGAACGATGACGGCTATTATTACATGACCGGGTCCGTGCCGGAATATGACCGGCTCGTCCTGCGCCGGTCCCGCACGATTGCCGGCCTCACCGAAGCGGAAGAACGGGTGCTCTGGCGACATGGGGACACGGGTCCGCTCTCCGGCTTCATTTGGGCGCCGGAACTGCACCGGATCGACGGACGCTGGCATATGTATTTCGCCGCCGGCCCCAGCGGGGGCGGGGAGGACGTGTTCCGCATCCGCACCTATGCCGTGATCTGCGACGGCCCCGATCCGATGACCGGCAACTGGAAGGTGCTCGGTGAGTTCCAGACGCCGTGGGATAGTTTCAACCTCGATTCCACCATGTTCCGGCATCGGGGAACCCGATATTTCGTCTGGGCTCAGCGCGAGCCCGGGATCGAGACCAATTCCAATCTCTATATCGCCCCGCTCGCGACGCCGCTGACGCTCGGCGCCGAGCCCACGCGATTGACGGTACCGACGCTGGATTGGGAAATCCGCGGATTCAAGGTGAACGAGGCGCCCGCCGTGCTGGAAAGAAACGGACGCCTGTTCATAACCTACTCCGCCAGCGCGACCGACGATCGCTATTGTCTCGGATTGCTCGCCGCCGATGCGGATGCCAAGATCATGGATTCGCGCGCATGGAGCAAGTCGCCGCGGCCGGTTTTCCAAACCAGTCAGGCGACATCGGTCTATGGCCCCGGCCACAACAGCTTCACCATCGACGAACGTGGCCGTGACATGCTCGTCTATCACGGGCGCGACTATAGGGAGATAGAGGGCGATCCGCTGTTCAATCCGGATCGGCATACGCGCGCGCAGCGGCTCTATTTCGCTGCCGACGGCACCCCGGATTTCGGTGTGCCGGTGGGCAATGGACCTCTGCCCGAACGTTTCTCCCCTGCCGCGCATCCCGGCCAATGGCTGGCGCACCAGGCCGGGCAGCCGATGGTTGGCGCCCTGCCCTTGGCGCAGACGCAATATCGGTCCGTCTCCAATGGCGACGGGACGCTGTGCCTTTCCCCGATCCTGCTGCGCGATCATCATCTGACGGTGACTTCGGACGGATATTTTCGCCTGATCCCCGTCGCAGATGCCGAAGCAGACGGTCAATCCACCCGGTTCCGGCGTCGCGAACATGGTGACGGGTCGATGATCACGCTGGATATGCCGGCATTCCCGGGAATGGCGCTGGCATATGCGAACGGCAAATTGGCAATAGCACCGTCAAAGGACGCCACGTCCAAATGGCTGGTCGACTGAAAGACGGCACCAGACCGTTCCATCGTCGGGCGCATGCGATTTACGCTCACCAAGCGGATTTTCACCGCTCCAGCATGTCTGACATTAGCTTTTATCCTGCTACCGAGCGATGCGCGTTCGTTCGTCAGCGGGCGTTGCGAACGCAATCCGGCATGGGTTGTTCCCGCCGTTCATCCCGCCAGGTTCCGGGTTGCCAAGCGCGCGTCCAAGAGAGGAAATCATGGGAATCTAAGCGGGTACGTTAAATCCAACAATTATATATTGCTTGTTTGCAACTCACCGCATACAAAACGCAGACAAATGGACTTGCGACCGCGGTGTATTCCAAACCAAAAATAAGGCCCGCGATTGCGCTTGCGGGTAAACAGGAGGGGTCTAATGAAACTGAAGGCACTGCTATGTGCGTCGGCATCCGGCGTAATCGGGTTGTCCGCGCTGCTCCCCGCCGCGGCCTATGCGCAGACCGTTCCGGTCGCCGACCCCGGCGCGCAGTCTTCCGTCGACGATTACCTGGCGAACGATCCGGACTCTTCCGAAGACACGGCGGCAACGCCCGCGTCCCAGGGCGGTCTTGATCAGACGACCGAGGGCGGCGAAAATGCCATCGTCGTGACCGGCTATCGCCGCAGCCTGGAATCGGCGCAGGAAATCAAGCGAAATTCGGACGGCATCGTCGATGCGATCGTTGCCGAGGATATCGGCAAGCTTCCCGACACCTTCGCGTCCTCGGCGCTCCAGCGCGTCTCGGGCGTAACCGTCACGCGCGGCGGCGGCGAGGCGGCCGGGGTCACCGTGCGCGGCCTGCCGGATCTGACCACGACCTATAATGGACGCCAGATCTTCACCGCCGAAGGGCGCTATGTCGCGATTCAGGATTTCCCCGCCGGCACCGTCGCGGCGCTGGAAGTCTACAAGTCCGGTACCGCCGACATGATCGAGGGTGGCATTGCGGGCGAGGTGAACGTACGTGGCCGCCGTCCGTTCGATTTCAACGGGTTCGAACTTTCCGGTTCGCTCAACGGGGTCAACTGGGAGCAATCTGGCAAGCTTTCGTGGAATGGCAACCTGCTGATAAGCGATCGCTGGGACACCGGGATCGGCGAGATCGGCGTGCTGGTGAACGCGTCCTACGTTGGTCTCGATTTCCAGGACTCGACTCGCGAGCAATCGCTGGTCATCGCCACAGCGAACGATATGAACGCGCCGGGCACCGGAGGCGGCTTTCGCTATCCTGACGCGCAGGCGCTCTATTACGGTACTGGCCATCGCTGGCGGCCGTCGGCCAATGCGGCGGTCCAGTGGCGCCCGAGCAGCGAGCTCGAATTCTATGTCGACGGGTTGTTTCAGGGCTTTCGCAGCGAAGACGCCAACCAGTTTCTGTTCGTGCCGATCTTCGGCGATCTACAGTTGACCAATGTCACTTTTCGCGATGGCAATCCCAACCAGGCGCAGAGCGCAACAGTCACCAACGCATTTCGCCCCGACGGCTTTTACGGCGCAACCAACGGCAAAACCGACACGTATCAAATCGGCGGCGGCGCCGTATGGGAGCGCGATCGGCTGAAGATTTCGGGCGACATCGCCTATACCGACAGCACCTTCATGCTGAACGCCCGCAATATCGACTTTCTGTTCGCCAGTTCGCCGGTGCGCAACGTCAATTTCGATGGCGGCGACGATGGCGGGCCGCTGTTTGCGTTCCAGAATTTCGATCTTACCGATCCGGCGAACTTCCTCAGCCGCGGCTTCTTCCAGGAATATCTGTTGGTGGGCGGCCAGGACATCCAGACCCGGGCCGATGCCACTTACGACGTAAGCGACACAGGTCTGCTGCGCCGCCTGCAGTTCGGCATTCGCTACAGCGATCGCGATGCCAATCGCGACCGCGGCGCCCCTTATATCTATAACGGCGATGCCCGTATTCCCATCACCGATCTGCCGGTGGATGTCGGCACCGTGCATCCGGGCTTCCGCTTTGGTGGCGGGTTCCAGCCGCGCACATTCACAGGCGTTTCCGCTTCCGAAATCGTCGATAATGTTGATGCGTTGCGCGACTTTTTTGGCGCGCCCGAAGGTCTGCCCGGCTTCAGCCCAACGGAGAACTTCGCGGCGAACGAGAAATCCTATGCCGCTTACGGCCAGCTGAAGTACGGCTTCGATCTCGGCAGCATCGTCGTGGACGGCCTCGCCGGCTTGCGCGTCATCAAGACCAAGACCCGCACCACCGGTTTCTCCCGCATCCTCGATGGGAACGGCGTCGAAAGCTTTCCCGCGGCCGACGCAGAAAGCGAATACACGGATTACCTGCCGAACATCAGCGCGCGCGTGGGATTGACCAACGAGTTGCAGCTACGCCTGGCTTATACCCAGACTCGCACCCGGCCTAATTTCTTCGATCTGCGCCCGTCGTTGAATCTGAACTCGCCGCCGGTCATCGATCCGACCAGTCCCTGTGCGATCAATCCGACGACCCCGCAATGCGCCAATAGCAACAGACGTGGCGGTTCGACCGGCAATCCAAATCTAAGGCCGTTGATGTCGAACAATTATGACGCCAGTCTGGAATATTATTTCTCGAATACCGGTTCGGCCACGCTGGCCCTGTTCCGCCGCGAGGCGGATGGCTTCGTATCTTCAATCCCGGTCAATTCCGACGATCCCGTATTTGGTCCGCTGCGGATCGACACGCCGCTGAACCTCGGCAATACGACGCTTCAGGGCGCGGAGGTCAGCTTTACGAGCTTTCTCGATATCGATGGGTTGCCCGAATGGGCCAAGGCCTTCGGTCTCCAGGCTAATTTGACCTATATAGACGCAAAGGGCGATCTCGCACCTTCGCTGGCAGCAACTCTGGGCGATGAGCCACAGCCATTTCCTGGTGTTTCGGAATTCGCCTACAATGTCATCGCGCTTTACGAGCGGCCGTTCTTATCGGCACGACTGGCCTATAATTATCGCTCCAAGTTTGCGCAATATTACAGCATCGAGCCGCTCGACCCTGTCGCCCATGCGGTGATCGAAAAAGGCCGCGGCCAACTGGATTTCTCGACCAGCGTGACGCCGGTCGAGAATGTCACCATCGCGTTCGACATCGTGAACCTGCTGGGCAATCCGTTGCAGCGGTATCGCCAGTATGACGAGGCGTCGGGCGCCACCTATCCTCGTCAGATTCTTTACCTCGAGCGCACCTATTCGCTCGGCGTGCGCTTTCGCTTCTGATCGGCGCGGCGCTGCACGATGAAGCACGATCTTCGCGCAACCGTTCGAGGTCGGCCCCGAATGGAAGCTGTACCAGCTTTCCGGCACCGCCGATGCTGACTATGAACCGCGCGCGCTGAACGCCGCGCTGCATCTGGATGCGGCCAGGCAGGTGTTCGACATCGGCCCCGTGTTCGTGCTCGACCATGGCCAGCCCGCTTCCTGATTAGACTGGCCGGGGTGGGGGTCAGGGATTGCCCGGCTCGCCAGCCCCCTCGCCATCCTTTTGCGGCGGGCGGAGCGCAGCCGTACGAGCGGCAACCGGTGCGATCGGTGGCAGGTCGCTGACCGGTCGATCGAGATAGAAGAACGCCACCGCAGACACGTCGTCGCTGCGGTAGAAATTGGTCCAGCCATCGGGAAGGCCAGGATCGGTCACCGCCTTGCCGCTGGCAAGCAATTGCGCGAAGCCGGGGCGGCGGCCGGGGTCGATCGTGACTGGTGTGAGTTTCACACCCTTCTCGATCATGGCGATCACGTCCTGCTTCGGCGCCCCCCCGATCTGCTGCATGTCCACGCGGATATCGTTTAAAAAATAGATCGGGTCCGGCACATGGAAACGATAATAGGTCCAACGTCCGTGCGGTTCGTCCGCGACCGGTGATCCCTGGAATCGGCCCACATAGGCGCCCTGGCCCCAGGCGGTGCCGATATAATCCTCGGTGCCGGTATTGGCGAGCGTGGGATGATCGATGTCACCGTCCAGGAACACTTTCGCCTCCCCTTCGCCCCACCAGCTCTTGCCATAGGCCGGGTCGGTCAGCGTCGTGATGATCGACCCCAGAAAGCGTCCGCGCCCGGTCACTTTCGGCAGCACCGCGAAGGCGCGGCCGAGCTCGGTCGCGCGCTCGCGGCTCCAATAGGCGTGAAAATACAGCGCGTCCGGGATCGGCTGCGGCATGGCGCGATAGTCGATGTCGTAGAAGATCAGCGACAGTTCCTCGTCCGAATCGTTGCTGACCACGACCCGCGCGCTCTTGGCGAAGGGCATGGGGATGTAGGATACGAAAGAGCGGCCCTCTGGACTTGCCACCAGCGCCGTTTCCATCGGAACCAGCGCGCCGGCTCCGGCCGCGAAGAAATCGCCGAGCGGGGCGGATACGGCGGGCTCGTTCGCGCCGTCCCAATAGATGTCGAGCCGCAGCGAGCGCAGCATTTCGGGCGACCGATCGTTGATCGTCATCCACATGCGATCGATCAATCCGGGGCCACGGATGTCGGCGAGTACGAGGCTGCCCTTCGCGGGGATCGTGTCAAACGCATGACCCTTGGCGCCCTCATTCTCGATCGCGCCGCGGCCCTTCGCGGCGTCCGGATTTTCGGGGCTCGCCCAGCGCGGCGCGCCCTCTTGCCAGCTGTAGAGCGATGCGTCCTGAGCGATGGCGGGCGGGGCAATCATCATCGCTATCGCCGAAGCCATGGCCAGTCCCGCGCGGTGCTCGCCAACGGACGCCGGTATCGATTTGGCCTGGCTCTTTTCGCGACCGCTTCCAACCCGCATATGCTCTCTCCCGGCAATTCGGTTATTTGTCTGATTAATCTTGACAGAGCTAACGCGCCAAGGGAGGCTGGGCAAGTTCAAACAGGAGGGGGAAGCACTTTGATCGGCGCGCGAAGACTGATCCTGGCATTCGCGGCGGCGTTCGCTTCGCTATCCGGAGCGGCAGCGCAGCAGGTGCCCCCCGGCGCGCCGGAAACGCCCTATGTCGATCCGGCCAAGGCCTATCTGTTCGCGCATATGATGACCGGCCATTACGGCGTGCTCTATTATTCGGTCAGCCTGGACGGTCTGCACTGGACGCAGCTCAACGACGGCCAGCCTGTTTCGCAGGATTATCACGGCCACGCGTCAATCGCGCAGGGACCCGACGGGCGCTATTATCTGGTCGGCAATCGCAGCGACGAGGACCCGTTCATCCGCTTCTGGGTGTCGAGCGACCTGATCGAATGGACGCCGCTGGGAACCTATCGCCCGGACCTGTCGAACATTCCCGGGCACCCGCACACGTTGCAGCGGATCGGAGCGCCGAAGCTGTATTTCGACAAGCCCTCGGGCCAGTTTCTGCTGACATGGCACACACCCAATCGGGACGGCTCGCCGCAGGATCCGGAGCGTTACTGGGCGAGCCAGCGCACGCTCTATACGCTATCGCCGGACCTGACTCATTTCCCCGATCCGCCGCGCCGGCTGCTGGATTGGGACATGGCGACGATCGACACCATCGTGCGCCCGAACGATGCCGGGCCGGGCTATTGCGCGATCATCAAGGACGAGCGCTATCCGTCCTATGGCTGGACCACCGGCAAGACGGTCAGGATCAGTTGCGGACCATCGCTGACCGGTCCGTTTCCGCTCCCCGGTCCGCCGCTGAGCCCCAATTTCCGGGAAGCGCCGACCATCATTCGCTCGCCGGACGACAGCGAATGGCTGCTCTATTACGAGCAATATGCCGGCACCAGTTACGGACTGACCAAGGGAAAGACGCTCGAAGGCCCATGGTATCAGGTTTCGGGCAATAGCGGGGTCCCGGAGTGGAACCGCTACGACATGGTGCCCGGCGCCCGTCACGGTTCGATGATGGCGATCGGCCGCAAGGAATATGACGCGCTGGTGCAGGCGTTCCCCGACCAAGTGGCCGACGGAGCGGCAGAAGGGGCATCGAACGCAACCTTCGTCAATCCGCTGCTGCCGTCCGGGCCGGACCCCTATGTCGTGCGCGACGGCGACGTCTATTATTACATGCATACAAAGGGCGACAGTCTGGAAATCTGGAAGACCACCGACCTCGCCGATCTGGCAAATGCCGAGCATCATGTGGTGTGGCGGCCGTCGTCGCCCGCGCCGAACGGCCGTTCGATCTGGGCGCCGGAGCTGCACCGCATCGATGGCCGCTGGTATATCTACTATACCGCCGCCGATAGCGCGCATGACGATGACGACCATCGCGGCGTCTTCGTGCTGGAGAATGGTTCCGACGATCCGCTGACGGGCGAATGGATCGATCGCGGTCGCGTCCGGACGGCGCATCCGGGCATCGACGGGACGACTTTCGTCTATGGCGGCAAGCGCTATTTCGTCTATTCGCCCTATGTCGGTCCCGACAGCGATCTGGCGATCGCCGAGATGAGCGATCCGGTCACGCTCGCCGGTCCGGAAACGATCATCGCCGTGCCCGACCAGCCATGGGAACGGCAGGGCGGCCGCCAGATCCTGGAGGGGCCCGCCTTTCTTCCGTCGCCGGACGGCGAGCTGTATCTGTCTTATTCGGGCAGCGCCTGCTGGTCGGACGACTATGCCGTAGGGCTGCTGCATGCACCCGCGGGAAGCGATCCGCTCGATGCGGCCGCATGGAGCAAATCACCGGCGCCGGTGGTAGCGAAGTCGCCCGGAGGCCATGTCTTCGCGCCGGGGCATAACGGCTTCTTCACCACGCCGTCCGGGCAGGACTGGATCGTCTACCATGCCAATCCGCGCGCCGGCATGGGCTGCACCCCGAAGCGCGCACCGCATATCCAGCGCGTGCGATGGACGGCGGACGGCCAGCCGGTGTTCGCGGCGCCGGTCGCCGGGCGCGAAACGCCCGGTACCCGATAGCGCGGTCCTGACGCTGCTGATCAGGGTCCATCGTCGCTTGCGACTTCGAACAACGGCGCAGCGATAGCGCGGAACTCTTCAACGGGCAATTTGCTGACCTTGCGATCATAGGTCAGCAGGCCGTTGACCTCGCCCTCGACATCGCTGGTCTGGGTGTAAACCGACGCGCTGAGGCCGTTTTCGCGCTTTTCCCGGATGATCTGCTCCATCTTGCGTGCGTAGCGCTTCCGGTAATCCGCCTGGTCGGCGCCGCTCTGATAGCCCCAATTGTCCTTTCGCGGAAACCAGAGATGCCCCTCCACCGGCAGACCGATCCCGCCGAATTCGCCGACGACGATCGCCCGATCCGCCTTGTGATCCGGCGTGCGCGGCACGTCTTCGTAGGTGTGGATGTCGTACATGTCCGATCCGCCCGCGCCGGTATCCAGCCACCCGCTGGCCTTGTCTACCGTGCGACTTGGATCGAGCGCCTTGACCATGTTGGCCAGCCGGGTGGCGGCGTATTGGCCCCAGCCTTCGTTGTTCACCACCCAGGTGGTGATGGACGGGTGATTGCGCAGATCGCTGATCATGCGCAGCATTTCATATTCGAACTCGTCGGTGGTTGCCGTCGGCATCACCGCTTCGGCGGTGGAGGTGGGGCGCACGAACTGGTCCAGACTGTCCTGCTCTTCGCCCGACGGCATGTCCTGCCAGATGAGGATGCCCATTATGTCGGCGAGATGATAATATTGCGCAGGCTCGACCTTGATATGTTTGCGCAGCATGTTGAACCCTGCGTCCTTCAAAAATTTCAGCTCGAAGGCGATCGCTTCCTCGGACGGGGGCGTCAGCAGCCCGTCGGGCCACCATCCCTGGTCCAGCGTGCCGTTCTGGAAAACATATGCATTGTTGATCAGTAGGGCGGGCTGCCCGGCAACGGGGCCGGGCCCGAGCGAACTCTTGCGCATGGCGAAATAGCTGTCGATCACATCACGCGGCGGCCCCGTGACCGTTGCATCGGTGTAGGCATCTGCCTCGGCCGGTGTAAGGATCAGGGCGCCGCGCCCGGGCCCCTCCACCTCCTCGGTGCCGGCGAAGGGGTTTTCGACGCCGACCAGCTCCACCTTGAGGTCGTACAAAAACGGGTCGGACGGCGACCACCAGTGCGCATCCGGCACCGGCAGACGGGCGGGGCGGTTGGCGCGTACCAACATGCTGGACACGGTTTTGCCGTCCTTTGAGGCGGTGATGCGTATGGCGTCGGTATCGCCCGCGCTGCGGTTGAGCGCGACGTCCACATCCAGCATGCCGGCATCGATATCGGGCGTGATCGTCATGCTTTCGATATGGGTGGCGGGCACCGGCTCCAGCCAGACCGTCTGCCAGATGCCGCTCACCGGGGTGTACCAGATGCCCTGGGGCTCGAGCTGCTGTTTGCCGCGTGGCTGCGCGCCGCCGGAGGTGGGATCGGTGACCTGAACCTCGAGCCGATTCTCGCCCGGCTGGAGATAGCGCGTGATGTCGAACGCGAAAGTGTCGGACCCGCCGCGATGCGCGCCCACAAGATGGCCGTTCACCAGCACCTGCGCCTCGAAATCCACCGCGCCGAAATGCAGCAGCACATTATCGCCCTGCCAGTCGGCGGGAACGGTGAAAGCACGGCGATACCACAGGCGGTCGTCCGGTCCGAACTCGCGCGCCACGCCGGACAGCTTTGCTTCGACCGCGAACGGGACCAGAATCTGCCCGTCCATGGCAGTGGGCGCGTCGGCGGCGATCGGGCGGATGGCATAATCCCATCGTCCGTTGAGATTGAGCCACCGGGCGCGTTTCATCTGCGGCCGGGGATAGCTCCGCCAGGCGTTTTGCGGCGTCACCTCGCTGCCCCATTCGGTGGTCAGGTCGCTGGTGTAGATATGGTCGTCAAAGCGATCGGCCGGCCGTGTCGCGGTGGCCGGCGCCCGCTGCGCCGCGGCGCTCGCGGTAAGGGTCAGCGCCGCCAGCACGACCAGCGATGCTGCCTGGAGAAACCGATCGATCATCCCTTTCGCTCCCGTCAAGACTTTCGGCTTTGCAAATTCGCGCCATCCGCGCTTTAGCACGCTTGTCCGACAAAAACACCGCCGTCGGAGATCGTGGCTTTATTTTATCAGACAAATATGTTCTCTATCGTGCAAAGCCGGGTCGATTCAGAACAGAGATGGGCCACCATCGCGTGGATGGTCCTTAACAGGAGGGGATGGAAGATGCGTTTGACAGCATTGGCGGCCGGTATGCTGGCGGTCTGTCTGGCGGCGACGCCGGCATTTGCGGGTACGGCCAGGAAAACGGACTTTGGCAAGCTGCCCGATGGGCGCAAGGTGGAGGCGGTGACGCTGGACAACGGCACGGTGAGCGCAACGATCATCGGTTATGGTGCCACGCTGCAGTCGCTGAAGATGCCGGGACCCGGCGGCAAGCAAGAGGATGTTCTGCTCGGCTATTCTGACATCCAGGATTATATCGACGAGCCGCAATATTTCGGCGCCACCGTGGGCCGATTCGCCAACCGGATCGCCCATGGCCGGTTCACGCTGGCCGGACATGAATATCAGGTGCCGGTGAACGATGGCGACAACACGCTGCACGGCGGCACTGTCGGTTTCGACAAGGTGCTGTGGACGGTGCAGGCGATCAAATCGGGGCCCGAGGCCAGCGTCACGCTGCGCTATATCAGCCCGGACGGCGATCAGGGTTATCCCGGCACGTTGACGGTCGATGCCACCTATTCGCTGGACGAGGCGAACAATCTTCGCATCGAATATCGCGCCACGACGGACAAGACGACGATCGCGAACATCACCAACCATGCGTATTGGAACCTTTCGGGCGAAGGCTCGGCAGACGGCGCGATGGGCCACATACTGACCATCCCGGCCGAAAGCTATCTGCCGACCGACAAGGGTTCGATCCCCACGGGCGACTTCAAGCCGGTGAAAGGCACCGCGTTCGATTTCCGCACTCCCCATGCCGTCGGCGAGCGGGTGCGCGACGCGTCCGAACAGCAGCTCGTCTTCGCGCGCGGTTACGATCATAACTGGGTGATCGGCCGCCGCGTGACCACCGACCAGCATCTGATGGCCACGGTCCGCGACCCCGCCTCGGGCCGAGGGTTCGAGCTGTGGTCGAACCAGCCGGGGCTGCAATTCTATTCGGGCAATTTCCTCGACGCGACGACCCATGGCAAGTCGGGACAGCTGTACCGCGAAGGCGATGCGCTCGTGTTCGAACCGCAGATATTCCCCGACACGCCCAACCAGCCCGACTTCGGCGCGGCCAAGCTGGAACCCGGCCAGACTTATTATAACGTCATGACCTACAAGCTGCTGGTCGATCAGCGCAACGCCAAGTGAGGACCTCTATGATCTACAAGCTCGCGCTCGCCGCGCTCCCCGCCATCGTCCTGTTCGCGGCCCCCGCCGCCGCGCGGGACATCTGGACGAAGGGAGAGGCGAACCAATGGTATGGCCAGCAGCCCTGGCTGGTCGGCGCCAATTACAATCCGCGCACCGCGATCAATCAGCTGGAAATGTGGCAGGCCGAAAGCTGGGATCCGGAAACCATCGATCAGGAACTGGGCTGGGCCGAGGGCATCGGTATGAACACGATGCGCGTCTATCTGCACAATCTGCTTTGGGAAAACGATCCGGAGGGGCTGAAAAAGCGGATGAACGAATTCCTTGAGATCGCTTCGCGCCACGGTATCCGCCCGGTCTTCGTGCTGTTCGACAGCTGCTGGGATCCCGATCCGGTGGCCGGGCCGCAGCATCCGCCGATCCCAGGCGTCCACAATTCGGGCTGGATACAGGCGCCCGGCGCCGCGCGGCTGGCCGACAGCGCGCAATATGGCAAGCTGGAAGGCTATGTGAAGGACATCGTCGGCACCTTTGCGGACGACAAGCGCGTGCTCGCCTGGGACGTGTGGAACGAACCGAACAACGAAGGCGGCGGCAACTACGCGCCGACGCCGAACAAGAAGGCGATGGTAGCCGGGCTCCTGGGCCAGGTGTTCGACTGGGCGCAGTCGGCTGATCCGATCCAGCCGCTTACCTCCGGCGTGTGGATCGGCGAAAGCTGGGACAAGCCCGAGACGCTGGACGCGGTGGAAAAAATCCAGCTGTCGCGTTCCGACGTGAACAGCTTTCACGATTATAACTGGCCGGAATCCTTCGCCCGCCGCGCCGCTCAGATGATGAGCTACGGCCGCCCCGTGCTATGCACCGAATATATGGCGCGCGGCAACGGATCGACCTTCGACGGCGATCTGCCCATCGCGAAAAAGCTGAACATCGCGATGATCAACTGGGGCCTGGTCGACGGCAAGACGCAGACGCGGCTGCCGTGGGACAGCTGGAAAAAGCCCTATACCTTTGAGGCGCCGACGATCTGGTTCCACGAGGTATTCCGCGCCGACGGCACGCCCTATCGCCAGGCGGAAACCGATCTGATCCGCGCGATGACGAAGGCTCCCAAGGGCGTCGTGCCCAAATGGGAATATTGAAGGCCCTCACGATGATCTCGATACGCGTGCCAAGAACGCTGATCTGCGCCGCCCTGACGTTCGGCGCGCTTTGCACGGCGCAGGCGCGCGATTCGGTTTTCGACGGGGCCGACCCTTCCGCATTGGTGGTTGGCGAGACCGTTTTTCTCTATCCCACGGCGGACGGCAGCGCGCTATCCGCCTGGTCGTCGGACGATCTGGTGCACTGGCGGCAATCGGGCCGGTTGCTCGCCATCGACGATATCGGCTGGATAGCGGATGACGGCGCGCCGCATCACAGCCTTTGGGCACCCGATATCGTGGCCGCGAACGGCAAATATTATTTCTATTACGCGGTTGGACCGCAGAACCCGACGCCGAGCCGCATCGGCGTCGCGGTTTGCGACAGCCCTATTGGTCCCTGCACCGATTCCGGCAAGCCGCTGCTGACCGGCGGAAACGGGTTCGAGGCGATCGACCCGATGGTCTATATCGATCCGCGATCGGGCCGCCGGCTGCTTTACGCCGGGGGCAGCGCCGGAGCGACGCTGCGCGTCTATGATCTTGCCGCCGATATGGTGACGCTGGGTAAGCGTGTCGCCATCGATCAACCCCCGCATTTCACCGAAGGCGCGTTCATGCATGAGCGTGGCGGCATCTATTACCTGTCGTACAGCGACGGACGCTACAATGATGCCAGCTACAAGGTCCATTATGCGACGGCACCGTCACCGATCGGCCCGTGGACCTATCGAGGCGTACTGCTCGAAGGCAATCGCCGCTATAAAGGGCCGGGCCATCACGCGTTTTTCAGAAATCCGGCGGACGGTCGCTGGTGGATCGCCTATCACCGGTGGGAAGATCAGCGCGGCCGCGGACCCTATCGGGGATCGCGCAAGGTGGCGGTGCAACCGATCGAATTTGATGCAAACGGGCTGATCCGGCCGATCGACATGAAACGCTGATCTAGCGCTACTCGCCGCTTTCGGCGTCCAGCAAATTCAGCACGTCGTTGATCAACTTGCGCATGCGGCCGCGCGCAGCATTCGGGTCCCCGGCGATAATCGCATCGCACACCGCGCCCCTTCGCGGTGAGCCTCTTCACCGCTTCGCGCGTCACCGATCTGCTGATGCCATATTCCTTGGAAAGCTCCGCTTCGGTGGGAAACCCGCCTTCGTTATAAACGCCGGTCGCGATCGCCTTATGCAATTGTTGCAGAATCCCGCAAGTCAGCTTGCGTCCCAGCTGTGCCCTGCTGGTGGCTGCCGCGTCGACAAGTTTGTTTGGCCGTGGGTGGCAAACGCATTCCGATTTCGGTCTTGTCTTCCGCGGCCTGCTGACTTTGGAATTGGCGATTATGTACTTTGCAAACCCTGTCGGATGGAAATTCAGAAACGGCATAGCTCTGCCTTTCTTTGTTCGTCATGCCAGCGAAAGGGCACCCAACAAAGTAGTACTTTGTTGGGACCCGGAAAGGGCACCCAACAAAGTACTACTTTGTTGGGACCCGGAAAGCTGGCATCTCAGGCCTCATGGCGATCCCGCCCGAGACCCCAGCTTTCGCTGGGGTGACGAAAAAGGAAACGGGTTTGCAAGGTACATAATCGCCTTGAAATTACCCAACAACATATAAGTCACATAAGTGTTTCGCTACATATGCGGCACTGATATTTGTCCCTTGCCAGCCTTTGACTGGACGCGCGCGGCGCGAGGAGAGAATGATGAAGGATCTGGCGGGCATGGATCGGCGCACGCTGCTGGGCCTGGCTGGCGGGGCGGCGCTGACGATCGCGGCGTCGCCCGGCTTCGCGGCCTCGGCCGATCGCATCGGCAATGAAATTATTCCCTTGTGGCCGGGATTGCCGCCGGGCAGCACAGACAGGCGCCCGGCGATCGCCATGGTCGACCACAGCGACGATGCCGCAAGGCCGGATCGCACGGTAACCGGCGTCGGCAGGCCGGAAATGGTGGTGTTCCGCCCGGCAAAACCGAACGGGGGGGCGGTGCTGGTGATGCCGGGCGGCGGCTACGAGTACGAGGCGTTCGACAATGAAGGGACGCGTCAGGCCGCATGGCTGAACGCGAACGGCATAACCGCATTCGTGCTGGTTTACCGGCTGCCCGCGGAAGGCTGGGTTAACCGTTCGCTGGTCCCACTGCAGGATGCGCAGCGCGCCATGCGCCTGATCCGCGCCAGTGCGGCCAGGTTCGCAGTTGACGGGGACCGTGTCGCCGCGCTCGGCTTTTCGGCGGGAGGCCATCTGGCCGGCTCGCTGCTCACGCGGTCGGCGGAAGCCAGTTACGGCGCTGTCGACGATACCGACCGGCTCAGCGCGACCCCGAGATTCGCCGGGCTGGTCTATCCCGTGATCACGATGCATCCGGCGCAAACGCACGCCGGATCGCGCGCGGCGCTGATCGGGAAAGATGCGGACGAAGCTGCGGCCAGTTCGGCTTCGGTCGACGAGAATGTGGGCGAGGCGACGCCGCCCTGCATCATCGTGCACACCAATGACGATCCGATCGTTCCGGTGGCCAACGCCCGGTTGATGTACGACGCGATGCGGAGGCACGATCGACCCGTGGCAATGCATCTGTTCGAAAGCGGCGGGCATGGGTTCGGCATCAATCATCCTGCATCCGAACCGGTCAGCATCTGGCCCCAGCTGTTTCTGGCGTTCGCCAGGGCGCAGGGGCTGTTCTGATATCCATTCCGGCGGCTGGCGCGGCGAATGTCGGCACGTCCTCGCCCGTCTATTCGATGAACGGCTCCACCTGATTGATGCGACCGGTGAGGAAGGCGTCGGCGACCAGGCGGAGCGGTGCAAGATCGACATCCGAAACACCCGCTCGGATGATCGCGGCGAACCGGCGGTAGAGGCCGGGATATTCGCCGCGCAGATCATTCGTTACCTCGGGCGGGTCACCATCCGCGATCGACAGCTGCCCCCCGCCCATGGCAAGCGTCAACGTGCCCGCATCGGTTGCGACCACGATGTCCCAGCTTTGCGGACCTTCCTGCCGGAAATCGAGATCCATTGCGATCGGCACGCCTTTGGCATCGCGAAAGGTGAGGCGCGCGGCGATCGGCGCTGCACGGTTTTCGGGAAGATCGAGATCGGCGGTCTCGACGAAAAACGGCCGCGGCAGGATGCGCGTGGCGATCGACAGCGCGTTGATGCCCGGATCGAACACCCCGAAGCCGCCCGGTTCCCAGATCCACTCCTGTCCCGGATGCCACACGCGAACATCCTCGCGCCAGGTGATCGCCACATGACGGATGTCGCGCCCGGCGAGCCAGCGCCGCGCCGGTTCCACGCCGTCGGCGTAGCGCGAGTGCCAGCTGGCGAACAGGCTGATGCCCTTCGCCTCGGCGGCGTCGCGCAGCGCCACGACTTCGGCGAGCGTCGCGCCCGGCGGCTTTTCCAGGAACACGTGCCAGCCCTGCCGGATCGCGGTTTCGGCGATCTGCCTGCGCACCTGCGGCGGGGTGCACAGCGCCACCGCGTCGACCGCGACATCGCTGCTCGCCAGCGCTTCGATATCGGGGAAGAACGGCAAGCCGTTCAGGTTCGCGCCGTGCCGGCTGACCGTGGCGACCAGATCGAAATTCGAGGTTCCCGCGATGGCGGGCAAATGCTGGTCATGGGCGATCTTGCCCATGCCGACGATGGCGAGGCGAATGGGAACGGTCATAGCGTGCGGACCTCGACGGGCGCCGCCTCCGCAAAGGCGAGCGGGTTGATGAGCGGAAGCGCGAACGGGGCCGCTTCGATCTCGAACCGGTCTCCGCTGCGCGTTTCGATGCCATCGGCGCAGGACAAGGTGGCCGTGCCGAAGAAATGGACGTGGATATCACCGGGCCTGCGAAAGGCCGGATATTTGAAATGATGCGCTTCCAGATTGGCGAGACTGTGGGACATGTTGGCCTCGCCTGTAAGAAACGGGTTCTCCCATAGCAGTTTCCCGCCGCGGCGAATGCGGCTGGTGCCGCGAATGTCGTGGGGGGGCGCACCGATCAGCAACTCCGCGCCCAATGCCGCCTGACGCAGCTTGGAATGCGCTAGCCAGAGATAATTGTGGCGTTCGGTCACATGATCGCTGAACTCGTTGGCCAGCGTGACGCCGAGCCGCCAGGGCGTGCCGTCCTCGCCGATCAGATAGATGCCGGCGAGCTCGGGTTCTTCCCCACCGTCTCCGGCAAAGGCGGGCGCGCACAGCGTCTCGCCTGGACCGACCATCGACTGGCCATCGCCCTTGTAGAACCATTCGGGCTGGGCGCCGGCCTGGCCCGCTGCCGGTTTGCCGCCCTCCACGCCTTCCAGGAACATCCGCATGGAATCGGTCTGCGTTTCGGCCTCGGCGGCGGTCTTGTGCATGGCGTCGCGGCCTTCAGCAGAACCGAGATGAGTGAGCCCTGTTCCCGCCAACATCAGGCGCGACGGGTCCGGATGATCAATCGCGCCGAGCAGCCGACCTGCCTCGAGTTCTTCGGCGATATTCACCGTTTCGCGCGTGGCGTGCTGGCGCGCCATATCGAGCAGGGAGCGGCCCGCAGCGATCGCAGCGGTGGCGAGCTCGCGTACCGAACCGATCGACGGATCAAGGAAATACGCCTCGTCTTCCGCCAGAATGACGCGGCGATCGCCTTGGTCGCCCCGATGCTGTATCAACCGTGCCTGCTGTGTCATGCCCGGTCCCCGATGGCGTGGACGAACGCGGTCGCATCGCGCGCGACTTCGTCGGGAGATTTTCCGGGGCGGTAGAGATTGGAGCCCAGGCCAAAACCGTCCGCGCCGGCCGCGCGCCAAGCACCGATGCTCTCCGGCGAGATGCCCCCCACCGCCAGCACCGGCACGTCGGCGGGCAGCACGGCGCGCTGGCCCTTCAGCAGGACCGGTCCGGCGGCATCGGCGGGAAACAGTTTCAGTCCGTGCGCTCCGGCATCGATCGCGGCGAACGCTTCCGTCGCGGTGAAATAGCCAGGTAGCGAAACGAGGCCGGACGAGGCTGCGGCGCGGATCACCGCGCCGTCGCAGTTCGGAGAGACCACCAGCCTGCCGCCCGCCTCCGCCACGCGGGCTACCTGCTCTTCCCTCAACACCGTGCCCGCGCCGATCAAGGCCCGGTCCCCGAGCGCTTCGCCGAGCGCGGCGATGCTGCGGTAGGGATCGGGGGAATTCAGCGGCACCTCGATCATGGAGAAACCCGCATCGACCAGAGCGTTGCCGATCGACTCGGCTTCGGGCGGCGTGATCCCGCGCAGGATCGCGACCAGCGGGCAGGCCTTGAAATGGCGTTCGAAAAGCGTCGCGGCGTCGGTCATGATCTCAGCTCCCGGATATGGTGGATGCCCGCGGCGAAGGCGGCATTGCCGTCGAGCCTGACCGTCTGTCCGCCGCAGATGGCGATGGCGCTCTCATAGAGTTCGGCAAGCGGACCGGAGCCGAGCAAATGGACCGGGGCGGCGGCAAGGTCGTCTCGCGCGCCGACATCGCTGCCGATCAGCACGCCGCTCGCGAACGCCGCGGCGTCTTCGGGTTTCATCTCGCCTAGCAGCACAGCGGCGCGCACCTCGAACAACGCGACGCTGAGATCGCATGATCGTGCGCCGCGATTGACGCCCTTGCGAAAGGCGGGGCCGTCGGCGATCGGACCGTTCAGCATGCCGGCCAGGATGCCGTGATCGCGCAGCAGGGCGAACAGCTCACCGGTCAACGCGGTGGCAAAGGACAGGATCTTTCCATCCGCGCAGACGATCCATTTGTTATGCGTGCCGGGTTGGCAGAACTGCGCATCCGGCGGTGCCAGACCGGCCTGGACCGCGCCGATCACCTGGATTTCCTCGCCGCGCATCACGTCGCAGCGATCGCCGTCCGTGAAGGCCACGCCGGGAATGATCCACATGTCGTTCGCGGGTGCCGCCACGGCACCGGTGGCCAGCGCGTCGGCACCGGCGGGCGCGCCGACATAAGGAACGTCGATCCAGCCGCGGGTGGAACCGATCATGCCCGCGGCCAGGATCGGCAGCTGCCCCATCTGCTCGCGGATCGCGGCGACTTCCAGCGGAAAGGCCCCCGGCGCAACGGCCAGCACGCCCCGGTCCGTGCGCACGCTGTCCAGCACCGCACCGTCCGCACCCATCAGATAGGCGCGGCGGTTGGTCGTTCCCCAATCGATGGCGACGTAAGCGCCGCTGGCGGGCACGCGATCCTCCCCGTCTGATGCGTTCATTTGTCGGACAATAAACGGCGTTACAGCCTTGTCAAGCAGGCTCGCCATCCACCATTTTTGGTAGTTTTGTGCCATCGCGAAGGGTCTCTGGCAACAGCGTCAGGGGCAGATTCTGATAGCAGACGGGCCGCAGAAACCGGTCGATAGCGAGCGTGCCGACCGAGGTAGTGCGGCTATCGGACGTGGCGGGATAGGGGCCACCATGGACCATCGCCGTCGCGACCTCCACGCCGGTCGGCCAGCCATTGGCGAGAATGCGCCCGGCTTTGCGTTCCAGCACGGGGATGAGCGGCCGCACTGCGTCGGTGTCCGCATCGTCCATCTGGAGGGTGGCGGTCAGCTGGCCCTCGAGCGATTCGAGCACCTTTCGAAGCTCGCCCGCATCCTTGCAATGCACGACCAGGCTGGATGCGCCGAACACCTCGGCCCCCAGCGCCGGATCGCCCAGGAACGCCTCAGCGCTGGCCGAGAACAGCCGTGCCGCTTCGCGCGCGATACCGTCTCCCGCAACGCCCGCGGCCAGTTCCGTCACGCCGTCATGGCCCGCCAGCTTGGCCGTGCCTTGCGAAAACGCCTTGCGGATGCCGCCGGTCAGCATCGGCTGCGGATCGTGACCGGCGAGCGCTTCGCTCGCGGCGCTTTCGAACGCGTCCAGGCCCTCGCCCTCGATCGCAAGGACCAGGCCGGGATTGGTGCAGAACTGGCCCGCGCCCATGGTCAGCGATTGCACGAACGCCGCGCCCAGTTCGGCGCCGCGCTGCTTGAGCGCGTGCGGCATCAGCACCACGGGATTGATGCTCGACATCTCGGCATAGACCGGGATCGGCACCTCGCGTTGCTGCGCGACGGCGACCAGCGCCAGCCCGCCCGCGCGCGAACCGGTGAAGCCGACCGCGGCGATGCGCGGGTCTTTCACCAGCGCCGCTCCCAGCTCGTTGCCGGTGCCGCGCACATGGCCGAACACCCCGTCCGGCATGCCGGTCTTACGTGCCGCCTCGGCGATCGCGCCGGCGACCATCTCGTCGGTGCCGGGGTGCGCGGGATGGCCCTTCACCACCACCGGGCAACCGGCGGCGAGCGCCGAGGCGGTGTCGCCGCCGGCGGTCGAAAAGGCGAGCGGAAAATTCGATGCGCCGAACACCGCGACCGGGCCGAGCGGCACCATGCGCATGCGCAGGTCCGAACGCGGCATCGGTTCGCGCTCCGGCATCGCCGGATCGATCCGTACGCTCTGCCAATGGCCGTCGCGCACGGTCTTGGCGAACAGCTTGAGCTGGCCCACCGTGCGCCCGCGCTCGCCGGTCAGTCTCGCGGCGGGCAGGCCGGTCTCGCGCCCCGCGCGTTCGAGCAGTTCGTCGCCCAGCGCCATGATCTCGTCGCCGATCGCTTCCAGGAAAGCGGCGCGCTTGTCCGGTTCGATCGCGCGATAGGAATCGAACGCGCCCGCCGCCTTGGCGCAGGCCGCATCGACGTCCTGCGCCGTGCTTTGGGAGAAGCTCGGATCGATCGCCTCGCCCGTCGCCGCTTCGACTGCCTGGAACGTTCCCTGCGGATCCCTATCGGCCATGTCGCTTGTCCTTTCTGTCTGAGTTATTAAACGTATAAGGCTATGAGGCACGGGCGACAACCGCACCGCCGGAAAATGATGTGGCCAAAAAGACGGGAGAGCGAGATGGGGCATGGCCGCATTGTCTGGGATGGGGGCGCGCTGCTCGGCGAGGGGCCGGTCTGGGACGGGCGCGACGACAGCCTGTGGTTCGTCGATATCAAGGGCCGCCATGTGCACCGGGTCGATCCGGAAAGCGGGGCAAGCCGAAGCTGGCTGGCACCGGCGCAGATCGGCTGGGTGGTGCCGGCTGTGGGCGGCGGGTTCGTGGCGGGGCTGCAGACGGGGCTGCATCGGTTCGATCCGGACGAGGACGATTTTCAGCATCTCGCCGATGTCGAGCCGGACTTATCCGGCAACCGCCTGAACGATGCGACCGTCGATCCCGACGGTATGATCTGGTTCGGTTCGATGGATGATGGCGAGCGCGCGGTCACCGGTCGCATCTACCGGTGGGACGGAAACAGCGTTCAGGCGTCGGCGATCCCGGCCGTGCCAATCACCAACGGCCCGGCCATAGCGCCCGACGGCGCGACGCTTTATCATGTCGATACGCTCGGCGGCGTGATCCATGCCGCGGCGCTGATCGCAGGCAGCGATACCGGCGGTACGCGGGAGTTCGTTCGCATCGCGCCGGAAGATGGCTATCCCGACGGCGTGACTACGGACAGCGCGGGCAATGTCTGGGTGGGGCTCTGGGGCGGCCATTGTGCGCGATGCTATGCCCCGGACGGCACGCTGCTTCGCCAGGTCGAGCTGCCCGCGGCCAACATCACCAAGATCGCGCTCGGCGGCAAAGATGGCAGGACGGCCTTCGCCACCTCGGCGCGGATCGGGCTGGATGAGGCGGCACTCGCCGCGCAGCCGCATGCCGGCGCGGTCTTTGCCTTCGATGTTGATGTGCCGGGCCGGCACTTGCCCCTGGCGCGCACCTAAATCGCGTTCAGCGGCGCCGCTTTGGGACTTATCATCATGCGCACCTCGTAGACGTCGCCACGCAGCCCTTCGAACGTGACGACCGCTTCGTCCCGGCCGGCAATTGCCGGCAGGTGGGCGTGATCGTCACGCTGTTGTGCTCTCCATCGTCGCCGCGTCCAGCCGCTCCGTCACCTTTGCGCCCCAAAGCGCGTAGAACAGGATGTAGAGTTCGCATATGGCGGTCAGCAGGAAGGAGAGCTGCAGGCCGTAGGCGTCGGCCAGCCAGCCCTGTACCACCACCAGCGCGCCGCCGGCGATCGCCATGATCAGCAGCCCCGAGCCTTCCTCGGTCAGCGGGCCGAGGCCGCGGATGCCGAGCGTGAAGATCGTGGGGAACATTATCGAATGGAACAGGCCGACTAGGATCAGCGACCACATCGCGACCGGGCCGGTGGTGAACACGGTCACCAACATCACCACGAACGCGCCGATCGAAAAGGCCGCCAGCACCGTTTCGGCAGGGATGCGCTGCATGATCGCGGAACCGGCGAACCGGCCGACCATCATGCCGCACCACAAAAAGGTGAGATAGCGCCCCGCTTCCTCATGCGTCAGATTGGCGATGTCCGGCTGGCTGACGAAATTCACGAACAGGTTGGCGACGCCGATTTCGGCGATCAGATAGATGAAGATGGCGGGGATGCCGAACACCAGATTGCGGTGCTTCCACAGCGAGTGCTTCTTGCGCTCCTCCTTGGCGACGCGGCTGGTGGCCGAACCCATGGCGGGGAGCGGGAAGCGAGCGATGATAACCGCGAGCACGACGAGCACGATCGCTACAAGCACATAGGGCAGAATCACCGATTGCGCGTCGGCGATACGCTCGGCCTGAGTCAACACGGTGCCGGCCTCCGCGGTGCCGCTTTTCGACCGACCGAGGATCAGATAGGCGCCGAACAGAGGCGCCAGCATCGTTCCGGCCGAATTGAGCGCCTGCACCAGATTGAGCCGCGACGAGGCGGTATCCGGCGGACCGATCACCGCGACATAGGGGTTGGCGGCCACCTGCAGCAGCGTGATGCCGCTGGCGATGATGAACAGCATGATCAACGTGACCCCGTAGGAGGGGATGCTCGCCGCCAGCACCATGCCGAGCGCACCTGCGGCCATGATCAGCAGGCCGATCACCAGCGATTTCTGGTAACCGATGCGCTCGATCAGCTTGGCCGAAGGAATCGAGGCGAAGAAATAGGCGATGAACCAGACCGATTCGATCAGCGTTGTCTTGGTATAGTTGAGGTCGAACACGCTTTTCAAATGGGGCAGCAGCGTGTTGTTGATGACGGTGATGAACCCCCACATGAAGAAGAGGCTCGCCAGCAATGTCAGCGCTTTCGTGTAGCCCGCGCCGCCAGCGGCGACCTTGGCCTCGGGGGTGCCCCCATTCCCAGAAACGACCGGTCCCGGCATCATCTTCTCCCAATGTCGGCTACTTGGCCCATTTGCCGGGCTGTAGCCTATTGCATGTTCTTAATATGTCTGACTATATGCGTTTCATACGACCGGTCAATGTCCAAAAGGACCGGCTCAAAAGGATGGGGAAGCATGATAAAAGCCAGTTTCGAACGCGCCGCGATGATCGGCGCAGCCATCTATTCTGCGAGTCCCGCCATGGCTTCGGTTACCACCGCTGAGCGCGGATCCTTTGGAATCCCGTTCGGCGGGGAGCAGGTTGAATCGGTCAGCCGGCGTTCGGGCCGCGTGCGCGAAGGGCTGAGCACCGAACCGGGCCTGCAATTCTATTCGGGCAATTTCCTGGCGGGCGAACTGGTCGGCAAGGGGGGCCATGTCTATCGCATGGGGGATGGCATCGCGCTGGAGCCGCAACCGTTTCCCGATACGTCCAACCAGCCCACCTTCGGCTCTGCGCGCGTGGAGCCCGGCAAGCCCTATCATCACCGCATGGTCTACCGCGTCTACACGGATCGTTGAGGGGGGGAGGCGAGGTGAACTCTACCGCCGGCAAGCTGCGCAGCAGGGCCTGGTTCGACAATCCGGACAATCCGGACATGACCGCGCTGTATCTGGAGCGGTACATGAACTTCGGGCTCTCGCTCGAGGAACTGCAGAGCGATAAGCCGATTATCGGGATCGCCCAGACCGGCAGCGATCTCAGCCCGTGCAACCGCCATCATCTGGTGCTGGCGGACCGCGTGCGCGAGGGCATTCGGGAGGCGGGCGGGATCGCCATCGAATTCCCCGTCCACCCGATCCAGGAGACGGGCAAGCGCCCGACGGCAGGGCTCGATCGCAATCTTGCGTATCTCGGGCTGGTCGAGGCGGTTTACGGCTATCCGATCGACGCCGTCGTCCTC
The DNA here is from genome assembly GCF_965218915.1 of Novosphingopyxis sp. Taxonomy (GTDB): domain Bacteria; phylum Pseudomonadota; class Alphaproteobacteria; order Sphingomonadales; family Sphingomonadaceae; genus Novosphingopyxis. The sequence goes on along the minus strand of NZ_OZ244708.1, from coordinate 3,282,003 downwards.
ACGATCGGCTGCGACAAGACCACACCCGCCGCGCTGATGGCCGCCGCGACGGTGAACGTCCCCGCGATCGCGCTGTCGGTCGGCCCGATGTTGAACGGCTATTTCAAGGGCCAGCGCACCGGTTCGGGCACCATCGTGTGGCGCGCGCGCGAGATGCTGGCGTCGGGAGAGATCGACTATCAGGGCTTCATCAAGCTCGTCGCATCGTCCGCCCCATCGACCGGCTATTGCAACACCATGGGCACCGCGACCACGATGAACTCGCTCGCCGAGGCGCTGGGCATGTCGCTGCCCGGATCGGCCGCCATTCCCGCGCCCTATCGCGACCGCCAGGAAGCGGCCTATCGCACCGGCAAGCGCATCGTCGAGATGGTCGACGAAGATCTGAAACCGTCGGACATTTTGACCAAGGACGCGTTCGACAACGCGATCCGCGTCAACTCGGCGATCGGCGGATCGACCAACGCGCCGATCCATCTGGCGGCGATCGCGCGTCATATCGGCGTCGATCTGCCGATCGGGGAGTGGGAACGGTTGGGCCACGACATCCCCCTGCTCGTGAATCTGCAGCCGGCGGGCGAATATCTCGGCGAGGATTATTACCGGGCGGGCGGTGTGCCGGCGGTGATGGGACAGCTGATCGAGCAGAACCTTATCGCCGCCGACGCGATGACCGTGAACGGCAAGACGATCGGCGAGAATTGCGCCGGTGTGGCGATCGAGGACGAGCGGGTCATTTATCCGTTCACCGCGCCCATCCGCCATGCGGCGGGCTTCATCGTGCTATCCGGAAATCTGTTCGACGCGGCGATCATGAAGACGAGCGTGATCTCGGACGATTTCCGCCAGCGCTATCTGTCCGATCCCGACGATCCCGAGGCGTTCGAGGGAACCGCGATCGTGTTCGACGGGCCGGAGGAGTATCACCGGCGGATCGACGATCCTACGCTGGGCATCACCGACAAGAGCCTGCTGTTCATGCGTGGAGCCGGACCGATCGGCTATCCCGGATCGGCCGAGGTCGTGAACATGCGCCCCCCGGTGCAATTGCTGGCGGAGGGCATCCATTCGCTCCCCTGCATCGGCGATGGCCGGCAATCGGGCACCAGCGGCAGTCCGTCGATCCTGAACGCGACGCCGGAAGCCGCGGCGATGGGCGGTCTGGCGTTGCTGAGGAGCGGGGACCGCGTCCGCATCGATCTGCCCAACCGAAGCGCGAACATCCTGATCAGCGACGAGGAACTGCAGCAGCGGCGCGACGAGCTCATCGCCGATGGCGGCTTCCCCTATCCGGAAAGCCAGACCCCGTGGCAGGAAATCCAGCGCGGTGTCGTCGGGCAGATGGCGTCGGGCGCCATCTTGGAGGGCGCGGAAAAATATCAGCGGATCGTCCAGACCCGAGGCCTTCCGCGCGACAGCCATTGACCGGTCGGCTCATCGGTCTGCGCGCAGCGCCCTTTTGCCGCGCTTGCGTTCGGTCGTCCGGCGGATCAGCTCAGTTACCCGAAGTCTCCGCATTCAACGCCGTTTCGGTGTCGGCTTCGGCCTGCCGGATCAGCGCGATCGCCACCTGGCGAGCGGCATCGGCATCGCCATCGGCGATCGCCTGAAAGAGTTGGCGATGTTCGTCGATGGGATCGCGCGGTTTCTTCAGACTGCGATATTTGAAAAAGGTGGTCCAGCGAACCGCCGCGCCGATGGTGGCGGAAAGGTTCACGATCAATTCGTTGTCGGTCGCTTCGAGGATGGCGGCATGGAATTGCTGATCGGCAAGCTGTCCTTCCGCTGTTGCGAGCGTGTGAATAGCCATGGTTTCGAGTGAATGCCCCATGATCGAGAGTTGCCGCGCCGAACGCTTGCGCGCCGCCAGTTCCGCAGCGGCTGGCTCCACGATCATGCGAAGTTCGAACAGATTGCGCACGAACTGGGCGGACGGCACGGTTTCGAACATCCAGGCGAGGAGGGAGGGGTCGAGGATATTCCACTTTTCGCGTTCCCTTACGCGGGTGCCGGTTTTGGGTTTGCTTTCGAGAAGTCCCTTCGCGCTCAAGATGCGCAGCGCCTCACGCACCACGCTTCGCGACACGCCAAGTTCAGAGGCCAGTTCCAGTTCGCCCGGGAGAAGGCTGCCGGGCGCGCGCGCGCCGGTCACGATCGAAGTGCCCAAGTCTTCCGCCACTTTCATATGCGAAGGTTCGTTTTTTCGCCCACCACCCTTCATTCTGTTTTTAACTGTCATGTTCGTTCCCTTGGCCATATCTTACATGGCCGGTTAACCACCAAGCTTACAAGCCATCTTTCTGAAGCGGTCTCGGAAGATCTCGAAAATTTGGCGACCGTCACGACCGTCAGACGTATCTGCAGTCGATTTTCGGATGCTAAAGCGGATAAAATGTTCGACCCATCCGATCAAAATGCGCTGCACAACGCCTGAAGGCTGGCCAATGGCCCATCATTGTTGCTGAAAGCTGGAGCGCTTGATTTGGAAAAGTTAGTTCGGCGAAGCCAATCCGGGCGGCAGGCGATGCCGCTTGAGGGTCTCGCTTCCGGATCGCTCGATTTACCATCAACATCGTGAATTTGGATAAAATCGGTTTTGGAATGACGAAAAAAGATTAATCGGTCCCGATATTGCACCTGATGACGAACCGGGGGCTCTCATTCGCCTTTCTGCGGCACCGTGAAAGTGCCCGTGACCCGGCCGGGCCCGGCGCTTTCGATACCCTCTGGGGGCTGGCCCGAGCCGCCGCTGCCGTCGATCACCGCCTTGCCGGTATCCAGATCGATCACCACCCGCCCTCCGTTCAACCGGTTGCCGCGTTGGGTCAGCGTGACGTTGCCGACCAGCGTGATCAGATGGCGGTCGAGATCGTAGATCGCCGCATCGCCGGTGGCGCGCTCGTCATCCTTGGTGATGACGACCGAGCCGGTGGCATCGATCCGGTTCACGTCGATGCCCGAGCTGTTGGTGTAGGCGATGGTCATCCGCGCCGAGCGCAGGTTCAGCCCGGCCTGCGTCACCAGCACACCGCCCGACAGCACGACCCGGTCCGAACGGTCCTGAATCTCGATCCGCCCGGCGTTGAAATCGACCGGGGCGTTGCTGTTGTGCCCGGCAAGCACCTGCGCGCTGGCCGAGGGCAAGAGCAGCACCGATCCGATCAGACCGGCCATGAGGATGGCTGTTCGTTGCATAGTGGGACGTTCTTTAACGCAATCGCGCCTTAGCGCAATCGGCCCTGATCGACGTGCACTTTCGCACCGCCATCGAGCGCGATCGTTCCCTTGGCCAGATCGACCGTCAGCCGGTCGGCGCTGAACGGGCCGACCTTGGTGGTGCCGGTGACATTGCCCGATACGGTGAGCATCCGGTCCGCAAGATCGGCGGACAGCCGGTCACCCTTGAAATCGCCCATGTCGGTGGTGCCCGTCACCCCGCCCTGTGAGGTCAGCGTCTGCGGGCCGAAGGCGATGGAGGCGTTGCTGGTGGCCAGGCGGTAACCCGGCTCGGCCTCGAACAGGATCGACCCCGGCACCTCCGCCGTCTGTGCCTCGATATCGTACATGGCTCGGCCCGCGCGGATCGCGGCGGGGCCGTCGTCGAGCGTCAGATGCGCCGACAGATCCTTGAGCTGGACCTGCCCCGGGCTCTCGTTGCGCTGCACCGCGCTGCCGGCGCGCAGCGCGAAGGGCCGCCCCTTGTCGTCGGCGCCGCGGTAGAGCGCGTCGCTCGATTCCAGCCGCTCGGGCGCGCGCTCGACGCTATCCTTGTCGAGTACGAAGCTGAGTTCTCCGCGGTCGGCCATCGGCGCGATCAGCAGGATCGCGATGAGCGCGCCGACCGCCGAGGGCAAGGCGATGCGCAGGATGCGGATCATCCGGTCGAACGAGCCGCCGGGCGCGGCGAATTGCTGCCGCTTCGAGCGCCGTTTTTCCGCGCGCCGACTCATCGGGTAGCCCCCGGGAGCGCGCGTGCGGCGTGGCCCGATCGGGCACGGACCGGATCAGCTATGGGCGAAAATATCGTCATCCGGCCATCCCGCGATATCCAGGAGCGCGCGCGTCGGCAGGAAATCGAAACAGGCTTGCGCCAGCTCCATGCGCCCCTCGCGCTCCAGCCGGAGCAGGAACTGGTCGCGCAGCCGGTGCAGGAAGCGCACGTCGGAGGCGGCATAGTCCTTCTGCGCATCGCTGAGCTGCGCGCCGCCCCAGTCGCTCGACTGTTGCTGCTTGGAAATATCCTGGCCCAGCATCTCGCGCACCAGTTCCTTCAGGCCGTGGCGATCGGTATAGGTGCGCACCAGCTTGCTGGCGATCTTGGTGCAGAACACGGGCGCGGCCATCACGCCCAGATAATATTGGATCGCGGCCAGATCGAACCGTCCGAAATGATAGAGTTTGACACGCGCCGGATCGGCCAGGATGCGCTTCAGGTTCGGCGCGTCATAGGCCGAGCCTGGACTGAACCGCACCAGATGCTCATCGCCGTTGCCGTTGGAAATCTGCAGCAGGCACAGCCGGTCGCGCGGCGTTCGCAGCCCCATGGTCTCGGTGTCGACCGCGAGGTCGCCGGTGTCCAGCAGGCCCTCGGGCAGATCTTCTTCGTGAAAATATACGGTCACGGTAGCAATATCCTGTCGGTCGGTGGCGCGGGCGTGGGCAGCGTAGAATGCGGCGAATAGGGTGCCGTGGTCTCTTGCCGCAGCGCAGATGGCATGGCAACCATGGCCTCGCGCGCCAGTTAGCGGTTGTCCGGTTGATCCGCGCCAACGCGGCCTTGGCCCTGCCGTGCCAGGCGCGCGCCAGCCTGTGGAAAACAGCTATCGCAAAAGCGCGCGATTTACGCTATGCTGTTTGCCAGATGCGATTCCATGCGAGGACGTATCGGGCCATGCAGTCAGTCGTCCTTCGCTGCACCGGCCGAATCGGGGGGCGAAGCGAAGGTGAATACGACGACATGAGTTTTGACCGTAAGCGGCGCGGCAAGGGCCGTGATAAACGCGATAGTTTCGGCGACGAGAATTTCGACGGATACAGGGACTCCGGGCCATCGGATGGCGGCGGACGTGGCGGCGGAGGTCCGCGCAGCTTCGACGACGATCGCGGCGGCGGCGCGCCCCGTGGCGGCTTCGGCGGGGGCGGCGGTTTTGCCGGCGGCGGCGGTGCCCCGCGACGCGGCGGCGGCGGCGGCATGCCCGCGCAGGTCGTCGGATCGGACGAGGGCGTGGTCAAATTCTTCAACGGGCAAAAGGGCTTCGGCTTCATCCAGTGCGAAGGTCGCCCGGACGATGTGTTCGTGCACATCAGCGCGGTCGAGGCGGCGGGGCTTACCGGCTTAGCCGAAGGCCAGCCGCTCAAGTTCACGCTGGTCGATCGCGGCGGCAAGGTCTCGGCCAGCGACCTGGAGATCGAGGGCGAGCCGATGCCGGTCGAATCGCACGACCGCGGTCCTCGACCAGGCCCCGGCTCACAGGGCGGCGGTGCTCCTCAGCGCGAACTTACCGGAGAAAAAGCGAAGGGCACCGTGAAGTTCTTCAACGACGTCAAGGGCTTCGGCTTCATCGAACGCGACGATGGCGAGGCCGATGCCTTCGTCCATATCAGCGCGGTCGAGCGTTCCGGCCTCTCCGCACTGCAGCAGGGCGACCGGGTCGAATTCGACATCGAAGTCGACCGGCGCGGCAAATATTCGGCGGTCAACCTGAAGGCCTTGGATTGATCCCCGGCCTCCCGGCAGACATCGAAGGGCGGTCCCGCGGGACCGCCCTTTTCGTTTGGCGATTATGTACCTTGCAAACCCAGTCGGATGGAAATTCAGAAACGGCATAGCTCTGCCTTTCTTCGTTCGTCATGCCAGCGAAAGGGCACCCAACAAAGTAGTACTTTGTTGGGACCCGGAAAGGGCACCCAACAAAGTAGTACTTTGTTGGGACCCGGAAAGCTGGCATCTCAGGCCTCATGGCGATCCCGCCCGAGACCCCAGCTTTCGCTGGGGTGACGAAAAAATGAAACGGGTTTGCAAAGCACATAATCGCCTTTCGTTTGGATGAATGAACGTCGCGAGAGGTTCAGGACAAGTCTTCTCCACGATACCGCTTGGCGGCTAGCCCGATAAGCGGCAGTGCGACGTGCAGGATGATGAGCCACCAGAGATTTCGGGTAAGCACATAGCCGATCGTAAAGGCAAATGCCGCGACGATGCTGGCGGCGGCTTGGGGCCGGGTCTTGATACCGTGGGCAAGACCGTAGGCCAACGCCGCCGCCATGATCGCTCCCGGCCATCCGATATGGGCCGGGAGATACAACAGAAGAAAACCCCGGTAGAGCACTTCCCAGCCGAATCCGACCATCAGCGCGAACAGCATAAAGAGCCTGACCTCGCCCGCACTTTCGGACAGAATGTCGGTGCCAGCCTTTTGGTCATTCATGTCCCCCGAAACAATTTTCCTTCGAACGGCTAGGCTCATGATTCCAAGCAAGATGCCGGTCGCGGCCAAGCCCAGCATGGCCGGCACGGTCACCGGGATGCCAAGTCCGAGCATCGCGGCCGAGCGACCCGTAAGCAGCCAGTCGACCGCCAGAAGAACAAGCAGAACGCCGACGATCGACATCGTTGTGAGATACCGTTGCGCGCGTGACGGATCGTCCGTGCGCGTATTGCGACTGTTCCATATGCCGCGCGCGGGAAGGACGGCAAGCAGCAGAATGGCGATGAGAATATCCAGCATGGCGCACCTTTGACAGCCGTGCGCAAACGCTTGCGCGACAGCAGCTTGTTTTAGGAAAGGAAAGAGTCCCGGACCGTTCCTGACGGCAGCCGGGCGGACGTTTAGCTCGCTAGCGCGAAAGCGGCCCCGTCTTCATCGTCATTGGCAGGGGCGATATTGGTTCTGTGGCGGCGGCATCGCGGGCGAGCGGCGTTAAGGGCTGGATGCGAGAATGATGACGTGAGTACCGCCATCGACAAGCGATGAACCCTCTTCAGTCGCATGGTCGAAACAGCCAGCGCGGTGGCGGCAAGCGCATCGAGATAGGTGGCGATTTCAACCGTGGTGAGCCACGCGGCCAGATCGGGGGCCGCAAAGCCGAGCATCCGGAGTCCATCGCCTTCGCCGCACCAGATAGCGAGAAGCAGCAGCCCGACAGCCATCGCCGCAACGACTAGATGATCGAAGCCGATCCGGTCGAACACCGCCGCCGGCCGTTCCACCAGCCAGCGATGCAGCGCGCGACCGACCGGGCTGTCGCCGGCGATTGCCATAGCGGCGCATAGCGCGAGAAACGCAGCCGCGATCATCGGGATACAACTATCATTGCAGTGTCGATGCCTTGGAACAGCTTCTTATGCAAGGGTCGCTGATTGGGCCGCTATAGTCTCGCCCACCGCGGGACGTCCCGCTTCGTCGCAAGTTTCGATGCTATGCCGCAATTCGAGCGTCCAATGAGCTTCTGGCCACTATATCTTCCAGGAGGTTCTGCCGATCAGCCAAACCGTTGGGCGACCACCCGGCCCTCACCCTCCCGGATTGGTCGGATCGTTGCTCGGGCCATTCCCGCCGCCCGGAATGCCGGGGGCGCCGACGGTGCCGATATTCCCGAACAGCTCCTCGAAAAAGCTGCGCTCGCGCCCGCGGGTCGGGGTCTTGTCGCCCTCGGGATTGATGCTCACGACCTGCTCCAGCCCGGTACGGTCGACCGCGGCGACGTTTCCGCTCGGATCGAACGTGATGTGCAGGATCGTCTGCGCGGTCGGGGTCGGCTCGGCGAAGGCGAGCTGGCGGGTGTTGCGCGACACGTAGAACCATTCCTCCTGGCCGAACTGGCTCTTGAACGTCGGGTCGCCGAGCGTGCCCTGAACGCTTTGCTTGTTGTCCACGCCCGGCTGGACCGAGCTGGCGAGCACCGGGTCCATGATGTAACCGCGGTGCGCCTGCAGCCGCCCGCAGGACGACGTGGCCAAGGCGATCGCGCCGAGCGCGGTCAGCTTCAGCAGGGTGTCGAATGTGGCGGGCATGCATACTCCGATATGGTCCGGCCCGGCGGACCGGGCTCGCTTTGAAAAAGCCCTGATGCCGGGCTGCCGCGTCGCCATTGCATCTCGCGCGCTGGATATCAATATTGCTGGCGAATGAGCGCGCGATGAACCGCGCCGATCACCAGCTCCGGGACATGCGAAAATGGGACTGATCCAGCGGATTTTCGGGGGCAAGGCCGATCCGTCGGCCGCGCTGCTGCCGCTTTACGAGCAGGTGGTGGCGCGCGCGCGCGCGCCGCACTGGTATGAGGAAGGCGCGGTTCCGGACACGATCGACGGGCGGTTCGACATGATCGCGGCGGTGCTTTCGCTGGTGCTGTTGCGACTCGAACCCGAAGAGAAGGCACGGCGGGAAAGCGTGTGGCTGACCGAATTGTTCGTGGCCGATATGGACGGACAACTGCGCCAGATCGGTATCGGCGACGTCAGCGTGGGCAAGCATATGGGCAAGATGATGAGCGCGCTCGGCGGGCGGCTCGGTGCCTACCGGCTGGCGCTGCCCAATGGCGGCACGCTGGGCGCGGCGATCCGCCGCAACATCTTTCGCGAGGAACCGGCGCCGGACGCGGGCGTGGCGCATGTCGCGCGCGAGATGCGGCTGCATGCCGATGCGCTGGCCGGGCTTTTTACCGACGCCCTGCTGTCCGGGCGGGCGCACTGGTGATCGGCGCGGCCGAAAACCAGCAAGCGGAATTCTCCCGCACCGCCAAGCTCGGCGAGCTGGGATCGCGTCCCCATGCGGCGACGCTGAAGGCCGGGCCGAACGAGCTTACGGCGCTGGCGGCGCGCTTCGATTGCTTGGTGCTGGACGCACTGACCGCCGATCTGGAGGCGGTGCGCACCGGCGAGACGGTGCGCGTGACCGGCCGCTTCGGCGCAAGCGGCGCGCAGCGCTGCGTCGCCACCGGCGATCCCGTGCCCTTCGCGCTGGACGAGCCGGTGGACCTGACCTTTCTGCCCTTGCCGCGTCCGGGCGACCCGGACGAGGAGGTGGAACTGGGCGAGGACGAGCTCGACACGCTGTTCCACGATGGCCGGATCGTCGATTGGGGCGAGGCGGTGGCGCAAAGCCTCGGCCTGGCGCTCGATCCCTATCCGCGCAGTCCGCAAGCCGCCGAGGTGCTGGCCGAAGCCGGCGTGAAAAGCGAGGACGAGGTGGAACCGATCGGCGCCCTGTCCGGCCTCAAGGCGCTGCTAGAGGGCCGCCAAATCTAGCCAACTATTTTGCCGTGAAAATTGGAGTGGAGCGAGAATTCAGGGGGGCAGGACTTCCCGCCCCCGCACTCCAAATTCTAAAAGGGAAATGCGCCCTGTGCAGGTGGTGCTTTCGGGAAGGTTTTACCCGTCATCACCTCGCTAATGCGTCCTTGGTTCGTCTCCAAAAGTGCAGCGACTTGATGCTGGTACAGTCTACGAACATCCACCAAATAGCGGATATGCGCAGCCATTTCCTCGGTGATCGCCGGAGACTGCTTTCTCTCTTTTGCCAAATTCTGTTCCTTCGCAATTTGCGAATGCAACGTTGACAAGGCGGGGCTTAGACTCCAATGAAACCAAGCTAGCTAGTCCGCGTTGCAATCGCGGTTTTCAGATCACCCTCGAGCGTTACAGCGCTCGGGGGTTTTCTGGTTAATGCTAAGAAAACACACTGTCGAATCTTATTTTGTTCTTTCCTGTGGACAACCCTCAGCAAGTCAACTCCCGCGCTGCCATTTGAGATACCGGCGCGCCACGCCGATCAGCCGCTCGCTGACGTGGGCCAGCGCGTGCTCCTGCGCGGCAAGTTTCGCGGCTTCGGCCCAGCTGGGATAGGGGAAGATCACCGCCATCAGCTTGGCCAGGCCCATGTTCTGGTTCATCGCGATGGTGAAGCTCGTCAGGATTTCCGCCGCGTTCGCAGCCACCACCACGGCGCCCAGAATCCTGTCGCCGCCGGGTTTGGTCAGCACCTTGATGAAACCCTCCGTTTCGCTCTCGGCCACCGCGCGTTCGAGTTCGCTCATCTCGAAGCGCGTCAGCTCATAGGCTATGCCCTGCTCCTTGGCGCTCGCCTCGTTCAGCCCCACGCTGGCGACCTCGGGCTCGGTATAGGTGGCGCGCGGCATCACCGGCTCGGCGGCGCTGGGGGTGTAGAAAGGCGCGAACAGCGCGCTGTAGCCAGCCTTCATCCCCTGAAATCCGGCGGCATGGGTGAACTGGAACGGTCCCGCGACATCGCCGGCGGCATAGATATGCGGCAGCGCGCTTTGCAGCTTGCCGTCGACGGCGATGGTTTTTTCCGTGTCGACGCCGATCGCTTCCAGCCCATAGCCCGACAGCCGTGCCTTGCGACCGATGCCGATCAGTAGCGCATCATAGATAAGGGTGACGTCGCCATCGGGGCCCTTGGCCACGAGGCGGCTCTGGCCATCCCGCTCGAACCGCAACGCTTCATGGCTGGCGAGCACCGTCACGCCCTCCGCTTCCATCCGTTCGCGGACGAGATTGGCGGCTTCGCCGTCCTCTTTGCCAAGCAGGCGCTCGGACTGCTCGACGACCGTGACCTGCGATCCGAGCCTTTGAAAACTCTGCGCCAGTTCACAGCCGATCGGCCCGCCGCCGATAATGACGAAGCGTTCGGGAATGGTCTGTCGTTCGGACATCGCATCCCACAGCGTTTCGCTGGTAAGATAGGCGCTGTCCTCGACGCCATCAATCGACGGGACGATCGGTTCGGAGCCGGTAGCCACGACGAAATGCCGGGCGGTGAGGCGGCTGAAGCCGCCGTGGTTCAGTTTGATCTCCACGGTCCACGGATCGACGAAGCGGGCATAACCACGCACCACATCGACGCCGTAACCCTCGAACGTCTCCTCGCTGTCATGCGGGCGGATCGCGTCGATCACGCCGCGTACCCGCGCCATCACCTCGGCGAAATCGATGGCCGGTTCGGCGTCCTTCAGCCCGTAACGGCTGGCCTCGCGCGCCGCCGCGGCGGCGCGGGCGCTTTTGATCAACGCCTTGCTCGGCACGCAGCCGGTGTTGAGGCAATCGCCGCCCATCTTGTGCGCCTCGATCAGCGTCACCTTTGCGCCCGCCTTGGCCGCCAGATAGGCCGCGGTCAGCCCGGCCGAGCCCGCGCCGATGACGATGACGTTGCGATCGAACTTTCGCGGCGCCGCAACGCCGTTGGCCCTAGGCCGCCGGATCGCCATAATCAGCACGACGAGCGCGCCGACGACGGTGCCGACAGGGGCCGCCGCGATCAGTACGCCGGTCAGAACGGCACTTCGTCGTCAAGATCGTCGGCGAAATCGCCGCCGTCCTGGTTCCAGCCGCCACCCGATCCGCCGCCGCCGCCGGAGGACGAACCGCCGCCCCCGCCGCCGCTGCCGCCCTGGTTCCAGCCGCCGCCTCCGCCGCCCGATCCGCCGCCGCTGCCGGGGGCGCCGTCGAGCATGGTCATCACCGCGCCGGGGCCGCTCAGCACGACTTCGGTCGAATAGCGGTCATTGCCCGACTGGTCCTGCCATTTGCGGGTCTGCAACTGGCCCTCGACGTAGATTTTCGATCCCTTGCGCAGATATTTCTCGGCCACGCCGACCAGCCCGTCGGACTTGATCGTCACCGTGTGCCACTCGGTACGCTCCTTGCGCTCCCCCGTCTGCCGGTCCTTCCAGTTCTCCGACGTGGCCATGCGCAGATTGCACAGGCGCCCGCCGTTCTGGAACGTCTTCACTTCGGGGTCCGCGCCCAGATTGCCGATCAGAATAACCTTGTTTACGCTGCCTGCCATGATTTTCTCCGAATTTGGCGCAGTCCAGCCCCGTTCCGTTCGCCCTGAGCCTGTCGAAGGGCCGTTCTGCTGCTTCGCGCTCGGTCTAGATAAAGGACAGGGCTTCGACAAGCTCAGCCCGAACGGTGCGGGGTGATTTTCGAAAATCCGGTCTACAATCCGGCGGCGCGGGCGAGCCAGAATGTGATGCCGGACATGATGTAGGCCAGCCCGAACAGATAGACCACCATGAACACCGGCCAGCGCCATCCGTTCGTCTCCCGCCGCGTCACCGCGATGGTCGAGACGCATTGCGGCGCGAACACGAACCACATCAGGAACGCCAGCGCGGTGGGCAGCGTCCAGTCGGCCGCCAGCCGGTCGCCCAAGACGGTAGTCCCTTCGTCGTCCTCGGCATCGATCGCGTAGACGGTGCCGAGCGCCGACACCGCGACCTCGCGCGCGGCCATCGCCGGGATCAGCGCCAGCGTGATGTCGCGGTTGAAACCGATCGGCTCCATTGCCGGCGTGATGCCGTTGGCAATGCGGCCGGCGACCGAATAATCGACCTGGCTGATGCCGCTATCGACCGGCGTTTTGGGAAAGCTCAGCAAGGCCCAGAGCAGGATCGTCGCGAAGAAGATGATCGTGCCCGCCCGGCGCATGAAGATCCAGGCGCGCTGGAACAGGCCGATGGCGACATCGCGGAGGCGCGGCAGCTGATATTTGGGCATTTCGATGAGGAAGCCCGAGCCGTCTCCCCTGGTCACGCTGCCCCGCAGGACCAGCGAAACGATCATCGCGCCGACGATCCCGAACAGGTATAGACCGAGCAGCACCAGCCCCTGCAGCCCGATGCCGGGACCGATCTTGCTGGCCGGGATGAACGATCCGATGATGATGGTGTAAACCGGCAGCCGCGCCGAGCAGGTCATCAGCGGGGCAACGAGGATGGTGGTCAACCGGTCCTTCTCGTCGCGGATCGAGCGCGTCGCCATGATGCCGGGAATGGCGCAGGCGAAGCTGGACAGCAGCGGGATGAAGCTGTGGCCCGACAGACCGACGCTGGCCATCATCCGGTCCATCACGAACGCGGCGCGGGTCATGTAACCCGTCGCCTCGAGCACCAGGATGAACAGGAACAGGATCAGGATCTGCGGCAGGAACACGATGACGGAGCCGACGCCCGCGATGACGCCGTCGACGAGGAAGGAACGGATCAACCCGCCGGGCAGCGCGCCGCCGACCAGGGCGCCCAGCCACTCCATGCCACCCTCGATCCAGCCGATCGGCGCCTCGGACCAGGCGAACACCGCCTGGAACATGACGAACAGCAGGCCGACGAGCACGACGAAGCCGGCGAGCGGGTGGAGCAGCACCGAATCGATGATCCGCGTCCACTGCCGCGTCGCGGTCTCGCTCTTGATCGCCGAACGGGCGAGCTTGTGCGCGCGGTTGGAGTAGAGCGCGAGCCGGTCCTCGTTGTCGAGATCGGCGGGGAGCGGGGCGTCGCTGCTGCCGCCCGCCAGCGCGGTCTCGATCGCCGCGCTGAGTTCGCCGAGGCCGCGCCTGCGGACCGCGACCGTGGGAACCACCGCCACGCCGAGCTCGGCGGCGAGATTGTCCGGATCGAGCTCCAGCCCGTCGCGCTTGGCGAGATCGACCATGTTGAGCGCCACCACCACCGGCAAGCCGAGATCGATCAGCTCCAGCGTGAAGCGCAGATGGTTGTCGAGATTGGACGCATCGACGACGACGACGATCGCGTCCGGCCGCCGCTGGCCTTCCAGCCGCCCGGTGACGACGTCGCGCGTGACCTTTTCATCCAGGCTGTGCGGTTTGAGGCTGTAGCTGCCCGGCAGGTCGACCATCTCGACCGGGCGGCCGTCGGACAGGAACAGCCGTCCCGATTTGCGCTCCACCGTCACCCCGGGATAATTGGCGATCTTCTGCCGCGCGCCGGTCAGCGCGTTGAACAGCGCGCTCTTGCCGGCATTGGGATTGCCCGCCAGCGCGACGAGTGGCTGGTGGACGGTCATCGGCGCGCCTCGCAGTCGATCGCCTCGGCATGGTGGGTGCGCAGCGCCACGGTCATGCGTCCGATGCGCACCGCGATCGGATCGCGCCAGAACAGCATGCCCTTGTGCAAGGTTTCGACGAACGCCCCGTGTTCGAAACCCAACGCGCGCAGCCGGCTGCCCTCCGCGGGGGGCAGCGAATCCCAGTCGATCGCGGCGATGCGGGCCGGGACGCGGCGTGGCAGATCGGACAGCTTCATGAAACTGCGACCAATTATCAATAACGGCGGGCTTTGGCCAGCGGGAAATGGTGACCTCCGAGATATCCGCCGTTGCGCGCGAAGCAATGCTTCGACAGACGTTACCCTCTCCTCTTGAGGGGAGAGGGAGCGAGACTGGGCAGCAAGCTGCCCAGTCGCAGCGGAGAGGGGCTTTCCGGCACGGACCATTGGTGGTTGGGCACGCCCCCTCTCCCAGCTTCGCTGGGCGCTAACGCGTCAAGCTCCGCTACCTCTCCCCTGAAGGAGAGAAATGAAGACGCGTCAGGCGTCCGCCCGCTGCTCCGCCATCGTCGGATAGTCGATATATCCTTCCGGTCCTTGGCTGTACCAGGTCGCCATCGTGCTCGTGTTAAGCTCGGCGCCGGCACGAAAACGCTCGACCAGATCGGGATTGGCCAAGAAGGTGCGGCCAAATGCGATGGCATCGGCGCGGCCCTCGTCCAAGGCCTTTTGCCCGTTCTCGGCGCCGTAATCGCTGTTGAGCACCAACGGCCCTTTGAACGCCTGACGGACCGCGGGGCTCTGCCTGGGCACGTCGGTGCGCCCGAAGGTGCCTTCGGGGCCGGGCTCGCGCAGTTCGAGGAAGGCGATACCGCGATCGCTCAGCAGCTTTGCGGCGTGGGTGAACAGCGGCTCGGGATCGCTGTCGTCCACCCCTTGCGAATCGCCGTTGGGCGACAGCCGAACCGCGACGCGGTCCGCGCCCCAGACCGAGATCAAGCGGTCGGTCACTTCGCCGAGCAGCCGCGTGCGGTTTTCAATGCTGCCGCCATAGTCGTCATCGCGGAAATTGGCGTTGTCGCGCAAAAACTGGTCGATCAGATAGCCATTGGCCGCGTGCAGCTGCACGCCGTCGAAGCCCGCTTTTTTCGCGTTGGCGGCGGCCAATTCGTAATCGCCCAGCAGGCGCGAAATCTCGACGAGGGCAAGCGGGCGCGCCTGTTCAAAGTCCTGCTTGCCTTCATAGGTGTGGGCTTGGCCCGGCGCGGTGGTGGCCGAACTGG
Organism: Novosphingopyxis sp.; assembly: GCF_965218915.1. Lineage (GTDB taxonomy): Bacteria > Pseudomonadota > Alphaproteobacteria > Sphingomonadales > Sphingomonadaceae > Novosphingopyxis. Next base: position 3,266,911 of record NZ_OZ244708.1, on the reverse strand, counting down.
AGACGGGCTGCTTGCCCTCGTTCAGGCTGCTATGGTGGATGCGGCCCATATGCCACAGCTGCGCGAAGATTTTGCCGCCCGCCTGGTGCACCGCGTCGGTGACCGGCTTCCACGCTTCGGTCTGTTCGCCCGTCCACAGGCCCGGCGCATAGGGCCAGCCGAGGCCTTCCGCGCTCATCCCCGTCGCCTCGCTGATGATCAGTCCCGCGCCCGCGCGCTGCGCGTAATATTCGGCCATCATCTCGGTCGGCACGTGGCGCTTGTTTGCGCGGCCGCGGGTGAGCGGGGCCATGAGGATGCGGTTCTTCGCCTCGATGGCGCCGAGGCGGATCGGATCGAACAGGCTGGCAGGCATGACTACTCCTTTTTGGTTTCGTATTGAAACCCAGCTAGGGGGCGGCCGTTCCTCGCGCAATCGAAGGAGTTCTTTGCATGCGCGCAGCGAAGCTTTATCCTCGCCGCATGGACCAGACCGAAATCGCCGCCCCGCCCCCGGACACAGCGCCGAACGACGCCACGCTGGATGAAATCCGCGCCGCGCTCGCCCCGCATCTGCCCGCGAACGCCGCGTTCGATGGCTGGACGCCGGAAGCGGTGGCGATGGCTGCGACGAGCACCGAGATCGATCCGGACATCGCCCGACTCGCCTTCAAGGGCGGTGCGATGGACATGATCGACGCCTGGATCGCTTGGACCGACGCCGAAATGGCGCGCCAGCTGCCGCCCGAAAAGCTGGACGCGATGAAAATCCGCGAGAAAATCCAGGCGATGATCGAGGCGCGGCTCGCCGTCGCCGCGCCCGACAAGGAGGCGCTGCGCCGCGCGATGGCGGTGCAGGCGATGCCGCAGAACCTGCCGCGCACCGCGAAGATCGCCTGGCGCACGGCCGACCGGATGTGGCGCATGGCGGGCGACACCGCCACCGATTACAATCACTACACCAAGCGCGCGATCCTGACCGGCGTCTACGGCTCCACTTTGGCGGTGTTCCTGGACGACGACAGCGAGGATTATGCCGAGACCCGTGCCTTCCTCGCGCGGCGAATCGAGAATGTCATGCAGTTCGAGAAAGCGAAGGCGCAGTGGACCGGCAAGGGCCGCGACCGGCTGAGCCTGTCGCGCTTCATCGGCCGCCTGCGCTACCCCGCGCGCTAAGCGGGGCGGTCAAGCATGGCAGGACCTCTCAGCGGCATCCGCATCATCGAGCTCGCCGGGATCGGCCCGGGGCCCTTTTGCGGGATGATGCTCGCCGATCACGGCGCCGAGGTGATCCGGGTGGAACGGATCGGCGGTCGGCTGCGGGCAACCGATCCTTTGTCACGCTCGCGCAAGTCGATCGCGGTCGACATGAAGTCGCCGCAGGGCGTGGCGCTGATCCGCGAGCTGGCGCGCACCGCCGACGGGCTGATCGAGGGCTTCCGCCCCGGCGTGACCGAGCGGCTGGGCCTCGGCCCGGAGGTGCTCATCGCCGACAATCCAAAGCTCGTCTACGGCCGCATGACCGGTTGGGGCCAGACCGGCCCCTATGCACAGGCCGCCGGGCACGACATCAATTATATCGCGCTGTCGGGCGCGCTCCACACGATCGGGCGGCCCGGCATGAAACCGACCCCGCCGGTCAATTATCTCGGCGATTTCGGCGGCGGCGGCATGATGCTCGCTTTCGGGATGGTCAGCGCGCTGCTCGCGGTGAGGAACGGCGGCGCGGGCCAGGTGATCGACTGCGCGATGACCGACGGATCGGCGGTGCTGACCGGCATGACCTGGGGCTTCAAGGCGGCGGGGATGTGGAAGGACGAGGCGGGCGTGAACCTGCTCGATACCGGCGCGCATTTCTACGACACGTTCGCCTGCGCCGACGGCAAGTTCATCTCGATCGGCTCGATCGAACCGCAATTCTATGCGCTGCTGCGCGAAACTTTGGGGCTGGCGGACGACGCCGCTTTCGACGCGCAGATGGACCCGTCGCAATGGCCCGCGCTGAAGGAAAAGCTCGGCGCGATCTTCGCATCGAAACCGCGCGATCACTGGTGCGATCTGATGGAGGCCACCGATATCTGCTTCGCCCCCGTGCTGTCGCTCGCGGACGCGCCCGATCATCCGCATAACAAGGCGCGCGGCACTTATATCGAGGTCGCCGGCGTAACGCAGCCCGCGCCCGCGCCGCGCTACAGCAAGACGCCAACCGATCCGCCGCGGCCCGCCCCAAAAGTGGGCGCGGACAGCGATGGTCTGCTCGGCGAACTTGGCTATGGCACGGATAGGATCGCGGAGCTGCGCGCAACGGGCACGATCGGCTGAGGAGAGAGACGAAGCATGAGCGAAGCGCCGACCCTGCATCCCGTTTCCCACGCCCTGACCGATCCGGCCCGGCCCGCCTATATCATGGCGGCGACCGGCGAGGCCGTCAGCTACGCCGAGCTCGATGCGCGCGCCAATCGCGGCGCGCGGCTGATCCGCTCGCTGGGCCTGAAGCGCGGCGACGGCATGGCGGTGATGATGGACAATTCGCCGCGCTATCTGGAGATCATGTGGGCGGCCGAGCGCACCGGCGTCTATTGCACCTGCATCTCGTCCAAGCTCAATCCGGCCGAGGCGGACTATATCATCCGCGACGGCGATTGCCGCGTGCTGATCGCCGGCAAGGGCGTCGCTTCGGTCGCCGCCGAACTGCTGGGGCTGATCGGGGATGTCGATCGTTACATGGTCGACGGCACGATCCCGGGCTATCGCTCCTATGAAGATGCGCGCGATAGGCACTCGCCCGCGCCGCTCGACGATCCGCAATCCGGTGGCATCATGCTCTATTCGTCGGGCACCACCGGCAGGCCGAAGGGCGTCAAGCACCCGCTGAGCGAGGAGCCTTTCGGCACCAATGTCTCGCCGCTGGTGATGCTCGGGCGGGCGCTTTATGGCTTCACGCCTGAGATGGTCTATCTCTCGCCGGCCCCGCTCTACCATGCCGCGCCGCTGCGCTGGTCGATGGCGGTGCAGCAGCTCGGCGGGACGGTGGTGGTGATGGACCGCTTCGATGCCGGGGAAGCGCTGCGCCTGATCGAGCGTTACAGAATCACCCATGCGCAATGGGTGCCGACGCATTTCATCCGCATGCTCAAACTGCCCGACGACGTCCGCGCGCGCCACGACATGGCGAGCCTCAAGGCAGTATGGCACGCCGCGGCACCCTGCCCGATCCCGGTCAAGCAGGCGATGATTGACTGGTGGGGGCCGATCGTCGGCGAATATTATGCCGGGACCGAGGGCAACGGCTTCTGCGCCATCTCCAGCGCCGAATGGCTGGAGCACAAGGGCTCGGTCGGCCGCAACCTGACCTCGCAGACCCGGATCGTCGGCGAGGACGGCGAAGTGCTGCCCGCGCGCGCGGAAGGCACGGTCTATTTCGCCGAAGCGCCGCCGTTCGAATATCACAACGACACGCAAAAGACCGCCGAGGCGACCAACGGCAAGGGCTGGACCACGCTGGGCGATGTCGGCTGGATGGACGAGGAGGGCTATCTCTACCTCACGGACCGCAAGAGTTTCATGATCATCTCGGGCGGGGTCAACATCTATCCGCAGGAGATCGAGAACCTGCTGGTCACCCATCCCGCCGTCGCCGATGTCGCGGTGATCGGCGCGCCGCATGAGGAAATGGGCGAGGAGGTGGTCGCGATCATCCGCCCGGCCGATCCGGCGGCGGACCGCGATGCGCTGGCCGCCGAACTGGGCAGTTTCGTCCGCGCGCATCTCAGCCGCGTCAAGGCGCCGCGCCGCTATGATTTCCGCGCCGAACTGCCGCGCGCCGAGACCGGCAAGCTCTACAAGCGCCTGCTGCGCGACGAATATCGGGGCAAGGCGTGAACGGCGGACGTTGACCTTAGCGCCCGCCGGCACCGGTCAGTTTTGCCGCCTGTTCCCGGTTCCACGCGGTGCGCGCGGGGATTTTGTCAAGGTTGATGCGGTCCTTGTAATTGACCGAAATTTCGATCGTTTCGTTCAGCAGCGCGTCTCTCGCATGATCGGATCGAGACCCAGGCCGCGGAACGTGGCGTTGCTCACCGCCAGATCGTTCTGCGCCGCCTCCTTGCGCGGATTGGTGACGTATGAGATTTCCGCGCCGGACAGCTGCGACACCAGCTTGGCCAAATCCTCGACGCGCATGGTTTCGGCGACCTGATTGGCGATCTTCATCCGCTCTCCGCTTTCCGGTGGGTGGGCCAGCGCCAGCGCGATGCACCCGACCGTATTCTGGATGTTGATGAAGGCGCGGGTCTGTCCGCCGGTGCCGTGCACCGTCAGCGGGTGGCCGATGGCGGCCTCCACCAGAAAGCGGTTGAGCACGGTGCCATATTCGCCGTCATAATCGAACCGGTTGACCAGCGCGGGATCGCGCCGCGTTTTCGCGAACAGCGTTGCGGTCGCTGGCGAGGCGAGCATGCGCAGTTGCACGAGGGCGAGCAGCGAGAACAGCGCCAGCAAGAGCAGCGGCTTCCAGTGCGGCACCGGCGTTGCGAGCCGGTGCGGCATGCTGTCGACCGATCCGAACTGGGCCTGCCCCCGGCCCAGGCTGGTGGCGGCGTTCATGACGTGGGCAGGGTGATGAGCAAAGCGATCGATTGCGGCGCGGGTGGCCGCTGCGTGGCGGACGAACCGAGGCGCTCCGCGTGCAGGATGCCGGCATCCTGGTCGCCCCGCCAGACCAGCCAGCGCCGGGCGCCCGGGCTTGCGGCGGATATGGCGGCGCTGTTGAGGACGTGAATGCGGGCGCGGCCGGTCGTGCGGTTGAAGCGAAGCCGCTGCGGCGAGAGCGCCTGCAAAAGACCCGCCGCCTGCTGTGCGTCGGCCGCCGAAAGCCGCTTGTCGGAGGTGAGCGCGACCGATCCTGCCCGGCCCAGTCTCTCGGCCAGTTCGCTGAGCATGTTGCCGAACGCATCGCCGGGGCCGGTCAGGACGCTATCGCCGCGAAGTTCGGCGATCACTTCAGGCCCCTCGCTGCAGACGTCGTCATCCGACCGTACCGCCGAGGCGATGATTTCCAGATGATTGTCGGCGCGCTGGCCGGCGGCCGGAATGGCGATGATCTTCTGAAAATTCCCCGCCCTGGAGCGCTCGGCCAGTAGCAGCTCGCCGTTCATGACGACCGAGACGGTCCAGGTGCCGCCATCCGGAAGCGGGCCGAGCGCCAGCGAGAGATCGAGCGACGCGGGAAGCCGGCGCTGCGGCAGCGCATCGTATCGCCATGCCGTGCTGCGGTAGAAACGCCGCGCGCCGCCCAAACCGTCTTCGGCCAGGGCGATCGGAAATTCGGGCGAGGGACCGTCGGTCGCGCGGAGCGACGGCGCTTGCGCCAGACTCTGCAAAGGCTCTCCCTTCAATCCCCCGCCGTCGCCGTCGAAAATCGGTTCGTGGCCCTTGGCCGCGAGCCGCGCGGCAAAGACGATCGCCTGCAACCGCGCGAACTGCAGCTTGCCGTCCGGCTAGGCGACCGGCACGCGGCCGCCGGTAAGCAGCAGCCGATCGAGCGCCGTCTCGACCGGGCCGTCCAGCGCCAGGCGCAGGCCGCTTTCGGGTTCGATCTCGACCACCGCCGCGACGCTGTTGTCCGCATTGCACTGCGTAATCCGGCCGCGGCCCTGCAGGCTGAGCGAAATGTCGAGCTGATGCGCGGCAAGCTCCGCCGGTGTCAGCTGGATCTCGAACGACTGGTCGTGCGTGCCTTCGCGCAGGCAGCACCGACCCGGTCCGACCGGGCGATCACGAGCGCGACCGCCACCAGCAACAAGGTCGTCAGCGCCAATCCGATAAGTCGCATGATAGTGACGTCCTTGGGCGACCGAAGGACCATCGTCTCGGCTGTCGACGAACCGGTACGCGATTGCCTGCCGCCCGCCGAGAGGTCGATCGAAGGACCTGCCGGTTTGACACATTCTTAACGCTAAACTTACCGAGCCCGCAACGCCTTCGATCGAGGCTTCATTCGATCGGCCGCTGGTGATCGAGCATGTCCTCCTCCTGGCTGCTCGCGCGTTCCTCCTGCACCTTTTCCTCGATATCGTCGTCGGCCGAGACATCTTCATGATCCGCCGATGCCGCCGCCGGAGCTTTGGCGGCAGGAGCAGGCGCAGCGGGAACGCCGCGCGCGATTTCCAGCGGGCTGCCGCTGTCGAAGCGCAAGCGGTAGATCGGTTCGGGCAGGCCGAAACCGCGTTCCTCCAGCGTGATCTTCACCGCGCGGATCGCGGCGCTGCGGGCCTTGAACCAGTCGGTCTCGGTCTGGTCGATCCAGCCCAGGAACCGCAGCATGATGTTGCTGTCACCGACCTCCTCGAGCCGCGCGCCGGGCGCGGGATCGGGCAGCACGAAGGATAGCCGACGCAAGCGCTCGGTGCCGACCTTCATGGCTTCGCCCGGATCGTCGTCGGCATCGACGCCCAGCATGAAATCGAAGCGCCGTTCGGGGTTGCGCGTGTAGTTCAGGATTTCGGCCATGAACACCGTGCTGTTGGGAATGCGCAGATGGTTGCCGTCGAGCGTCATCAATATGGTGGCGCGGCTGGTGAGGCGGATCACGCGGCCTTCGCGATCCCCGATCACCACATGGTCGTTGGCGCGGAAGGGCTGGCGGATCGAAAGCATCAGCGAGCTGACATAATTGTCGACCGTATCCTTGACCGCGAAGCCGATGGCGAGACCGACGACCCCGGCCGACCCCAGAATCGCGCCGAGCAGGGTGGTCGCGCCGAGCAGGTCGAGAGCGATGACGAGGCCCATCAGGATCACCAGCAGCCGCACGGTCGTCGCGATCAGATCGGCCAGGAAGCTGTTGGGAGAAATCCGCGTCCAGAACGATCTCGCCCGCGCCAGCGCGCTGCCGGCCAGCCAGAACAGGATCAGGATGATAAGGGCGATGGCCAACAGCGGCAGCATCTGGACGATCTGCCGGAGCCGCGCGTTCAGACGGCCCATTACCGGGGCCAGGTTCTGCGACACATCGCCGTCGCGCTTTAGATCATTCTGCACCGCGACCACGCCATCGACGCGCAGCGCGATCTGCCGGGCGCGGTCGATATCGCCGGGCTCGGCAACCGAGCCGGACAGCGTAACCACGCCGGAATCGACCGCTACCCGCGTCGGCTCCAGCCCATCCAGCTCACGGTAGATCCCGCGCAGCCGTCCGGCGATGGCGCTGTCCGTGTCCGCCGCCTCCGTGGTCGAGATCGCGGCGGTGCTTTCTTCGGGATCGACCACCGCTGCGGCTTGGCTGGTGCGGGTGCTCCCGAAGCCCGGCAGGCTCTGCGCCGACAGCGGCGCGGCGAAAAACCCGAGGATGAGCGCGGCAGCGACGGGGGCCGGTTTCATGGTCTGGCGGTTCCGTTCATGATTCCTTACCCTTAGCGCAAGCGCGGCTCTTGCCAATTTCTCGATCGGCGACCCGCCCCGCCTCCCAGCGCGCGCGGATATCGGCGCTGGTCGTGCGGCTGGCGTCGTGGCTCCAGCCGGGCTCACGGATCAGATAATTCAGCTTGTGCCGCCAAGGCGCCTGCCAGACGTCGCGAACGATCCCCGCCCACTCGTGGAACGCGGCCCAGAGCAGGTTGAAACTGCCGAGATTGTGGACCAGCCCGTAATGGATGCGTTCGTCGTCCCGCTCGGGTTCGAAGGTGCCGAACAGCCGGTCCCAGACGATGAATACGCCGGCATAGTTGCGGTCGAGATAGCGCGCGTTGGTGCCGTGATGGACGCGGTGGTGGCTGGGCGTGTTCATCACCGCCTCGAACCAGCCCGGCATCCGCCGCACCGCCTCGGTATGGATCCAGAACTGGTAGATCAGGTTCAGCCCCGCGCAGAAGAACAGCATCGCAGGCGGAAAGATCAGAAACAGCGGCAGGCGGAAGACGAAGGCCAGCGCCAGAAATCCGGTCCAGGTCTGCCGCAGCGCGGTCGAGAGATTATAATGCTGGCTCGAATGATGCACGACATGCGCCGCCCAGAACCAGCGGACGCGGTGGGCCGAGCGGTGGAAGACGTAGTACATCAGGTCGTCGAGCAGGAAGCAGAGCGGCCACGCCCACCAGGCGAAGCCGAATTGCGGCAGCTGCAATGTGCCGCCACCGAAATCATATACGCCGACGGCGAGCGCATAGATCAGCCCGGCGGACAGCGCGCCCGCGATCGTGCTGCCGAGCCCGAGCAGCAGCGAGGTGGCGGTGTCGGCGGTCGCATACGCCTCGCCCCCGCGTCGCCGCATGACCGCGATCTCGACGATCATCAGCAGAACGAAGGCGGGGATGGCGTAGGTGATGGGATTCGGAAGGTCGTTCATGCGGGCGGATCACCCTCGCCCCGCAGGCGGCGCTGCCACAGATCGGCCTCGTCGAGCGTGACCTCGATCCTGCCGAAATGCCGCTCCGCGCTGTCGATGACGAGCCGATCCGGCTCCGGCCGTTCGCAGCGGATCGGCGGCTCCAGCGCGCGCGCCGCATAGCGCCCGCCGGTGCGTTTCAGCAGCACGACCCGCCCGTCCTGCCCCAGCACCAGCGCCGCCTGCCTGCCCTTGCAGGTGACCATGTCGATCGCCTGAAAACCGGCGATCATCTCCTCGGCAAACCGCTCCGCATCGTCCTCGCCGAGTTTCTTCGCGTCGAACCGCAAGGCGCGCACGATCAGCACCACCACCGCGATGGCACCGAGCGAGCCGAGAATGGTGGTAAGGTCCATGTTAAAATCCTCCCCATCCATGGGGAGGTGGCACGGCGCCGACAGGCGTCGTGACGGAGGGGGTTTTCCTCCTCGCGCCTTGCTCTGTGGGGCGAACCCCCTCCACCACTCGGCTTCGCCGAGCGGTCCCCCTCCTCATATATGGGGAGGATTTGGACATCCCCTCCATCCTCATCACCGGCTCGAAAAGGCGTCCAGCAGCATGCGCACCGGCGCCACGTCATAGCCCGCCGCCGCCGCCGCTTCTTCGATCGCGTCGGGATCCTGCCCGTCCTTGGCTTCGGCGAGCGCCCAGAGCAGCGTCGAGCGCGTGCCGGTGCGGCAAAAGGCCAGCGTTTTGCCATCCTCATTCTCGTCGAGCGCGGCGCGCATGGCATCGATCTGCGGCGCGCTGAAACCCGCATGGGTCACGGGAATTGCGATATAATGCATCCCCGCTGCTTTCGCTGCTGCGGCGATATCCGCGCCGCGGGGCTGGCCATGCTCCTCTTCGTCGGGACGGTTGTTGACGATCAGGCTGACCCCCATCGCCTTGGCCTCGGCGACGTCCGCGGCGGTAATTTGCGGCGCGGCGTAGACACTGTCGTTGATCTGGCGGATGTTCATGCGGGTCTCCGAAAGGAATGGGATGACGTTAGCCGTTTGCATGAGGCTTGTCGAAGGGCTGAATGCAAATCCCCCCCGGGACGGGGGGGAGAGGGGCCAGGACATTTCCTGATGGCGCAACCGCTTCGGCCCCTCCGTCACGACGCCTCACGGCGTCGCGCCACCTCCCCGTTCCGGGGAGGAACTGATGTTCAATATTGCCGGATCACGTCCAGAAACTGTTTGCCGAACGCGAGCAGCTTTTTCGCGCCGACGCCGCTGATCTGCCCCAGCTCGACCGGGTTTTGCGGCCGGGTGGCGGCGAATTCGCGCAGCACCGAATCGTGAAACACGACATAGGGCGGGATGCCCTGTTCGGCGGCAATGCGCTTGCGCTGTGCGCGCAGCGCCTCGAACAGCGGGTCGTCGACGGGGTTGGCCGCCGCGCCGTCACGCCGCGCACTGCGCTTCTTTTCGGGCGGCTCGACCATGCGCACCTGTTCCTCGCCGCGCAGGATGGCGCGCGCCGTGGGGCCGAGCTTCAGCCCGCCATGCTCGGTCGGCACCAGCGCTTCGAACGCCGCCAGATGCCGCGCGAGCGGGCGGATCAACCGCGCGTCCTCGCCCTCGACGATGCCATGGACCGACAGCTTGTGATGGCCCTTTTCGACCACCCTTTCGCTTTCCGAGCCCTTCAGCACCGCCTCGATATGGGTGACGCCAAAGCTCTGCCCGGTGCGGTACACCGCGCTCAGGATCTTGCGCGCCAGCTCGGTTACCTCGCGCGTGTCGGGCGGATCGAGGCAATTGTCGCAATTGCCGCAGGTCGGAGCAGGGTCTTCCCCGAAATGGCGCAGCAGCACCGCGCGGCGGCAGCCCGGCGTTTCCACCAGCGCGGCCAGTGTGTTCAGCCGCGCGCGCTCGCCTTCGCGCCGTTCGGGCTCGATTTCGCTCAGCCGCTGGCGCGCGGTGGCGAAATCGGTAGCACCCCAGAACATATGCGCCGTCGCGGGATCGCCGTCGCGGCCCGCGCGGCCGGTTTCCTGATAATAGGCTTCGAGCGACTTGGGCAGGCCCGCATGCGCCACGAAGCGCACGTCCGGCTTGTCGATACCCATGCCGAACGCGATGGTGGCGCAGATCACCATATCCTCGGAGCGCACGAAGTCTGCCTGCGCGGAGGCCCGTTGCTGTGGCGGCAGCCCGGCATGATAGGCGCGCGTCGGGCGGCCGGTCTCGCCAAGCTTGCTCGCCAGCTTCTCGGTCGCGGCGCGCGAGGTGCAGTAGACGATACCGGCGCCCGGCGTGTTGCGCACGAACTCGGCGATCTGGCGCGCGGCGTTTGCCTTGGGGCTGATGGCGTAGCGGATATTGGGCCGGTCGAAGCCCGCCAGAATCAGCCCGTCCGCTGCTATGCCGAGCTGCACGAGGATGTCCCCGCGCGTCGCCTGGTCGGCGGTGGCGGTGAGCGCGAGCCTGGGCACATGTTCGAACCGGTCGAGCAGGGGGCGCAGCAGGCGATAGTCGGGGCGGAAATCATGGCCCCATTCGGACACGCAATGCGCTTCGTCGATCGCGAACAGCGACAGGTCGGTGGCGCCGAGCATGTCCTGAAAGGCCGGGTTGGTCGCGCGTTCGGGCGCCACGTAGAGCAGATCGAGATCGCCGGCCCGGAAGCGCCGCATCGTTTCGGCCTGATTCTCGTCGACCGAGGTCAGCGTCGCCGCCTTGATCCCCACTGAGTCGGCGGCGCGCATCTGGTCGTGCATCAGCGCGATCAGCGGCGAGACGACGATGCCGGTGCCGTGCCGCGCCAGCGCCGGAATCTGGTAACAGAGCGACTTGCCCGCGCCCGTCGGCATCACCGCCAGCGTATTCTGCCCTCGCATGATGCGGGACACGACCTCTTCCTGCCGCCCGCGAAAACCGGGAAAGCCGAAGATGCTGTGGAGAATATCGTTGGGATCGGAAGGCACAGAAGCAGCCTATCGCCGCTGGTGCGCGCAAGGGCAAGTGGCGCGATCGTTCACGCGAGAAGCGGATCGGACGGACCTGGCGCAGCCGCCGTCAGTCTATTAGCAATTTCGTCATTGCGAGGCCGCAGGCCGAAGCAATCCAGGGTTGGTCCAGTGCTGTATCCACCCTGGATTGCCACGTCGCCCCGGATCAAGTCCGGGACTCCTCGCAATGACGACGAGATATTATTACATAATTTCGACCGAAGAACGGCCCGGCTTTCGCTCTCGTCAGAGGCCAGTGCTGCCGCTTGTCGGAGCTTCTGCCGGAGCGTCGGATGTCGGTGTCGGCGTGATGCCATCGACGCTCGCCGTGGTCAGCCCGCGACTTTCTAGCATCGGGCCGATATCGGGGTCCTTGCCGTAAAAGGCGCGAAACATCGGGCCGTAATCGAGCGTGTGGCCGCGCGACAGGATCAGGTCGCGGAAGCGCTGGCCGTTCTCGCGGGTCAGGCCGCCATTCTTCTGAAACCAGCTATAGGCGTCGTCGTCGAGCATTTCGGTCCACAGATAGGCGTAATAGCCGGACGCATAGCCGTTCGCCCAGATGTGGCGGAAATAGCTCGAGCGATAGCGCGGCGGCACGTCCTTGGTGTCGAGCCCCATGTCGGCCAGCGTCTTGGCCTCGAACTGATCGACATCCTGCTTGGGCGCGCTGGCGGGTAGCGCGTGCCATTTCAGATCGAGCGCGGCGGCGGCAACCACCTCGCCCAGCGCATAGCCCTGGTTGAACTTGGCCGCCTTCTTGATCTTATCGACCAGCGCTTGCGGCATCGCCTCGCCGGTCTTGTAGTTCACGGCGTAATGCGACAGCACCTTGGGATCGAGCGCCCAATGCTCGTTGAACTGCGACGGGAATTCCACGAAATCGCGCGCGACATTGGTGCCCGACAGCGTGGGATAGGTCTGGTCCGCGAACAGCCCATGCAGCGCATGGCCGAATTCGTGGAACATGGTGGTCACGTCGTCGAAGCTGATAAGCGCGGGCTCGCCCTCGCTCGGCTTGGTGAAATTGGCGACATTGTAGATCACCGGCTTGGTGCCGAGCAGCTTGGACTGGCCGACGAAGTTCGACATCCACGCGCCGCCGGCCTTGTTGTCGCGCTTCCAGTAGTCGAAATACATCAGGCCGAGCTCGGAGCCGTCCTTGTCGTAGACGGTGTAGGTCTTCATGTCGGGCTGGTAGACCGGCAAATCGGTGCGCGGCTTGAAGGTGACGCCGTAAAGCTGGTTCGCGGCATAAAACACGCCGTCCTCGAGCACCTTGTTGATCTCGAAATAGGGTTTTACCTCGTTCTGGTCGAGGTCGTATTTCGCCTTGCGCACCGCTTCGGAATATTTGTCCCAGTCCCACGGCTTCAGCGCGAAATCCTCGCCGTCGGATGTGATCTGCTGCTGCAGCACGGCGGCCTCGCGGCGCTCCTGCGCGGCGGTGGCGGGGACGAGCTTGGCCATGAAGGCACCGACGGTCTCGGGATTCTTGGCCATCTGGTCGTCGAGCACATAAGCCGAGTAACTGTCGAAGCCGAGCAGCTTAGCCTTGTCCGCGCGCAGCTTGGCGAGCGTGGATATGGTCGCGCGCGTGTCGTTCTCGCTGCCCTGTTCGGCGCGGGTCCAGCTGGCGTTGAACAGCGCCTCGCGCGTGGCGCGGTCGCTGAGGTCCTGCAGCATCGGCTGTTGCGTGGTGTTCTGCAGCGACAGCACATATTTGCCGTCCAGCCCGCGCTCCTTGGCGGCATCGGCGGCGGCGGCGATATCGGCGTCGCTGAGGCCGGCCAGCTTCGCCTTTTCATCCACCACCAGCGCATTGTCCTTGGTCGCGGCGAGCAGATCCTGCGAGAATTCGGTCGAGAGCGTCGAGAGCTGCTTGTTGAGATCCTTCAGCTTGGCCTTGTCGGCATCGGACAATTGCGCGCCGGCCGAAATGAACTGTTGATGATAGACGATGAGTAGCTGAGCCTGCTCGGCGTCCAGCTTCAGCGAATCGCGCTTGTCGTACAGCGCCTCGACGCGTTGATAGAGCTTGGGGTTGAGATAGATCGCATCGGTATGCGCGGCAAGCTTGGGCGCGATGTCGGTCTCGACCGCCTGCAACGCATCATTGCTATTGGCCTGGCTCACCGCGAAAAAGGCTTGGGACACCCGGTCGAGCATACGGCCCGATCGCTCCATCGCCACGATCGTATTGTCGAACGTCGGTGCGGCCTTCTGATCGGCGATTTTGTTCACCTCGGCCAGATGCTGCGCCATGCCCGTCTCGAAGGCGGGGGCGTAGTCGCTATCCTGAATATTGCTGAAATCGGGCGCTTGGAAGGGCAGCGTGCTCGGCGCGGCAAAGGGATTTTGCTGCGCGGCGGGAGCGGCGGCTGGGGCTTGGGCGAAAGCGGGCACCGCAGCGGCGGAACCGAGCGCGAGCGCGGTACTGGCGAGGAGGAGCTTGGATTTCATGGATTTTGGACCTTTCATCATATGGAATAGCAACGCGCGGGCCTGCCAATGGCTGCGACCGCGCGGATTTCCAATTATGTGAAAAGCATAGGCTTTCACGCCTGACTCTAAGCTGAAGCCGCTTTACTCCGCCGCTTCCTGGGTCTCGCGCTCTTCGGCCTGCCGCCGCCACATATCGGCGTAGAGCCCCTGTCTGGCCAGCAGCACGGCGTGGCTGCCGCGCTCGACGATGCGTCCCTGGTCGAGCACGATGATCTCGTCGGCATGGGTGACGGTGGACAGGCGGTGCGCGACGATCAGCGTGGTGCGGCGCTGCGCGATCCGGTCGAGCGTGTCCTGGATCGCGTCCTCGGTGCGGCTGTCGAGCGCGCTGGTCGCCTCGTCAAGGATCAGGATCGGCGGGTTCTTCAGCAGCGTCCGCGCGATCGCCACGCGCTGCTTCTCGCCGCCCGATAGCTTGAGCCCGCGCTCGCCGACCGGCGTGTCGTAACCTTGCGGCAGGCTCTGCACGAACCCGTCGATCGCCGCGCCGGCCGCGGCTTCGTGCACCTCCTCGCCGGTCGCGCCATGTTTGCCATAGGCGATGTTGTACCCGATCGTATCGTTGAACAGCACGGTATCCTGCGGCACGATGCCGATCTGCGCGCGCAGGCTTTCCTGCGTCACCATTGCGATGTCCTGCCCGTCGATCAGGATGCGCCCGTCCTGCGGATCGTAGAATCGGAACAACAGCCGCCCGATGGTCGACTTGCCCGCCCCCGACGGCCCGACGATCGCCAGCGTCCTGCCCGCCGGCACGGCGAAGCTCACCCCGTGCAGAATCTCGCGGTCCTCATTATAGGCAAAGCGCACATTCTCGAATGCCAGCGCGCCATGGCCGATCGCCAGCGGCTTGGCGCCAGGCGCATCGACGATCTCCGGCGGCGTATCCATCAGGTCGAACATCGCGGCCATGTCGATCAGCCCCTGGCGAATCATCCGGTAGACCATGCCGAGCAGGTCCAGCGGCCGAAAGAGTTGCATGAGCAGGCCGTTGACGAGTACGAGGTCGCCCACGGTGAGATCGCCCGAACTCCACAGCCACACAGTGTATAGCATCGCGCCGAGCATCATCGCATTTGTGATGAAGGCCTGGCCGATGTTGAGAAAGCCGAGCGAGTTTTCGGACTTTTCGGCGGCCCGCGCATAGCTTTGCACGGCATGGCTGTAACGGTCGGTCTCGCGCTTCTCGGCACCGAAATACTTTACGGTTTCATAATTCAGCAGTGAGTCTACGCTGCGCCCGATCGCACGCGTGTCGAGATCGTTCATCTCCTGGCGCAGATTGTTGCGCCAGTCGGTCACCTTTTGCGTGAAGAAGATGTAGAGCCATACCATGAAGACCGTCGCAAGCACCGCTCCCGGCCCCAGTTTCATGTAGAACACCACCAGCACCACCGCGAGTTCGACCACCGTCGGCGCGATGTTGAAGAGCAGGAAATAGATCATCGTGTCGATGGTCTTGGTGCCGCGCTCGACGACCTTGGTCACCTCGCCCGTGCGGCGCGACAGATGATAGCGCAGCGACAGCTTGTGCAGATGCTCGAACGTGTGGCTGGCGAGGCGGTGGGTGGCCGTCTGCCCCACCCTTTCGAACGCCACGCGGCGCAGCGAATCGAACGCCACCCCGGTAAAGCGCGCGAGGATGTAGGCGCCGACCAGCGCCATGATGATCGCTAGCGCCGCCTCCGCGTCGCCCGACATGCGGTCGACCACCGCCTTGTAGGCGAACGGCACCAGCAGCGCGCCGCCCTTGGCCAGCAGCACGAGCAGACCGGACAATGCGAGGCGCCCGCGCAGCCCCGGTTCATCCTTCGGCCAGAGATAGGGCAGGAAGCGCCGCAGCACCGGCAGGATCGGCGGCTCCCGGCCGGAATGTTGAACGTCAGGTGGCACGAGGGCCGATATAGGGGCGAGGCCGTACCGGGGGAAGGCGGGGGGTCATCACGCAACGTCACCGTCTAGGAAGATAAGCCACGTTTCTTGCGCACCCCGTCATTCCGGCGAAAGCCGGAATCCAGGGCCGTTGCAGCCCGTCAGGCAGAGTGGCAGTGCTGCATCCGCCCTGGATCCCGGATCAAGTCCGGGATGACGAAAGCTTTATATCCCGGGAACAGCGCTCCGCTCCGACTGCCACACTTCCGAAATATTTTTCGCTTCCCCAACTCACCTCTTGCGCAAGCCGGAAACCCAGCTTGGTCCACGCGTCGCATGGCTTCGGCAGCGATGAAGCGAATCCCCGCTGCGACGAATCGAAACCCGAATTAATCATTAACCCTCTTGCGCCGCGCGCCGGTTCGGGCACAATGGGTAGTGGTTGGGCTGAGGGGGCATAACTAGGGCTTGTAAATGCCGACGGAGGGCACGATTTTCCGTATGCCGCTTTGTGCCCGTTTTCCGCCGCCTCGACCGCGCGGAAATTAAGCTGGGGATAAGCCGGGAGGCGTCCCCCCGACCGACAAAATCTGATAAGCTGGTAGCTTCCGGCCGAATCGAACATGATAAGAACATCCGGGGAGTGAGTTGGGTGGATTTCAGGGAAACGGACGCGATGAACGAGGCAAGTGTAATGGAAGACCGGGCAATGGCGGATCATGATGCAGGGGATGACGCTGCGTCCGAACCGGCGTCCGGCAGCCACACGATCGATGCGCGACGCTTCGAGGTCGTCACCGACGAATCGCGCGATGCGCTGCTGACCGCGTTCGGCAAGGAAACGCTGGAGGACCGCTATCTGCTGCCCGGCGAAAATTATCAGGATCTGTTCGCCCGCGTGGCATCGGCCTATGCCGACGATCAGGAACATGCCCAGCGGCTGTACGATGCCATCTCCAAGCTGTGGTTCATGCCGGCGACGCCGGTGCTTTCCAACGGCGGCACCGGGCGCGGGCTGCCGATCAGCTGCTATCTCAATTCGGTCGACGACAGCCTTGAGGGCATCGTCAACACCTGGAACGAAAATGTGTGGCTAGCCAGCCGCGGCGGCGGCATCGGTACCTATTGGGGCAGCGTGCGTGGGATCGGCGAGCCGGTCGGCCTCAACGGCAAGACCAGCGGCATCATCCCGTTCGTGCGGGTAATGGATTCGCTCACCCTGGCGATTTCGCAGGGCTCGCTGCGGCGCGGCTCGGCCGCCTGCTATCTCGACATCTCGCACCCTGAGATCGAGGAATTCCTCGAAATCCGCAAAGCCAGCGGTGACTTCAATCGCAAGGCGCTCAACCTGCATCACGGAGTGCTGATTTCCGACGAGTTCATGGAAGCGGTGCGCAGCGGCGATGATTTCGACCTGAAATCACCCAAGGACGGCAGCGTGCGCAGCACGGTCAACGCCCGCGCGCTGTTCCAGAAACTGGTCGAGACGCGGCTGGCGACGGGCGAGCCCTATATCGTGTTTTCGGACACGGTGAACAACGCCATGCCCAAGCATCACCGCGATCTGGGGCTAAAGGTATCGACGTCGAACCTGTGCAGCGAGATCACGCTGCCGACCGGCACCGACCATCTCGGCAATGACCGCACGGCGGTGTGTTGCCTGTCCTCACTGAACCTCGAAAAATGGGACGAGTGGAACGGCGAAAAGCTTTTCGTTGAGGACATCATGCGCTTCCTCGACAATGTGCTCACCGATTTCATCGAGCGTGCGCCGGACGAGATGGCCCGTGCCAAATATAGCGCATCGCGCGAGCGTTCGGTCGGCCTTGGCGTGATGGGCTATCACAGCTTCCTGCAGGCGCGCGGCCTCGGGTTCGAGAGCGCGCTGGCCAAAAGCTGGAACATAAAGATGTTCAAGCATATCCGCAGCGGCGTCGACAATGCCTCGATGATGCTGGCGCAGGAGCGCGGACCGTGCCCCGACGCCGAGGATATGGGCGTGATGGAGCGCTTCAGCTGCAAGATGGCGATCGCGCCGACCGCTTCGATCAGCATCATCTGCGGCGGCACCAGCGCCTGCATCGAGCCGATCCCGGCCAATATCTACACGCACAAGACGCTGTCGGGCAGCTTCATCGTGAAGAACCCGCATCTGGAAGCGATCCTACGCGAGAAGTCCAAGGACAGCAACAATGTCTGGAATTCGATCCTGGAAAAGGGCGGCAGCGTTCAGCATCTCGATTTCCTGAGCGCGGAGGAAAAGGACAGCTTCAAGACGAGCTTCGAGATCGATCAGCGCTGGCTGCTCGAACTGGCCGCGGACCGCGCGCCTTACATCGATCAGGCGCAGTCGCTGAACCTGTTCATTCCGGCGGATGTCGAGAAATGGGACCTGCTGATGCTGCACTTCCGCGCCTGGGAGCTGGGGGTGAAGTCGCTCTATTATCTGCGCTCGAAATCGGTGCAGCGCGCCGGCTTCGCGGGCAGCACCGCCGAACCCGAAAACGCGGCCGGCGGTGTGGAGCGCGACAACACGCTCGATCCCGCGCGCGTCGAACTGATGACCACCGCAGGCACCACCGATTATGACGAATGCCTGGCGTGCCAGTAAACTGATCGAGCGGATGCTGAAACTTTCCTCTCCCATCGGGAGAGGAAGGGAGCGCGGCGCAGCCGTGCGGAAAGGTGAGGGTGATGCGCCATTACGAAAACCAGCCATCCGGCACGGTCACACGCGCTCGCGCCCTACGCCGCAACGCGACCGATGCCGAAAAAGCGCTGAGACAAGCGCTGCGCAGCGCGTTTCCCCAGTATAAATTCCGGTTTCAGTCTCCCATTGGTCCCTATTACGCCGATTTTTTATGCTTTGCTGAAAAGCTGATCATCGAAGTCGATGGCGGTCAGCATGACGAGTCCAGCGACGCCGCGCGCACGCTTTTCCTTGAAGCGCAAGGCTACCGAGTCATCCGCTTCTGGAATAATGACGTGCTAAGCAACGTCGAAGGCGTGCTGACCGCAATTTCCCTCTCCCTCGGGGAGAGAGAGGGAGCCGCGCAGCGGCGGAAGGGTGAGGGTGATGTGCTTTCATCGAACCATTCACCCTCACCCTCCCACCGGACTTTGTCCGGCGGGCCCCTCCCTCTCCCCAAGGGAGAGGTGTAAGTGGCGCTCACCCCCACACAAGGATCGACCCCGAACAGCGCAAGGCTGTCCGGGGTCGGTTTTGCACGCCCGGTCGCCCGGGCGCGAAACTTGGATGAGCCGCTAGATTTTGGCGGCTTCCGCGGTCGCCTCGTCCACCTTCAGATAGACGCGGTTGTCTTCCACACGGTCGACCATGTCGGCGTCGATATAATGATGCTTGCCGTCGCTACTGTCGGTCCGGGTCAGCTTGACGCGATCGCCGTCCTTTTCATCGACGGTGCCGACATGCTGGCCATTCTTGCCGACGACTTCCATATGTTCCTTGATGCGAAATTTATCGAACATGTATGTTCTCCTCATGTGTATGTGACTGATTTTACGCCGGTTTCACCCGCCGGTCTCTCACATCATCAATGCATGAACCGGCCCGGTCGTTCCGCCGCCCGCTCGTCAGTCCGCCGCACCCGCCGCGCTATTTGTCGCAGGTCAGCGCCGATACAGGCGAAAGCGCGTAGATATGCGGCATGACGCTCCTCATCCTGATCATCGCCGTGTTCGTCGGCGCCGCCTTGCTGTCCACCTTTGCCCGCCGCGTGGACGATCGCCAGAAGCGAAGCGCCATGTTCGCGACCTCCGGGCTGCTGCTGATCGGCGCGATGGTATCGCTGGTGGTGGTGCTGTTCCGTTACCATATCGTATGAGCGGCGCGGCGTCATGAACTGGCTGTTCCTCATCCCCGGCCTGCTCATGCTGGTCGCCGCCATGCTGATCGGCGCGGGCGATTACAGCCAGCGCAAGGCCGGCGAGATCCCGCCGCGCGCCGTGCGCACCGCCGCCATCGGCGTTGCCATTGTCGGCCTCGTCCTCACCGTCATTTCCTTCATCATCTGATCCAGCCGCCAAGGAGGCCCCCAATGTCCCTCACCGAAGCCCGCAAGACCTACAAGCCTTTCGAATATCCCTGGGCCTACGAGTTCTGGAAGCGCCAGCAGCAGATCCACTGGATGCCCGAGGAAGTGCCGCTGGGCGAGGATTGCCGCGACTGGGCGCAGAAGCTTTCCGACCATGAGCGCAACCTGCTCACCCAGATCTTCCGCTTCTTCACCCAGGCCGATATCGAGGTGCAGGATTGCTACCACGACAAATATGGCCGCGTGTTCAAGCCGACCGAGGTCAAGATGATGCTGACCGCGTTCAGCAACATGGAGACGGTGCACATCGCCGCCTACTCGCATCTGCTCGACACCATCGGCATGCCCGAAAGCGAATATGGCATGTTCCTGGAATATGAGGAGATGGTCGCCAAGCACGACTATCTGCAGCAGTTCGGCGTGGACAGCGATGAGGATATCGCCCGCACGCTGGCCATGTTCGGCGGCTTCACCGAAGGGCTGCAGCTGTTCGCCAGCTTCGCCATGCTGATGAATTTCCCGCGCTTCAACAAGATGAAGGGCATGGGGCAGATCGTCAGCTGGTCCGTGCGCGACGAGAGCCTGCACTGCGAGGGCATCACCAAGCTGTTCCACGCCTTCTGCGCCGAGCGCGACTGCCTCACCAAGGCGGTCAAGGAGGACATCATGGACGCGTGCCAGAAGACGGTGCGGCTGGAGGACGCGTTCATCGATCTGGCGTTCGAACAAGGCCCCGTGCCCGGCATGACCGCGAGCGAGATCAAGCGCTACATCCGCTACATCGCCGATTGGCGCCTGGGCCAATTGGGCCTGAAGTCGATCTACATGATCGAGGAACACCCGCTCCCCTGGCTCGCGCCCCTTCTCAACGGCGTCGAGCACGCCAATTTCTTCGAAACCCGCGCCACGGAATATTCCAAGGCCGCGACGCGCGGCAACTGGAACGAGGTCTGGGACAGTTTTGACAGGCGCAAGAAGAAGGTCGCCAACGAGGACGCGCCGGTGGATGAGGGCGAGGACATGTTCGCGCAGGCGGGCGTGGCGGCGGAGTAGGGGAAATGGTCGATTTTGATAGTCTGAATAGAGTTTCGAGTGCGAACGGCGAGACCGATCCCCGTAAGATATTCCAAAAGTTGATTAAGCCTGACGGAGTTAACGAGTTATACGCAAGTCAAAGCGAATTGCTAGACCGTTGGTATCGCAACAAAGATGTTAAAGACACAATTTTAAAGCTTCCGACAGGGGGTGGGAAATCGCTCGTTGGACTTTTGCAGGCGCAGTCTAGTTTAAACGAACTTAAGCAGCCAGCACTTTACTTAACTCCTACTCGACAGCTAATGAAACAAGTCTGCGACGAGGCAGACAGCTTTGGAATTAAAGCTAAGCCGTATTTGGGAGCTTCAGAAGGAATCGATCCAGAGATTATAAATGGCCAGTGTGTAGGTATCCTGACTTACGAAGCTGTATTTAATGGTTTGAGTAAGTTCGGTACGCGCGATAAACGCTCTGAAGTTGGTAAGTGTGGACTGGTAATTCTTGATGATGCGCACGCCGCTTTTGAGAGTGTTTGGGACAGCTTTAGCTTTGTTATAAAGCAAAAAAACCATAAAGATTTATACAATGAGATTTGTTCGGAATTTAGGGAAGCTTTTAAGCAGTTAAACCGAGCGCAGACTTTCGATGAAATTGTCTCGGGGAAAGAGCATTTTGTTCTAGATGTGCCGCATTGGGATTGGCTACAGCAAAAAGATGCGATAAGTCAAATAATACAAGCCTATGGCCCGGAAAATATTGACAGATTCTCTTGGCCTCACATTCGAGATGAATTACACGTCTGCCAGGTACTTATAAGTCGTAAATCGGTGTCAATTGTGCCGCTTGTGCCATTAACTGATCGTGCATTTGTATTTGATACTGCAAAACGCCGTATCTTTATGTCGGCTACAATTGCAGATGATAGTGAAATAGTTCGAAACCTTGGTGTCTCGGCGCAGGCAGCGAATAATCCGCTCGTTGCGGCTTCGCTTGCTGGCGTTGGAGAGCGAATGATACTTTCTCCCGCGCTAATCAAGCCTATTGAACCGTTTGATTCCACCGTCATGGTCAAACAGTTGCTCTCTGAGGTAAAGAAAAGCAATAAGAACGTTGCAATTCTTACTCCAAGTTTTGAGGCGGCGATGCGCTGGGATGGAATCGCCCAAGTTCCTAAGAAAGGCGACGAAACGGAAGTCCTGATTGAAAGGCTGAGGACTACAAAAGGGCTCTCGGCCGTCTTACCTCGCCGATATGATGGCGTAGACTTACCGGGAGAGTCATGTCGTGTTTTGATTTTGGACGGTTTGCCTTACGGAAATTCTGATTACGACTCATGGCGCATCGATACATTTTCATATGGAGCGGGAAGCGTTTCGCTAGCACAGCGCATTGAGCAAGCCATTGGACGCGGAGCTCGCGGCACAAGCGATTATTGCGTGGTGTTGTTAACTGGCTCGGACCTGATTAACTGGATAGGCGTCAAATCAAATCAAAAGTTTCTGTCCGCAGGAACGTTGAGGCAGTTAGAGATCGGATTAGAGGTGAGCAAAGCCGTTAATAGCCCTCAAGACTTTGTTGAAACCGCTTGGAAATGTTTGAATCGAGACTCCTCATGGAGATCGTATCACGCGGCCGAACTAGGGGATGCTGCCGTGCCCGTTTGTCCATCGGAATGTGACCTGCAAATGAGAGAACGAGAGCGCGCAGCGATTGACGCTCTTCGGGTCAGGCAATTCACAAACGCCCTTTCTGAATTGGACAAGGCAATCGATCTAGCAACCGATCAGGCGACCAAAGGCTGGTTTCATCAATTGAAAAGTCGAGCCTTAATGCAGCATGGCGATGATGTTTCTGCAGAGCAATCACAGGTAAAGGCGCATGGCCTTAACAGTCGGCTTACTGGACCGAGAGGGCAAGTTCCGTTCGTTGCCGTTGCTGCAACCTCTAATCAAGGCGCATCAATCGTTGCAAAAATAAATCAGTACCATCATGTCGGCGTCGCTCAACGTGTTTTTGATGATGCGGCAAAGCATTTATCTGCCATCGCCACTGCCAATCAATTTGAAACAGCACTACAAACCCTGTTTGAATTCATAGGATTTTCGGCTTCTCGGCCGGACGATATTTATAGAAAGGGCCCCGATGTATTAGCTGCAACCGAAGGAACTCATTTAATTATAGAGGCCAAATCCCGCCGGCGAGACAAGAATAAATTAACAAAGACGCTCCATGGCCAAGTTATGAACCATGAAAACTGGTTTGATACTAATTATGGAGTAGTGGAGAGAAAACAAAGAATAATCGTTTACCCTACGAATAAATCAGAAAAAAATGCAGGAGCAGATCACACTTTGGCTTTAACATTTGCCACAATCGATCAGATTGTGCAATCTGCTCGGCAAGCGATAAAAGAAATTGGAAGCTTGGGAGAAGATCAGAAAGCTTTTAACGCTCAGCGTATTTTGATAGATAAAGGACTTGAACCTGATGGGATTATTCAGCGTTTATCGCAGTTCACGTTTGAATAAATCATGATCATTGTTAACGTTGCTATGTGGCACGCGGCACAATGACTCGCGTTGCTTTTGAGATGTACCGCTCTGAATCCATCGGATTGGTCTTGTCCTACAGGCAGGGTCAGTGGGTATCATTTTAGTCATGGCCGCCAGCCGTTTTTTTCCGTTGCAAGCCGCCCGGCTTTTTCGGACCGGGGTGAAAAAGGGGGGGACGTATCAGGGCCTTTGCGAACTTCCAGCGTCGATCGGCCTGTCGCGATGGCTTGGCGGTCGAGCTTGCCGTTACATCAGCCCCGCGGCCTTCAGCGCCTTTTCGATCACCGCCTGCACACCCGAGGGCTCGCTCGGCTGTTCGGGCTCGGCGCGCTTGGCGGCGGGGCGGGGGAGGGGGACGATTTTGGCGGTCGGGGCGGGCACCTTGTTCGGTTTGACAGGCTTCGCCTTGGCGGCGCGCGCCTTCGCCGCCGCCGTCCCAGCCGCAGCCTCCGGCCCCACGCCGAAGAAGGCGGCGATGCGGCCGGTGGAGTCGATCCCCGCGTCGAGCATGTGCGCGCCCGCCGTGCCGGCCTCGCCTTCGCCGGTGCCAGGGTTGAGCGGGACGCCGTGGCCCATGCCGGCGATCTCGTAGAGCTCGATCGCCGCGCGGCCCTCCGCGTCGGTCCAGGCGGTGCGGCGGTGGGGGCCGATCGGCTCGGTCACCGCCGCCGCCTCGCCAAGCCCGTGGACATGGCGCCATTGCGCCGCGACCGCCGCGCCGTTCCGCGCGGTCACCGTCGAATCGGCGTCGCCCTGCCACACCGAGACGCGCGGCCAGGGGCCGGCGTGATTGGAGGCGGCGCGCACGCGGCCGCCCAGCGTGTCGGCGTCCGGCACCGCGCGGCCCGCCATGGCGTCGAGCGCCTGCGGCACGCCCGCCGCCACGCCGTGCGGCAGTCCGGCGATGATCGCGCCGCTCGCGAACAGCTCCGGATAGGCGGCGAGCATCGCCGAGGCCATCGCGCCGCCCGCCGACAGGCCGGTGACGTGGACGCGCGCCGGATCGATACCGTGGCGCTCCGCCATTGCGCCGATCATCGCGGCGATCGAGGCGGCCTCGCCTTGCCCGCGCGCGGTGTCCTTCGGCTGGAACCAGTTGAAGCACAGATTGGGGTTGTTGGCGCGCGCCTGCTCGGGGAACAGCAGCGCGAAGCCGTGGCGCTCGGCCAGCCAGGACCAGCCGCTGCCATGATCGTACCCGGCCGCGTTCTGGGTGCAGCCGTGCAGCACCACGACGAGGGCCGCGCCCGGCTCCAAATCATCGGGGACGTAGGCATGGGCCGCGAGCGCGCCGGGATTGGGCGCGAAATCGGTGAACGCGGCCAGCCGGTCGCCGCCGCCGAGCGGGGACGCGCCGAGGCCGGGCAACCCGGCGCCGAGGGAACCGGGGCGTCC
This sequence comes from Novosphingopyxis sp., assembly GCF_965218915.1. Taxonomy (GTDB): domain Bacteria; phylum Pseudomonadota; class Alphaproteobacteria; order Sphingomonadales; family Sphingomonadaceae; genus Novosphingopyxis. The sequence continues at coordinate 3,242,194 of NZ_OZ244708.1, read as the reverse complement.
GCCCGGGGCCAAAGGGAATTTCATCACACGCATCTGCTCGCCCTTCCTCATGGTGAGGCGTCCGATATAGGCATGTTTTGTTGCGATGCAGCATTCAATTTGCACGGGCTGCGATGCGGCGACTGCATGTGGCGTGAGGATCAGCCTGGCTTAGGAGCGCCAGCCCTCGTGTCCGGTCTGGCGTTTCGGTTGCAACGCATCCGTTCCTTTTGCTCCGGCGGATGCGCGCCGAGGTGCCGGTTGCAGCCGACATGGCACAGGCAAAGGTTTTCCAGCGCCCAGCTTCCGCCCTTGGACAGCGGTAGCCGATGCTCGATCGTGGCCGCCTTGCCGCAATTGGGCGCACCATCGAAGCGCATCGGATGGCCGCAGCGCCAGCAGGTATCGCCATCGCGGGCACGTAAAAGCTTTAGCGCCTTTTTCCGGCGCTTCGCCTTGGCATAAGCATGCCGCACGGGATCGAAAAACTTTGGTTTGGAGATCATCGTCAGCACCAGTTCCGCCGCCCGCGGCCATATTCCCGCGCTAGCCCCTCCGCGATCAACGCATCCCCCACCGGCCGCCCGTCCACCATCACCACCGCGAGGGTGCGGCCGTAGCGGTCGGCGCCGTCGCGCGCCACGCTCACCGCGCCGCCGTTCAGCAGCGCGTGGAGGCGATCGGTGGCGGCAGTGCCGAGCCGCGCTTCCTCGGCGCAGCGGGGCGGGTGGGTTTCGGGCGTGTCGATATCGAGCAGCCGGATCTTCTCGCCTTTCAGCCAGATCGTGTCGCCGTCCACCACGCAATTATAGCCGCCGCCTATATGGCATTTCCCAAAGGCGACGCGCTCGCTCGGCGCGTTGCGCTCGCCGAACGACGCGGTTGGCGACATGCGTCCGTCGATCCATTCCGGGCCCCACAGTATCGCGGCGAACAGCAGCAGCGCGAGGCCGACGATCTCGGGATGCCCCAGCGAGCGCGATGCCCGCGTACGCGCCTTCTTCACCGACCGAACATGCCGCGCGGGCCGATAACGGCGCGGCGCCAACCGGTAGCCGCCGCCGGCGATCTTGAAAGGCTTGCCCATGCCGGCAAAGGTGCCAGCCATCGATCAACGATTTGCTAATAATCGCCGCCTTTTCGCACCGGATCGATGCGATTGGCGGTCCGCTTCCGATCAGTCTCCGGCCCCCGATCGGCGGCGGCTCGCTATCCTGCCGAGTGCAAAGGAGGCACGGATATGCCCTATTACATCGTCAACAGAAACGCTCAGTCCAATGGAGATCATGAAGTCCACAATCGGACCAGCGGTTGCAGCTACATGCCCGATGCCTCGAACCGGAAGGACCTTGGCTACCACGACGATTGCAGCGGGGCGGTAAGCAAGGCGAAGCAAACCTATCCGCGATCAAATGGCTGCTACTATTGTTGCAACGCCTGTCATACGGGTTAATCCCGCGGAGGCTGACAGGAAATGGAGCCGATGCGACCGACCGGAGAACTGCGGTTCGGGGAACGCGGATCGTCCAATCCATCGGATAAACGCAGCTCTACATAGGGCGTTTCGGCATAGACTGGTTGCCATGTCCTCAATTCGACCCCTTTCCTCCTTCACGCTCCGTATTTGCTTCGCGGAGAGGCGGACAAAGGAGTACGTATCGTGCTTTTCACGAACTTTCGGACGGCCGCGGATCCGGTTTCGCGATATGTCCGGCGGGGTGACGTTCGCTCCTTGGACAGTATGAAGCGTGTGAAGCCGACGCTTTGATATAGCGGGGGGAACGTGGCGTTAACCGGAGGCATGTGATGGTGGCCAATGTTTTTCGGACCCCGCCTCAAAACCGTCTTCGCCAGCCGCTGGAACGCGCTCATCTGGTCGCTGGGAATTCTACTCACCGCCTATTGCACCGTCCCTGTCGCCGACAAGGCGCGGCAACAGCAGGCCGTCAAGTCAGAAGTTAAGGCTTCCGCGAGCGACACCGCCGATATGGTCGAGCGGCGCCGCGAGGCGTTCGAGCGCGAGCGGCGGCTTGAGCAGGCCGGGCGCTAGCGCTCCGCGTCCGTTTCGCCGGGGTCGGTATCGGCCGCCTCCTGGCCCGCCGCGCGGTGCCGGTCGAGCGCGTCCTGGGCGACGTCCTGCGCCTGATCGGCCTCCTGCTGCTCGGTGTTGACCGCCTCGGGGGCTTCGGTGTCTGCGCGGGCGCGTTTCATCATCTTGTCCTTTTCATCGAGTACCGGACAAACTGCCGGAGCGGGGTCGGGGTTCCGCTGGCAATGCGCCGGGCAAGAGGTATATCGGGAGCGAAGGAGAGGCGGCATGGCGACGGCCCCGGCGCATGGCGACGCGGCGAACCCGCACTGGACGGCGCGGGCCGGCCCCGGTGAGCTGGCCGCGATTCCGGGCGAGGACGGCTGGCCGGTGCTCGGTGCGACGCTAGAGATTCTGCGCGATCCGCCGGCTTATTCGGGCCGGATGTACCGCGATTACGGGCCGATCTACCGGGTGCGCAGCTTCGGCTTCTCGACCGTGGCGATGATGGGGGCGGAGGCCAACGAGCTGGTCCTGTTCGACCGCGACAAGCTGTTCTCGTCCGAACAGGGCTGGGGGCCGATCCTGAACCTGCTGTTCCCGCGCGGGCTGATGCTCATGGACTTCGAGCGTCACCGGATCGACCGTCGCGCGCTGCAGGCGGCGTTCAAGCCGGAATCGATGAAGGTCTATGCGGCGGTGCTGAACGAAGGCGCGGCGGCGCGGATCGCGGGCTGGGCGGGGCGCGACATCCGCTTCTATCCGGAGATCAAGCAGCTCACGCTGGAGCTGGCCGCCACCGCCTTTCTCGGCATTCCCTTCGGGCCGGACGCGCAGAAGGTGAACCGCGCCTTTGTCGATATGGTGCAGGCCTCGGTCGGCGTGGTGCGCCGCCCGCTGCCGTTCACGCAAATGGGGCGCGGGGTGAAGGGGCGGGCGTTCCTGATCGACTATTTCGGGCCGATGGTCGAGGCGCGCCGCGCCGACGAGGGCGCGCAGGACATGTTCAGCCAGTTCTGCCGGGCCGAGCGCGAGGACGGATCGCGTCTGACCGAGGCTGAGATCGTCGACCATATGAACTTCCTGATGATGGCCGCGCACGATACGATCACCTCGTCGGTCACCTCGATGGTCTGGTATCTGGCGCGCGAACCCGCCTGGCAGGAGCGGCTGCGCGAGGAATGCCTGGGCGCGGCGCCGGCCGGGGCGGGCCTGGCCTATGACGATCTCGGCAAGCTCGAGCTGGCCGAGATGTTCTTCAAGGAGGTGCTGCGGCTGATCTCCCCGGTGCCGTCGATCCCGCGCCGGGCGCTCAGGGATTTTTCCTTTGGTGGGCACGACATTCCGGCGGGCGCTAACGTCAGCGTGAGCCCTGGTTTCACGCACCGCATGGAGGACTATTGGCCCGATCCCGACCGTTTCGATCCGCTGCGCTTTACTCCGGACCAGATCAAGGCCCGCCACCGCTTCGCCTGGGTGCCGTTCGGCGGCGGCGCGCATATGTGCCTGGGGCTGCACTTCGCCTATATGCAGATGAAGATCATCGTCCATCACCTGCTTACCCAAATGCGGGTCGAGATCGAGGACGGATACGAACCCGACTGGCAGGACTGGCCGATCCCGAGGCCCCGGGACGGACTGAAGGTGCAGATGGCGCGGTTGGAGTGAGGCTGCTCGTGCTCGGGCTAGGGTCAGAAATGCCGGGGGGTCCTGAATGACTGGAAGTTGGAATTTCCGGTTTCACGTTCTTGAACTCTCAAAGCGCGAAGGGCACAGGAGAAATGCATGAGCGTCTTCGACAACTTCCTCGCGCCTCCATGTGCGAAAACACTCGGTTGGCAACTCATGGAAGCAGATGAAGCGTCGGGAACGGTTCGTGTGTCGATGGAAGGAAAGTCTGCTTTTTGTAACCCTGGCGGCAACATCCAAGGCGGTTTCATCGCGGCCATGCTCGATGATACGCTTGGACCGACGGTGCTAGTGAAATCCCATGGAACACATTATTGCGCGACGATCGATCTGAACATCAGCTTCCTTGCCCCGGCCCGCCCCGGCCGCTTTATCGGGGTTGGTCGCATCGTCAAGATGGGAAGGACGATTGCTTTTCTTGAGGGAGAATTGCGCGATGCCGAAGAACGTCTGATTGCAAAGGCGACCGCTTCTGCACGGATAGTTCCAACGACCGGACTGGCTCGCATCTGAACGGTAGCCTTGTCTGGTTTTTAGGATCGCTCGCGCAGCATTCCGTCGCTCACCCCTCGCATTCGCCCACGCGTTTGCCGGTCAGCTTGCCGGCCAGCCTGATCTTGCCGTTGGGGCTGTTCAGCACCTCGTTGGCCATGCCGAGATCGAAGCTCTTCGCGCCCAGCGTGCCCTGCAGGTCGGTGCGCGCGCGGCGGCCGCCCGACGCGCCGCAGGTCATGCGGATAGTGGTGAAATCGCCGCTCTGCGAGAATGTGTCGTAGGTACAGTCGTGCGCGCTGTCATTGCCGAAGAACTCCGGATCGGGCCGCCCCGCCTGGTCCGCGGGGAGGCAATGGCGATAGCTCTGCGTGCTGCCCCTCAGCCCTTCAAGCGGGCGGCGCAGGATTTGCGGCGCGTCGGGTGCATCGATCGTGGTGATGGTGAAATCGAGCGCCCACATGCCCGGCTGCAGGCTGTCGGTCAGCGTCTCGATCATCGCTTCCCGGTTGGCCGCGCTCTGCCGGGGGTTCGCGCGCTCGGCGGCGTTCGCGGGCTGGGCCTTGCTGTCGGCATCATCGCTGTCGCCGGAACAGCCGGTGAGCGCGAGCAGGCCGAAGGTGGCGAGGAAAAGAAAAGGCTTCATGCATGGGTCTCCGAAATGATGCGCCATAATATCGGCGGGGCGAGGCCGTGCCTAGCCGCCTTGGCACGACGCGATGCAGCCCTCATATAGCGGCAATGGCAGAACTGGTGATCCGACGCGGGCTCGAAGAGCCTGACACAGACGAGAAATTCGTGCCGCACAAGCCGGTCCGCCCGGACAAGGGCGACGGCGGGCGGCCGTTCAGACTGGCCAGCGATTACCAGCCCTCGGGCGACCAGCCGACCGCGATCGCCGAGTTGGTGGAAAGCGCGCGCGACGGCGAGGCGACGCAGGTGCTGCTCGGTGTCACCGGATCGGGCAAGACGTTCACCATGGCCAAGGTGGTCGAGGAATTGCAGCGGCCCGCGCTGGTGTTGGCGCCGAACAAGATCCTCGCCGCGCAGCTCTACGGCGAATTCAAGCAGTTCTTCCCCGACAATGCAGTGGAATATTTCGTATCATATTACGACTATTACCAGCCCGAAGCCTATGTCGCGCGGTCCGATACGTACATCGAGAAGGAAAGCTCGATCAACGAGGCGATCGACCGGATGCGGCATTCGGCCACCCGCGCGCTGCTGGAACGCGACGATGTGCTGATCGTCGCTTCGGTCTCCTGCCTCTACGGCATCGGTTCGGTCGAGACTTATTCGGCGATGATCTTCGATATAAAAAAGGGCGAGAGCGTCGACCAGCGCGAGCTGATCCGCAAGCTCGTCGCGCTGCAGTACAAGCGCAACGATACCGCGTTCGCGCGCGGCAATTTCCGCGTGCGCGGCGACACGCTGGAGCTGTTTCCGTCGCATTATGACGACATGGCCTGGCGCGTGGAATTTTTCGGCGACGAGGTGGAATCGATCGCCGAGTTCGATCCGCTGACGGGCAAGAAGGGCGGGAGCCTCGACAAGGTGCGGGTCTACGCAAATTCGCATTACGTTACTCCCGGCCCGACGATGAAGCAGGCCGCCGAGGCGATCAAGTTCGAGCTCGCCGAGCGCCTGAAGGAACTGGAGGCCGAGGGCAAATTGCTCGAGGCGCAGCGGCTGGAGCAGCGCACCAATTTCGATCTGGAGATGATCCACGCCACCGGCAGCTGCAACGGGATCGAGAATTACAGCCGTTTTCTCACGGGCCGCCTGCCGGGCGAACCGCCGCCGACGCTATTCGAGTATCTGCCCGAAAACGCACTGCTGTTCGTCGATGAAAGCCACCAGACGGTGCCGCAAATCGGTGCGATGGCCAAGGGCGATCATCGGCGCAAGCTGACGCTCGCCGAATATGGCTTCCGCCTGCCGAGCTGCATCGACAACCGGCCGCTCAGGTTCAACGAGTGGAACGCGATGCGCCCGCAGACATTCGCGGTCTCGGCCACGCCCGGCAAATGGGAGATGGAGGAGACCAGCGGCGTGTTCGCCGAGCAGGTCATCCGCCCCACCGGGCTGATCGATCCGCCGGTCGAGATCAAGCCGGTCGAAGAGCAGGTCGACGATCTCATTAACGAGGCGCGGATCACCGCAAAGCGCGGATACCGTACGCTGGTCACCACGCTGACCAAGCGCATGGCCGAGGATCTGACCGAATTCATGCACGAGGCGGGGCTGAAGGTGCGCTACATGCACTCGGACGTCGAGACGCTGGAGCGGATCGAGCTGATCCGCGATCTGAGGCTCGGCGTGTACGACGTGCTCGTCGGCATCAACCTGCTGCGCGAGGGGCTGGACATCCCCGAATGCGGGCTGGTCGCCATTCTGGATGCGGACAAGGAGGGCTTCCTGCGCTCCGAAACCTCGTTGATCCAGACCATCGGCCGTGCCGCGCGCAACGTCGACGGGCGCGTGATCCTTTACGCCGATCGCATCACCGGATCGATGGAACGCGCGCTGGCCGAGACCGACCGTCGGCGCGAGAAGCAGGTCCAGTATAACGCGGAGCACGGCATCACGCCGAAGACGATCGTGCGGCCGGTAACTGACATCGTCGCCCATGCGCCCAAAGGCGAAGGCACACGCAAGGGCGCGGACGAGGACACGCACGGCCTCGTCGGGCACAACCTGCGCGCCTATATCGAGGATCTGGAAAAGAGGATGCGCACCGCCGCCGCCGATCTGGAATTCGAGGAGGCCGGGCGGCTGCGCGACGAGATCCGCAAGCTGGAGGCCGACGAACTCGGCTTGCCCGGCGAGGATCAAATCACCGCGCCACGGGGACGTGCGACCGAAGGAAGGCCAGGCACACGCAAAATGCGTTACGGCAAAACGCAAAGAAAGATGCGCTGAGTGAAAATTTAATTTTATTGCGTGTGGGCGTAATAAAAATAGTCTCATAATATCAGATGGCTGGCAAATCCATCAGAATTCGGGGCTTGTGCGCAGTCGAAGCTGCGCGCAAATGAGCGGCCAAGGGAGATTGCACCCCTGCGGAGGGCATACGGACAACGATCCGCACGCCCGCCAGCGATCCGGAGTTTGAAGCTTAGATGTCGTCCCATCCGCCGCGTTCCCACACGAGCGCGCCCAATGCCCGTCTTGTCGATTTCGACGAGGCGGTAATCAAGACCGGGCCGATGGGGGACACGCGGTTCCTGCGCGTGCGCGGGACGCTTTCGGACGACGGGGTTGCGGTGAAACTGGCGCCGCGTATTTATTCCCGCAAGCCGGATTATTGGGTGATCGAAGTCGCGGCCATCACCGCGCGGGACGGCGCCGAGCGCGCCTTCGAGATTTCGATTCCGGTGGACGCGGTCACCGGCATCAAGGGGATCGTCGTGCGCGGCGAAACGCGCGAGGACGTGATCGAGAACTAACCCTCGGCAAGCGCGATGAGCCGGTCCTGGCTCAGCAATTGCGGCAGTTCGCGCGGGGGTTCGCCGCCCGCGGGATAATAGAGATAGAAGGGAATGCCCGCGCGCCCGTGCTCGGCCAAGAAGCGCGCGATCGCCGGATCGCGGCGGGTGAAGTCGCCGCGCATCGTCACGATCCCGGCACGCCCGAACGCATCGCGCACCGCATCGCGGTCGATCGCCGCGGCCTCGTTCGCCTTGCAGGTGACGCACCAGTCGGCGGTGAAATAGAGGAACACGGGCTTGCCGTCGGCGCGCAACTTGGCCAGCTCGGGTTCGCTAAAGGCGATGGCATCGCTGGAGTCGCTTACCGCTGGAACGAACCGGTCGCCCGGTCCCGCCGCGATCACGGCAGGCGGAAGCAGCAGCATCGCGAGCGCAGCGAACGCCACCGGCATGATCATTTTCCCGCCGCGCTTCTGCATCCGTCCGAGCAGCAGCAACGGGGCGGCCATCGCCAGCGCAGCGATGCCACCCGCCAACAACAGAGCCGGGCCGCCAAGCCGCCACAGCAGCCACGCCAGCGCCAGCGCGGTCAGCGCCATCGGCAGCGCCATCCACTTGCGAAAGCTCTCCATCCACGCGCCGGGCCTGGGCAGCCAGTGGCGCAGCGCCGGCACGAAACCGATCGCCAGGAACGGCAGAGCCAGACCGATGCCAAGCCCGGCGAACAGCAGCAACGCGGCGGGCACCGGCAGCAGCAAGGCCGCGCCCAGAGCGGCGGCCATGAACGGACCGGTGCACGGCGTCGCCACGAACGCGGCGAGCGCGCCGGTCCAGAAGCTGCCGCCGATGCCACCTGATCGGGTCAGCCGATCGCCGGCGGCGAGGCCCGGCACGTCGAACAACCCAAGCAGATTGACGACGATCGCGACCGTCAGCAGGAACAGCGCGATCACGACGGCAGGCTCTTGCAACTGGAACGCCCAGCCGACCGCCTCTCCCTGCGCGCGCAACAGCAACAGCACCCCGCCCAGCGCGAGGCAGGCGAGGATCGCGCCCGCCGCATAGGCCAGGGCGTCGCGCCGCGCTGCGCTTTCGCCGATCGCCGCGCGGCTGAGGCTGACCGCCTTGAGCCCCAGGATCGGGAACACGCAGGGCAGGATGTTGAGCAGCAATCCGCCGAGCAGCGCCGCGCCGAAGCTGACGAGCAGCGTCGGTGCATCGCCGGCCGCATCGACCGGCTCGCCGAGCCGTGTGCCCCCCGCCGGAACGCTCCCCGGCACCGCCGCGATCCGCAGCCCCCCGCCATCGCCCAGTGCGAGCAGGCCGGAAACATCCGACGGCGGATCGCCCGCCAGCCGCGTCTCCATGATCAGCGTGTCGCCGCTTCGCATGAACTTTTGCGGCGCGGCATAATCGACCATGCCGTCGGCACCGGCGAAGAAATGAGGATCGGCGAGGGCGGCGGTGGCGGGGAAAGGAATCGCCAGCCGCAGCAGTCCGTTCGCGGCGTTGAAGGTGCCGGTCCGATCGAGCGGCGTGGGCAGTTTCGAACGAAACCGATCGAACCGCGCGGTGGCCGCCCTGCCGGCCGCGCCGGCGACCAGATCGATTTCGAAATGCCCGCTCTCAGGCACGCAAATCTCGTCGGTGCAGGCGAGCCATTGTGCGTCCAGCGCAATCGGAAGCCGGGTGCCGGCCGCGATGCTCCGATCCAGCTTCAGGTCGAACAGCAGCGCGTGCGGCCCCTCATAGACGTGATTCATGAGCCCCGCGATCACGAGCGTCTGCGGTACCGGAAATTGTGGTTCGCCGAGTGTTACGCCGGGGGGGAGCGCCCATTTCAGATCGATGCCGAAGCCGGCGTCGCCCGGATTGGACCAGTAGCCGTGCCACCCCGGATCGGGCCTGAACGCCAGCGCCAGCGTATCGCCACCGCCCGGCGCGACTTCGCCTTGTTCGGCCAGCAGCTCGCCGTGGATGCTGTTCGGTTGCATCTGCGCCATGGCGGGAGCGGACAGGAAAAGAGCGATCAGAAGAAGCAGAGCGTGCATCATCCCATATCGCCGCTCGACTTTGTAAGGTGACACCGGTGACATGGCGGGGGCGGGAAATTCCGTCCGACCGTTCCCATTCAGCGACGAACGGTTGAACGGCAGGACTGGGCTATGGGTCATCGCCTCCCGCTCATACAGGATAGGGGTGCTGTAGGACAGCCGCGATCACCGCCGCTCGAACGGTTTCAGCTTCGGTCCCAGCCGGTTGGCGCCCAATTGCAGCCGGTCGCCCGACCAGTCGGCGAGGAACACCGACGAGCGGTCGATACCCGGGCCGACGCGCGCGTCGTTGTTGCGCACGGCGAGGCCGGTGCTCGGATGCTCCCTGCCCTCGGCGGCCACGGCGATGAAGGCGGAGTAATTCTCCTTGTCGCGCCCCTGCACGAACACATTGCCCTCGATCACGCCGGTGGCGCCCTTGGGCAGATCGATCATGTAGTTGGTGGCGCGCCCGCGCGTATCGTCGAAGCTGGAATCGGTGACCGCGATGCGCCGCGCGATGCTCTTGACGTAGTGCCCGCCGCTGCCGCGCTGGAAGCGGCTGCGGGTGATGGTGAGCGCGCCGTAATCGCCGACATAGATGCTGTGCGCGCAGCTCAGATCGCGGTCGCAGCGGCCCAGATTGGAGAAGGTCGATTTGTCGATGCGGATCGCCGCGCCCGGATCGTCGGCGGTGAGGATGCCCTCCTCGCTATCCCGGAAATAGCTGTTCGCGACGCTGAGATCGCCATGTTCCAGCCGGATGCCGGCGCCGTTGCCATCTGGCACGGCCAGGTTCTGGAAGATCAGCCCGTCCACGCTCGCCGCCTGTCCGCGCAGCACGAGCGTGGCCTTGCCCTCGCAGATGCCGCCGTCGAAGATCGCGCGGCCGGGCATGGCGGCGCGATAGGTGATGCGCCCCGCCCCCTGCACCGCGCAGTCGCGGCGTATGCCCGGCGCGATCAGGATCGTGCCGGTGCCCTCGCCGATCGCATCGACCGCGCCTTGCAGCGTGCCGTAGCCGCGTCCGTTTTCGGCGACGCTATAGGGAGCGGGGGCGTTCTGGGCCGCTACCGGTGCGGCGGCGCAGAGCAAGGCGAGGGTCAGGATCGATCGTTTCATGGACGGGGCGCATAGCATGGAAAGGGGATAGGGCTTAGCCCCTTAACCATGGCTGACGCGGCGTGTTCCGTGGCGGGACGGGCAGGGCGGCGGTGGTTAAGGAACCGCGTCATTGCCGCGTCGCCCTTCGTGCTCCTCGCAATGACGGCATCTGTAAACGCGGAGCGGCGTACCGCTACTCGTTCAGATTGGGCCGCAGCCATTGCCGGGCCTGCGCGGCATCCACTCCCCGCCGCGCCGCATAGTCCTCCAGCTGATCGTCGCCGATGCGCGCCACGCCGAAATATTCGGCCTGCGGATGGCCGAAATAAAAGCCCGAGACCGCGGCGGTGGGGTACATGGCGAAGCTTTCGGTCAGCGCGATGCCGGCCGGATCGCCCTCGCCGTCGCCCCGCAGCAGATCGAACAGGATCGGCTTCAGGCTGTGGTCGGGGCAGGCCGGATAGCCCGGTGCGGGGCGGATGCCGCGATATTGCTCGCGGATCAGCGCGTCGTTCGTCAGCTGCTCGCCGGGCGCATAACCCCACAAATCGGCGCGGATAAGCGCGTGCATGCGCTCGGCCATCGCCTCGGCCAGCCGGTCGGCCAGCGCCTTTAACAGAATGTCCGAATAATCGTCATGCGCGGCCTGGAATTCGGCGGACTTGGCCGCGATGCCGTGCCCGGCGCACACCGCGAACCCGCCGATCCAGTCGCCCGCGGGATCGATGAAATCGGCCAGGCACATGTTCGCGCGCCCCTCCCGCTTGGGCACCTGCTGGCGAAGCATGGGGAGGCGAAGGTCCCCCTCCCGTTCGCGGGAGGGGTTAGGGGTGGGCGCGTGATCCGAAGGATCGCGCTCCAACGGCTGCGTTTCGGACCCACCCCCGGCCCCTCCCGCAAGCGGGAGGGGAGACAGCACGACATCGTCCCCCTCGCGCCCACACGGCCACAACCCGACCACCGCCTTCACGGTCAGCCATTGCTCATCCACGATCCGGTCCAGCATCGTCTGCGCATCGGCGAACAGGCTCTTCGCACTCTCGCCGACCACCGTGTCTTCCAGGATCGCGGGATAATTGCCCGCCAGCTCCCAGGCGCGGAAGAAGGGCGTCCAGTCGATGTACTCGCGCAGATCGTCGATCGGCCAGTCGTCGAACCGATGCAGGCCGGGCCGCGACGGCGCAGCGGGCTTCAGCGCGAAATCCGTCGGAAACGCATTGGCGCGCGCCTCCTCCAGGCCGGCGAGCTTTTTCGCCACCTTGCCGCCGCGCGCGATGCGGATCGCGTCATACTCGTCGCGAATGCCGCCGAGATAAGCCTCCAGCCCGGTGTCGCTGACCAGATTGGTCGCCACGCCCACCGCGCGGCTGGCGTCGACGACGTGGATGGTCGCGCCCGAATAAGCGGGCTCGATGCGCAGCGCGGTGTGCGCCTTGCTGGTGGTCGCCCCGCCGATCAGCAGCGGGAGGGCGAGACCCGCCTTCTGCATCTCCTCGGCCACCGTCACCATTTCGTCCAGGGACGGGGTGATGAGGCCGCTGAGGCCGATCATGTCGGCATCGTTTTCGTTCGCGGCCTCGAGAATGCGCGTCCACGGCACCATCACGCCGAGGTCGATCACCTCGAAGCCATTGCACTGCAGCACCACGCCGACGATGTTCTTGCCGATATCGTGGACGTCGCCCTTTACGGTCGCCATCACGATTCTGCCCTTGCCTTTCGCCTTCTCGTCCTTTTCGGCCTCGATATAGGGGAACAGGTGCGCGACGGCCTTTTTCATCACGCGCGCCGATTTGACCACCTGCGGCAGGAACATTTTTCCGCTGCCGAACAGGTCGCCGACCACGTTCATGCCGTCCATCAGCGGACCTTCGATCACCTCGATCGGGCGCCCGGCGCGTTCCTTGACGGCGAGCCGCATCTCCTCGGTATCGTCCACGATATGCGCGTCGATGCCTTTTACGAGGGCATGTTCCAGACGTTTTTCCACCGCATAGCCGCGCCATTCCTCGGCCGCCTTTTCCGCCGCCGCGTCCTGGCCCCGATAGCTTTCGGCGAGCTCGATCAGCCGCTCGGTCGCGTCGTCACGCCGGTCGAAGATCACATCCTCGCATGCTTCGCGTAAGTGCGGCTCGATCGCGTCGTAGATGTCGAGCTGCCCGGCGTTAACGATCGCCATGTCGAGCCCGGCCGGAATCGCGTGGTAGAGGAACACGCTGTGCATCGCGCGGCGCACGATCTCGTTGCCGCGGAAGGAGAAGCTGAGGTTGGAGAGGCCGCCCGAGAAATGCACGTGCGGACAGCTTTGGGACAGGTGGCGGACCGCCTCGATGAAGTCGATCGCGTAGCGGCGATGCTCGTCGATGCCGGTGGCGACGGCGAAGACGTTGGGATCGAAGATGATGTCCTCGGGCGGGAAACCGTCCTCGGTCAGGAGCTTGTAGGCGCGCTCGCAGATCTGGATCTTGCGTTCCTGCGTATCGGCCTGGCCGGTCTCGTCGAACGCCATGACCACCGCGGCGGCGCCGTAGGACCGGCACTTGCGTGCGGCCTCCAGGAACGGCGCCTCGCCCTCCTTCATCGAGATCGAGTTGACGATCGGTTTTCCCGAAACGCATTTCAGCCCGGCCTCGATCACCTCCCATTTCGAACTGTCGATCATCACCGGCACGCGCGCGATATCGGGCTCGGCGGCGATCAGCTTGAGGAAGGTCGTCATGGCGTGGACCGCGTCGAGCAGGCCCTCGTCCATGTTCACGTCGACGATCTGCGCGCCGTTCTCGACCTGGTCGCGGGCCACCTCGACGGCGGCTTCGTAATCGCCGTTCAGGATCAGCTTCTTGAAGCGCGCCGAGCCGGTGACGTTGGTGCGCTCGCCGATATTGACGAAATTGGCGGAGGAGTGGGTCTGGGTCATGCTTATCTTCCCCCTCTCTCCTTCAGGGGAGAGGGTCGGGGAGAGGGGGAGTCCTCGACATTAGTTGTGAATTTATCGGAAGACTGCCCCTCTCCCTAACCCTCTCCCCTGAAGGGGAGCGGGGATCAGGCCGCCATGGTGAACGGTTCCAGCCCCGCCAGCCGGGTGCGGACCTCCGGCGCCGGAATGGCGCGCGGCGGCGAGCCTTCGATCCGCGCCGCCATCGCCGCGATATGCGCGGGCGTGGTGCCGCAGCAGCCGCCAACGATGTTGACGAGGCGCTCCGACAGCCACGGGCCGATGCGGTCGGCGGTCTCGTGCGGCTGCTGGTCGTATTCGCCCAGATCGTTGGGCAGCCCGGCATTGGGATAGGCCAGGATCAGCGTGTCGGCGAGTTTGGACAGCGCGGTGAGATAGGGCCGCAGCGTTTCCGGCCCGAACGAGCAGTTGAGCCCTACCGCGATCGGCCTGACATGCCGGATCGCGTGCCAGAATGCCTCGACCGTGTGGCCCGAGAGATTGCGGCCGGACATGTCGGTCACGGTAAAGCTCAGCATGATCGGCACGTCGCGTCCGGCGGCCCGGGCGGCTTCCTCGGCGGCCATGGCGGCGACCTTGGCGTTCAGCGTGTCGAAGATCGTCTCGATCAGCAGGAAATCGACGCCCCCTTCGACCAGCGCGTCGCACTGTTCGCGGTAGACCGCCTTCATCCGGTCGAAATCGACCTCGCGAAAGCCCGGATCGTTGACGTCGGGCGAGAGCGACAGCGTCTTGTTGGTCGGGCCGATCGAGCCGGCCACGAAGCGCCGCCTGCCGTCCTTCGCCTGCGCGGCGTCGCACGCTTCGCGCGCCACCCTGGCGCCGGCCAGATTGACCTCGCGCACCAGCTGCTCACAGCCGTAATCGGCCATGCCGATGCTGGTGGAGCTGAACGTGTTGGTCTCGACCATGTCCGCGCCCGCATCGAGATAGGCGGCGTGGATGCCGCGGATCACGTCGGGCCGGGTCAGGCTGAGCAGGTCGTTATTGCCCTTCTGGTCGTGCGAGAGGTCGAGGTCGCCGCGATAGTCGGCCTCCTTCAGCTTATGGTTCTGGATTTCGGTGCCGTAGCCGCCGTCGAAGATGAGGATGCGTTTCGCTGCGGCGGCGCGAAAAGCTTCGGCGGCGCTGGATGATGCTTGCTCGCTCATGCGGCTTGCTCCCTGGAAGTGGATGCCGGGCGTTTGCCGAGCAAATGGCAGATCGCATAAGCCAGCTCGGCCCGGTTCAGCGTATAAAAATGGAACTGACGCACGCCGCCGGCATAGAGGCGGCGGCACATTTCGGCGGCGACGGTGGCGGCGACCAGCTGGCGCGCGTCGGGCATGTCGTCGAGCCCGTCGAACAGCCGGTTCATCCAGCCGGGTATCTCGGCCCCGCACATCCCCGCGAACTTGCGCGTCTGCGCCACATTGGAGACGGGAAGGATGCCCGGCACCAGTTCATGTTCGATGCCGCTCGCCGCGCAGGCGTCGCGGAAGCGGAAGAAGCTGTCCGACTGGAAGAAGAACTGCGTGATCGCGCGGTTCGCTCCGGCGTCCAGCTTGCGCTTCAGATTGTCGAGATCGCCTTGCGGGCAATCGGCATCCGGATGCGTCTCGGGATAGGCGGCGACCGAGATCTCGAAATCGGCGATATCCTTGAGGCCCTTCACCAGATCGGCGGCGCTTTGATAGCCTTGCGGATGCGGGCGGAACGGCGTGCCGGGCGTCGGCGGATCGCCGCGCAGCGCGACGATATGGCGCACGCCCGCCGCCCAATATTGCTCGGCCACCTCGCGGATTTCCGCCTTGCTCGCCTCGACGCAGGTGAGGTGCGCGGCGGCGGGCAGCCCCGCCTCGCGAATGATGCGCGCGACCGTGCTGTGCGTGCGCTCGCGCGTCGAGCCACCCGCGCCATAGGTCACCGAGACGAAACGTGGTTCGAGCGGGGCGAGGGTGAGCACCGATTCCCACAAGCGCGCTTCCATCGCCTCGCTCTTGGGCGGAAAGAATTCGAAGCTGATCTCGGCGTCGCCCGGCAGCCCCGCGAACAGCGGTTCCCCGATGGCGAACTGCGCCTCGTTCAACTGAGCTACCGAAAGCGTCATGCCGCCTGGTTCCTTTTGCGATGTCTGCTGCGGTCATTGGCCGCGCGCGGGCGTGCCTCGGCCGGCCCGGCCTTGGAACCGAGCCATATTTTTACATCCAGCGTGCCGCCTTCCAGCGTTTCGACGCGATCGAGCTTAAGCCCGGCCGCGTCGAACCAGCGCGCAATCGCCGCGTCCGAAAAGCCGAGCCGTGCGTGGGCGTGCGCGCCGCGCAATTCTTCCAGCTCATGCGGCGCGAAATCGACGATCATCAGGCAACCTTCGGGCGCAAGCACACGCGCCGCCTCGGCGATCACCCGCTCGGGCGCCTGCGCATAATGCAGCACTTGGTGGCAGACGATCATGTCCATACTGGCATCGGCCAGCGGCAACGCATTGAAATCGCCCTGCAGCAGTTCGGCCTGCAAATCGCCGTCGAGCTTGGCTCGGGCGAGACGAAGCATGTCGGGACTTTTGTCGATCCCGCACACGGCGCGCGCGCGCGGTCCGAACAGCTCGATCATGCGGCCGGTGCCGGTGCCGATATCCAGCAGCCGGCCGATATCCTGCGTGCCGATCATCGCCAGCATCGCCGCCTCGACCTGCGCCTCGGCAACGTGGAACGAGCGAATTTCGTCCCATTTGTCCGCCTGCGCCTCGAAATAGGCCTCGGCGCTGCGCGCGCGTTCGGCGCGGACTTGGGTGAGCCGAGAGCGGTCGTCGCGCGCCACCGCGCTGTCATGTGCCTTGCAATCGGACATGAGCTTGCGGATACTTGGCAACGCAGCGGAATTTCCGGGCCGCAGAAAGGTCCAACTGCCCTCGCGGCGACGCTCGGCGAGACCTGCGTTGCACAATATGCGGATATGACGGCTGGCGCGCGGCTGGCTCTGCTCGAGGATTTGGGCGATCTCGCCCACCGCCAGTTCGGTGTCCACGATCAGCAGCATGATCCGAATGCGGCTGTCGTCGGCGAGCGCGCGCATGATCACGGGAAGACCGCCATCGTCGTCGTTATCGAAAGGGAGCGCTTCATCCATCCGGGCACATATAAAGTTTTCTTTATATGTGGTCAATCGTGCTGATTGGCGTCTCATTCGGAATCCGCGCCCGCGCCATCGCGCTGGTTATCATGCACAATGGCGCGAGGGTATGCGTAGCAACATCTGCGTTGCAAATCTGCCGCTGGGCACCTAGGCCCGCGCCCATGGATCGGTAGCAATCCGGCGATCGAAGACGCGAAGACGCGAAGACAACTAGGGAGGGGTATTCCCCATGAAGACATTTGCCGTTTCGATAATCCTGGCCGGTTCGCTCGGTCTTGCCGCCTGCTCGGGCAGCGACGAGGCGAGCGAAGTCGACGACGTCGATGTCGAAGCGACCGATGCCGCGCCGACCGACATGGCGAACGACGCCGTCGCCGGTGCCGAATCCGATGCCGACGCGATGGGCGAGATGAACGCCGACGCGATGACCGAGGGCACCATGACCGACAGCGCCACGCCGATGGCGGGCGAGACCCCCGTCGCTAAATAGCGCAAGCTGACGGGAGCCGGGAAACGCGCAACGACTCCCGACCTTCTTTCGTCATGCCGGCGAAAGCTGGCATCTCGGGGAGGGCTGGCGGAGGCATCCCTCGCCCGCATCTTTTTTCTGGTGATAGGAGTGCGGGTGGCTAGAACAAGCCCATGAAACGCTTCGGCCTGTTCCTGATCCCGCTTCTCATCCTCGCCGCCTGCGGGCCGAAGGAGAACGACCCCGGTCCGGGCGGCGTCACCGTGGGCGAAGCGCGCGCGCTGGACGAGGCGGCGGAAATGCTCGACAGCCGCACCGATCCCCCGCCGCTGCCCGAAGCAGAGCCGACGGGGGAAGCGACGCCAGCGCAGTAAGTCCCTCTCTCGCCTGCGGGAGAGGAGCGAGACTTGGGAGCTTGCTCCCTAGTCGCAGCGGAGAGGGCGCCCTTATAACGATGCGGTGCTGCCGATGGCGCTGACGCGCCGCCCGCCCTCATCCCCCCGCTTTCGCGGGGGCAGGCAACTGCGCCCCGGATTAAATCCGGGGCTTCGTATCCTTCTCCCGCCCGGGCGGAAGAAGATTTCAGCGCCTAAATCCCGTGATAGCGCGCCACGGCGCGGCTGACGCCCTGCATCAACCGCATGCGATCGGGAATGCTCGCGGTGGTATCGCCCAGCATCACCGCGACGGCATAGCGCGTGCCGTCGGGCGCGGTCATGATGCCGATATCGTTATAGCCGGTGGCGATGCCGCCCAGCTCCTGGCCGGTGCCGGTCTTGTGCTTGAACTGCCAGCCCGCGGGCACGCCCGCCTTCAGCCGGTTGGGGCCGCTATGCGTGCGGCTCATCGTCTCCAGCATCAATTGCGTCGATTCAGGCGAAAGCAGCTCGCCGCGCGCCAGCATGGCCAGCGCATCGACGATCGCCTGCGGGCTCGCCCCGTCGATCGGATCGCGCAGATAGTCATAGAGCGCGGCCCGGCGCGTCTCGACCGGCAGTTCGGCGCGCGCGGCGAAGAAGCGGCTGCCGATCGCATAATCCTGGTTCCAGGTCAGGCCGGCGATACGGCTCTGGAGCAGCCGTTCGCCCGGCCCGAAGCGGATCGCGCCCAAGCCTTTGCGCGCGATGAAGCCGTTCACCGCATCGGGGCCGCCCGATTTCCACAGCAGCGCGTCGTTGGCGGTGTTGTCGCTATGCGTGATCGCTTCCTGGATCAGGTTGTAGACCGTCTCGGTAATCGAGCCGTTGGCGAGCACGCGGTCGCGGATCGGCTGGTGGAACACGGCGAGGTCGTCGGTCGTGATCGTGACCGGATCGCTGAGCTTGAGCTTGCCCTGGTCGACCTCGTCCAGGATCGTCAGCGTCACCCAGGTCTTCGACACGCTCTGTTGCGGGAACAGCTCGTCCTTGCGCATCCCGAACGACCAGTCGCCGTCGATCCGGCGCACCGCGATGCCGGTGGTGCCGGGAAACCCGCGCCACAGTTCGTCGATCTCGGCGACGAGGCCGGGCGCGGGGCGCTCGGCGGCGGGATTGGTGTAGCTGACCGGCGCGGGCGGCGGCGGGGCCGGCACGGGCCGCTGCACGGGCGCGCGGGCGGCCGGCGGAGCCGGCTGCGGCGCGCGGGCGCTCGGCACGCAGGCCGCCAGCGCGGCGACGGAACATAACAACGCGGCGGGGCGAAGCCGCCGGGCGAAATCGTAATACATCAGAACTCGAACCCTCCCAGACACATGAGGACTAGTGCCCATGTGTGAACCCGTGCTTAAATCCACCCGCGCGAACGCCGCGGCCAGAGGGCTGCGATGAACGATTCCCCCGATGCGGCGAATGGAGTGTGCGGACAATTCCCTCCCGTTTACGGGAGGAGAGAAGGCTACGGCACCAGCACCGTGTCTTCTGCCACCGGCAGCAGATCCGGATAGTCGGTATTGTAATGCAGACCCCGGCTTTCCTTGCGCTTGAGCGCGCTGCGCACGATCAGGTCCGCGCTCTGCAGCAGGTTGCGCAGCTCGACCAGATCGCCGGTCACGCGGAAATTGCCGTAATAGTCCGCGACTTCGCCGCTCAGCAACTGAATGCGGTGCTGCGCGCGTTCCAGCCGCTTGGTGGTGCGCACGATGCCGACATAATTCCACATGAAGCGGCGGATCTCGGTCCAGTTCTGCTTGATCACCACCTCCTCGTCCGAATCGGTGACGCGGCTTTCGTCCCAAGGGCGGATCGCGGGCACCTCCTCGAACGCGTCCCAGCGCGCCATGATGTCGCGCGCCGCCGCCTCGCCGAACACGAAGCATTCGAGCAGGCTGTTGCTGGCAAGCCGGTTGGCGCCGTGCAGCCCGCTCTCGGTCACCTCGCCCGCCGCATACAGCCCCGGCAGGTCGGTCCGGCCCTGCAGATCGATCAGCACGCCGCCGCAGGTATAATGCTGCGCGGGCACCACGGGGATCGGCTGTTTCGTCATGTCGATGCCGAGCGTCAGCAGTTTCTCGTAAATGTTCGGGAAGTGATGGCGGACGAATTCCGGTTCCTTGTGCGAAATGTCGAGATCGACATAGTCGAGCCCCAGCCGCTTCAGTTCATGGTCGATCGCGCGCGCCACGATATCGCGCGGGGCCAGCTCCTCGCGCTCGTCGAAGCGCGGCATGAAGCGTGTCCCCGCTTCGGGCGCGCCGGCCGGCAGTTTCAGCTGACCGCCCTCGCCGCGCACCGCCTCGGTGATCAGGAAATTCTTGACTTGCGTGTTGTACAGGCAGGTGGGGTGGAACTGCATCATCTCCATGTTCGAGACCCGCGCGCCGGCGCGCCAGGCCATGGCGATGCCGTCCCCCGTCGCGCCGCGCGGCGCGGTGGAGAACAGGTAACAGCGGCCCGCCCCGCCCGTCGCCACGATGGTCGCGCGCCCGGTATGCGCATTGACCTTGCCGGTCTGCTGATCGAGCGCATAGACGCCCCAGACGCGGCCCGATCCGGAGAATTTTTCCTCGTGCCGCCCGGTGATGAGGTCGATCGCCACCTGATGCGGCAGCAGCGTGATGTTCGGATTGGCGCGCGCGGTCTTGAGCAGCGCCTCCTGCACCGCCCAGCCGGTGGCATCGTCGACATGCACGATCCGCCGATGCGAATGGCCCCCCTCGCGCGTCAGATGCAGCGCGTCCTTTTCTTTGTTGAACGGCACGCCCATCGCGATCAGCCGCTCGATCGCCCGCGGCGCGTTCTCGATCACCGTTTCCACCGTCTCGCGCCGGTTCAGCCCCGCGCCCGCGATCATGGTGTCGCGGATATGGTCTTCGAACGTGTCGCCCCCGCCCAGCACCGCGGCGATCCCGCCCTGCGCCCAGGCGGTGGAGCCCTGCGCCAGATTGCCCTTGGCGAGCACCAGCACCCTGAAGCGCTCCGCCAGCGAGATGGCGGCGGTGAGGCCGGCGGCGCCCGAGCCGATGATGACGATGTCGTGGGCCATGCCCACCCCTAACCCCTCCCGCAAGCGGGAGGGGGACCAAGTCGCGCTTCCTTCTCCCCTCCCGCTTGCGGGAGGGGCCGGGGGTGGGATTGGTCCCGTTCGAGGAACAGACGAATGAAGGTCACCACGCCTTCCACATTGCTAAACACATCCTCATTCGTAAACCGCATCACCCGATACCCTTCTCGCTCCAGCCAGGCGGTACGCGAAGCGTCTTTGGCAATGGTCAGATCATGCGAAAATCCGTCAATCTCTATGATCAGTTTGGTGTCACGACACAGGAAATCCGCGAAATAAGGACCGACCGGCATCTGGCGGCTGAATTTGTAGCCAAGCTGTCGTCGGCTGAGATATTTCCAGAGTTCGCGTTCCGCAGCTGTTGCGGCGTTGCGCAATTCGCGGGCGCGCCGCGTGTTTCTGGGTTGGAACTGGCCCACCCCTAACCCCTCCCGCAAGCGGGAGGGGGACCAAGCAGCGCGATTCTTCTCCCCTCCCGCCTGCGGGAGGGGCCGGGGGTGGGAATGCTCGACCGCAAAGTCACACCGCCTCAGCCCGCGTCAAATTCAAGAACACCTCTTCCAGGTCCGCCTCGCGCGTGGACACGTCGATGATGTTCAGCCCGGCCTCGCTCACCGTGCGCAGCACCTCGCCGGCATTGGCCTTGTCCTTGCGATAGCTGATGGCGAGGCGGTGATCGTCGAGCTTCTCGATCTTCTCGAAGCAGCGCGAATCGGGAAGCCGGTCCACCGTCTGCTCCAGCGTCACCACCACCACCTTTTCCTGCGCCATCCCGACGAGGTCGCGCGTCGGTTCATTGGCGATCAGCTTGCCGTGATTGATGATCGCGATGCGGTCGCACAGCTGCTCGGCTTCCTCCAGATAATGCGTGGTCAGCACCACCGTCACGCCGCTCCGGTTGAGCTCGGTGACATATTCCCAGAGCTGCTGGCGAAGCTCGATATCCACGCCCGCGGTCGGCTCGTCGAGGATGATGACGGGCGGCGAATGAACCATGGCCTTGGCGATCAGCAGCCGCCGCTTCATGCCGCCGGATAGCGTGCGCGAATAGGCCTCCGCCTTGTCCTCCAGATGCACCGCGCGCAGCAGCGCGTCGGTTTGCCGCTTCGCCTTGGGCACGCCGTAAAGCCCGGCCTGCAGGTCGAGCGTCTGGCGCGGGCTGAAGAAGGGATCGAACATGATCTCCTGCGGCACGATCCCGATCGAGGCCTTGGCGTTGCGCGGGTTCTCGTTGATGTCGAACCCCCAGACGCTGGCATGGCCCGATGTTTTGTTGACCAGCCCCGCCAGGATATTGATCAGCGTGGACTTGCCCGCGCCGTTCGGCCCGAGCAGCCCGAAGATCAGCCCGCGCTCGACGTCGAAGGTGACGTCGTCCAGCGCCTGCTTGCCCCCGGCATAGGTTTTCGAGAGATTTTTGATCGAGATGGCGGCGTCGGACATGGTGGCGGTCTTAACCCTTCGCCCTTGCGCGGCAAGGGCAAAGGCAAAGCGCGCGTCAGGATTGCGCGGGGACCTGCGCATTGCTAATCGCGGCAGCACCATGATCGAACCGCCCGAAACCATCCGCACCCCCCTGCCGCGCGTCGCCTGCGACGGTGCCGGCGAGATTTCCTCCGCGCTCGGCCACCCGCGCGTCTGGCTGGAGATCGCCGAGGAGATCGGCTGGGTCGATTGCGGCTATTGCGACCGGCATTTCGTGCTGGTCGGCGGCCCCGCGGACGGCCCGGTAGCCGAAGCGCGGATCGCCGAGGAGCATCGGTCCGAACATGGCCGCAAGGAAGTTTGAGGATTTCGAGTTCGTCATGCCAGTGAAAGCTGGCATCTCGGGCCGCTATGCGCTCCGTCCGGAGACCCCCTGAACTCACGGAACAAGTGCAACACCTGCTAAGGGTGTTGTCGCGATGGGAAGATGTTACGGCCAGCTCGGCCTCGATGAGCGGATTGAGATTTATCGGCTGCATGCAGCCGGTAAATCTTCGCGGCAGATCGCAGCGGCGCTTGGACGCGCGCCCTCGACGATTGGCCGCGAACTGGAACGCAATGGCAAGCCGACCAAGGTTTGGCGCGGTGGCTACGACCCGGGCAGGGCTCATGACCTCGCCGAGCGGCGAAGACGCTGGGACAAACGCTTCAAGCTGGCGCGCCAGCCGGACCTGGCACAGCTGGTGAAGGACCGCCTTGCGATGGGATGGTCCCCCGAGCAGATCGCCGGCCGGCTGGCGCTCGAACATGGTCGCACCGTCGTTAGCCATGAGTCAATCTACCGCTTCGTCTATCATCGATCGGCCAACAAGGATTACTGGCATCGCCTGCTGCCACGCCGCAAATCCCGCCGCGGACGGCTGGGCATGAGAGGCGGCAGTCCGGCAAGCTTCATCAAACGCCGCCGCTCCATCGACGAGCGGCCGGGCGCGGCCGACGACAGATGCACGCCTGGCCACTGGGAAGCCGATTACATGCTGTTTGCCCGCCCCGGCCAAGGACTGCTTGTCGTCCATGAACGCCAGTCGCGCTACACCATGCTGGATGCGCCGCCGGATCGAAAGGCAATCCGCACCGCCCGCCATCTGCGCGGGCTGCTCGCCCCGATCGCGCCGGTGCTCCGGCAAAGCCTGACCGTGGATAATGGCACCGAGTTCGCGCTGCATTATCAGCTCACCGACCAGCTCGGCCTCGACACCTTCTTCTGCGATACGCACAGCCCCTGGCAAAAAGGCGGCGTCGAAAACGCCATCGGTCGTCTGCGCCGTGCCCTGCCGCGCAAGACCGATCTTGCCGCCCTCGAACCCAAAGCCCTCGTCAATGCCGTCAACGCATACAATCACACCCCAAGAAAATGCCTCGACTTCCAGACCCCCGCTGAGGCATTCAACAGACTTCAACCAACTGTTGCACTTCAAACGTGAATCCACACCCCAGCTTTCGCTGGGGTGACGAAGATATAAGGCCTCCGAGCTTCAGCAATGACGGTGTTTCCTTGCCGCCCGGCCCGCCCTATATCCCTTCCATGACCATTCAGGACCCGCGCAGCTTCCTCTATCGCCCCGGACAGCTCGACCCGGAGACCGCCTTGCGCGTCACCGGCGACGTGCTCGGCCAATGCGACGACGGCGAGCTTTATCTGCAATACAGCGCCAGCGAGAGTTTTGTATTTGACGACGGCCGTCTCAAGGTCGCCGACTATAATATGGATTCGGGCTTCGGCCTGCGCGGTATCTCCGGCGAGATGACCGGGTTCGCCCACGCCAACGAGATCAGCGAGGCCGCGATCCGCCGCGCCTCGCAGACGCTGCAGCTGATCGAGCCGAGCAAGTCCGCGATGGCTGCGGCCCCGCGCCACAACAACCGGCATCTCTACACCGGCGACAATCCGCTCGACGCGATCCCGTTCGACAAGAAGGCCGCCTTGTGCGCCGAAATCGATGCGGCAGCCCGCGCGAGAGACCCCAGGGTCGCGCAGGTTTCGGTCGGGCTGTCGGGTAGCTGGTCGGTGGTCGAGATCGTCCGGCCCGACGGCTTCGTCGC
The DNA here is from genome assembly GCF_965218915.1 of Novosphingopyxis sp. Lineage (GTDB taxonomy): Bacteria > Pseudomonadota > Alphaproteobacteria > Sphingomonadales > Sphingomonadaceae > Novosphingopyxis. The sequence goes on along the minus strand of NZ_OZ244708.1, from coordinate 3,217,890 downwards.
GACCGACATCCGCCCGCTGGTGCGGCTCAACGTGTCGATCGTGGCCGAGGAAAATGGCCGCCGCGAGACCGGCAGCTTCGGCATGGGCGGGCGCTATCTCTACGACCGGTTGTTCGAGGCGCCCGAATGGAACCGCGCGATCGACGAAGCGCTGGACCAGGCGCTCGTCAATCTTCGCTCGGTCGCCGCGCCGGCGGGCGAGATGACCGTGCTGCTCGGCCCCGGCTGGCCCGGCGTGCTGCTGCACGAGGCGATCGGCCACGGTCTCGAGGGCGATTTCAACCGCAAGGGCACCAGTGCCTTTTCCGGCCGGATCGGCGACCGGGTCGCGGTGCCCGGCGTCACCATCGTCGACGATGGCTCCATTGGGGAACGCCGCGGCTCGCTGTCGATCGACGACGAGGGCACGCCGACGCAGGAGACCGTGCTGATCGAGGACGGCATCCTCAAAGGCTATATGCAGGACCGCATGAACGCGCGGCTGATGGGCGTGCCCGCCACCGGCAACGGTCGCCGTCAGGATTATGCCCATTCGCCCATGCCCCGCATGACCAACACTTTTATGCGGAGCGGCCAGGACGATCCCGAGGAATTGCTGACGCGCGTCAAGGACGGCATTTTCTGCAAGAGCTTCGGCGGTGGGCAAGTGGATATCGTCAGCGGAAAATTCGTGTTCTCCTGCACCGAGGCCTACCGCGTAAAGCACGGCAGGCTCGGCGATCCGATCAAGGGCGCCACGCTGATCGGCGACGGCCCGACGGTGCTGACCAAGCTCACCGGCATCGGCAACGACATGGCGCTCGACGAGGGGGTGGGCATTTGCGGCAAGGGCGGCCAGACGGTGCCTGCAGGCGTCGGCCAGCCGACGCTGCTGGTGAGCGGCCTTACCGTAGGTGGCACGGCGGCGGCTTGAGCGCGCGCCCCTCCTCCTTGATAGGCGCAGTTGAATGGGGTGAGGCCCAGCCGAACGGGCGGTCGCGCAAGCCGGAGAGCCCCCCCACTCCGAAAAAACTACCGTCATCCCGGACTTGATCCGGGATCCAGGGCCCAGTGGCAGTTCCATCTCGCCCTGGATTCCGGGTCAAGCCCGGAATGACGTTGTTTTTTGTACATGATGGTTTTGTTGCAGGGTCGCGTTTTCCTCGACCGCCACTGTTTCAGACCCGCGAATAGGAAAACCTTATCGCTGTCCTACATCGGCCGCTGTCGATATGATGCGCGTGATGGCGCTCTCACCGACCTTTTCTCGCCGCTCGTTTCATCGCTGCCACAACTCGCTTCACCCGAATTTCTGGCCCCCCGTGCCGGGACCAATGCGACCTTCCGGAGTTGAGCGCTTTCACGGGAGAAGCACGCCATGAAACCTTGGGCCGACGATATATTGCATTTCTGGTTCGACCATGTCGGGCCTGCGCACTGGTTTGCGCCGCGTCCGCAGCTTGACGGCGAGATTCGCGAGCGCTTCTGCCCCTTGTGGGAGGAGTTGAAAGCCGAAGCGCCGATGTTTTTTCTTGTCGGGCCGCGCCAGGCGCTGGCGGCCGTCATCCTGTTCGACCAGTTCCCGCGCAACATGTTCCGCGAGGAGGCCGAGGCCTTTTCCACCGACGGTCAGGCGCTGGGAATCGCGCGGCAGGCGATCGACATGGGCTATGACGAGCAGCTCGACGATGCACGCAAATCGTTCCTTTACATGCCGTTCATGCACAGCGAACGGAGCGATGATCAGGACCGCTCGGTCGAGCTGTTCCGCGCCGCCGGGCTGGACGACAATATCGCTTTCGCCGAACGTCACCGCGACCTGATCCGACGCTTCGGCCGCTTCCCGCATCGCAATCCGGTGCTGGGGCGTGAAAGCTCGGCGGCGGAATTGCAGGCGATCGAGGACTGGCGCGCCTGATGGGGCTCGTCCGGATCGCGCGATATCCCGACCGCATGGCCGCCGATCTGGCGCGGCTCAGGCTGGCGTCGGAGGGGATCCAAAGCTTCGTGTTCGACGGCGGCATGGCCAGCCTGGGACTCGGCATGATGACGCCCGCGCGGCTGATGGTAGCGGAGGAAGATATCGACGATGCGCGAGATCTGCTCGGCGGCGGGGAGACGGATGTCAGCGACAGGAGCAGGGATGTATGATCCGGGTCGCCAGCTATAATATCCACAAAGGGATCGGCACCGACCGCAAGCTCGATCCGGCGCGCATCTGCCGCGCGTTGGCGCAGCTCGACGCAGACGTCGTGACATTGCAGGAGGCGGACAAGCGTTTCGGCGCGCGGCAGAGCGTGCTGCCCGAAAAATTGCTGGCAGAGGCCGGATATGAGGCCGCGGCCTTGCACATCCGCCCGGGCGGAATGGGGTGGCACGGCAATGCGGTGCTGGTGCGGAAGGGCCATCAGGTCCGCAGCGCCCGCCCGCTCGACCTGCCCACGCTGGAGCCGCGCGGCGCGGTGCTCGCCGAGGTCGAGATCGACGGACAGCCGCTGCGCGTCGTCGGCATGCATCTCGATTTGTCGGGGCTGTGGCGACGGCGGCAGGTGCGGTGCGTGATCGCGCATCTGGACAGATGCACCGAAGCGATGCCCACGGTGCTGATGGGCGATCTCAACCAATGGTCCGAACGCGGCTGCCTCAGCGAATTCACGGGCCACCGGCATTTCCGGCTGCTCGATACGCCCAAGAGCTTCCACAGCCGCCGGCCCGTGACTCGGCTCGACCGGATCATCGCCAGCCATGAGCTGCAGTGCGACGGATGCGGGACGCTGGATGATGTTGCGCTGCGGGCAGGATCGGACCATCTGCCGGTATGGGCCGACCTGAAATTGCACAATCGCTAGGATTTCGACCGAAAACTGCCATTGAGACGAAGCTTTAGTAACAAAATTGCAAAAGCGTCTTGTGCACTGCAGCATCACTTGATAGCCTCCTGCTTCCGGCACGCATGGATCGAAGCGAAATATCGCTTCCGAATGCGTGCGATGCAGCAATAGGGGGCATCACTGTGAAATTATGTATCGCCATCATCAAACCGCATAAGCTCGACGCGGTGCGCGAGGCGCTGACCGAGATCGGCATTTCCGGCATGACCATCACCGAGGTGAAGGGCTTCGGGCGGCAGAACGGCCATACCGAAACCTATCGCGGCGCCGAATATGCGATCAGCTTCGTGCCCAAGGTGAAGATCGAGATCGCCTGTTCGGACGATCTGGCACCGCGCGTGGTCGAAACGCTGCAGGACAGCGCCGGTTCGGGATCGATCGGCGACGGCAAGATCTTCGTCGTGCCGATCGAGAGCGCCGTGCGCATCCGCACCGGCGAAACCGCGGACGCCGCGCTGTGACCGACCTTCAGGACATCAAGGGGGCCAAGATGCTCAAGATTTTACCCAAGCTCGCGGCGGCTGGTGCCGTGCTCACCGCCGGTCCGGCCTTCGCCACCGGCCTGCAATCACCCGTCGCCGCCGAAGCGGTCGCCGCCGTGGTCGACAAGGGCGACACCGCCTGGATGATGACCGCCACCGTGCTCGTGATGGCAATGATCGTGCCCGGCCTCGCGCTGTTCTACGGCGGCCTGGTGCGCACCAAGAACATGCTGTCGGTGCTGACGCAGATCATCGCGGTAGCGAGCCTCGCCATGATCATCTGGTGCGTCTGGGGCTATTCCACCGCGTTCGGGCCGGAAGGCAATGCGTTTTTCAGCTGGGGCAATCTGTTTCTGGCGCAGACCGATGCGGATTCCACCGCGGCCACCTTCTCGGATGGGTTCAAGATCCCCGAATATGTGTTCATCGCCTTCCAGATGACGTTCGCGGCGATCACCGTGAGCCTGGTGGTTGGCGGGCTGGTCGAGCGGCTGAAGTTCAGCGCGCTGATGATCTTCGCCGCGATCTGGCTGACGCTCTCCTACTTCCCGATCGCGCATATGGTGTGGGCGACCGGCGGGCTGATCTTCGAGATGGGCGCGCTCGATTTCGCGGGCGGCACGGTGGTGCACATCAACGCCGGTGTCTCGGCGCTGGTCGGCGCGCTGATCCTGGGGCCGCGGCTGGGCTACAAGAAGGACATCATGGCGCCGCACTCGCTCACCATGACGCTGATCGGCACCGGCCTGCTCTGGGTCGGCTGGTTCGGCTTCAACGCGGGCTCCGCGCTGGAAGCGAACGGGTCCGCCGGCCTGGCGCTCATCAACACCTTCGTCGCCACCGCAGCGGGCGTGTTGTTCTGGATGCTGACCGAGCGGATGATGGGGCATAAGGGCTCGCTGCTCGGCGCCTGTTCGGGCGCGATCGCGGGCCTCGTCGCGGTGACCCCGGCAGCCGGCAATAGCGGCCCGTTCGGTGCGATCCTGCTCGGCGCGCTGGCGGCGATCATGTGCGCCTGGTTCGTGGTCTCGGTGAAGCCCAAGCTGAAGCTCGACGATTCGCTCGACGCGTTCGGCATCCACGGCATCGGCGGCATCATCGGCTCGATCGGCACCGCCGTCACCATGCTGCCCGCGCTGGGCGGCCCCGGCGCGGACGATTACAATCTCGGCGGCCAGCTGGTGATCCAGATCATTGCGGTCGCGATTGCCGTGGTCTGGGCGGCGGTGGCCGCGGCCATCGCCTTTTATGTCGCCAAGATGCTGACCGGCCTGCGCGTTAGCGAAGAGGTCGAGCGCGAAGGGCTCGACCTCGGCGAACATGGCGAGCGCGCCTATAATTATTGAAGAGCTTGGCGGCGCGGATCACCCTCTCCGTCCGCGTCGCCAAACCAGCGTTCCTCCTGCGAACGACGACTGGCCGGCGCTGCAATGCGCCGGCCTTTTTTTCACGCCCGCCCCCGGCCCCCCCCGCCAGCGGGAGGGGAGGCGCTACCGCAAATCCTCCGCCAGAAAGTCCGCGCAGCGTTCGCCGATCATGATCGAGGGGGCGTTGGTGTTGCCGCTGACGATCCTGGGCATGACCGAGGCATCGGCGACATACAGCCCCTCCAGCCCGCGGAATTTGAGGCGTGGGGTCAGCACGTCGCTGTCCTCCGGCCCCATCGCGCAGCTGCCGACGGGGTGGTAGACGGTGTCCGATCGGTCGCGCATGATCCGGTCGAGCGCATCGTCGTCGTTCAGATCGACGGGATGGCGATCCTTCGGCCGATAATCGCTGAGTGGCGGCGCATCGAAAATGCGGTACATCTGCCGCACGCCGGCGCGCAGCAGTGCGACGTCGCGCGCGTCCTTCAGGAACGCCGGGTCGATCGCGGGCATGTCGCCCGGCTCGTTCGATTTCAGGCGCACGCTGCCCCGGCTTTCGGGCCGCAGCACGCAGGCATGGCAGGAAAAGCCGTGGCCCTTCACCTTTTCGCGGCCATGATCCTCCAGCATCGCGGGCACGAAATGAAACTGGATTTGCGGCGCGGGCGCTTGCGGGTCGCGCGACCAGAAGCCGCCCGCCTCGGCATAAGGCGTGGTCATTATGCCGGTGCGGCGCAGCCGATGCTCGATCATCGCCTTGGCCATGCGCAGCGTGCCCGCCAACGAATCGCCGATGAAATCCTTCGATTGCGTCTCGAAGCTGGCGACATAATCGACATGGTCCTGCAGGTTTGCACCGACCGACGGCTTGTCCAGCACCACGTCGATGCCGTGATGGCGGAGATGCTCGGCCGGGCCGATGCCAGACAGCTGCAGGATCTGTGGGCTTCCGAACGCGCCCGCCGAGAGCACCACCGCGCCGCGCGCGTGCAGCGTTTCGCTGTGGCCCTTGCGGCCGATCCGCACGCCGCGGACATGCCCGTCCTCGACGATCAGCTTTTCGGTGAGGCAGCCGGTCATCACATGCAGATTGGCGCGCGCCTTCACCGGATCGACATAGGCGCGCGACGCGGTCCAGCGCTCGCCGCTTTTGGTGGTGGTCTGGTAGATGCCGAAGCCGGTCTGGTTCGCGCCGTTGAAATCCTCGTTGCGCGGCAGTTGCAGACGCGCCGCGCTCGCCACGAACGCGCGGCTGCCGGGATTGACCGAATGCTGGTCCGACACCGAGAGCGGCCCGTCGCCCCCGTGATATTCGCTTTCTCCGCGCTCGTTCGATTCGCTGCGTTTGAAATACGGGAGCACATCGTCATAGGCCCAGCCGGTGCAACCCATCGCGGCCCAATTGTCATAGTCCCAGGCGTTGCCGCGGATATAGAGCATCGCGTTGATCGCCGAGGAGCCGCCCATGCCCTTGCCGCGCGGCTGGTGGCCCATGCGACCGTTCAGCCCCTTTTGCGGGATGGTCGAGTAGAACCAGTTGGTGTGCTCGGGCAGGAACGGCATCATGCCGGGCGTCTTCACGCGCCAGTCGTCGTTGGTCCCGCCCGCCTCGACCAGGCAGATGCTCAGCGATGGATCGGCGCTCAGCCGTCCGGCGATCGCGCTGCCGGCCGATCCGCCGCCGACGATGATGACGTCGAATTCGTTCATGCGGGCTCCTCTCGCCGGGCGGGTTTGTCGATGCCGCCGCCCAAGGCAATCGAAGCGCGATTCGCGCCGCACGGTGCCTGTTGCGAATGGAAGTTTCCAAAAGGCGCTATATGGGGAGCCCCTTTTCCTCCCCCGGCAAGGCTTATTGCGAATGATGTCGGAACGGAGCGGTGCGCGGGCATGACGCTACTATACAGGTCGGTAGCGATGTAGGACAGCGGCTACGACCTTGGGTCGCGCCTCACTTTGAATTTTCGCTCTCCACCCAGGTTTTGGCCTTAAAACCTTGAACAAGCGGCCGCGCATCCACATGCCGGATGCTATGCTTGCCTTTTCCTCCACGATCCATTGGTCGAGCCGTCTGGCCGCGACTCGCCAATTGCCCTTGGTTGCAGCCGCGACTAAGCGGGGTCCGGCAACCCGCCGCAAGGACGCAGACCCGCATGGATGATATCAGCACCGCCGTCCGTCCGGAGGCCGCGATGGCCGACGACGCGCTCGACAGCGGTCTGGCGGTGGTCTCGATCGCCAAAAGCTATGACAAGCGGCAGGTACTTTCGGACATTTCGCTGTCGGTGGCGCGCGGCGAAGTGGTCGGGCTGCTCGGCCCCAATGGCGCGGGCAAGACCACCTGCTTCTATTCGATCATGGGGCTGGTGCGCCCGGACAGCGGCCGCATCGTGCTCGACGGCGAGAATATCACCGGCCTGCCGATGTATCGCCGGGCGGTGCTGGGGATCGGCTATCTGCCGCAGGAAACCTCGATCTTCCGGGGCATGACGGTGGAAAAGAACATCCTGACGGTGCTCGAGATGGTCGAGCCGAGCAAGCCGGCGCGCGAGGCGCGGCTCGAGCAATTGCTGAGCGAGTTCGGGCTGACGGGCTTGCGCGATTCCGCCGCCATGGCGCTGTCGGGCGGCGAGCGGCGGCGCTGCGAGATCGCGCGCGCGTTGGCCGCCGAACCCTCGATCATGCTGCTCGACGAGCCGTTTGCCGGGATCGACCCGATCTCGATCGCCGACATCCGCGATCTGGTCGCCGACCTCAAGCAGCGCGACATCGGCGTGCTGATCACCGACCATAATGTGCGCGAAACGCTGGAAATCGTCGATCGCGCCTGTATCATCTACGATGGTCGCGTACTGTTCGCCGGGTCGCCCGAGGATCTGGTCGCCGACCCCAATGTCCGCCGCCTCTATCTGGGCGAGAGTTTTGCTTTATGAGTGCTGATATCGACCAATGAGCTTGGGACCGAGGCTAGATTTACGCCAGTCCCAATCGCTGGTGATGACGCCGCAGCTGCAGCAGGCGATCAAGCTGCTGGCGCTGTCCAATCTCGAGGTCGAGGCCTATCTGAACGACGCGCTGGAGCGCAATCCGCTGCTGGCGAGCGAAAGCGGCGGCAATGAGCAGGAGCGCCCTGCCGCCGATGCTCCGGCCGAGGCGCGCGCGGACGAGGGCGTGGACCCGGTCGAGGCGCGCGGCGAGCGGATCGACAGCTATTCCTCGCCCGGCGCGGGCGGATCGCTGCCATCGTCCGAGCCGGGCGAAGGGCCGGATTTCGACCGCATGGCCTCGCCCGATGCGACGCTGCACGAGCATCTTGCCGCGCAGGCGCACACCTCTTTCAACGGGACCGATTGCCGCATCGCGCTGGCGCTGATCGAGCAGATCGACCCGTGCGGCTATCTCGGCGAGAAGGTCTCGGTCATCGCCGCGCGGCTCGGGATCGACGAGAGGGAGGTCGAGCGGGTGCTCGGGACCGTGCAGATGTTCGATCCGACCGGTGTCGGCGCGCGCGATCTGGCCGAATGCCTCGCGGTCCAGGCGCGCGAGGCGGACCGCTACGATCCGTGCATGGCCAGGCTGATCGACCATCTCGATCTGCTGGCGAAGGGCGATTTCGCGCGATTGAAGCGCTTGTGTCAGGTCGACGACGAGGATTTCGCCGAGATGGTCGCCGAACTGCGCGAGTACGATCCCAAGCCCGGTTGCCGCTTCGACAGCGAGACGCTGCCGCCGGTTGTCCCGGACATCTTCGTGCGCGAACGCGACGAGGGCTGGCGGGTCGAGCTCAACGAGGCCAACCTGCCGCGGCTGCTGGTCGACCGGCAATATCAGGCCGATCTGGAAGCGGGCGCGGACAAGGCGACCAGGAGCTGGATCGGCGAATGCCTGGCCGAGGCGCATTGGCTGATCAAGGCACTCGACCAGCGCCAGCGCACCATTATCAAAGTGTCGAGTGCGATCCTCAAGCGCCAGGAGGCCTTCTTTCGTAAGGGCGTGACCGCCTTGCGCCCGCTCACCTTGCGCGAGGTGGCGGAGGATATCGCCATGCACGAATCCACCGTCAGCCGCGTCACGAGCAACAAATATCTCGCCTGCCACCGCGGTGTATACGAGCTCAAATATTTCTTTTCCAGCGGCGTGGCGTCGGGCGACGACGGCGAGGCGGCCAGCGCGGAGGCGGTGAAGAGCCATATCGGCAAGCTGATCGATGCCGAGGACGCCAAGGCCATCCTCTCCGACGACCGGCTGGCCGAACTGCTCAAGGAACGCGGCTTCGACATCGCGCGCCGCACGGTGGCCAAATATCGCGAGGCGATGGGCCATGGTTCGTCGGTGCAGCGGCGGCGGCAGAAGAAGATGGAGGGGTTATGAGCCCGCCCGTTCCGCCGGCCGGGTCATTCAGGCGAGCGCCCTTTCCACCGGCACATAATCATAGCCCAGATCCTCGGCGACCGCCTGATAGGTGACCGAACCGTTCCACACATTCAGTCCTTCGGCGAGATGCGGGTTCCGGCGCAGCGCCTCCCGCCAGCCGAGTTCGGCGATCTTCAGCGCGTGCGGAAGCGTGACGTTGTTCAGCGCATAGGTGCTGGTGCGCGCGACGGCACCGGGCATATTGGCGACGCAATAATGCACCACGCCGTCGACCATATAGGTCGGGTCGTCATGGGTGGTCGCCTTGCTCGTCTCGAAACAGCCGCCCTGGTCGATTGCGACGTCGACCAGCACCGCGCCGGGCTGCATCGTCTTCAGCATGGCGCGCGTCACCAGCTTGGGCGCGGTGCCGCCCGGGATCAGCACCGCGCCGATGACGAGGTCCGCCTGAGCCACGCATTCGGCGAGGTTCGCCCGGTTGGAGAAACGCGTGACGGCGCGCGCCTCGAAATAATTGCCGAGCCGTTCCAGCACCTCGGGGTCGCGGTCCAGGATCGTCACCTGCGCGCCGAGACCGGCGGCCATCTGCGCCGCGTTGAAACCGACCACGCCGCCGCCGATGATGGTGACGTTGGCGGGCGCCACGCCGGGCACGCCGCCCAAGAGCACGCCGCGTCCGCCATGCGCCTTTTCCAGCGCGCTCGCGCCGGCCTGCACCGACATGCGGCCCGCCACCTGGCTCATGGGTTTGAGGAGCGGCAGCTGGCCGTTGGCGTCGGTCACCGTCTCGTAGGCGATGCAGGTGGCCTTGCTCGCGACGAGGTCTTTGGTCTGCTCGGGATCGGGCGCGAGGTGGAGATAGGTGAACAACACCTGCCCCTCGCGCAGCATGGCGCGCTCGGCCGGCTGCGGTTCCTTGACCTTTACCACCATCTCCGCCTCGGCGAACACGGTCTTCGCGTCGGCCACGATGGTCGCGCCCGCCGCCTCATATTCATGGTCGTGCGAGCCGATCCCTTCGCCCGCCTTGGTCTCGACCATCACCTCGGCCCCGTGCGCGACCAGTTCGCGCGCGCTTTCGGGCGTCAGGCCGACGCGATATTCGTGGTTCTTGATTTCCCGGACGGTACCGACGCGCATGGAAAGCTCCTGATGATGTGATCACCGCCCTCTAGCCGTCCCGAAGCGCGGGCGAAAGATGCGATGCGACGGCCTTAGCTTGTCAAACTTGTCGCGAATCCCGCAATTTTTAAAATTCGATTCGCAATAAGCGGGGATGCCAGCTCCGCTGTCTGACCATTTCGGCAGGAAAAGGAATGCGGCATGATGCGCCCTTGTTCCACATTTGTTCGATGTAGGACAGGATTTTCTCACGCCGCCCGATCGGACGATCGGACGCGGGCGGCTCCGCTCGAGACGGGAGCCGGCGCTCGCTTATGGCGCCACGCGTCGCACCGGAACGGGGATGTTGCAGATGTCCGCGCCGCCCGCGGGCACGTTGAAGAAGGGATCGCGCCGGTTGGCCCGCGCATCGGCGTAAGCCGCGAAGGTGGGGCCTTCGGTCGAGAGATATTCGAGTCTGGGGCGTTTTAGCTGGCCTAGCGCTTCGCTGCTTGAGGCCGGTGCAGCCTCCGGCATTTCTGAAGCCAAGCGCACCGAAACGATAGGCACACGCTGCGCCGGGTCCTCGTAAAAGCCGAGATCGCCGGTCCCGCGCGGCAGGCTGGAGAGATGTTCCATGCCCTCGATCACCCGTCCGACCAGCGCAATATTGCGGTCGAGATGGCGCGGTGCCTGCCCGATCACGGTGTAGAGCTCGGCCCCCGTCCCCGTGTCGGGCGAGAGATCGCGGCCGACGCCGACCATGCCGTAGCAATGGACGGGCCAGAATTTGGAGCCGTCGGCGTCGCTGTTCGCAAGCGGCCAGCCATTCCAAAACTCCACCCATGACGCATAGCTATCACGTTCGTGCCAGCCCTGAGGCGCGTCGACAGTACTGGTCGAAGCAATAGAGATCATCGCAATACGATCTGCTTCTTTTGATGCAGCCGACGGGATCGGACCAAGCGCGGTCAAAGCCTCTGCAAGCTGCTCAACTTTGCTTCCACCCGACCTGCGCGCTTTGTCGGTGATATCATCGATACGTGCACGATCGGCTGCGGAAAGTCCGTGTGCCTGCGACAGTATTTCGGCGCTTACAATATAATCGCTCTCCGGCACCGTCGCCAAACCCTCGGGCAGCGGCTTCTGCTCGGTCGCATCGCCCCATTGCACGACGTAATTGTCCTGCACGCGGTTGACGCTGGTGCCATCCCACCAGTGCGCCGCCGCCAGCTTGCGGATATTGCCGATCCAGCCTTGGTCAAACGGCGGCGGCATCAGCTGGATGACGACGCGGCGGGGTTGGTTGTCGCGGTCCGGCGCGAGGTCCATCACCAGCAGGTCCTCGGGCGCGATCCGTACCCATTCGGACGCGGGCGCTCGCGTCACGATCTCGTTCGGCGACGGATAGGCGGACGGCTCGTCCTGCGCGGAGGCGGCCAGCGGCGGAAAGGCGAGCGCGCACAAGGCGGCGGCGAGGAGAGCGCGGGTGGCGGCAAGTTTGATCATGCGCGCAAGCCTGCCACAAAGCCGCGCCTTGCGAAAGATGCCCCGAGCGATTAGAGGCAGCGCCTTCCAGCCGGATATGCGGAGCGGTGGCCGAGTGGTCGAAGGCGCACGCCTGGAAAGTGTGTAAAGGGGCAACTCTTTCGTGGGTTCGAATCCCACCCGCTCCGCCACCTCTCTTTCCAGATCAATCCATACTCATCCGCAAACCCGCGCAACCCTTGACGTTTGCGCCGATTTCGATTCGATTGTCGTCCACCGGTTTCCGCATCAATCCATGTCGATTAGGGGTAGATCCGGGGTATCGCAATAATCAGAGTGGGGGTAGCGGATGCTGACGGACAGACAGGTGCGGACGGCCAAGCCGCGCGACAAGGCCTACAAGCTTGCCGACCGGAACAGTCTGTTCCTGCATGTGAGTGCCAAGGGGCATAAGAGCTTTCGCTACAAATACCGTTTCGACGGCAAGGAGCAGCTGCTTGTGATCGGCGCGTTTCCGAACGTGGGACTGAGCGATGCGCGCGAAGCGATGGAGAATGCGCGCAAGCTGCTGAAGGATGGCCGCAACCCTAAACACGGCGTCGCAAAGAAGCGGCTGCTGGGCGACATGAGCTCGGACTACAGTTTCGAGACGATCGCGCGCCGTTGGCATGCGCAGCAGGTCGATGTGTGGAAGCCGGTCCATGCGCAGGATGTAATGCGGAGCATGGAGCGCGATCTGTTCCCTGATATTGGACATCTCCTGCTGGAGGACATCGACACCCAGTTGCTGCTCGCGGTGCTTTACAAGGTGCAGGATCGCGGCGCGATCGAAAGCGCCCACAGGCTTAAGCAGCGTGTGCGGTCCGTATACAAGTTTGCCAGAGGCATGGGGATCAAGTGCGAGAACCCTGCCACCGACGTCGGCGAGGCGATGAAGAAGGTGCCCAAAGCCAAGCGCTATCCGGCCATTACCGATGTGGATGATATCCGGCGGTTCCTCGCGGTGATCGATGATGCCGGGGCGTCGCCCGTCACCCGGCTGGCGTCACGCTTTCTGGCGCTGGTTGCTCAACGTCCTGGCATGGTTCGCCATGCCGAATGGGCCGATATTCACGGCATCGATTTTGCATCGCCCGATAGCGACAGCAGCGCCGCTGTCTGGGTGGTGCCGGCGGAAAAGATGAAGCTGGAGGCGGATCAGCGGCAGGACGACGACTACGATCATCGCGTGCCGCTCAGCCAGGCTGCTGTAGAAACGTTGCGAGCGGCACACCGCCTGACCGGTAAGTGCCCCTACATCTTCCCAGCTATCACCTCCGGTCTGCAGCCGATGAGCGAGAACGCGGTGGGATATCTGTACAACCGTGAGGGTTACAAGGGCCGCCATGTGCCGCATGGCTGGCGCTCCAGCTTCTCCACCATCATGAATGAGGCCATCGGCATCGAGCTCGGCCAGGATATTCGCGTGATCGGCGACCGCTTGATCATCGATCTGATGTTGGCACATGTGCCGGCAGGAATGTCCGAGAGCGAGTTCCGTTACAACCGGGCAAAATACATGCCGCGGCGGCGAGAGCTGGCAGAGGAATGGGCAAAGCTGATCATGGAGGGTGCCGCAGACCCCAATGCCATCATCCATAGCCCGAGACGTAAGAGAAGGGCTTAGGGGCGCTTGTCCTTATGTTGCTCGACCCACTGATTGATTTCCTTTTCCGACCACAAGGATTTTCCGCCCACGCTCACCTGCTGGGGGAACTCGCCCCCCTTTATCATGGCGTAGATCTTACTCTTTTGGCAGCCGCAGAGTGCGATAATGCTTTGCATCTCAAGCAGCCGGTCCTGGACACTGGAAGTTGCCGATAGCCCAACAACGCCGTTCACATCCAAAGAAGGGTCGCCCGAGGCCCGCTCATTCTGCTGACCCTGCATGATCGCAAGGCGACGGTCGGCTAAGCACTGCAGCTGATAATCCGACAATTCATCGTCAGCAGGCAAACTCATCAGAAACTGCTCGAACTGCTGTTTATCGACAAAAATATGATGCGTTGGCTTTGCATCGGGGTCTGACCAGCGTTCTAAATTAAGTGCGCCAGTAGCGAAGCGCGGCATATAATCGTCCAGCTCCCACATCTTGGCCAGCATGGTAACAACGTCACCGCCCCCGATTGGGCGAGCAAATGAGGTGACAGCACCGGACAGGAAATCGTCGACAAGATAGTGGGCCTGGACCCCTACGAGATCCTTCCCACAGTCGTTTTCTGCGTCGTCGGACGGCGCGGCGAAGATTGACGATAGTTCGTGTGGCTCGATATTGAGCCGAAGTCGGACCACATTTGCGAACGCCTTGATCAGAGATATGCGGCCGACAGAGGCGAAATCTTGCCTGCCGTCGTATGGCGACCAAAGTTCGATCAATTTGTGCGCTCCGGCTGTTTGCGACCGCAATGGTAGTGCTACATGCTTCCGATCCGGTTAAGGCAATATACGTCAGCTTTGCGCTCTAATCCCGGTCATTCCGACGGTCGAGCTGCGCCCCCGAAAGCTGCCATTCGTTCAGCATAGCATCGACGGCAGCTTCGCGCCCTAATCCCTGTCATTCACCCTTGACCAACGATGTCCCAAAAAGCGGACTATGCTGTCGCATGGACTGAAAGGCCGCCTCTGCGACGAAGCCGTCGTTCCCGGCCTAACCGCTGAACGCCGGCTCATGCCCAGACCTGCCATTCACAAGCAGGAGGAACTTCCGAGTCACGGCATCGCCGTCAAAAGTCAGGGGCACCGCCTAGCTTGGAGGGGCGCTTTTCCCTCCGATATCTGCGCACATCGAATGTCTCCGTCTTAATCTTGATCCTCTCGACATGATGGACCTGCAGAGTGTCGATGGCGACCGCCAGCGCTGGTTGGCGATCGTCGTCCGGCTCGGCAAAGGGATCAAGGTAGCGCGGCGGCCAAAAGGTGCCACCTGGCGCAGGCTTCGGCGGTTCGGGAGGTGGCACCTCTTCCGAGACCCAGTAGTACGGAGACGGACCGTCTTCGTCGAAGGAGCCGAGCATCGCTGAGACGGTCGAGCCTTCCGGCAAATCGACGTTCTTGACCCGAGAGGCGCGTCGGAACAGCACCACATTCTGATGACCACCGCGCTGCTGCACCGAGGGATATAGCAGCCCGTCGATGTTCAGCGCCTCATTTGCCGCCAGATAGTCCGCGATGACTTGGGTGATCAAATACTCAGCCGGTTCATCTTCGGGCATCACCGGCATCGTCATCCGCGCGCTGAGACTCCCCATGAACTTTGCAAGCTCGAGACGCCCCATGTAGTCAGGATCGAAAATGCTGCCCTCGACATAGACCGATTGGAGCGCGTCGACATCAAGAAGGCGCAGCGGTCTGATCACATCGAACTTGCCGACCAGGGCGCGACTGCCGACGGGTGGCCGGACCTCGGACAGAGCGGCCTCGTCGCTGGTCGCGCCATAGAATAAGGAGACGCCATGGGCGTTCATGCGGCCCCCGAGAGCGATACTGGGAGGCGGCGGTCCGAGGTCTCGATCGGGCCGCTCAAGCGCGGGACCTAGCTTCAAATCGGAATGGAACACGCGTGCTCGGCTAAAGCGCTCTAGCTGTGTCAAAGGCCCGGCGTGGCGGATCACCCCGCGTCCGTCGCGCGTGCCATAGCCATCGATCCCGGTGAAGATGCGATCCAGGAAGGATTCTGCGACCTTGTTGAAATAGCGTGTCTCGCCCTTCAGAGACCGCTCTAGATTGCGCCATTCGAGCTGGAACTCGATGTCATTAGGCCCCTTCCGGTCATAATAGCTGTCCGGATCAAATTCACACTCTCCGTCGGCCGCCTGGTAGTCCCAATCCCCGTGCTCATCCGCGAGAATATCCAGGATTTCCTGCGCGACCGCATCGTCGATCGAGGCAGCTTCCTGTATCGCTTCTACAACCGGTTCGCCCTCGCGCTCCCATTCGTAGGAACTCTCGCGGTCGCCAAGCATAGCGGACTGGAATGCATCTGGCTGATTGAAGGTTCGGAAATAGTGGGTCTCAAAGGCGGTCCCAACCTTCTGAGCCAACTCAGCAACAGGTATGACAAAGCCTTCATGCTCGCAAAAAGAACACTCGCGTTCGTCGCCGCACGCGGTGATTTCTGCCTTGAGATAGGCATTGCCCACGCAATCGGCGCATACAACACGCTCCTCGTCATCGTCAGTCATCGACCACCTGGTATGGGTTTTGGAAGATTGAACGCCGTCGCTGGCGCCGCTTGCCACCTATTATCCTAGCGGCCGCAATCTGTCTGCTGCATTGAAGGCGTTCATCAGTCTCGCGCATGATCATGCCGGCACTGCCTCCTGAAGTCAGCTTACCTTGAAGGTCCCGCCCGTGAGTCTTAACATACCGGCAAAATGGCGTTTCGGATCGCCAGGCGAACTGGATCAACAGGGCGTAAATGCCTTCAACTCGCTCATCCACACTATCGCGGCGCAGGCCGAGTCTAGTTGGGAAATCCTCGAGCTCTTCAAGGCGAAGTTCAATGGCGGCGCCAGCTGGAGCTCCAACGAAAGCTGGGCGATAGGCGATCTCCAGAACGCCATGAGCAACTCCGCCGACAATGCCGCGACCTTCATCGCGGCATTCTGGGACGGCTGCGAGCAAGTCCATCGCGAACATCCCACTATCGGCCTGCCCGACGTCGACATCATAAACAAGATATTGTTCGACCACGGCGCGCCCTTTGAAGTGCGGCCGCCCGGCCTCATGCCTCGCAATCCTCAAATCCCGATTCCGGTCCTAACGCCGCAGCGATCCATTGCCGAGCAGGCCGTAGAATTGATCCACGCATCACTCGATCAAGCGGACCGGCTGCTTCTCGAGCAGCGGCCGCGACCGGCGGTCCAAGAAATCCTTTGGCTGCTGGAGACGGTCGCCACTGCCTTCCAGGGACTAGATACCGGGACCGGCACCATCGAGGGCAAGTATTTCAACGAAATCGTCCGCAACCTGCGCAATCACCACCGCGGCGGCCCGCTCGCCGAGGCCTTGGGCTGGATGACCAAGATGCACGGCTTTCTCTCGTCGCCCACCGGCGGCGGCGTGCGCCACGGCACCCAATTGGCCGCCGACGTGTCTCCCACACTCAAGGAAGCGCATCTCTACTGCAATCTCACGCGCAGCTATATCAACTACCTGCTCGCCGAGGCAGCGGATGCCATGCCAGTTGCGCCCGTAAGAAAGTCGCCGTTCGGC
The DNA here is from genome assembly GCF_965218915.1 of Novosphingopyxis sp. Lineage (GTDB taxonomy): Bacteria > Pseudomonadota > Alphaproteobacteria > Sphingomonadales > Sphingomonadaceae > Novosphingopyxis. The sequence continues at coordinate 3,200,955 of NZ_OZ244708.1, read as the reverse complement.
ACGTCGGTGTAGTTAAAAGCGACCGTCAGTTCTTGCGGCTTTGAGGGACGAAAGTTGGGGCCGTCCCGCACGGCGGTTTCACGGCAGGTCCATCGCCAAAAGCTGACGCTTAGCGGTCCGTTGGACTTGATTCATGAACGAAAATGCTGGCGGCGCCAAGCTTGGTTTGATCAACGTTCCCATGTTCGTGGCGATCAGTCTTTGGCAGCCAAAGCTTTCAACAGGGCCAAGATGTTGTCAGCTTCGGACGCGTAGAGGCACTGATCGACGCCTTCAAAATGGGCAAAGGCGGCCTCACGCGCGACTTCCTCGGGGTCCTCGCCGCGTTCGATCCGGGCGAGCACATCTTGAGACCAAACTGCGATTTGCTCCGACGTAGGGTCGGAGCGGAGCCCGAATTTTACTTTCAACTTGAGGGCGAAGTTCACGATTTGGCCTCCGCTAGCTTCTGACGAATGCGCAACCAAGCAGTGTGATCAAATTGTTTAGCTACTTAGAAAAGCTCGGCGTAGTTCTCTTCATTAAACTCGCCAGCAAAAGGAATTCCGACCTTCGGACAAACGCGTCAGCGCGTCGTAATAGGCCGGCAGGCTCTTCTCCATTGCATCAACGATCCGGGGCACGAGCGATTGAGTTCGTGTGCTTTCCGATACTCGACCGTCCAAGATTGCCTGCGCCATGCTTTGCAAATTGGCGAAATAGGCAGCGCCAGCGTTCATGATTGTAACGACGTCGTCGACGCCCGGATTTGCCTTCTTTAGCGCCTTGCCTAGCGCGGCCTGCAATGCAGTGGCATTGGTTGCGCTGTCGGCGAGCAGCTGCCGAGAATTCTCGTATCGCTTCTGATCGTTGTCGTTGCGATCCTTCTGACTGAGCACGAACCGGCCAAGCAGCACTGGAATGCTGGCGCCGAAAAGACCGGCCAGCGCTAACAGAATGACCTGTGGCACGAACACCCCGGCAATCATCATTCCCTGCTCACAAGGAGTCACTTTTGCGCCAGCGCCCGCAGCAACGCCTCGATGCTATCCGCCTCCGTTTTGAAGACGTGTGTCTTGTAGCCGGGCAAATTGTATTGCGCCGCCAAGTCCCCTGCCTTCTCGGCCGGCTCGCCCTCGCGGATGAGATTCTCGGTGACCCGTCGCCACTCAGCGATTTCCGGATTGGTCGGCAAGCGATCCAGGCCGTACTTAATGCGCAGCGATTCTGCGATCGTCATAGCTATCGCCCCCCCCTCAATTGACGTGACAGCACTTTATCGGCGACTAGCAACGTGGTCGACCACTGCCTCGTCGCAACTTAACGACATTAGCATGTAGGCGCCATAAAACTAGATTCGGCAAGTCGTTGTCTTGTGCGTGTTTCGTGCAGATTTCCGACTGGCAAATTCTGTCATGGGGTGGGCTGCTTCTCGGCCTTTTGGCCAAGTCCTAAGGTGCGCATTTTTACCCTGGCCTACCTACCGCATTTGATTGCATTTCAAATGCGTTGGAGGACAGTTTCATCTAGCGGCTGAGCTTTAAGCGTTGTCGCTGAAGTGGCGGCGCTTTTTTCCGTCGCTGCTTCGCCGTTTGTGATTGCGGCGATCGCGGCCTCCCGCGCTGCGATTGCAAGATCGAGATCACGTTCGTCTTCGGGCGTGTTGAGTAGGGTAAGGATTGCGCCGGTGCCAATGGCATGGAGAAGCGATACGGCACGCTCTTGCGATACTTTAAGCAGGCCGGAGCGTGCAATTCGGCTAACCCTGCTGCGCAGAGTCTCCATGCCCGCTGCCGCTGCTGGTGAAGATGGTCCCTGCCGTAACTCGCCGCTCGTTATCGCGAACAGGGCCGGATTCGCGAGGCCGAATGCGATATGCCGGTCCCAGCTTTCGCGCAGGTCTGTGAGAGGATCGGTCGCCAGCGTATGCGCTGACTTGTCCGCTACATACAACGCCAATCCATATTCGGCAGCGGCGTCGAGCAATCCGGCTTTGTCGCCGAACAGACGATAGATTATCGGTGCCTGCACATCCGCCGCCTCAGCCACGGCGCGTGTCGTCAGCGCGTCCCGTCCCCCTTCGGTCAGCAGCGCAAGCGCGGCACTAAGGATTCGTTCCCGAGCGTTGGTAATTCGGGTAGAGTTATGAGTCTTGGACATAAGCGCCAGATAGCACGGAGCGCGTTAGCGGCGCTACTCGCAACTTGATACCGATGATTTCCGTTGCTATCTGATTATTGATATCGCCGATAGTAGTAAGCAATGATGGTTGTAACTGGCGCAAATGGCCACCTTGGAAGCCTGTGTCGCCGACCTGACGTTAGAGAACCGTCTGCTTAAAAAAAGCATACTGGCGGATGGGGGCGATGACGGATGAGGTATCCCGCAACCGAGCAGCTGGAGGTCATAAGGCTGGTCGAGCAGTCGCATCGCCGCCTAAATGACAAAGCCCAGACGAGGCCCACGCTCCGCTAATTTAGGCAGCCATCTGTGCCAAATGTTCTGACGCCGGACAAGGCGGACGAGCAAAGACCAACTTGGGCATTTCGATAGCGGCGGTTCTCGCGCAGGGTCAACGAATGGAATTTGGGATAAGAAATAATTAGCAAACTGACGTTTACGGTCAGACGTTAACCGCATTAAAGATGCTCCGCCCTCCACCTTCCCCAGCGGCGCCGCAATTCACGTTGATTTATTCCAATGCCTTCACTGAGCGTCTCCATTTGCATGATCCGTTCAATCCGGAAGTGCCGAAAATCCCCACGCAATTCGCACCATGCGATCAGCAATTGGCTGGTTTCGGCATAGCCGAGGAGCACCGGCCATATCGTCCGCTCGGTTTCCTCGCCAGCTTCGCTGCGATAGCGCATCAGTATCCCCTCGCCACTGCGGATCGCCGATCTAATCATCGAAGAATCGATATCTTCCTCTTGGACCTCAAGCGAGGGTTCAGCGCCAACGCTGGGCTCGGCCACGAAAATGCGCAGGTGCTCGGGAAGAACGGCGGCAAGCTTGGCAACGACGTCAAGCGCCGCGTTAGCCAGCACCTTGTCAGCACGATTCGCCACCCATTGCGCGCCGAGCACAACCGCCTCCACTTCATCGGGCGTCAGCATGAGCGGCGGCATGTCGTAACCCGCGCCGAGCACGTAACCAAAGCCCGCTTCCCCCTCGACAGGAACGCGCTGCCCGATCAGGTCGGCGACGTCTCGATAGACCGTGCGCTTCGAAACTTCGAGTTCCTCCGCGAGCGCGACCGCCGTCACAGGCCGAGTCGACCGACGAAGGATTTGTATGATCTGAAAAAGGCGATCGGCACGGCGCATCGCTTTGTGTCTCCTGCTGCCACAATGGTGGCAGCAGCCTTATGCGACAAGCACTTCAGCAAGCAGCATCAATTTGCGGCAGATTAGAAGGACAATTACATGAAGCTCGCTTCCGTTCGCATCATTGCGGCTGACATCAAGACCATGGTCGCATTCTACGAAATGGTCACAGGGCAGCAGGCGGAATGGCTCGCACCTGTATTCGCCGAAATCGTGACGTCTGGTGCGACCCTCGCCATCGGGGCTGCGGAAACCGTTTCCCAGTGGAAAGAAGGAAGTGCCGAACCCGGTGCGAACCGCACCGCTTGCATCGAGTTCCAGGTTGAAGACATTGACAAGGACTTTGGCCGGTTAAAGGACAAGGTTGCCCTAATCCATGACATGATGACCATGCCTTGGGGCAACAGGACGTTCCAATTTCGCGACCCCGAAGGAACCGCCGTCTCACTATACGAACCCTTCACCAACGAAGCCAAGGCGCGTTTCGGCGCGCGTTAACATCGAAGGACATCGTTAGGCCAGACGTTGCCGTATTCGTGTTTTAGAATAACCGCTTCCAAATCCGCCAAACGCTCAATGAGGGAAAATCGTGCGGATCGCGCCACCTTTATCAAGGTCAGCAATTTAGACGCCCACGTGAAAAATGGACGGTCCTAAAAGTCCCAATTTCCGGCCGTGAAGCAATGGCAGTATCTGACATTAACGGCCGTTCCTGCAGATAACGAATACCACCGCGGTCTCGAAGCGCTGATCCTTGGTCCGGTCAGCGGTCTATTGCGTTCAACCGGTTAAGGGTCCGCTACACATGTGCGTGCGGCCGTTACCGGCTGCGCCGTCCACGGTGATCGCGGCCGCCGCCTGGAGACTTGGCGCCTGTTGAGCTGGGATGGTCTCCGCTCCCAAAACAGGAGACGAAACACGCTGCAAGATCTGTCCATCACACAGGCCTTCGCCCTAAATCTCGCGATGACGCTGATGGTTTGCGTCATCCTGTTTAAATGCCCCAATGGCTACAGCCTCATCTGGTCGCGCGGTCGCAAGAGCAACGGCGACTGAGCCTAAAGAACCCCGTCCGACACCGCTGGGCAGAGCTTCATTTAATGATTCACGCCAGACCGCCTCACGCATTGAGCTATGCTTCAGGAAGTAAGCAGCAAAGTCAGAAAATTGGATGGGAAATGGAATGGCAGCTAATACCGCCCGGTTTGCATCATCGCAGCGGCCTTTACTCGTTTTTCACGGCGCGTTTGATTTACCTCGGTCAACTCGTGGAAAGCACGCAGCACTGATGGTTCGGCAGTAACCGGAGAACCATTCTGAAATGGAGGCGCCGGGTCATACTCTAACGAAAGCTGGATCAGCTTTGCATGATCTTCCCCATGGATTGCGGCGACGAGCTGTAGCGCGAAGTCAATGCCAGCAGTCACACCCCCGCCTGTGACAATTCGGCCATCGAAAACAACCCGTTGTTGAGCCGGGATAGCACCAAAATGTTCGAGAAAGCTGAGCGAGGCCCAATGGCAGGTGGCGCGCTTTCCTTTTAACAGGCCTGCCGCTCCCAATACTAACGATCCGGTGCAAACGCTGGTTGTCCAATCGGCGGAGATGTTCGCTGTTCGAATCCATGATAAGATCGCTTTGTCTTCCATAGCATCATCTGCTTCTTCACCTCCAGGCACACACACGATGTCAGGCGAAACACACTCCTCGAATGTTGTCGTCGGCATGATCGAAAAACCCGCGTCTGTCGGCACCGGTTCGAGAGAATGGGCGACCAGTTCGATTTTGGCGTTCCCGAGGCGCGAAAGCACCTGAACCGGACCGGTCAGATCAAGTTGAGTAACATTCGGAAACAATACAAATGCGACGGTCAGGTGATCCACATTCTATACCCGCAATCGATCGGAATGGCAGCTTGTAGATCAATCACGAATGATAGGGAACGACCGATTATGGGGTCGGCTACTGCTGCCACAAAGTCACTCATCCAGCGATGCCAATGGTAGCACGGCCTCAATAATTTGTGCGCGGCCTTCGGGGCGCCTTCGCTTCCCTATCAATCGATGTTCCGCCCTCTTGGAAAAATGATTTTGAACTGTCCGTCGTCAGAACATTTGGCACAACTCGGGTCGTACATTAGCGGAGTGTGGGCCTCGTCTGGGGTTTTGAAGTTCAGGCGGCGATCTTGCGGTGGTGCAGCGGCCGACACAGCATCGACAGCCCTATGGTTCGCACCCATGTTTCGGCGGCGGGCGGCAAAGGGGCCTCATCGACGCGCTGTTGGCCGCTCGCGGGGGGGTTAACCAGTAAACTTCACTGTCTAGCCAAGTCCCGTGGACGAACGCTCGCCTCTCACCTGACGGCTTGTGAAGCGGCGAATTGCAAGGCCTACAACCCACTGATCGCCTTGCCGGCAAGAATGTCCAAGGCGCTCTTGGCCAACAAGGTATATGCTGCCGATACCATCCGGGCTGATCTCGCCAGCCGCAACATCCAGCCAGTCATTCCAGGCCGGTCGAACCGCCGCGTTAAGATCGACCATGCCTGGGCGCTCTACAAGCAACTCAACCGTATGAACGCTTCAGCGATCACCTGAAAAATCAATCGCGCCATCGCTACCCGCTACGACCAACTAGCCGAGAGCTTCCTATCCATGATCCACATCGCATCAGCAAAATACTGGCTAAAATTTGTCCACGCCGCCTAAGAGACAGGTTCTACTGATCAAAAATACCGCAAAAGATTAGCAAAGGGGATCGTTTCCCGACCTGTTCCACTCCCGCATCATAAGGTAAAGCGGCCCAACGATACCCGTCACTCGTTTTCACGAAGTGCCCTAACCCTGGAAACGAAATGTGGTCAGCAGCGACAAGCTGATGTGATCGTGCAAGTTCAGCAAGCGCCGTTTTTCTCGTTTTAGCAGCTTGTGCGGGATTGATGTCATATGTAATCGTGGCTGCGGGCTTGGTCAGTTGAACCTCTTCGGCATGCACAATATCACCAACGACCCTCAGGACGTGCCCCTCACTTTCGATCTCATAAAAGCTGTGTCCAGGCGTATGGCCGGGCGCGGGTATAGCGGTGATGCCAGGAAACAATTGGGTGCGCCCCCTAAAGAGACGGACTTTGCCAGCGGCTTGATACGGTGCGAGCGCTGCGCGCCCCTCCTTAAACATCTTTTTGTGCCTAGCCTCAGCGTGGTCACGCTCAACATCACTCATCCAAAAGTCGCTTTCCACCTTATCGAGATAAATCTCAGCGTTGGGAAAAACTCTTTTTCCTTGGTTCACCAGGCCGCCGGAATGATCGCCATGTACATGAGTTAGCAGGACTGCATCGATCTGGTCCGGCTCATATCCGGCCGAAGCCAAAGTTTCAGGTAGCCGGCCGCAGCATTTACCGAACAAGGTACCAGCTCCAGTATCGATCAAAATACGCCGCTCGCCAGTGTCAATTAGAAAAGCATTAATCGAGGTGCTGCGGTCAGGTTTTTCTCCGGCTTCGCCAAAGACTTGCTTAATTTTCTGCGGGGAAATTCCCATTAGAAGTTCATCAAAAGGTATGGAGGTGGTGCCATCTGATAGTACTGTAACTACGAAGGCGCCTAGCTTCACACGTACAAAATTTGCCGGTCTCTCTGCTGGCACTTGCGCTGCGACCGGGTTGGTTGGAGCGGACGGCGACAGGGCAAGCGCCATGATGGCGATTCTTAAGTTTTTGGCTCTCATCGGGTCTCTTTCGGCTTGGACGCGCGAATAATCGCGCTGGTTGAACAAAATCGAGAAACCTGAAATGTGGTGTACAAGTTTTGAGCGCTAGTACCAACCTAGGGGTAAGTATGGAAAATATCGACCAGCCGTTCCGAAATATCGAGTGTGATGTATTTCTCGTCGATTGCCCCGCACGTAAGGTGCTCGGCATCCTTGCTGAAAAATGGGCTTTGCTGATTATTCATGCGCTGAGTGAAGAAACACAAAGGACAGGAGCGTTGCGCCGCCGTGTGAGCGGGATATCTGAGAAAATGCTTACTCAAACTCTTCGTCGCCTTGAAGAGCACGGGATTGTAGCGCGAAAAAGCTACCGAGAGGTTCCGCCCCGTGTCGAATATTCGCTTACTAAATTAGGGTGGACATTAAGTCCGGTCATCGTGGAATTGGATAAATGGGTGGAGGAACATGCTCTAAAAATGACCGGCTAGGAAAGACCTGAAAGAATCCGGATTGCATTGAAAGAGGTCGGGCTCTCATAACTAAGGCATCGTGAAAGAGTTTGGTTCATCTTCCCGGAGCCTGTCGGCCGTCAGCACCAATGGCAAAGGTTTGCGGTTATAAATTAAGGAGGATTTGGATCTCGTCGTAGTGACGAAGGAACGAAGATGAGACCCAAATCCCCAAAGCCTAAAGCGACCGCCGTAAAAGGTGGTAGAAGACATCCGGCGAGCGACCCGTCGGCACTTCTCAGCCGAGGACAAGATCCGTGTGGTGCTGGAAGGCCTGCCCGGCGACGACAGCATTGCCCAGTTATGCCGCACGAAAAGCATCGCCCAAAGCTTGTATTATACATGGTCCAAGGAGTTCATGGACTGAGCGGCGCAGCGATGCCGGGGGCATGGCGAGCAGTGAAGGGTAAGCGTCGCTTGGCGGGAGATACGGCGCGAGCTGCAACCACAGACGAAGTGAAGGACCGTTGCCGTGAGCCCCGCGACCTGAACAAATGTGTCGCCCACCTGACGCTGGAGTACCGTCTGCTTAAAAAAAGCATACTGGCGGATGGGGGCGACGACGCATGAGGTATCCCGCAACAGAGAAGCTGGAGGTCATCATGCTGGTCGACCCGTCGCACTTGCCTGCCGAGCGGACGCTGGTATGGCCGATACCGCGCCGGCGGGCCAGAGGGGCTAGTCGATCGGCCGTCTGCACCAAGCCGGGTGCGGACGGCCGAACCAAGCCGGGTGCGGACAGGCCCGCCTCCCGCTGTAATCAGCTCATGTCCGGGAACTGGCAGCCGTCAATTGAAGAACTCATCGCCGAGGCCGTCTAAGCTGCGGCCCACAGGCCACGCTTACGGATCATTTTGACCCTTCATAGCGCCTTATCCGCGGCCGCAGGCATGGCCTATCACGCTTTGTCTGGTACACGTGCGATCACCTTGATCTCGAAATCGAAGCCAGCTAGCCAGTTGACCCCAAGCGCTGTCCAATTCGGGTACGGTGCGCTCTTAAATATCTCGTCTTTTACCGCTAGCATGGTTTCGAATTGTATCTCTGGGTCAGTATGGAACGTCGTCACATCAACGATGTCGTCGAGTCCGCATCCACCAGCGAGCAGCGTGGCTTCTAGATTAGCGAAGGCCAGACGAACCTGCGCTTCTAAATCGGGTTCGGGCGAACCATCCGCGCGGCTGCCAACCTGTCCCGACACAAACAGTAGGTTGTCGGACCGCACAGCCGCCGAATACCGGTACGTTTCGTAAAGGTTATGTCGGTCTGCAGGAAACACCGCTTCAAACTGTGCCATATCATCTTCCTTTTCATATGAGGTGAACGCCTCCAACCAGCGTTGCTGGACATTGCGGCGAAACCAGAGCATTCACATACGCCACGTATGTAAGGCCCCACTGCTTACTGTTTGTCAAGGCTACATACGCCGCGTATGTGAAACAGGAGGTTGCTTTGGCTGCAAAACGTCGCGCCGAAACGATGGAGGAAAACCGCGTCAAGCTGATCGGCGCTGCGCGCAAGGCGTTCACAGCATCAGGCTTTGCGGCCGCGTCGATGGACGATCTCACCGCTAAGGTCGGCCTTACTCGCGGCGCCCTTTATCATGGCTTCGGTGACAAAAAGGGATTGCTGGCTGCAGTCGTTGCAAAGATCGATAGTGAAATGGCCGCGCTCGCCCAAGAGGCGGGAGCAGCACTGGCTACCCCTTGGGAGGCACTGCTGGCTGAAGGCGAAGCATATATTGGGATGGCTCTCGACCCCGAGGTCCGGCAGATCGTCTTGCTCGATGGGCCTTCTTTCTTAGGTGACCCTTCGAACTGGCCCAGCCAAAATGCATGCCTAAGCATTACTCAGCGCGCAGTCGCCAATTTGATTGCCAAGGGTGTCATGAAGCCGATTGACGTAGAGGCCGCGTCACGTCTTTTAAGCGGTGCGGCATTCAACGCCGCCCTATGGGTTGCCGCCAGCGACGAACCGCACATTGTCCTACCGAAGGCGATCGAAGCCTTCCGGCTCATGGCCGAAGGCTTTCTGGCAGGTTAAACTTGCCGCCTTAAATTACTCCAATTCTGACCTCGCATTCCCAGTTCTAATCAATGCAGCTTATGGAATGAATAGAAATTGCAGGCAGCAGAAAGAAATAGTTGAAAACTACTATCATCGGTTAGCGGCAGTCGACTCCGGCTGCGACCAGCGCGTCGCGCTGCAGGTCGACCGTCTGGCGATCATCGGTCGAGGACACGCGCGTGTAGCCAGTTAGGCTCAGGACCTATTAAAAGGATTCCCATGGGTGTGGTTATGTGATTCAAAGGCAGCGCTGAGGAGGCGTTGCCATGAGTGATCTGATTTGGTTGTCGGAAGCGCAGATGCGCCGGATAGAACCGTATTTTCCACTGTCGCACGGGGTTCCGAGGGTCGATGACCGGCGGATTATTAGCGGGATCATATTCGTAATTCGCAACGGTCTGCGTTGGCGCGATGCTCCCGCCGAGTACGGCCCGCCCAAGACGATTTATAACCGGTTCATCCGCTGGAGCCGCATGGGCGTGTTCAACAAGATCTTTGCAGGCCTCGCGGCGAAGGCGGGCAAGCCCGACCAACTGATGATCGACGCCACGCACCTGAAGGCGCACCGCACGGCGGCAAGCCTCTGAAAAAAGGGGCTGTTCCCAGACGTATCGGACGAACCAGAGGTGGGTTGAACTCGAAGCTCCACGCGGTCTGCGATGGCCTGGGCCGTCCCTTGATCCTGCTGCTGAGCGAAGGCCAGATGAGTGATTACAAAGGTGCAGCGCTGATGCTGCACGCCTTCCCCAAGGCCAATGTCCTGCTCGGTGATCGCGGCTACGACGCCGACTGGTTCCGCCACGCCCTGATCGAGCGCGGTATTACCACATGCATCCCGTCAAAATCGAACCGCAAAGTCCCGATCCCGCATGACCGCACCCTCTATCGCCAGCGCCACAAGGTCGAGAATATGTTCGGCAGGATCAAAGACTGGCGGCGCATCCACACCCGCTACGACCGATGCGCCCAAACCTTCACGTCCGCCATCTGCATCGCTGCAACCGTCATCTTCTGGATCAATCAATGAGCCCTGAGCCTAGCATCCGGAAAACCTCCCTTCCAAGATTCCCGGGTAGCTTAGCAATCCGACACTGATTGTCGCGCGGAAAGCGCTGGATCGGACGCGGCTTCGTCAGGGGTGTCGTCTTTCAAGTGTTGGCCGACACCTGCGCTTAGTCGAGCACGCCCAATTCTAGGGTCCCGCATGCGGGATATTTTCTGCAGGGAGGTGGTCCGGTAACATTGACAGCAGCACGCTTTGTTCGCGTTCGAGCGCGCGCCGGGCGCTAGGTCGCTCGATCAACCGGTCCTTCATGACGTTCAGGTTTGCCAATTGCTTAATTGGCAATCCTAGCTCGCGACCCCACGGGTAGAACACCAGCGCATAGGGGTCGGCGACAGTAAATTGATTGCCCATGATCCAGGGGCGACCAGAGAGCCTGGCGTCCAACTCTTGGAGGTAACGCCAGAACGTCGCTTTGGCTTCCGCTTTGAGAGCCGAGTGCGCGGACGGGTCGGCGACCAGGCGTTCGGGATGCACGAACTGACCGAACGCAGGGTGGACAGTGCCGGACAACCACGCGCACATCGCGATGGTCTGCGCTTGATCGACCGGGTCGACGCCGAGCATGTTGCGGTCGGGGTAAGCCGTTCCAATCCACCCCAAGATTGCCGTGCTTTCCGTCAGCACGCGCCCGTCGTCGAAGCGCAGCGCGGGCACCTTGGCGCGCGGGTTGATCGCCAGATAGTCGGACTTGCGCTGCTCGCCCGTGAAAATGTCGACCTTTTTCGCCTCGAAGATGGCGCCGGCCTCTTCCAGGGCGACATGCGAAGCCATCGAGCAAGCGCGCGGAGAATAGTACAAGGTCAGCATGTGGGCGTCTCCCGGAGATGCGCGATGCAGGTTTGCCGGTTCGATCGGGGGCATCCAGCTCGAACGCCCTTAATAGGCAACGGTGAACCGCTCGCGGTGGTGCTTGGGGTGCTCTGCTTCGTCAAGCATCGCAACCGCGTAATCTTCGAGCGAAATACGGCTGTCGCCGGCATCGTCGGTCAGCAGGTCGTCCTTGCCGCTGCGATAATGGCCGGTACGCTCGCCCGGCGTCAGCATGGCGGCGGGGCTGAGAAATACCCAATCCAGCCCTGTCTCACCTCGAAGCTGGTCGAGGAACGCGGCGGTGGCGAGCGCGCCGATCTTCCACTCAATCGGGAAGTCCGGCTGGTCCACGACCCGCTCGCCGTTCGGCAGACTGAGCGATCCGGCTCCACCCACGACAAGGAACCGGGAAACGCCGCCGCGCTTCACGCCGTTTACGATGGCCTGCGTCGCGGTTCCTGTGGTGTCGCGTCCTGGATTGTAAGCGCTGATGACCACGTCGTGGCCCGCGACATCCCTCGACAGAACGTCGGAATCGGTCGCGTCTGCAGATACGCCGGTCAGGCCGGTGCGATCGGATAGCTTGCCGACGTCGGTGACGATGGCCGTGACCTGATGGCCGCGATCAAGCGCTTCGGCGAGGAGCTTGGCACCAACATAGCCAGTGGCGCCAATGAGGGCGATCTTCATAAAACAGTCCTTTCGATTTGGTGGGTGACGGATGACTGGTCAGGCGGCAGGTGAGGTCCTTGCTGCGGCTTCGACGGCGTGGAGAAAGGCGTCGGGTCGACCGTAAAAGGACTCGTGTTGGACGCGGACCAGCTCGCCGCCGCGTTGCATCAAGAAACCGGGAAAGCCCTTTATCCCATCTTGCCGCATCAAGCGACGGGTCGCAGCGATATGCTCGTCGACCGATACGATCTCGATCGCGCGGCCGAAGGCATCGGCGTCCAAACCGACCGACCGTGCCACGTCGGTCAGAACATGGGCTTCCACCACGCGGCTCCCTTCCACATAATGCGCGCGCTGGATGGCGTGCATCATCCGCAACTCCGCCCCCCGCTCAACGGCACCGGCGGCGAGGACGGCGGCGATCGTCGGGCGCGACCAGAACACTGTGTCCGCGTCGATGAGCAGGCCCTTGAGATAGGCGGCGCTGACGGTCATGCTGGACAATTCCGCGATGCGGGCGTCGCTACGGCGAATATAAGCGCGCTTGTCAGGGGCCAAGTCGGCAGCCGACTCCCACAGCCCGCCGCCATGCAGCACGATCGGAATGCCGGCGTTCGCGACGGCCTCGACCATCGGGGTCACTGCGTAACACCAGCCGCATAGCGGGTCGTGGATATAGTGGAGCTTCGGATCAGTCATGTGCTACTGTTATGACCTGTTCACATGGGGGTGATTAGACGATCATCTCTAACTTATACTATAAGGCCAGCTAACAGATGCTCAACCTAAAGCCCTACGCGATCTTTGCAGAAACGGTTTCGGCTGGCTCGATGAGCGCGGCCGCCCGCAGACTGGGTCTGACGCCATCGGCGGTCAGCCAGATCATCGGCAATCTGGAGCGGCAGACCGGCGTCACGCTTTTCCACCGGGCGACGCGGCAGTTAACACTGACCGAGGCCGGCGAGCGCTGCTTGCCTCATTGCCTACGGGTACTGGAGGCGGGGCAAGCTGCCGCAGCCGCGCTCGACCAAGCGCGCGACGCGCCCAGTGGCGAGCTGCGGGTCGCCGCTCCAGTCGGCTTCGGGGCGCACATTGCACCCGCGCTCGCGCCGGTCCTCGCCGAATGGCGGGGGCTTAGACTGCGACTGATCGTGGACGATGCACTGATCGATCTTGCCGCGCACCGGATCGATGTTGCGTTGCGGGTCGGCGAGGCGGCGGAAAGCGGGTGGCAGTGCCGCAAACTGGGTGACCTTGACCTGATCCTATGTGCCGCGCCAACCTATCTTGCTCGGCACGGCACCCCCGAAACGCCGTCCGACCTTGCGCAGCATCAGTGGCTAGGCCTCGATCGGGAGGCGCCAGACAGAACAGCGACCGGTGAAGTGGTTCCCAGCTTCGCTCTCCACTTGGACGACCGCCACGGTCACCATGAAAAGATTGACCTCCCGATCCACATCGCCACTTCTAACCAGATCGCGCTGCAACAGATGTGCGAGCAAGGCATGGGCATGGCGCGCCTGTTCCATGCCGACGCGCGACCGGCGTTGGAGCGTGGGGCCTTGTCACAGCTGCTGTCGCGCTGGCATCTGCCGTCGCGGCCAGTGACAATGCTGACGCCCGCTCGCGAGACTCACCCCGCCAAAGTCCGCGTCGCGCTCACCGCATTAGAGCGCCACTTTGCGGCATCGTGATGCATACCGGGGAGAACGGTAATCATTTGGCTTTCCCGGTTTATCCTTCGAACACCGACACAACCCCACCGTTGTCCGGCTTCGATCGCGCTTAGCGTCCAGCTGTGTCCAATATCAGAAATGAGAGTGCAGTAGTCTAAACTTCGTTACTGCTGGGGTTATTTGGGCGCTTTCTTCCTTTAACCTAAGCTTGCACCTCCAAGTTTTTAAAAAAGGAACATTTGATAATTCAAAGCCTCAAATACAAACCTTAATGCTGGCCCTTAAGTTGGTCTTGGTTAAGTCTATAAAAGTGTCGAGGTTAACAATACTTCTACGTTAGCTTAGTAGAACAGCTGCATGAGTTGCGGCGACCATACCCCGCTGAATTCAGGCCGTCTTGAAGCGAAGCGGTTGAAGGCGCTCGCTGAGGACGAGTTGCCTGACTCCCCGGCCGAAGATGAATTTGACAAAATCACTCGGCTGGCGACGCTTCTGCTCGATCCACCAAGCGCTGCGATCAGCCTGATTGATGACCGCCGTTAATGGTTAAAAGCGCGCAACGAACTTCGCTTTGTCGAGAACATGGCCAAATACAGTTCTACGGAAATCGTAGCTCTAGCTAAGCAACGCGGTCTAGAGATACCACACTTGCCTGGTCTATCTGTTATTATCAATCCCGAGGAGCCAAGCACGGTGCAACAAGCCAACGAATCGATCGTCTTTCGTTCAGCAATTGCGGTGAGCCCGATGCAGGCCGGATACGATCCTGCTGTAGAGAACGAATGGGGTCATTGGTTGGTCCGCGCGATCACTAACGAATTGGTGAAGAAAATTTCGTAGACGCCGCCGAGGCCTATGGCCATCCGCTGCTTACGAAAGTATTCAATTTGGAAACGACGTTCGAGACATGCTATGATGCGACGCAATCGATCGCCAAGTTTAGGGAGTCATTCACAGAAAGAGTCAGCCCGCGCCAACTGGCATGACTTCTTCTACAAAGGTATGCCGGGCGGCACCCCGTCTAATTTAAATAGGAGAAGCCACGAATATGACCCAAACCCTCAAGCACATCTCATTCAAAAATCGCGATATCGATTTGGCCGCCGACCTTCGGCTTCCGGATGAATTCGATGAAAGCTCTAACTACGCCGCGCTTGTTATTGTCACGCCCGGGAGCAGCGTGAAGGAGCAGGTCGGCGCGGTATATGGTGAGAAGCTGACCGCGCGCGGGTTCGTCACGATCACATTCGACGCGTCCTACCAAGGGCAGAGTGGAGGCAAGCCGCGGGACTTGGAGGATCCGGCTGCGCGAGTCGAGGATGTCCGTTGCGCCGTAGATTATTTAATGACGCTTCCTTACGTCGAAGCAAACCGTGTTGGCGTGCTTGGCGTCTGCAACGGCGGCGGCTACGCTGTAAACGCCGCGATGACGGAGCACCGGCTCAAAGCAGTTGGCACTGTCGTAGCCGTCAACATGGGCAGGGCCTGGCGCAGCACAGCGCTCGATGCGGACGCAATTGTGGAGACGCTCGAGGAGGTCGGCAAACAGCGCACCTCCGAAGCGCGCGGCGGAAAGTCGCGCCGAGAGCCTTGGATTCCCAATTCCATGGATGAGGCAAAGGCCGCAGGCATTACTGACCCTGACACGCTGGACGCGGTCGACTTCTACGCTAACCGCCGACCCTCGGATACCCGTACAAATCGGCTCCTTTTTCACAGCAACGGTGCGTTGATGGGCTTTGATGCCTTCCACCTTGTTGGAGAGTTGCTAACCCAACCGCTTCAGGTCATCGTCGGCGGCCGGCTGGGGACAACCTTTTCCTTCCAAGACGGCAAGACCCTGTTTGAGCGTGCGACCAACAAGGAGGACTTTCTCATAATCGACGGTGCAGGGCACTACGACCTGTACGACAAGGACGAGTACGTCGACCAGGCGATCGAGCGGCTTGACGGTTTTTACAAAGACCATCTTAGCTGACAAAGCCCTGTCTTTGGCGCGAAGCATGCACAAAATCGGTCCAGCCCGAAGCGTAGAGCCGACTTGATCAGCGACCAAGACTCAGCATTGATGACCCCGTTCGGCCAAGCCGTCTCAGAGGAGCTTGGGTCACCCTTGCCGCACTCTCCCGTAGCAATCAAACAGGTCAAGTAACGGTCGGTCGCAAAGGGAGCGGCAGCGACCCAGCAATGATCTTCGGCGCGGTGCCGCACTGTTCGACCTTGGCTTTAAGTAGCGCGCCGTGCCACGCAGCTAAGACGACGATTGCCAATTTATCGGCAGCAAGATCCCAGCGCACCTGACCGCGCGCCTGCCCATCGGCGATGGCTTCGGCGAAGGGCGCCTTGAGATCCTCAAATCCAGCCAGCAGGCGCTCCCGCACCAACTCACTGTGCATCGGCAACTCCAGGCCCAGATTGGCCAACATGCAACCAAAAAGCCAGCGAGCCGGGCCGGCAATCTCCCCAATTGCTTCGAAATAGCCTAAGATGCGGTCCAACGGCTCTGTCATCTCATCGCGCAACGTGCACTCTGCGACCTCCAATAGGACGTCCATGTAGCGGTCCAGCACCGTGACAGCGAACGCCTCCTTCGATTGAAAATGATTTGTGAACGGTCCGATCGTCAAACCCGCCGCTTGCGTAAGTTCCCGAACGCCACAGACAGAACAGCGGCGCTCGTGAGGCAACGAGACTCCGGCATTGATGATCTGTTCGGGAAGCGAGGGACGACCGATCAATGTTAATTAAAGACGGTCACCTCGGCCGGCAAGTTTGCGAGCGTCTGGAGCGAACGGATGAGCCGGCGCTCATTGCCAACTGTAATCACCGGAAGTTAGGCAGAATCTCTGCTCGGCTCACTTTCTAAATGGCGCCTGCGCGCTCATCGCAGAACTATCATGCTATTTAATCATGCCGTGTCGAAACAAGAGCGGTTCGTGGCAAGAAAATTGACAAAACTGTTGGGCGTGTGCCCTGTCATCCGCTCAACTTCCACAGTCGTGCGATCTTCGGCTCCTTGTGCGATTGCCTCATCCATCCGGGCAAGCGCCATCGCGTAATGTTGTGGAATTCCGACGCCAACATAACGGGCAGTCAACTTTTCCATCGAAAGACGGAGGTGGTGTACCGGGCGGCTGACCTCTTCTGCAATCAGGTGAGCTACCTCATCATAGGTTAGAGCCTCCGGCCCGGTCAGCACATGGTCCCTGGAAGCGAGGGCTGGATCGGTCAGAGCCTCAACCCCTACCGCGGCGATGTCGGCGACATCGATGAAAGGAACGCGCCCGTCCTGCGTGGCTGAATAGATGCATCTGTCATGAGTGATCGAAGGGAGATGTTGGGTCGTGAAGTTCTGCATGAACCAGCTTGGGCGCAGCACCGTCCAGCGGGGCGCATAGGTGTGGAGCCAAGCATGGACTTCGCCCATCATTGGGCCGCCCTCGTCGAGCGACGATGCGCTCTGCAGAACCAGCCGTCCAGAGGCTCGGCTCACCGCCTGCTCAAGAAATGGGCGCATGGCGGGGAGTTGCTCAGTCCGATCAGTCGGCGCGACGAGATAAACGGAGGTCACACCATCTAGCGCGGAGGCATGGCTTGTGGGATCATCCCAATCGAAGTAAACATGATCAGCCGAGGAGGGGTACCGTGTCGCGATAAGCGCCTCGATTCCTCGATTGACGAGCTGCCCCGCAACCAGCCGCCCTGTCTTGCCTGTGCCGCCGGTGACCAAGATGCGATCACTCATGGTCAGTGTCCCCCGCAAAGAGAGCATCAACAGCCGCCGCGCCTTTGATTGCCCGCATTACGACGAGGGGGTTCCAGTAGTCGCGGTAGTGGATAATGCGGCCACCTTTCGTGCGTATTACCGATACAAAGCTCTGGTTGTACGGCTCGCCCGTATCTACGCCGCGTCCGAAGCCGTCGAACTCGATAATCACCACCTCTGGATCGGTAGTCGGATGCACGATCGGCTCGCCCATTCGTTCGATGGCAATAAGGTTACCAAGGTGCTCCAAATGTTTTGCAACGGCGGCTCGACCGTCAAGACGCTTGGTCATACCGGGCGGCGAATAAGGAAACTCCATCACACCGTCATCAGCGACCATCTCTAAAAAGGTGCTGACGTCCGCATTGATCCGGGCTCCCAACGCTTTGCTCAGCATCTTCGAAAAGCTTTCAACGCTGTCGGTCATAGTCTAATCCTATTTCGTCGGAACGGTTGCGTTCCGTTTGCAGATAGGGATTTTGCGATGGAACGCAACCGTTCCGACGAGGGCACTGCTTCATCCCGCCCACTAAGCGGTGCGGCCGTCAGGCGTACAGACGTGACTGAATCGCTGACGCGGGCGTTCTTTCGGGAATGGGCGAGCACTGGTTATTCCAGCATAAGCCTAGAGCGGGTTGCGCAGTCGGCGGGCGTTGGGAAGGCTGCTCTTTATAGGCGATGGCCCGAAAAAGCAGTCATGGCCAGCGACCTGCTGTCCCAGGTTGGGCTAACGATCACCGAGGTGGGCGATCAAGGTTCCTTGGAAGGTGACATTGAAGCTGTGCTGCTCGCACTACGTCGGGTGCTGCGTCATCCGCTGGTGAAGCGTATACTCACGGACCTTCATTCGGAAATTGAGCGTACCCCGGCACTCCAACAAGCGATACGACCATTTCAGCGGGCTCGGCGCGAGCGGATCGACGGGCTCCTTGACCGCGCGGTAGAGCGTGGTGAGATATCTTCCTCGGTGGACCGTGAGACGGCAGCCGACCTGATCGCATCGCCGCTCTACTGGCGCTTGGCAGTGTTGGGCAAACGTTCGGACAGGCATCACATCGCGCGCTTAGCAGGAATGCTCGCCGCCGCGTTTCGTGCAAGCAAATGATCCGACTTCCTTTGAGTTAGGCTCTATTAAAGATGATGCAGCTTTCGCGTTTGGAGGTAAGCGTGGCGCATAGGCCGCCTTGCCGATGGTGAGATTGCTGCGATGTTCATCGCCTTTGGGCGGAGTGGCGTAGTAGACGAAGCAGTCGGAGCTGATGCGAGAGGTCATACGAGCGCTCGTATGACTGGTCGGATCGAGGTTATTGCCCGTGTGTCAGGGCGGCGGTTCTGGAGCGTTGAACAGAAGCTGGCGATGCTGCGCGATGCTTTCGGCCCGGGTGGATCGGTGCGCGATGCCATGGAGCGGCATGAAGTCACCAGTGGGTTGCTCTACACCTGGCGTCGTAATGCGATGGCAGGGCTGCTAATCGATCGACCGTCAAAGGCATTGGCGCTACCTGCAGCGGAGCCCGGTGCGTCCTTCGCTGAGGTGAGCGTTGCCGATCCGATCGCGGTGGCGCGGCTGCCGTCATTGGCATCGTTGCCGCCTGCGATGTCAGGCAAGATCGCGATCGAGCTGCCCAGCGGGATCAAGCTGAGCGTCGATGCCTCGGTCGATGCCGAAGCACTTGGCCGCGTGCTGTCGGTGCTGGAGCGATGATCGCGCTTCCGCCAGCAACGAAGGTTTGGCTGGCCTGCGGCGTAACCGATATGCGCAAGGGTATGTGCGGGCTTGCGGTCATGGCGCAGGAGGTCCTGAAGCAGAACCCGCACTCGGGTGCTGTCTTCGCATTTCGGGGACGGAGCGGCGATCTGATCAAGCTGCTCTGGTATGACGGCCAAGGGTTCTGCCTGTTCTCCAAGCGGATCGATCGCGGCAAGTTCGTCTGGCCGATGAGCCAGACCGGCACCGCGCATCTGTCCGCATGCCAGCTGTCGATGCTTTTGGAAGGCGTCGACTGGCGCCGTCCAGAGCGAACCTGGAGGCCAGCGCTGGCAGGCTAATAAATGGCGTAATACCGCCGTTTTTGATGGTTTTTCGAGCGCCGATTCGGTAATGATGGGGAGTGCCACAGGACGCCGTTTCTACTCCCGATCGGGATGCACTGATCGTCAGCCTGCACACCCAGATCGATGCCCGCGACCGCGTAATCGAGATGCTCCGCACCCAGCTTGCACGGCTGCGCCGGATGACCTTTGGCACCTCATCCGAGAAGCTAGCGCGCGAGATCGAGCAGCTGGAACTGGCGCTGGAAGAGTATGAGGCCGACGCGGCCATCGCCGATGTCAGCGCGCCAGATATCGTAAAGTCCGATCGGCCCGCACCGGTCCGTTCGCTGCCACCACATCTGCCGCGTGACGAGGTCGTCCACGAGCCTGTGACCGGCTCCTGCACCTGTCCATCTTGCGGCGGCGCGCTTCGCCGCCTCGGTGCCGATGCCGATGAGATGCTCGATGTGGTGCCGGTCAGCTGGCGTGTCGTGCGTAATATTCGGCCCAAGTATAGCTGCCGCGCCTGTGAGAGGATCGTGCAGGCACCGGCACCGCCCAAGCCGATCGCGCGCGGCAAGGCGACGTTCGGCACGGTCGCCCATATTGCCGTGGCCAAGTTCGATCATCACCTGCCGCTCTATCGCCAGGCCGAGATGATGGCAGCGCAAGGCGTCGAGATCGACCGCTCGACCCTTGCCGGTTGGATAGGCCAAGCCGCGCATTTGCTCGACCCGATCGTCCAGCGCATCCGCGAGGAGGGCCTCAAGGCGAGCAAGCTCCACGCTGACGACACGCCGGTAAAGGTTCTGGCTCCCGGCACCGGCAAGACCGCGACCGCCAGCTCTGGGCCTATGTCGTCGATGACCGCGCTTCCGGCGCCGCCACACCGCCGCTGGCTTGGTATCGGTTCACCGCCAACCGCGCTGGCATCCACCCCAGGCGCGAGCTCGCCGGATTCAACGGCTTCCTTCAAGCCGATGCCTATTCCGGGTTCAATGGCCTCTACACCGATGGCCGGATATCCGAGGTTGCCTGCTGGGCTCATTTCCGGCGCGAGATATTCGAACGCCACAAGCAGCAGCCGATAGCGCTCACCACCGATCTGCTGGGCCGCATCGGCAAGCTCTACGCGATCGAAGCCGAGATCCGCGGCCAGTCTGTCGATATCCGACGAAGCACCCGTCAGGAGCGGTCGCGGCCGCTGGTAACGGCGCTTCGCGTCGCGCTCGACGACGCCTTGCGCAAGCTGTCGCCAAAATCGCCCATGACCAAGGCCATTCGATACGGCACCAAGCGATGGACCGCGTTCACCCGCTTCCTCGATAATGGCCAGCTCGAGATGGATAACAATATCGCCGAGCGTGCCATTCGCCCCATAGCCGTCGGCAGGAAGAACTGGCTGTTCGCGGGCTCCCAGGCAGGCGGCGAGCGCGCCGCCGCAATCTACTCCGTCATCGAGACCGCCAAGATGAATGGCATCGAGCCGCAGAGCTACATCGCCGACATCATCACAAAGATCGCAGCGGACTGGCCCGCCTCCCGCTGGGATGAGCTCATGCCCTGGAACTGGCGGCCGCTGATCGAAGAACCCGTCGCCAAAGCGGCCTGACCTGCGTCCCACAGGCCACGCTTACGTTTGGAGCGCGAGATGTTCATGCACTCCATCGCGATCCTGGCAGCCAAATTTTCGGCCGGTTGGCCCAAGGGCGCCTCTCGCGCTTGCGAAGCTCTGCCGACCGCCATGCATCCCAGCGTCGGAGCAGAGATCCGCGTGACTCGCCGATCGGCTGATCCAGAGGTTTGGCAGCTTGCATCCGATTGATGCGGAAGCGCAAAAAGGTATCCCGCAACTCGCACCGCGCGATCAGCACGCGTCTGGTGGCAGAGTAGCCAAGCGATAAAGGCCAGACGATCCGCTCGGTACGCTCGCCGTTTTCGGCGCAGTATATCAGGCACAGCTTAAGCCTGTTGCGTATACAATCGTCAGCCTAATCATGCCCATCTCAAAAGCCGCAAAAGCCGCTTAGCATCAACATAAGATCGCCAAATGCCAACCTCGTCTACCTGATGCTGGAATCTAGCAGGCAGGACGACGCCAACCCGACGGTGCAGTAACTACTTCTTCGACATTCCGTGCTATCGCTCCGCCCGGTGTGAAAATTACCAGTAACGGCGCCATCCATATCGAAACGATCGACCTGAGCCTCACCGCCGAGCCATCGGCGCGGGGCCACCTGGCCCGAACGCCGCCAGCACCGGCAAGGGATTCCAATACTCTCGGAAGAGCGTCAGCCGGCCAGACTCGGCTTTGGCGATCGCAAGATACTTCTGCCGATAAACGTCCCCATCGCGAGCGTCGCGGACGAGCCCCTCATACTCCAATAGCGCCATGTGTTTGTCCTCGGCCGGATAGTGGCCTGTCTGCACCATTCCGTCCGACTTCTGCACGGCGGTCAGCCGCTCATAGTAGGCGGAGATTGCATCCTTACCCTGTAACCGTCGCATCGCACCGGGCGGCGCGAACGGGCATTCGAGAACAGCATTTTCGGCAAATAGGTCCAAAAAAGAGTTCCCCGCTAGGTTGAGCTGGTCACCCAACGCCCCTTTTAGCATGGCTTCGAGATCGGTTGTTGGACCATCTAGAGGTGTGTCGTCGAGCGGAGTGCTGGCAGCCTTCGCAATGACCCCTGGGATATTGAGCGGGTCAAGATACTCCCGGTAGAGTCCGATGCGGCCCCCATGCGTCTGCGCAACCGCGACATAGTCCTGCTCAAAAGGAGTTTTGGACTCGCCGGCGCTGGCGCGAGCATGGTATTCAAGTACCATTCCACCCGCATTGATGGGATGTGCTTCCTTCAAATCAAACCGGTAAAATATGGTCGACCCCGCTATTTCGGCCAAGAAGTCAGCCATGGCGGACTTTCCTTCCTTCCGGACGCCGCCGCCCATCCCAAACGGGAACTCAAACACCGCATCCTCGTGGAACATGTCGAGATACTCGTCAACTCCGGGCGCGAGCCGATCTCCAAGCGAGGCTCTGGTCATGTCTGTGACTGGTTGGACCATCGGAAAACGCAAGGGCAAACTCCTTTTGATGAAAAGTGTTCTAGTAACCGGTGCGGAAGGTGCGGAAGGCTTGGCAAACTTCTGGAGTAAATAGGTCAGGCCGTTCAAAGGCCGCAAGATGACCGCCCGTTTCCACCTCGTTCCAGCTGATGATGTTGCGAAGCAGCCGCTCGGCCCGATGGCGCGGCGTGTAGGTCACGTCGTCTAGGAAAAGTGTGACGGCGACCGGCAGCTCCACCGGCGAAGACAGCGCACCGTCCGCCAGGCTCTCCCAGTAGAGGCGGGCTGACGACGCGGCGCTGTCCGTCAACCAGTAGAGCATGATGTTGTCGATCATTGCATTGAACCCGAACGCATCCTCCGGTTCGCGCGACGGATCCATCCACCCCTTGTACTTCTCGTAGATCCAAGCAGCCTGACCAGTTGGGGAATCGGCCAAGGCGTAGCCTAGCGTCTGGGGCCGTGTTGCCTGCTCTTTCACGTAGCCGATCTCCTCGGCCGCGTAGCGCTCGGCCTTGGCGCGCGCACGCTGGGCATCCGGGCCGTTGTCATGGTCGTCTACGGAGTCGCTGGCGATATCGACTGTATTGAGATGGACGGCAACGCAACCGGAAGGTGCGGCGGCCGCCAAATGTGAGGTTACCATCGCGCCCCAATCGCCGCCCTGCGCGACCCAGCGACCGTATCCCAATCGATCCATCAGTTCCGCCCAGGCCGTCGCGATGCGCCCGACCGTCCATCCGGCCGACTCGGGCTGCGCCGAGAATCCGAAGCCGGGTAAGCAGGGCAGAACGAGGTGGAACGCGTCGCCCGCGTCGCCGCCGTGAGAGACCGGATCGGTCAATGGTCCCACAACCCGATTGAACTCAAGTATCGAGCCGGGCCAACCATGGGTCATGATCATCGGCAGGGCGTCGGTCTCCGGAGAGCGAATGTGGAAGAACGCGATCTCCAAGCCGTCCAGCGTCGTGACGTGCGGACACCAGCTATTCAACATCGCCTCGCAGCGCCGCCAGTCGTAAGTATTCAGCCAATAGTCGTTAAAAGCCTTCATCCGGCCGAGCGGCACGCCCTGGGACCAGTCCTCGACCGTCTCACGCGTCGGCCAGCGGACATCCTGCAGACGACGACGAAGGTCAACGAGCGCCTCCTCCCCAACAGAGACGCGTGCAGAACGGACGCGTTCGCGGAGGCCATCGTCGGCTCCGTCGAGTTGCAGCAATCCAGACATCATCCCGCTTGGCCCGGTGACCAGCTGGAGACGGATGTCCCACCAAAAATGCTCGACTTCACGCTGTCGGTAAAGCCCAGATATGGAAAAGCGGGCTCCAGCGCGCTTGCCTTGTCCAGCGCGGCGCGTTGGTCGTCGGTCAGGACAAAGTCGAGCGCCGCCGAATTCTCGGTTACCTGTTCGGGTCGGCTGGCTCCCAGTAGCAGCGCGTCGACCCCCGGCCGGTTTATCGTCCAGGCGAGCGCAACTCTGGCGGGCGGGACGTCGGCCTCTTTCGCGACCTCCTTCAGCGCGTCGAGAATGCTCCAGTTGCGGTCCGTGAATTTGCTGCCTCCGAGTGGATTGTCGCCATTCAGGCGACCGTCGCCTTCTCGTTTGTCGTCACGCTCGTACTTGCCGGTCAGGAAACCTCCCGCAAGCGGACTCCAAGGCACGAGCCCCAAACCGAGTTCGCGCACCATTTGCACATGTTCGTGCTCTGGGGTCCGCTCAACCAGCGAATATTCCGACTGAATGGCGATAGGCCCAGGCAGGCCGCGTTCGGCGGCCATCACCACGATCTTTGTCGCGTACCAGGCGGGGACGTCGGACAGCGCATAGTATCGGATCTTGCCTGCGCGGACGAGGCCGACCAATGTCTCAAGCATCTCGTCGGCCGGGGTCGTCATGTCCCAGAAATGCGACCAGTAAAGGTCGACGTAATCTGTGCCGAGACGCCGCAACGACGCATCAACTGCTCGATATATATTTTTGCGGCCGTTACCGCCGGCGTTCGGATTGCCCTGATCCAGATTCCAGGTGAACTTCGTTGCTATGACCAGCTTGTCACGCAACGATCGGTCGGCGACGTAGCGTCCAAGCATTTCCTCGCTCACCCCGCCTCCGTAGACGTCTGCCGTATCTATGAAGTTGCCGCCCGCCTCCACATAAGCATCAAGGATCGCGTGCGCGCCATTCTCCTCGGCACCCCAGCGCCCGGCTCCGAACGTCATTGTTCCAAGAGCAAAAGGGCTAACGACTAGGCCAGATCGGCCAAGGGTGCGGAATGAGGTGAGATCCATGTTCATATCCTTGAGGAAGGTTCTAGTTAAGCTCTATCACCGAAAGGTTCGTCTGGTTGCGCGTACAAGGCCGAGGGGGCCGTGGACCCGGAGATTAAACCGGGTAAGACGGCCCGATCATGTTGGCGGACGGAATGCTCACGTCTGCGCGCTCAATCCCGCCAGCACCTTGTCGAGCGTGATCGGAAGGTTGCGAATGCGCACGCCGCAGGCGTCGTGGACCGCGTTTGCGACCGCAGCCCCTACGCCTGTCACGCCGATCTCGCCAATGCCATGCACGCCCATCGGGGAGAGCGGATCCGGGATATCGGTCCAGATCACATCGATTTCCGGCACGTCCAAGTGCACGGGCACGTGATACTCGGCAAGGCTCGGATTCATGAAGCGGCCCGTTCGTTTATCGAAAAGAGCCTCCTCTGTAAGTGCCAAGCCCAGTCCCATAACGATCGCGCCGCGAAATTGGCTGGCCGCCGTCTTTGGATTGAGGATCCGCCCCGTATCGAACGACCCCAACCAGCGCGAAATACGTACCTCGCCGGTAATGGAGTTGACCCGCGCTTCGCAGAACTGCGCACCGTATGAGTGCATTGAATACTTCATGATCTCGAGCGGCATCGACCCACTCGCCTCGGCTGCGATCGACTTCTCTCCGGCGCCTTCGAGTAGAGACACGTAGCTCTCGCACTGATCGGGGGCGTCGATCCGGCAGAGGCCGCCATTCCGGGACATCACCTCGTCGTGCTTCGCGCCTTTGAGCGCGGAGCCGCTGCCAACAAGCTTCAGCAACTTCTTCAGAAGCGCCTCGTGAGCCGCCATGACTGCACCGATGACCGTAGCTGACTGCGACGAACCGCCGGCAATAGTGCCCGCGGGCAGATCACTGTCGCCATATTGGAAGGTCACTAGGTCGATCGGAAGCCCGAGCCGGTCGGCGGCATGCTGCGCCTGTACGGTGGCCGTGCCCATTCCCATCTCGTGGACAGAAGATTGCACCACAGCGCGTCCATCCACCGTCAGCTCGATGCGGGCCGCGCAGCCGGGCATTCTGTAATAGGGGTAATAGGCGCTAGCGACGCCTTGGCCGATCAGCCATTCCCCGTCGCGCCTGCTTTCGGAGGACGAGTCGCGCCCCTTCCAACCAAACCGCGTCGCCCCGTCCTCGTAGGCCTGTAAAAGGTTGCGGCTGGAAAAAGGCGTGTCTTTGGTAGGATCGCGTTCGGGCTCCATGCGGCGGCGCAGCTCGATTGGATCCACGGCCATCGCTATAGCTAGCTCGTCCAAGGCGGATTCCAGTGCGAAGGTGCCTACCGCTTCGCCAGGCGCGCGCATCGATGTGTTGGCGACCATGTCGAGCCGGACAACCTCCTGCGCGATGAACAGCGCGGCGGCGGCGTACATGTGGCGTGTAGAGAAGGTAAATTGCTCCGGAAATTCGTTGTAGCGGGTCATCGCGGTTGTTCCCGTGTGGATCAACGATGCCAACGTTCCGTCCGCCTTCGCGCCCAAAGCCACGCGCTGTTTGGTCAAAGTGCGCCCTCCTGTAACGCGAAAGACCTCCTCGCGGCTCAACACGATACGGACGGGCCTTTCGGCCAGCTTGGCGGCCGCGATCGCCAAGAGTTGATGGCTCCAGACGTACTTGCTCCCAAAGCCACCGCCGACGAACGGCGACAACACCCGGACGTTCTTCTCCTTCAGCCCAAAGACTTTTGCATAAGCAGATTTCGCATCCGCGATCGTCTGCAACGAATCGTGGACTAGAAGATCGCCTGCACCGTTCCACACGATCGTCGCGGCGTGTGGCTCGATGGCCGCATGATACAGCCGCGGCGTAGTGTACACCTCGTCGACCACGTGGGCCGCCTCGCCGAGAGCATCTTCGGCGTGCCCCATGGACACGCTTGCCGGCTCACCCAGAATGGCGTCTGGTGCCTCAGCTCCGGAAAACATCGCCTCGAAATCGAGATCTGCGTCGTTCTGTTCGTATTCCACGCCGATTAGCGACGCCCCATAATCGGCCTGCTCTTGCGTCTCACCCAAGACGAGCGCAACCGGCTCGCCGTTCCAATGGATTTCGGCGTTCTGCATTATAGGAAGATCGCTCGTGGTCGCACCGTGCGGATCGGTGAACATCTGAGGCGGCGAAGCCATCTCTGGTGCATTCTCGTGGGTCATTACCAGAATGACGCCGGGCGCGGAACGAGCTTCGTCTGCGTCGATCGACACTACCCGTCCGCGGGGGATCGTGCTGCATACCAATGCGGCATAGGTAAGCCCCTCGATAGCCACTTCGGCCGCGAAGCGCGCCTCGCCGGCTACCTTGATAGGACCATCGAGGCGCGACACCGCTTGACCAACGGCCGAACCTGCCTCGCCGGGCCCGTCAATCAGTGGGTCGACTTGCTTATCAGGCATCAGCTTTGCGGCGACCTCAGTCGCTTTCTGAATGATGCTCATGTTTTTTCTCCCGATTTAGCAACCAGATCCAGCATTGATGCAACGATGACATTGCTCACCAGTGCGACCTTAAAACCGTTTCCAGGCAGGGGCTCTGCTTTAGCCAACTCGAGTTCTACCGCATGTCGGAATGCGTCTTCCGTCGCGAGCTGACCACGCAACTCGTTTTCCGCGACGATTGCACGCCAAGGCTTGTGAGCCACACCGCCTAGCGCGATGCGGACGTCCCCAATCAGGCCGTCCTTAATCTCGAGCGATGCCGCCACCGACACGAGCGCAAAGGCATAACTTGCCCGGTCGCGTACCTTGCGATAGCTGGACTGTGCGCGCTGGCGAGCGGCAGGCAATTCGATGGCCGTAACGAGTTCGCCCGGCTGCAAGTCGGTCTCCACATCAGGACTATCGCCCGGTAGACGGTGGAAGTCGGCAAAGGTGATGGCGCGAGCACCGTCCTGACCTTCCACATGCACCACCGCGTCGAGCGCCGCCAGTGCTACGCACATGTCAGACGGGTGGGTCGCGATGCACTTTGGAGAAGCGCCTAGAATGGCATGGTTGCGGTCAAAGCCACCGACCGCGTCGCATCCTTCGCCCGGAGCACGCTTATTGCAGCGCGCGGCTAAATCGTAGAAGTAGGCGCATCGGGTCCGCTGCAGAAGATTGCCGCCGACCGTGGCCATGTTCCGGATTTGTGCAGAGGCACCGGCAAGTATGGCGCGCGACAGCATCGGATAATGTTTTCGTATCGTCGGATGGTTCGCGAGAGCGGTGTTGCTCATCTCGGCCCCAATGCGGACGCTTGCATCGTCTCTCACACGGATGCCGCCGGAAAGCTTGGTCACGTCTACGAGCAAATCCGGTCGCTCGACGCCCTCGCGCATTAAATCGACGAGATTCGTGCCGCCGCCGATGTAACGCGCAGCCTGAGAGGTCCTTGAAAGCTTTATCGCGCCTTGCGTATCGGGCGCACGTTCATATCGGAACGGCTTCATTCTGAATCGCTCCCGTAGGTTTGCACGATGGCGGCCACTATCCCATTATAAGCTCCGCAGCGACACAGGTTGCCGCTCATCCTCTCCCGAACCTCCTCGCTGTCGAGCGCTGCCGCTCCCGTTGTCAAATTGGATGTGACCACGCTGGGCATACCTCGCTCGAACTCCGAGGCCATTGCGATGGCTGAGCATACTTGCCCTGGCGTGCAATAGCCGCATTGGAAGCCGTCGTGCTCTAAGAAGGCGCTCTGCAGTTGATGGAGGGAGTCCTTTGTACCGATACCTTCAATCGTTGTTACCGAGCGACCGTCATACTGCACTGCTAATGCTAAGCATGCGTTGATGCGTTCGCCGTCAACGAGAACAGTGCACGCGCCGCAGGCCCCTTGGTTACAGCCTTTTTTTGTCCCGGTTAGCTGCAGTTGATCCCTCAAAAGATCGAGAAGGGACATGCGCACATCCCACTCGCCCTCAAACATCTGATTATTAACGACTATTTGCACGGCCCTAGGCTCCTTCTCCGGGTGAGCGGTAACTACCGCGATCGATGGCTCTCGTTTATTTCAAGATAAATATTCGGACGAGATCACCGTTTACGTAGGTCAGGCTAGCAAGGGTTCGACTGTTCGAATAGTGGGGGTATACGGGATGGTCTTATGAATGGAGTGCAGCAATGGAGCGCGGCGACCTAGGTGCCCTGATCGCTTTTGCGGCAGTCGCGAAGGAAAAGAGTTTCACTCGGGCTGCGATTGGCCTTAACCTATCGCCCTCCGCTGTTAGCCACTCGATCAAAACACTGGAAGAAAGGCTCGGCATCGGTCTGCTGAACCGGACGACCAGAAGCGTAGCTGTCACGGAGGCAGGGGAGCAATTACTCCATAGGCTCCAACCCGCACTGGGCGATATCGATACCGCGATAGATGAACTTCTCGCCATGCGCTCCACGCCGAGTGGTGTGATCCGCATCACGGCAGTCAAGCACGCCCTAGACAAAGTGCTTTTGCCAACCCTCAATGAGTTCCTTTCCGACTTTCCCGATATCACGCTGGAATTATGTGCCGATGACGCAATTGCTGACGTTGTTGCTGCCGGATATGATGCCGGGGTCCGGCTCGGGGAGCGAGTAGACCGAGACATGGTGGCAATCCGGATAAGCCCGGAGATCTTCACGGCAGTCGTAGGAACTCCTGAGTACTTCGCGAGGCACCCAGTGCCTACGTCGCCCCGCGACCTCGCCCGACACCAATGTATCGGCCACAGGATGGCGACAGGAGGGCTACATCCGTGGCCTTTTGTGGAAGAGGGTCGGTCGTTTCAAGTCAAAGTTCAAGGTAATCTGGTCTTCAACGACAGTAATCTTATATTGTCCGCTGCTCTTCGTGGACAGGGTCTGGCGTACCTCTTCGCCGATGAGGTAGAGCCTTACATCCGTTGCGGCAAACTCGTTTCGGTACTTTCAGAGTCGACTACAACCTTTCCAGGTTATTACTTCTTTTACCCTAACCGCCGCCGACAGCGCCCGGCTTTGGCAGCTTTTATAAATCATCTTCGAAAGATTAACAGTAGGGATCACTCATAACACAGGCCCGAATTGTCCGTAGGCTTAGAATCTGACGGAAAAAGAAGTTGGGTGTTATCAGCATGATATGATTCGGCTTGAATTCGTCGGCAATGATTTTTTTCGCGCTTCAGTCGAGCTAGTTCAGCCGGTAAAATGATGATTGGCACGAAGTGATCGACATCGAGATCACTGAAGGCGATGAGATCGCCGGTATAGGTGCAGCGCCTTTTACGCGCTTCCCAGATCGCTGCAAGCGTTTCGGTAGGGAGGTGCTTGCAGTTGGTGCCGGTGGGTTGAGTTGCCTTGTTCTGATCCATGGTACTGAGATGAAGCATTATTTGCCGTACCGCCAGCGGTGCACGACCTTAAATTAGCGGTAATCCCGTTGAGCCAGCACATTGACTTTTTCCGCGGCTGCGGTCACCGAAGCCGACCGGAAGCTGTCGGCTCAACATTAGCCAATCTTCCTTCATGAATCTCCGTTGTCCACAGCATTCTCTCTAATGAGTGTAGCTACCCCTAACCTGAGGAAGTTCCGACCGCCACGGGCATGTGGCCTTCCCTGATGCGAGAAAACATCCGTTGTCCAAGATCGTCAATGGCGCAAGTCTGCAGCCCCGTTCCGGATTGGCCCCCAAGCAGATCGTCATTCTCTTGCACGGTTATGGATCGAGTGGCTCCGACCTTATTGCGCTCGCTCCGCATTGGCAGGATGCGCTGCCCGATGCCCTTTTTCTGGCCCCGCCTGCGCCGCAGCGGTGCGGGACGATGAGCGCAGGCTATCAATGGTGGGCGCTATCAGAGCTCAATTCTTCCGCGCTTGCCGCGGGCACGGCTTCGGCAGCGCCGGCAGTCACCACGTTTATCGATCGCAAGCTGGAACAGTATGGACTGACTGACGCCGACCTGGCGCTCGTCGGGTTCAGCCAAGGGACGATGATGGCGCTGCATGTCGGCCTGCGCCGATCGCGACCGGTTTCCGGGATCGTTGGGTATTCCGGGATGCTGACGGCAACAACCGAGCTTGAACACAAGGACTTCGTCAAGCCTCCAGTGCTGCTGGTCCATGGGACCGCCGACCCGGTAGTCCCCGTCGCCGCGCTCCAGAGCGCAGAGACCGAACTGAAGCGCCTCGGTGTGCCGGTTACCACTCACCTATCAGATGGGCTGGGCCACAACGTCGATGCCGTTGGCCTCCAACTCGGCCGCGACTTCCTGGTTGAGGCGCTTGCTCAGGCAAGATGACAGCCATGGCAGGATGGAAAAAACCTGTGGATGAAAAAAGCTCGCGGCCGAGAGCTTGGTCGCGCTCGGCTCGGATCGGATCGCCGAGCTCATGCAAGGTCAGGCAAAAGGTGATCCGCTGTTCGCCCAAACCATTCGGATGGCGTTAGCGGCAAAAACGGATGTCTCATCGCTGGCCCACGAGATTGGCAAGCGACTGAAAACTATCAAGCGTTCGCGCAGTTTTATCGACTGGCAGAACGTCTCGCCATTGGCACGCGAACTGGATCAGCTTCGACAGGCCATCATAGGGCCACTGACAGAGCAACAGTCATCTCTCGCCATCGAGCAGATGCAGCTGTTCCTCTCCGTCGCCGAACCCGTTTATGAACGGGCGGACGACAGCAGCGGATCGCTGGGAGATGTTTTTCGTCAAGGCGGACAGGATCTTGGAGCCCTGTGTTCACGGTCAGGAGATCAGGAACCGGCCATTCTAGCCGCCAAAATTCTCTCGCTCATCGAGGCAGATGGCTACGGCACCCTTGATGATCTGCCTGAAGCAGCCTCGCCTGCGCTTGGAAAGGAAGGCCGCGCCGCAATGCGGACATTGCTGCTGGAGCGCCAAGCTGCGCTGTCGGGCGATCAATGACGTCGCTATGATTACAGTGTCAATTGGCTGCTACCAAGGCTCGCCGATCTCGATGATGATGTCGACGCTTTCATTGCCACGGTTGATCCTAAGCGCAGCAATGCCTTACTCAATGCGCGGGTTGCCGAACGATTGATCGCCCATGGCCGTGCCGAGGAGGCGCTCCAGTGGCTCGACGCGCCGGCCGACAGCGCCTACAATGACCGCGAACTTGCCACTCTACGCCTGCAGGCATTCGAAAAGCTTGGTAGAAACCTAGATGCACAGGCGCAGCGCCGGGATATTTTCGAGCAATGGCTCGATCCCAATGTCCTCCGCGTCTGACTGAAGGAATTGCCCGATTTTGATGATTTCGAGACGGAACAGCAGGCCCTGAACCTTGCAGCCAATCATCCTGACGCCTTGCTGGCGCTTGATTTTCTGATCGGCTGGAACAGCCTGCCTCGCGCGGCGGCACTGGTAGTGGGGCGTCTCGATGAACTCAATGACCGCCGATACAATGTGCTGCGCCCCGCGGCGGAAACGCTGGGGATCGACTATCCTGTGGCTGCCACGCTGCTTTATCGACACCTAGGCTTAGGACCTATTAAAAGGATTCCCATGGGTGTGGTTATGTGATTCAAAGGCAGCGCTGAGGAGGCGTTGCCATGAGTGATCTGACGACCGTCCGCGTCGCTGACGTCTGGGTGCCGATGCTATTCGAGCGTGCGGCTAGCCCATCATCAGGCTGCCATTCGTGCGGAATCGGGCTGATCGACCGCTTTTGGCGTCTGGAACAGAATGTCCGCTGTACGGTGCTCTCGCGCTGGAAGCGGACAGTCCGCTGTCGGCCCATATGCAGACTTAATCAGACCCGGTCCCTTCGAGTATGATGTCCGCGACGTCGCGCGGTCTGTCCCAAATCGAATAATGGCCACTGCCTTCGATCCAGTGGAACGCGGTCTGAGGGAATGCGGCGCGGGCACGGGGCGCTTGGCGCAAGAGGCACAAGCGATCCTTGTCACCCCAGGCGATGGCGACGCGCCCGGCCTGCAGTGACGCCGGGCCGGACTGTGCCGGGCCGCTCGCCAGATCCTTGATCAAGGGGACGACCGTTCGCGTTTCGGCGAACGCCACAAGTTCCCTTTCCACCATGGCCTTGTCGAGAGCCCAGGGCCGCGCCGAAAGCTGAGCGAGCAGGGCCGTCCGCGAAACCGGCGACCCGCTCAGCGTTCCCAGTTGGCCCCTCAGCGCGTGCAGGAGCTTTTGCGAAGCGGTCAGCGTCCATTTGAAATATGTCCGCTCCCAGCCGCGCCAGAAGCCACCCGGATTGAGTGCGACGACATTTCCGACGCAGCCGCGCCGCGCCATCTCCAGCACCAAGCGCCCGCCTAGCGAGAAGCCCGCAACATCGATGGAGGTGAGTCCGTTTTGCTCGATATATTCCTGCAAGTCGTCGGCCAGGCCAGCGAAGGTGCCGCTATCGGCGCGCGCTGCCGTGTCGCCATGGCCGGGCAAGTCGATCGTGAAGACTTCCCTTTGTCCGGCCAGAAGCGGCACGATCGGCGACCATGATCTGCCATTGCCCCCCAGCCCATGAACCAGCAGAAGCTTTGATCCGCTTCCTTGAGTGCTCGCTTTGATCTGAGTGTGTGTTGTCATGACGCCGCTTCTCTAGCCCGTCGCGCCAGCGATAGCCACCAACCGCGACTAAAACGGAACCTGCACTTCCGGAGCGATGAAGATATTGGGGGCGGAGCGGTCAACGGATTTGTCGACGAAGACGTGGAGCTGGCGATAGCGGCGGCTGCACCCGCCCCGATGGCGGTGGCCGCGCCTGCTGCTCCGATGGAAGTGGCCGTGGAAACGACCGCAGACATACCAGCCGTCGCGCCTGGCGAATAGTGGATCGGGAGCCGCGCTCGCCGCTTGGCAGCGCGGCTCTTTCGACGACCGATCCGAAACCCATCGGATTAGCGCTTTCCTACAGGGAACAAAATGTGAACATATAGCCGCCTCACGAATCAGGAGGTGGACCGATGATCGTTCTCAACGCCGCAATGACGCTGGCCATCGCTGCTTTGCTCACCGCTATCTCATCGCTGGTTTGGGCGGTGCGCAGGAAGCCGTGAGCTACGTTACCGACAGCCAGCTGATACGCATTGCGCTGAACGTCCTGGAGGATGCAGCCGCCCGATCGCACGATGAACCGGTTCGTCGAACCTATGGCATCCGGTTGGCGCTGGGCTATCTTGTAGGCCGGCGGCAATGCGATCGCTGGCCGTTTGATGCGTTCTGGCAGGCTCTGGAACTGGCAAGGCCGAATGACCGCTGGACCAGCCTCAACGCGGCGCTAAACGGAATCTACCTGCAGCTGCGCATGAGGCGAGACCAATCGGCGGTCACCGAGTTTGAGCGCGATGCTCGCAAGCGGCTGGGGCGGAAGGGAACCGATGAGCGGAACGAGCGCAACTGGGGCGGGGACAAGGGCCGCGGCTAGATCGTCCTTGGCAGTGTCAGCGGCGCGCGTCATGGTTGCGGGATGTGCAATCTCTACCGTATGACCTCGACCGTTGCCGAAATGGCGAAAGTGTTTGGGCCGTTCGAAGGCGATCGAAGCAACCTCGCCAGCTTCGATGCCATCCATCCCAACCGCGAGGCACCGGTTCTTCGGCAGATAGATGGCGCACTGGCCCTGGACACGATCCTGTGGGGCGTTCCGCCGCCTGCCAAGGCCAGCCGCCCGGTGACCAATGTACGTAATCTCTCAAGCCCTTTCTGGCGATCGATGCTGAACACGCCGGAGCGGCGGTGCCTCGTGCCTGTCACGGCCTTTTGCGAGTGGGAAGGCGAGAAGGGCGCAAAGCAAAAGGTCTGGTTCGGAAGGACCGACACGCCGCTGTTCGCATTTGCCGGGATATGGCGGCCGACCGAGGACGGTCCGCGCATGGCGTTCCTGACTACCGAAGCGAACAGGATCGTGGGAGCGGTTCATCCCAAGGCGATGCCGGTGCTCCTGGATGCTGCCGATCACGACACCTGGCTGACCGGCGATTACGAGGCTGCCACGGGGCTGGCCAAGCCCTTTGATGACAGCCGGATGGAAATTGTCGAGCGCGGCGTTTAGGCTAGTGTCGCAAGGGGGGGAATGAGAATGCGCGAATGGGGAACGAAGCGAAACGATAAGCCGCAGCCTGTCGTCGAATGGACAGTCGGCATCGTAGCCGTTGTCTTTTCTGCCGCGTTGATCTGGGGCATAGTTAGCAGCTTATGATCCTCGCACTGATGCTCGCGAGCGCTGTTCCGATCATTCCCGACGGACAGGCCTTCAACTTCACTCCCACGCACGTCTGGGACGGAGACGGGCAGATATGGTGCGAGGAAGGCCCTCGCATTCGCTTGGCAGGCATTGCGGCGCGCGAGATGGATGGCAGCTGCAGGCCGGGCCATCCATGCCCTGACGCCGATCCTGTGGCGGCAAGGGACGCGCTGGCCAATCTGGTGGGAAAGCAGGTCGGGCGATCCTCCTACGGCCATGTGCTGGTCGTGGGCCCGACGATGCTCTGTCGCTCGACTGGCGGCGCTGGTGGCGACCGGATTGGGGCGTGGTGCATGTCTCCCCGCGGCGGCGATCTGTCCTGGGCGATGGTGCGGGATCATTGGGCTGCAGTCTGGCAGCGATATTGGGGAACGCATCGATGCGCGATCATCAATTCCTAAGGCTGGATTCCGCATCTACCTTTTGGACCGGGCGATCAGACAGAAAGTCATATTAGGTTTCTGCTTTGGCCGCTATCGCCGCAATTCGTCTTACAGGAAACCAGCCAATGACAAGCTTGCTCGAACTCACCGCCGACATTGTTGCAGCGCATGTCAGCAACAACAGCGTTGCGGTCAATGATCTCGCTCCTTTGATCTCGAGCGTTCACAACAGCCTGTCCGGCATCGACCGCACAGTCGAAATTGAGGCAAGCGCCGAGCCGGCGGTTCCGGTGAAGGACGCGCTAACCCGTAATAAGATTAGATGCCTGGAGTGCGGATGGTCGGGCAAGACGCTGAAACGCCACCTGTCCTCATCGCATGATATGACGCCGGAGGACTACCGCGAACGGTTCGAGTTGCGCGCCGATTATCCGATGATCACCAAGGCCTATTCCGAAAGTCGCTCCCAGATGGCGAAGGATTTGGGCTTGGGTCGCAAGCCTGCCGCTTAAACT
Source organism: Novosphingopyxis sp. (assembly GCF_965218915.1). Lineage (GTDB taxonomy): Bacteria > Pseudomonadota > Alphaproteobacteria > Sphingomonadales > Sphingomonadaceae > Novosphingopyxis. The sequence goes on along the minus strand of NZ_OZ244708.1, from coordinate 3,164,900 downwards.
TTGCGGGCATTTGTTGGCCGCGAAGGTGATCGCTGCCGAAACGCCGCTGTCTTATAGGGTATGGTCGCGAACTACAGATCAATATGTGGCGCAACCGCCTCATCAGAACGTCGGCGTCGAATGGGTAGAATTCAATTTGCCTTTGACACCTGACGCGTTGACTTGGTCGTGATCGTTGGCGGGATCGTGCGGATATTCGCCGCATATTCGGCCGGCAGGACAAAAATCCAGAACTCAATCCCAGCCCACTCTTTGGGGGCAGCCCCCCTGATCAGGTCGATTATCAGCATCAGCACCGCCAGCAGGCGGAAGAACATGAAGCTGGCGGTCGGGCTGTCAGCCCGCCTGCCGGCGGACACCATCATGATCACGCTGATGCCGCCCCAGATGAGGGAGCCGATCAGCGCTTTTGCATGATAGAAGCCATCGCAAGCGGCAATGAACCAAAACAGCCGTGCGACCGCGAACTGGCTCTGCCGCGTAAGTTGGCACAGATTGATGATCGGCAGGACAAAAAATTTCTTGCCGATCAAATGATCGAGCTTTGCGAATGACATTGGGCCACGATAGCGGCAGAAGTCCTCGGCGGCCACGAACAAGTGGCGCTTAACCGATGCGAGAGAAAGCCCTTTGTCCAAGATCGTCAATGGCGCCAGCCTGAAGCCTCGGTCCGGTGCTCCGCCCAAGCAGATCATATTGCTTCTGCATGGTTTTGGATCGAGCGGCACTGACATGATCGGGCTCGCACCGCATTGGCAGGACGCGCTTCCCGATGCGTTGTTTCTGGCGCCTCACGCACCGCAGCGATGCGGCATGATCGGACCAGGTTACCAATGGTGGGATCTGTCAGGCTTTTCGCCATCCGCGCTTGCCGCAGGCGCTGCTTCGGCCGCGCCGGCGATTGACGCCCTTATCGACCGCAAGCTGAAGCAATACGGATTGACTGAGGCGGATCTGGCACTGGTCGGATTTAGCCAAGGCACGATGATGGCGCTGCATGTGGGGCTTCGTCGACCGCGACCGGTTGCCGCCATTGTCGGCTACTCAGGGATGCTGACGGCCACGCCAAAGCTTGCGCATAATGACTTCCCCAAGCCTCCCGTGCTACTGGTCCATGGCACAGCCGACCCGGTGGTTCCGATCGCGGCGCTCCACAGTGCAGAAGGCGAGCTGCGGCGCCTCGGCGTGCCGGTTACCGTTCAATCGCATGGGCTGGCGCACAGTGTCGATCCTGATGGTCTGAAGCTCGGCCAGGATTTCCTGGTTGAGGCGTTCGCCCATTGCTCTTGACCGCGCGGAGCAAGATTGCCGTGGAGACTGCAGGCGGCCATGAGGTGACGGTGCAGGCGGTGACGCCACATGCCTTCTGAACCATGACCGGAAACGCCAGACCATGAAGTCGATCCTCACTGCCGTCGCGCTTATCGTGGGACTGCTGGGCATGCCGCTTTCGTCGCAGAGCCTGCCCGGTCTTGGCGGGAGCGGTGACAGCTCGGCCGAAGCGGTGGGGGACCTTGCCGAAAGCACCGCCGCCATTTCCACGACCGATGCGGCGGATACGGACAGCGTCATCGCGGAACGGCTACGCGGAATCTACCGCGAGCTGGGCGGGCTGGAGCCAACGCGGGTCACGGTCGATTCGGGTGTGGTTACACTGTCCGGTTCGGTTACCGAACCCGGCGATATCGATCGTGCCCGCCAGATCGCGCTGCGCGTCGACGGCGTGGTCGCGGTGCAGAATAATCTGAAACGCGATGGCGATGTGTCGCAAAATCTGGCCCCGGTGATGGGTCGGCTGAACAAGCGGCTTCAGCAGATCGTCCAGATGCTGCCGCTGCTAGCCATTGCGTTGGTCATCCTGATTTTGTTCTGGCTGGCCGGGAGCGCGCTGGCGCGGGCCACGTCCTTGTGGCGCCGCATATCTCCCAATGCCTTCTTGGGCGATTTGATGGCCACCACCGCCAGGCTCTTGGTCATACTGATGGGTCTCGTTATCGCGCTCGACCTGCTAGGCGCGACTACCTTACTCGGCGCGATTCTGGGATCGGCGGGTGTGGTCGGCCTTGCCATCGGCTTCGCGGTCAAGGACACGGTCGACAATTATGTCAGCTCGCTGATGCTTTCAATTCGCCAGCCTTTTCGCGCCAACGATCATGTGGTGATCGGCGACCGCGAGGGCAGGGTGATTCGCCTCACCAGCCGCGCCACCATATTGATGACGCTGGACGGCAACCATCTGCGCATTCCCAACAGCACGGTCTTCATGGCCGAAATCCTGAACTACTCGCGCAATCCCGAGCGGCGTTTCGATTTCCTGCTGGGCGTCGATGCCGACGACGATCCAGGCGAAGCCTTGAAGGTCGGCATCGAGCGCCTTCATGCATTGCCGTTCGTGCTGAACGACCCAGCGCCGGGCGGACGGCTCGAGGAGGTTGGCGACAGCAACATCATGCTGCGGTTCCTGGGCTGGATCGATCAGACCGAAACCGACTGGTTCAAGGCTCGCAGCGCAGCCATCCGCGCGGTCAAAATAACGTTGGAAGAGCGGGGCTTCGGCCTGCCCGAACCAATCTACCGTCTGCGCTTCGATAGCGGCAGCCCGCTGGAAATCGCGCGTGGTGTCTCGGCGTCAGCTTCCCCTCAAACCAAGGCGAAGACCCCGGCGTCATTGTTGTCCAGCGAGCATGAAGATGTCTCGGCCGATGACGATATCGAGGAAAAGGTGCAGCAGGAGCGCGCGAGTAGCCAGGAGGAGGATATGCTCGACCATCAACGGCCAATTGAATGACGTGAACGAAGCCGAGCAAATCCACTGCGAAAGGACAGGAAAAAAGAAAACGGCTCGATTTCGACTCGGGTTGTTTCAGAAATGCGTGCGGTACGATCTATGGAAACTGGTCGATGGGGAATGATAAAGCAGCGATCGATCTGAATTGAAAAGGGCTTGCGGTGACATCAAAACAAAAACGCTTGGTAGACGTGCATGTCACGCTGGAGAAGCAGAACGCGATCAGGGATGCCGCACGCGTCGCGCTTGGCGAGAATGTCAGTCTGAAGAGGCTGTCGAGCGGGCTTCTTGAAGCGTCCTTGCGCACCCTCGAGGAATCCGGAATGGCCAGCGAGATACCCACGATACTGCGCGCGGCGGCCGACAATTATGAGCGAGCCAAGCAGGCTGAGGGGACCCGCCACTGAGCTGTTCGGCGGACATTGACGTGATGTTCTGCTTATCGCAAGCAGCACCCGCCAAGCCACATTTTTCAGGCTGAAATGAGAAAATTTTGGAGCTCGGGGGCGGTTGGCCTACAGGTTTTGCTTGGCCATGCGTGACCTGCCGGTCTGTAATGCGCCCCAATTTCGGCCGTTCCCGTGCCGATCGCTTAGACCTGTAAGCGGACGATCCGCATTCTATAAGACATCCGGCGATTGAACGGCCGATAATGGGTGGCTAGCTGCAGTTCGATCGCGCCGCAGCTTCCATGGTCGGGGCTTGCCTAGCCGAGAGCCTATCTGACGCGATGATGTTCTTTTCGTGATGGAGAGGACGTGAGCTAAGGTCGCCTAGGTCCGTCGCCGCTCGGCTTCGGCCAGCCGCCGAAGCTCAGTGAGACCAAATCCTGGTTTTTTGCCAATCAGGAAGGATGTCGCAAATTGATCGATCAAGGCCTGGCTGGGCTTCAGCGCGGCCTTGATGCGCCGCCTCTCCTTGCGAAGTTCGTGACGGTTTCCCGAGATGCCCCGATGTGCGAGCGAGCGCGTGACCAAGACTTCCGAACGTTGGGCCACTGCCTTAGCACTTCCGTTCGTCGCGACGTAGCGCGCCAGCGAGCGAGCGAACAGACCCTGGCAGTTGAAGAGCTGTAGTTCGGGCGAGAATGTCTCGGCATGCGCCTGCGTGATGTTACCTGATGCTTTGACAGCCTCATAGAAGCGACGGGTCTTGCCCTGGAGCGTCTCAAGGGTGACCTCCCCCTCGGGCGCGATCATCAAATACCAGGGCGTCGGTCGGCTCAATGTGAGCGTCTTGCCGAGGTGCAGGCCAAAGCATGTGGCGAAGACGCAGACCAGGTTATTGCCGGTAGCCACGTTTATCTCGCGGAGGGCCTCGGCAAGCTCGTCCCATCCAAGGGCTTCACCATTCGCTAGGGCAAGCCCGTCCTCGGCAGATCCGTGGCAATCGAAATGCAGGATCGGGCGCAGCCCCTCGGACGCGCGGTCGGCCAGCGCGCCGAGTAGGCTGAGAAGCATGTCGCGGCCCTCTACGGAAACCTCCTCGAACTTGGTCCCGCCTCCGACCGCTAGCATGGCCAGATCCTCCGCCATGCGCTGCGAGGGGCCAAGCTCGCTCTCCACGAGCGAACGTATCCAGACTATCCGGTTCACGTACAGCGTGTCGATGATGTGGAGCGCGTCCATGACCGATATCTATGGTAGCTATGTCCGTCTATCAACAATGGCTAGGGCTAGCTGAGCCACATTCCTTCGGCGGATTAGCGGGGATTTATGGAACTGAACGACTTGCTGAGAGCGGCGGCTATTGATCCGAAGCGCACATTCGTCCTGCGGCATCGGCCGATTGAGCCAAGGTTCCGCAGAATGCTGCCGCTGCTCGCAGGCGCAAAGCTGGACCTGTTCGAGGCCTATCAGTCCTATCAGGGACCCCAGATGGAGCTTTCGTTCGCCAAGCGGCTGGGAGGTCATCTCGCATCCTTCATCGAGTATGAGCCCGGCAAGGCGGTCTTCGTCGCGCTATACGCCATCGCAGATGCCAAGCCGATCACCAGAGAACAATTCTGGGCGATTCCCGAACAGATCGAGCTTCATGGGCTCGGAAATCCAGGCTGGACCGAGGCGGAGAGGCGGGAAGAGAGACTCCACTTCGATCTACGGCGGCTTCCGAACTACGAGGACTGGCGCGGCAAGCTCATCATCGAGTGGCCGCCGCATCGCTCGTGGGGACGCAGGGCCAACGAGACACCGCTACCGGTACTCGCGATCCGCGAGGACAGCGCATTCGCGGGCGAGCTCCCGCCCTGGGAGCAGCTGGACTACGGCTGGGCCGAGTTGCAGGTCCTGCCGACCCGCATGAAGGCGGCTCTGGAGCAGTGGCGTGGGATCTACCTCATCTGGGACGAGCGAGACGGAAGATCCTACGTCGGCTCGGCTTATGGCAGCACCAACTTGCTTGGCCGGTGGACGAGCTATGCTGCGAGCGGCCACGGGGGCAACAAGCGCCTGCGAGGTCGAGACCCCTCGACCTTCCGCTTCTCGATCCTGCAACGGGTTTCTCCAGATTTGGATCAGGATGAAGTCGTCCGTCTCGAGGCAACCTGGAAGCTCCGGCTCCACACACGTTCGGCCTTCGGCCTGAACGAGAATTGATATGGCAGGCTCAGGACTGCTGGGCGCGCTCAGTAGTCTTCGCAATGGGGACAGATCGGCGAGGCGTGGCCCTCGATCAGGTAGTCGACTTCGCAGTGTGGACACCTTGCCGCGAGACCCTCCCACTCGCACTGACCGCATTGTGCCTTGAGCCATGGATTGGCGTCGAGGTTGAGATGATCGTAGAATACAGCGCGCTCGCGGCATTCCGGACACTGCAGGAACGTCTCCTCGCTGGAGTAGCCACAGGTGAGACAGGTGTCCTCGTCCCTTAGATAGGCCTCCGCCCCGCAGCAGCCGCACTGGTGTGGATTGGGATCGATCTCCCGCGCACGCGCCGCCGCCTGTTCCTGATAGTGCTCGGTTCGCACAAGCCTGTTAAAGAGCTCCAGCCCGAGCAGGTTCATCGCGCCGAACGCGAACTCATGTTCCTCCGTCTGCTGGAGCGCCGCGATGATCTGCAGGAGGACCTGCACGGCGTCATACTTGAGGTCGAACCGATCCCCCTCGATGATCGGCGCGTGGAAGTGCACGAGCTTGTTCCGGGTGCGCTGCAGGAAATCGACATTAAGCCAGAATGCCTCATCCCCAAGGTATTTGGCCGCCTTAGGCTTGATCTGCTCGAAGTTGATGGTTCGGATCTTGCCCTCCTCCCAGAGTGCCTTCGCTTCGGCATCCGTCGCTGGCAGGTCCTTGGGCTTCGTCACGCCGACGAACCCCTCATGCTTGAGGACCAGGGCCGTCGCCGAAAGCTCGACGGCTATCTGCATGAGGACGGTGACGAGCGTCGCACGGTCGATATCGAAGGCCGCGTTAGAGCCGTCGCCATGAGCTGCGACCTCCTCCGCCGCCTTCTTGAGGAACAGTCCGGCATTGTGAAGCATGGCCGCGCTGACCTGGTCGGTCAGGCGTGGAACGCTTGTGTTGCTTCCATCCATCATCTGCTCCCGTCCACGCCAACTCATGGACTTGCACGCCGCGTCCGGCACAAGTTGGCAGCATCGATAATTTAAGCGACCCTGGCGCGCTAGCTTGCTTAAACCGCCGGTGGTCTAGCCCGGCGCGCCTTCGTTCTCATCGATTAGCAGAGACACCCCGCCACGTGCGTTGGCAGCGTGGCCGGTGCGTTGGCGGCGTGGCCGCCATGATCGCACCTCGCGCGCGACAGTCCAGCGCGAAACGGACGGAATTCGAAGCGGTAAAGACAGTCGAGAGTCGATTGCCGGACGGTAGCATTGCACAGTTCTTGAACAAGAGCTGCCAGACAGCAACCGGCCCAATTTTTGCCTGTCTGCAAAGCGCCCCAGTATCGGTCATTCGAGAACCCTGAGCAATCTGTCATAAGCGGACATTCGATCCTCCATCGACTTAAGTTAACAAGGCGCCGCAATATGGCATCCGGAGGATCGCTTAGCGCGTCCGACACTTGCCGTTTGGTACTGAGGATCGGCGCCGTTTCATTGCGCTGGATGCGTGTCGAAAACTGCCGCCGGTGGAACGAAATCGAATTGAGGGTCGCTGGCCAATCTGATTAGCCAATAAATAAGTGCGACGTATTGAACCAATTTTACGGTGAAGCGATGCATCCACTTTGACTGTCAAATCAGACAGTTGACGGGCACTCATATCGCCTCTACGCGCGCCAGATTGAGCTTTTCGCTCAGCTGATAAGCTAAGGAATGCATGAGTATGGTACGTTTCGGTTCGGTCGATCATTTCCACTCGCGTGGGCGTTCGCCCATGTTGGGTTTGCGCCAAGGTTGCGCGCTGGGTGTTCTGGCACTGGCAAGCGCGGCGTTTCCGCAAGCCGCACAGGCACAGAACCAATGTGGTGCGCCGCAAGATGGAACAGTGACGTGTTCGCCCGACAACAACCCATACAACACCGGCATTCAGTACGCTCCGGTCGAAGACCTGACTATCGTGCTCGATTCGAATGTGGTCGTGGCACCGGACGGAACCACATCAGGCGTTGTCCTGCAGGGCAACGTGCAAGGTGCAGTAACCGCGCAGACAGGCGCGACGATTAATTCCAACGGCTCGGGCATCTTCGTCAACACTGCGGGCACCACAGTAGATAACGGCGCGACGATTACTGCTGGCACGCGCGGTATCGGGGCCTATTCCAATAACGATGTAACGGTAACCAACACCGGTGCGATTACCGTCGATGGAGATCGAAGCGGAGCAAACTTTGCATCGGCTATCGCGGCAGGTTCCGATGTTGGACCAGTTTCCGTCACGAATTCCGGCGCGATCACGCTGTCGGGCTCAGACTTCTTCTCCAACGGAGTAATTGCGCAGACCTACAATGGTGCCTCAGCCATAGAAATCGTGAACAGCGGCGACATAGCGCTTGCGACCACGGGTGTGGACGGTTTCTCCAACGCTATCTTCGCGGGAGCCTACGCGAACGGCGAGGGCAGCACGGCAATTACCAATTCGGGCGATCTGACTGTTACATCGGCCAACACCGCCCGCGGCATTGCGGTGTTTAATTATAATGATGGCGGTGTGGTCATCGATAATTCTGGTGACATCGACGTCACGGGCGCGAACGCTCATGGCATCATCGTGGATAGCCGCGGTTCGGCGCTCCCCAGCGACGTTTCGATCTCGTCCTCGGGCGACATCAGCGCGACGAGCACCACCGGCGGATTTGCGGCGGGTGTCCGCGCTATTACCTCTGGTTCGCTCGCAATCGATGTTGCGAATATCACCGCAACGGGCAATGCGACCCAAGGCATATTCGGCCGCGCAGACGGCGACATCACTGTTGCCGCCGACACGGTTTCCACCTCTGGCGACAATTCCAACGCGGTTGATCTGGCCAGCTATTCGGGCGCTATCGACCTGGCGGTGGGCGACGTTTCGACTAGCGGCTCACTTTCGGGCGGGGTTCGCGCGATCGGCGGGACCGATTCAGATGTGATAGTAACGACTGGCAACGTGGCTACCACTGGCACCGCAGGCAGCAATTACTCGTTCCTTCCCACCTCCACCGCGATTGTGGCGACGGCGCAAGGCACCGGCGACGTTACCGTCGATTCGGGCGATCTTTCGACGGCAGGTCTGGGCGCAGCAGGTCTCAACGCCAGCGCCGCGGATGGCGATGTTCTGGCCAGTGCCGGTGACATCGTAACGACAGGCGGCCGCGCGAACGGCGCGACGGTTCAGAGCTATACCGGCAACGTATCCATCTCGACCGGCTCGGTCGCGACCAGCGGTGACGGTTCGGCTGGTATCTACGCTGTGGCACGCAATGGCGGTGCCGCCGTCGATGCGAACGGGGCAATCTCGACCGAGGGCTTTGGGGCACGCGGCATCAACGTCATTGCAGGCGAAGGCGGCGCCGATGTCAATTTCACCGAAGTGACTGCGACCGGCGGGCTTGCGTCCGGCATCTCAGCAGTCTCAACCGGTGGTGATGTGACCCTATCGGGCGCGGACATCAGTTCGCAGGGCCAGGGTGGCACTGCTCTTTATGCGGCGTCAGACAGCGGCAATGTTGTGCTCAACACGACTGGCACGGTTTCGACTTCGGGCCGCGGCGGCGTTGGTATCGTGGCGCAGTCCGACACCGGCAACACCTTTGTCACTGCGAATAACGTCATCGTGGCGGCGGCTGATGAGGGCGATCTAGAGACCACGCGCGGCGGCATTCTCGCCAGCGGTGCGAACACGACGGTTACCGTAACCGGAACGGCTACGACCACGGGCAGCGCGCTTTACGGCGGCACTGCAGACGCTGTGAACGCCACGGCAACCAATGGTGATGCCATGGTCAGTGTGGTCGACGTCAACACCAGCGGCGACAATGCTGACGGCGTGGACGTGACATCGGCCACCGGCATGACCACCGTCAATGCCACCGGAACGATCACCACAGCGGGTGACAACAGCCGCGGCATCATCGCACGCGGCGAAACCGGCGTGACCGTGACCGGCAGCGGCGACGTGAACACGGCGGGCGATTATGCCAATGCCGTAGATGTGGCGAGCAACAACGGTCCGCTTGAAATCACTGTAGGCGACATCTCGACGACGGGCGAGTTTTCCAACGGCGTTCTCGCGGCGGGCGGTACAGACTCCGACGTGGTCGTTACCACGGGCAGTGTTTCGACCGTCGGTGTAGAAGGCGGAAATTACTCCTTCTCGCCCAACTCTTCGGCCATCGTCGCCACTGCGCAGGCGACCGGTAACGTCACCGTCACTTCGGGCGATCTGTCGACCGCCGGTCTTAGCGCGGTCGGTGTCAGCGCCAATGCCTTTGATGGCGACGTGTCGGTCGCCACGGGCGACGTGACCACCACCGGCAACCGTGCGAACGGCGTCTCGGCGCAGAGCTATAATGGTAGCGTGGCGGTTTCGACCGGAACGGTCTCGACGACCGGCGATCAGTCGGCCGGTGTCTACGCCGTTGCCCGCAATGGCGGCGTGACCGTTGATGCAGGCGCGATCGATACCACTGGCTTCGCTGCCAACGGTATTACCGCGGTCGGCGGAGAAGGCGGCGCCGATGTCACCTTCACTCAGGTCAGCACGGCGGGGCAACTCACCACGGGCGTTTCGGCCTATGCGGCTGGCGGCGACGTCAGCGTTTCCGGTGCCGATATCACCAGCACAGGGCAGGCGAGCACCGCGCTCTATGCTTCGTCCGATAGCGGCGATGTTTCGGTCTCCAGCACCGGCAGCATTCTGGCTTCCGGCCGTGGCGGTTCGGGTATCATTGCGGTATCCGACACCGGTGATGTGACCGTGGCCGCCAACAATGTGTCGACGGTCGCAGCGCTGGACGACGATGTGGACAGCGCCCGCGCCGCGATCATCGCGACCGGTGCCAATGCTTCGGTCATCACGACTGGCAGCGTCAACACCTCCGGCCAGGCGCTTTACGGCGGCTTCGGTGACGCAATTCGCGTCACGGGAACCGATGGGAACGCCAGCGCGACGGTCAACAATGTCCTTGCCAGCGGCGATGGCTCCAGCGCGGTAGTCGTGACCGCAACCGAAGCGGCTTCCGCGACGGTCAACGGCCGGGTTCTTGCCCAGGGCGACGGCACCGACGCGCTTTACGTAACGGGTGATACCGCTGCGGTAACCGTGGCAAGCGGCGGCAGCGTGCAGGCCTCCGATGGCAACTCCATCACGCTCGATTCCATCACCGGCAGCACGCTGAGCAATGCCGGAACCATCGCCAACAATGCCAATGGCATTGCAGTGCTGGCGCTGGGTGGGCCGATCGCGATCACCAACAGTGGCCGCCTGACGTCGGACATCGTCCTGACCGATGGTGCCGATAGTGTGAATAACAGCGGCACCTTTGTCGTTGGCGTAAATCCCGATTTCGGGGCTGGCACCGACAGTTTTGTGAACAGCGGCACGGTGCTGGTTGGGAACGGCGCGACCGCAGCTGTCTCGCCAACTTTCACTGGTCTGGAAAGCTTCACCAATGCTGGCGGTCTCGTCGATCTACGAAACGGCCGGGCGGGCGACACGCTTACCTTGACGGGCAGCTTCACGGGCACGGGCAACAGCCAGCTCGGTCTGGACATCGCCTTTGGTGATACCAACGACCAGCTGATCATCGGCGGTGCGGCGAGTGGCAATACGACGATCGTGCTCAATTCGCTCGACGACAATCTGTTCAGCTTCGGCAATGGCGGTACATTGGTCGATGTCGGCGCCGCATCCAACGCCAGTGCTTTCAGCCTTGCCAATGGTTCACAGGAGCAGGGCTTAGTCCGTCTGGAAGTGGTCTACGACGCGGCCAACAGCCGTTACGATCTGGTCGGTGCGCCCAGCGATGCGGCGTTCCGCACGCTCAATTATGTTGAAGGTGTTCGCAACCTGTGGCTGCAATCGGCCGACGTGATCTCCGCCCAGTTGCGGGCACGGCGTGATGCGCTCTGGGGCTTTGGTGGCGGCGATGCGTCTGCACGGACTTGGGTGCAAATCCACGGCGCCGTCGATACCCGTGAAGATAACCGTGACGTAACCGATTTCTCGCGCACGCGCACGCTGTCCAGCGGATTCCAGCAGGATTATTTCGGTGGCCAGCTTGGCATCGACTTCGGTGGTTCTAGCGGTGAGAAGGGCGGCTTCGCTTTTGGCGTAACCGGCGGCTATTTGAACTCTTCGCAGAACTTTGCCGGATCGGCCGATCGTATCCGTTACGACGCAGTCAACGCGGGTCTTTATGCCAGCTACTCGTCGGGGAACTTCTTCTTCAACGCCCTGGGCAAATATGATTATTACTGGGGCGATGTGAACGGTCAGTCGGCCGGGTTCAGCCGTGACGTTAAGGGAGACGCCTATGGTGGTCGCGCCGAAGCAGGCATACGCTTCGGTAGCGACACCTTATTCATCGAGCCAGCCGCTAGCATCTCCTACGTGAAGAGCGACTTCGACTCCTTCGACGTTGGACCGACGCGGGTCGATTTCGATGATGACGATGGCCTGCGTGGACGTGCCGGCGGCCGTATCGGTGGCCAGTTTGGCCTTGCCGGAGCGACCAAGGGTTCCTTCTATGTTGGCGCCAACTATGTCCACGAGTTCAGTGGCGAAGACGGCGTCACCTTCACAAATAATGGCCAGTCGTTCAGCTTCGTGAATAATTCGATCAACGATTATGGTGAAGCGATCGTTGGCCTCTCGATCGGAAGCGCTGATGGCATTTCCGGCTTCTTCGAGGGCAACTATCGGCGTTCGTTCAAGGACAGTAACGGCGTCACGGATCTTGAAGGTGCTGGCGGCCGCGCGGGCCTCCGCATCCGTTTCTGATCTGAAGGGGCATTGCGGATTTAAAAATCCCGGTGCCCCGTTCAGGATCTCATCTTGACGGAAGACAGCATATCACCCGCCAAACCGCCCAAGACCGACATCACGGTCTCGCGTGGGTTGGCGGACTGGTTTCGCGTTAACGACGCTAGCCTTGCATTTACGTCCTATCAGACTGGACAATTGTTTCTCGTTGGAGTGCTGCCAGACGGCGGCATTTCGCTAAATCAGCAAAATTACACCCGGGCCATGGGATTGGCATTCCATGACGGACGCCTTTATCTCGGCAGTCATTTCCAGATTTGGCGTTTGGAAAACATGCTTCGTCCAGGAGAGCTCGGCAATGGTTCATTCGACGCGGTATTCGTGCCCCGCAATGCGCAGACTACCGGTGATGTCGATGTCCATGAGTTGGGTGTCGATAACAAAGGGCGGGTAGTCTTCGTCAACACCAAATATTCCTGTCTCGCGCGGCTCGATCTCCGCCACAGTTTCGCTCCGATCTGGCAACCGCCCTTCATATCCAAGCTGGCCCCAGAGGATCGCTGCCATCTGAATGGGCTCGCTATGGCAAATGGCGAGCCGAAATTTGTCAGTGCGGTCAGCCGCACGGACTTGGTCAATGGATGGCGGGAGCGGCGCGATCGCGGCGGTGTAATCATTGATGTAACCACAGACAGGATCGTAGCTGACGGTCTGTCGATGCCGCATTCCCCGCGGTTTGTGGACGGCACGCTTTATGCTCTCGATTCCGGACGGGGCCAGTTGGTCGCGATTGATCCCGCCACTGGCAAGAAGCGCGACATCGCATTCGCGCCAGGCTTCATGCGCGGCCTTTCTATCTACCGTGGACATGCCATTGTTACGCTCTCCAAGCCGCGAGACGGCTCGTTCAAGGAATTGGCATTGGAGCGTGAACTCACAAAGCGTGACGGCGATGCTTGGTGCGGAGTGGTGATTATAAATCTTTCAAACGGAGATATTGTCGAATGGATTCGCATGGAGGGCGATATCGTTGAACTTTTTGACGTCACAGCCATCCCGGGAGTGCGCACTCCGATGTCGGTTGGTGTCAACACGATAGAAATCCGCAATTCGATCACGTTCGAAGCGAAATAGAGCTTCGCATAAAGCGTTGCTATAGGCGCGCTCGCAATTTCAAATGGATCGCCACGAAGCGAGTTTATCCCCTCGCGGCATTTCACCGCAGTGCTTTGGGGGTTGGCAACGTCGCGCGGACAGAATGAACGGTCGAACGTCGGTTAAGCTCATCTACCGATCATGACCGGCCATTCCGCTCTCGGCCCATCAATTGCCCTCCCTCCATATCCTGCCGGTATTTCGGCAAAAAAGAAAACGCGGCTGATCGAATTCGATTTTGAGGTTCGGCGAGCCGTTCCGATTTTCAACCCAAGCACAAGTTATGATCAGGTCTGGAGTTAAAACGGGGTGCTCAACAAGGTCTGTGATTGGACGGCCTGGTAGTAAATTCAAGATCGTTTCAGGCAAAGATCGGTTTTTGATTATGATAGTGTTCCTGTTACAGAGAAAGAGTCCGGAACTTTGCTTCCAGCCAAGGAAGCGAACATGTCCATCCCCGTTTTCTATCGGCAAACCACTTTGCCCGCTGGATTTTCGTATACCGCCTGACTTTATAAAATCAGATAAATTATGGTTTAGCTCTATTGAGTTAACAGCTAATCGATCAATGTATCCATGGGCTCCTAGCGCGGAAAACTTGTCCCTCAAAGCAGCTCTGTATTTTAAATAGCCCACCACGCAATATTCTTCGAGAGCTTGGCTTAAAGATCCAGACTCAGTTTCAAATATCTCCATTTCGAGATGGTGATCCAAGGTCCGGTATCTTGTAATAACAGGCAGTTGCTTATTGATTGAAAAGGTGCGCGTGCGTAAGATTCGAAGATCTACGAATTCCATAGGGGTTCCCTGCGCTGTCAACCTCTCTGAAATAATCTCGAGTCGCCGCCGCGTCGTTACCATGCGGTCTGCCGTCTCTTGGAGCCGCATATTCGCTTCATAACGTGCCCAGTAAGAGACCAGATAGGCGACGCTATCTACGCCTAGAGGTTCAACGTATTCATCAAACTCAAGATATTCGTCGTCCCAGTCGAACCCGAATTGCACTAACAGCACGACGTCCGGAATAAGTTCGAGCTCGACTTCGCAAAGCGACTCCTCATCATGAAGCAAAATGGATAAGACCCTTGGCCGTAGTCTGTGCTCAGCAGAAAGTGAGTTCTCAATTGCATCCAACATTGACAAGACAGTCGTTGACGCACTCTCCCTGCCGTCCTTGCAGTGCCAGCCCGTCATGATTTTTGACCCGAAATCTGAGATCTGCTCTGCCTGCATATGCCCATACCGTTCTTCTCAGTTGGACCTGAGGGGTTGGGCACGCCATCTCTCATGTCTGTTACTGCACTGAGAAGTGCAACCTCACCTTTTTGTGCGCAAAGGTCAAAATCCTCGCGAGGGACTGGGCCGATATGCACGACGCGCGCCTAACTATAGCCGTAGCCGGTCTCATTTTCCTGTGAGGCGACCATGAAGAGCTTTGGATGCGGACGGTGCCACGGGGAACAGTATGGGTTAGTCCCGACTTTGTTTTTCAGCTCTTCATACACGTCGGCGTTGGTCGGCCCTGCTTGTTCCTGCCCACAGCGGAATGCGATCGCGAAAAGGTCTCGCTCGCGCATGTACCATTTGTCATGCAGTCCGAACTCCTTGCCATCGGGAACCGCGATGAATGCCGCTTCCCGCGAGTACTCATCCTCTCGCGGAGCCCCGTCCATCATAAAAGCGATTAGCGCGGTCACAGATTGATGCGCCTCTCCCAAGCTCTGCGACGCGTTCTCATAAGCGGCCATTTTTTGATCCTGTGCATGACCTAAGCGGGCACATCGCCGAGTAGATAGCGAGCCGAGGGAGCGTCGCGGACGTACCCCTCTTATGGTCAAAAATATAGGGTTGCCGAATCCGTGGCTCGTCCACTCTCGGCCGGAACGCCCACAAAAGGCTCGATCAAATCCGGCATGCTAACCGGATATATGGACGCGTTCTCAAACAATATGGGCGCAAGGTGCAAATCGGTAAAGAGGTTTTTAGCGTTTGAAATGGCTCAATTCAGGACAGCCGACACTGGACCTTTGACTTCGTTATCGAAGCGATCAGTTTTGGCCATGTGGCGGTCGAACGTAGATACAAAAAAAGAGGGCATCAGCAGCAGCAGGCGCCGCGGTGGCAAGTCGCGCACGATCATCCTATCGATGGAAAAAAGCGGATTCGATTTGATGACTTTGGGACAGCAAACATTAGATGCCATGCGCTGACGACCTAAAGCAATAATTCTGGACCTCTCGTTCTGGACCGCTCGTTCTGGACCGCTCGTTCTTTTTGTGTCTCTCGGCGGGACAAGTTATCTTTGCTATTGGCAATGATTGGCACTTGCCTAAATTTGATCTGTTATGACAAGGTTTTTCGATATGAATAAATCTGCGGATGAACTGACAGACTCGTTTTTCAAGCTTGGCTATGACCGCTGCACTATCGATCAAATGCTACAAGCAACTGGGACCAGCAAGTCCTCGCTATATAATCGGTTTGGCAGCAAGCGTGGGGCTTTTCAGCAAGCCCTCGAGCATTACCGCATGCATATTTTGCAGCCGACGATTTTTCGCGGTGGCGTAACCACGTGCGGCCTAGGCCAGATTGATGGCATGTATCAGGCAGCTATCCATTTGTTTTCAGGTGGTACCCCCAAGGGGTGTTTGTTGCTCAGTCGCGTAGGCCATTCATCACACCCTGAGGCTGTTGAAGCGATAACAATCGGCAAAGTCGTCTTGGCAGAGGAATTGGCTAGTCATCTGCGCACACTTGGCTTCGTGGAAGGCTACGGCTCCGCCGCTAGACTGATGGTCATTCATTTTGCTGCTCTTGCCAATTGGGCTGACGATGGTGTGGATCGAAGGATCTTGAAGGAGCACGCGGCGATGTTCGCCAGGACCGTTTCTGCAATCTTGGTCTTGCAAACCCCGCAAAAGCCTTTCTTTGATTATGACTTCATGGTCTCTCGGCTGTCGGAGAGGTCAAAGGCGATCGCTCGGGCGACCCCGCACAATGGCCAATTTGGGTGGAGGGTCGAAGCATTTTTGCAACGTTTGTACGAACAAGATTGCAAAGGCCTTCGGTAACTACGGGTTTGTGTCGTGGCGATTTATGGTGGGGATTGGCCGCGAAAATATCGGCGATCAGTTATCTCCGCGGCCCGTTTTGATAGAGTGATCAGGTGATCTCGATCAGACGATCGGCGAACGCCAGCTGCAGCAGACGCTCGCTGAGCACCCGCCCGCCTTCGTGCTCCGTCATCTCGCCCCAAGCCTCCCAACGGTCGAGCCGCTCGTGGAGCCAGAGGTAGAAGCGGTCACGCGCATGGCCGTCGGGAAAGGTCATCGACCAGATCGTGCGGCGTAGCGGCATAGTTGGACCCAGTGCATCTCCCACCAGCACTATGCCCGGACCATCGACAATGGTCTTGCGCACGAACCGATATGGAAGCCGATCCGCAAGGGCTTCCTGCTCGGTAAGGAGCTGTCTCAACCCGTCGCTCGCCGTGCCACGGTCCAGGCCGCGCCGAACCTTGACCCAGTTCATGCCGATCGGAATCGGCGCGTGCTCCGGCGACCTGGTAGATGCCAGCATCGCAAGCACAGCCTTGCCCTCGTCTGTCAGTGGACCGGTGGGACTGCCCTCCATGTCATGCTCGATAAGCTGCTGCGCAATCAGCCATTGGCCATAATGGTCAGCTACGTGCCAGTTGGCCTCGAACAGATCGATGACGAGCTCTTCCACCTTGATGATCCGGCGATCGATGACCGCCAGCACGGTCAGCAGAAATTCCAGCGCCTCCTCCTGAGCGGAACTGTTCAGCCGCGGCATGCCGAGCCGCGATAGCCAGAGATTCTCCCGGACCGACCTCCAGCGGCGACCATCCTCATCGATGATCCGATCATCGCCATGATCGTCGAGCATCAGCCAATACCCCCAGGGCAGGCTGGTATTGCGGTCGGCTGCGTAGCCCGTCGTCTTAGAACGCTTGCTCATTGTCCGGTCTCCCCGATCGGAGGGATCGTCTGCTGGAGCTCGCCCGGGAGCGGCGCATCGACCCAGGTTTCGATGCGCTGCAGCTGTGCTGCCAGCTTGATGCATTCGCGGTAGACATACCCCTGGTCGCGATAGGTCCGGCCATGGTTGATCTGCTCGTCCTGGCCACCTTCCACACGGGGCACGAAGTCGTGGTCATGATCGGTGTCGAACCCCAACCACCAGAGGTCGGCATGATCGAACAGATCATTCACGCTGCTTCCATGCCGGCTGGGCGGCACATGGCATACCGACACTGCTTCGGCTTTACGTGGCTCGCATATCGCTGCGTAGGACAGCCCGCGATGGACAGCGACGTGCAGATCGCCGGGGATGGCGTCCGCTGCATAGCCGAACAGCGGATGATCCACCTCTACGGCAACGTAACCGCCCAGGGTCCCGTTTTGCTGACGCAGGATGATGCACTGGAGGCCGGTGTGCTCGTCGGTCCATCCGATCTTGTCCGCCTCGTCTTTCCACGGTCCCTCGCCGCGAGGATGACGCTCAGGCACTTTGAACAGCTGCGTGGCGGCGACCGCGGTGTTTGCGATGGGATAGGTGGTCGGCGCTGAGCTGACGGTCGGCGCACGATTGGGTGTTTTCTGCTTGGGCATTCTAAAATTCCTTTGGACATGAAAAAAGCCGCTCACGTCACATGACGGGCGGCTTGCAGATGCTCGGTTGTTCGAGCTGGATTTGTGCGTGAAGCTTGCCGGACGCACACCGGCATATTTTTGCATCGCTAGGTCATCGAGCGCTCCCTTCTGCTTAATTGGACGTGGAGTGACAGGATCAGTGCAGCGCCTGCTCGGCCCGTCTCTGCGTTAGCACTGCGGCGGGCCGGCCCATCGCCCAGGGCACAAAATCCCGGTTCACGAACTTGCTGTGGGGAATGCTCTCGGCCGCCGCCCGTGCGACGGCGTTCACGCTCTTGGCGCGAACGCATTTGATCAGCTCACGAACTCCGAGATGGCGTAGAGCGATAACCGTCGTGGTGAGTACATCGGCCGCGACCTGTTCGCGCACCTTCCCCCATTCCCCTCGCTCGGCCAATCTACCGATCTGCCTGGATGGGATGGGCTTCGCAGGTATCGAGCTGGCGGCAGCATATTCGGACAAATGAACAGACGTCGCCTGCACGCAAATATCCCGGCACAGATCGAGCCGCTGCGAAGCGAATGGCGAGCTGTTGCGCAGCTGCGTAGGCAGCACGAGATCGTGGACCGCAGCGCGATGTCGTAGAACGGCCAAATCTCGCGCCTCGCCGCCCCATGTGATCAGAATGGACTGAGCGTTCTGATGCAGGGTATCGAACAGGCGTTCCAGCAGCTCGCGCTCGCTCATGTTTTCCAGCGACAGAACGGTTGGTCCAGTCACAGCAGGCACATCCCTGCCAGGTGAGAAGGTCGCCGTCAGCCAGCAAGCAGCAGCAACTTCATGAAATGGCCAGCGGATTGCGTCACAGGCGGTGGCACCTTCAGCGATCCGGTAGCCTTCGTAAGCATTCCGATCCCAGCGAAATTCCAGGTCGAGCACTATTATGGAGGTTGTGGCGGGCTCGGCCCGCTCGGTGTGCTGGCCCTCGAACTGACGGGCCTCTTTCTCAAGCATCTGCTCGAGGAGATTGAGTGTATCGGTCATGTGTCTTGTCCTTGAAAAGCACAAAGCCCGCCAGTAGCGGGCCTTGTGCTGGGTTGGGTGATGAGCGGGTTTAGCGGTGCCGTTCGCAGGCCGTGATCTCGCGCTTCGTCAATGGCGGCAGGCCATTGCGAAAAGCCCACGCTTCTTCGATATCGACGTCGTTCTCCGGCAGCTCCTTCTGCCAGAACCGTGCCTTGCTGTTCCACTGATAGGACCGCGCCTTCAGCAGGTCCTTCTTATCGAACGGTGCTCGCTCGGCCTGAACCATGACTGTGGGCTTGTCGGCAGCCTCGATCAGCCGCGCCAAATGCGTGCGCATGGCGCCGCCGCCCGGACCGCGTTGCCGCTGCTGGAGCAGCCAGAACAACGACCAGACATCGTCAGGCGCACGGTGCGCCCCGGCGAACCAACCTGCCTGGCTCAGAAGATGCTGCTGGGCGCGGCCGTCGTGGCCGAGCAGCAACCAATCGATTTCAGCACAGGAACAGGCCCAAGCGCGTCCTGCAATCGACGGATAACGGCGCTCGATGAACGCCGCATCGAACCGGGCATTGTGCGCCACCAGAAGATCGGCGCGTTCGAGCATCTTCAGCGCAAAGGCGTCATCGATTTTCTGGCCCGTCAGATGCTGAGCCCCGAGCCCGGTCAGCAGGGTAATGCGCGGGTCGAGAGTGCGCTGAGGATCTTCCATCCACGCGAGCGGTCCGAGATGGGCGATTACCTCGCCAACTGGGCTCACGAACAGCAGCATGATGGCGAGTTCGATGACACAGTCATTGTCAGGGTCGAGGCCCGAAGTTTCGGTATCGACAATCGCAATACATCGGCCCTCTGGCGGCACGCCATCCTCGGGCATTTTTGTGAACCGCGGGGGCACGGCCCGCAGGATGCGATAGTTGCTGTCGCGTATCAGCTGTTCAGCAAGCGTTTCGCTTGCCGGATTGAAATGATGTGTATGCATTTAAAGTTACTCCGGTTCGTGTGATCGAACCGGCGAGGCGGGAGCCGAGCTTAAGCTCTTTTTTCCCTCCGATTGCCGGTTCAATTCCGGCACTCCTTCATCCGTAAATCTACTGCCGAAGCGGCCGCCGAGCGGCTCGCTTTTCCTTCTCAAGATTCAAAATATTGGCAGCAATAGTGCCTGCGCAGATCCAACAGATCGGCCGCAGTAGCCTGCGCCTTTCGGCCGCGATCACTTCAGACTTTTGCCCGTCGGCAGTTGAACGCCAGGAGGCCGCCTTCTCCGACCGCTGCCGGGCTTGTGCGGCGTCACCTTAAAATATTCCATACCGAAGCGAGAGGCGCTTTCTTGTAGTGCCTTGCCTTCCAGATAAGCTTGCATCGGAGTGGGCTGGAGTTTCGTTAGGACCTTCTTGAAACGTTCAGGGCTCCTGCTCATTCGCAGATAGAATTCATCGGCGAGCGCGCCGACCACTGCCGCGTTCGGATTGTTGGCCGACCGTTCGCGGCGCCAGACCGTGATTTCTGGCGGGGTGTCCAACCATTTTAAATCGACCTTGTGGTCTTCATTCTTGGTTTCGCCATCCATCCGCAAATAATGCAGGAAGTTCGGATCGTTGCTCTGCTGGCGATAGAAGTTGATCGCCCAGTTGTCGTCTTTGCGCGCGACTTTGATTTCGTCGTTCTGAACGCTGATCCGACCGACCTTCATGGCGTCGCCGATCCATCGCCAGCGAACTCGCTGCAGAAGGTCGATTGCTTGCAACCGGGCTTGAATGTCAGGGCGTAGAACGTCCTGACCGTGCTTCTCCCCGAGCGCCTCGTTGAGTGCCTTGTCGTCAAGATACCGAACGCCTTCGTGGTCGAACCTAGAGGAAGGCAGCTGAAGTCTGTCGCGGTCCATCTTATCGAGCAACGCGTGCGCGGCATCCGAGTTTGGCAAGCGAATTTTTGCCCCTCTGGCCCGCTCATCTGCAACGTCGTTGATCAACTCGAGGTCATTGAAGCGCTTTAATATGCGATTGATACGCTCGCTTCGCTGTCGTTCCTCTCTGCGGACGCTTTCTTGTAACTTGGCGTCAATGCGAACCGGCTGACGAGGGGCGTTCGCGGTATTGGCGCGAGGCGGCGATGCCGCCGCAATCGGTTTAGCCGAAAGTTCGGGATCAGGAGGATGGATCAGCCTCGTTTTCGGTTTGAGAGCCAGTGCCTTCAGATGCGCTTCGCCGATATGCTGTTGAGACCTGTGGAGCTCGATACCCATTTCGGCGGCGAGCTTTGCGCAGTCCTGTATCCATGCCGTGTCGCCAAAGATCCTGACCTTGCCAAATTTCGCCTCGGCCAGCTTTAGCGCATCGATCTTGGTTTGCCGGTCGTCGGCATGCACCATCACCGTGTTGGCATGTTCGACAAACGCGAGCGCCTTGCCGCGATAATACCCGATCACGCCATAGCGCTCGATCGTTGTGTAGAGCTTCTTTAGTTCGGCCCGGCGTGCTTCGGTCCTGCGCAGGTCCGCAAGCCGTTCTTTCTTGCGAGCTCGGTGCCCCCGCCATAACAAGGCTAGCGCGTTACTCTCGTCGAAAAACGGCGTTTCGATCGGCTTGGGTTTGGCAGAGGCTTTTTTAGAAACGCGGCGGCGTTTTACACCAATGTCGATCATGAGTCGTTCGACGACCGCAAGCTCCTCCCGCCGCGGACCGGCAATGATCGTTTGAGCATCGCTGTAAAGGTCCGCAAGCTTCAGTTTTTGCAAGTCGGCGCGGTCCTGTGCGCTTTCATCCTGGAGGGTCTGTCGCAGTTCCTCGGCTTGCGGCCGAAGCTCCTGCTCCAACGCTTTCTTCTCTGCCCTCTCGACCTTCGCGTCATCAACGGGTGGATCATATCGCGGCATTACAAACGGTCTGACCATGAGATCATCGGGCGGAGGCTGAAAAAATCCGAGGCGGCGGCTTAGCTTGCCAAGCGCTCCGTTGGCGTAGGCAGCGCCCGCGCGGATATGATCATCGATAAACGCGCTGCGGTCGGCTTCATCGTTGCCATGGCCTTGCAGCTCCAGCCTGGCCGTGTTCGAAAGTATTGTATAGCGGATGCCGATCGTCGCCAGGTTGCGATGAAGCTCTTCCCAGGTCGATGCGGTCTGCATTCGCGGCGCCGCGATGAGCTCAACGGCGCGCCCGATAGTCCAGGGTTGGCCTGCCAGCGACGGGTCAGGCGGGGCATTACCACTCATGATCTTGTCGTGCTGTTTATGCATGCCGACGATTGCATTGCGACTGACCGCCCCATCGTCGTCCTTGACCATATGTCCGTCGGCATCGGCGATGCGTAGGCCACTCAGCATGTGATACACGCCCCGCTCGTCGGCCACATATCGGCGGTTTGGCTCGGGCTCGAGCTCCGACCGATATTCGCAGATAGCCAAGGCGATATGACAAGCCTCGATATACCAGCCCTGTCCGAACGATATGCCTTGGCCGGTCAGCGGATCCATCGCCACGACCGCTTCGTGGTGATGGGGGTTGGGCTCGTCGCCATGATCGGCGCCTACGCTCGCGCAGCCATCAGCGTTCAGCACCCGCAGGAATATCTCCCGGTGTAACTTGAGCATCTCTGCGTCGGGCTCGTCATCGACCTTGTAGCTGTAGACCAGGTGATAGAGACGGGCGAGACCGGCAGCGGCGGCATGGACGGCGAGCTCGTTTGCCTGTCCGACCGGCTCTGTAGAGACCAACCCGCTGGAATAGCGCTGAAGGATCCGCTCGGGATCGACGTCGGGCGCGCCGATATAGTCGCCTACGCGCTGGGCAAGCTCGAACGCTTCTAAAGAGCTAGCAGCCGGTGATACGCCCAGGATGTAACAGGAGCTGCCCAGTGCAATATCATAGGCTACATTCTGCTGCGCCGCGCCGCCCTTCGTGTCCTTGGAGAGCTCATACTTCCAGATCTTGGCGATCATGGCTTGCGCTTCGTCCACGGCATCGACGTCCGCGCCCGCTGCTGGCGTTCATTCACCATGGCCAATAGATCACGCGCTGATTGCACGACCTCCTCGCTCACAGATGTGCGAGCGCGCAGGGCTTCCTTCATGTCTTGGGCTACCTCACTCAGCACGGTCACGCCGCAGTCCGCGAGCGCAAGCGTCGCAGTATCTGCCTGATGCTGGACAACAGACCCCAGCATGGTCGCAGCGCCTACCATCCGTTCGACATGCTCGCGTTCGCTTTGCATCGCCGCTGCAACGCCTGCAAAGCGGGACGCAACGGCGAACAGAGGGTCATGGAAGTTCTCACTTGCCATGATGCGGTCACGGCACCAGGCAGAGCGCGAGTTTGAGCCGCGCCGAGCATCAACCGCTGCAAGCTGTTTATCATCCAGATAAACCTTGATGCAGGACCGCGCCGAGCGCTTGTCCGGTCGCTTAGCGGACGGCATGAGAAAACACTCCGACCTCGCGCGGCCAAACGCGCGCTAAAAAACCGACGTCACGAAGCGCCAGCGACACGATGTCGAAAAAGGTGGGTCCCCCACCTCCATCCTGCCTAAGCTCACCCCCCCTTTGCCGATACTGTATCATGGCAAAGACACTCCCAGCTTCT
This sequence comes from Novosphingopyxis sp., assembly GCF_965218915.1. Classification (GTDB taxonomy): domain Bacteria; phylum Pseudomonadota; class Alphaproteobacteria; order Sphingomonadales; family Sphingomonadaceae; genus Novosphingopyxis. The sequence goes on along the minus strand of NZ_OZ244708.1, from coordinate 3,141,378 downwards.
GCATAGTGTCGATGAGGAACTTCTCAGCGGCTGCGCTGTGGTTACGGATTTCGGACACGCCGTCGCTGTCCGCGGCGAGTCCCCGAGCCTTGGCGCGGACTTCGGAGAGGTCATCGGAGAAATAGTATGCATGGCCAAATGTCTTGCCGTTGGCATTGTTTAGCTCGGTGAACTTGAGCGGGATAGCTCGGGGGGTTGGCGGCAGGATCGAGGACGCAGTGCTGCCCGTCGATGGAGCAGGGCTTGCCTGCGGGATATTCTGCTCCGCGCTGGGTTCGCGCTGGCCGGTTGGAGCACCGGTCGAAGCGGCAGAACTGGAATCGACTGTGCCGCCCTTTCCTAATGATGCGAACCTCTGACTGATCCGCTCATGCGAGTCGTTGGTAGCGCTGGTCGCAGGTGCTGTCTGATTAGTCGTCGTCGTCGTCGGTGGCGGCGGCGGAGGTGGCGGTGGCGGCGGAGGTGGCGGTGCAGCAGACGACCGACTGGGCGCTGCTGGAGGGGTTGGAGTGGACGAAGGTGACGGGGCCGACGTCGGCACCTGTGCCGACGATGCAGTGGGAACCAGCCCAGCATTCGGTACCGGAAAGACCGGCAGGCGCAGCGCGGCCAGGATGCGCGCACCGGACCGATACTTCCCTTCGACCACGATCTGTGGCCAGAGGTTTAGGTAATTGACCCAAGCGATCAGCCAAGTCCGCTCTGCATGATCGAGATTGAACAGCTTGGCGAGTTCGTTGACGACATGAACGCCCTTGGCTGCGCCTGTATTGCGTTTTGCCTTCCGGACAGCATCCGTTGCCATCCTGACGATCTCTGCACAGTCACCCGGAAGCAATCTGTATCGCGGAGTGCCAAAGCCTGGCGGCGGCTTTGGCTCTGCCTTACTAATGTCTTGTGCGAGAGCACTATTGGGCCGGTGCTTAGCCGCTCGCCACCGCTTGCTTCGATTTAATCCGGCTTTGGTCGGCTTCCGGCGCGAGCCGCCTTTGGTTGAAGAGGTGCCAGCCGTTCCGCATGTCTTGCTCATATCCATAATCTCCATATTGGTATGGAGAGTTATAGGATGCGCCTTTGATGACTGCCAAATCCTGGATCAATTTTGTTTTTTTGTTGGTGCTTATGCGAATTTCTTTTTTGGAAAAAAATAGTTTTGCGGAATCGTGTTTCTATCCTGTGTGCGCAGACGATCCGCTTGGGCTACCCTATCTAGCGAAACTGGAGTTTGGGCCTTTCTCCCTTGTGATCAACAATCGATAATCTGGTTTGTAGGTTAGCTTTAGATCGCCAGCGCATTCACCCTTCAAGACAGATTTCGTTCATCGAGAGGGAACTCCGATCGCGTGAAAATAAACTTTTCACGTTTGATTAGCCAATAGCGCAAAAGCTGGTTCTCAAGACCGATGCGGGCCGCTAGGCCGGACTTGGCTAGGGCCTTGCGCGCTGCGACGTCAGTCATTTGAGCAGATGAGCAAGTTTGAATACTAGCAGTCCAGTTTTTTAGGCTTAATTTCCAGCTTACACCGCGCGTATGCAGTCTCGATGGATACGTGAAGCACGCTCATTTGATTGGTCGCTGAATTTTCCTCGGTTCGCGAAAAAACGCTAGCTCTAGCCGGAGTGGTGCCTGCAATGGACACGCAGATCCTGACAGCCCGATACGCACGACATCGGCGGATACTCATACACGCGCAGCTTTGTGCAGACTGACATCGGCATTGACACCGCAGACGCCGACGATCGAGGGGGCGATTGCCACCACGAGCCTAGAACTTTTTGGGCAAACCGCCTTTTTTGTTTGTCCGTTGCACCAAAGATCACGGCCATCGTACTCACCATGGTCGACTCGGATGAACCGTCTTCACGAAAGAACTTCGGACGCCCTCTGATGAAATAGACATCGGCGTCCCGCGACAGGATGTCATGGAACAGATCAGTGTCGGTCTTGGCGGGGACCAAGCACACAACCGTTTTCACGTTGCCGCACGACCATTGGCTGTGTGCTCGTTCGACCCATTTCTTCTGGTTAGACCACGGCGGATTGACGAACACTACATTACCGAACCAGGGGTCACGCAATCCGTCGTCTCCCTGGCGTACGTCAAAGTACGCGAGAGGGCGCACTTGACAGTCAACATGCCAGCACGGATCGAAATCTATTTCGCCAAAGCCGTGCTCAACTGCTTGGAGAAAGCTGACCGGAGTGAAGCGATTGTCGCTCTCCCTAAGATCGGTCCTTCTTGTATTCATCTTCTTATTTCGGGCGCGCATCGCCATTCGGGACTCCTCAATTTGAGATATATTGAAGAGACCTTGGCACCTGACAGCCCGGTCTGACCCGTTACCGGATCAACTGCCTCCCAGTCGGGTCGGCATGCCAGTTGCGTCGACAACAGCTGGAGTAAAGCGAGTCAGGTTTGCTCGCGTTCTTGTCGAATCGGCCAGTCCCTGTACTAAGGTATCGACAGCGTCTCGACGCAACGGTTGCCCGCAATGATAGAAATAGATGGCAGATGGTGTTAGTCAAGGCATTTCTTGCAACGCCATGTCCGTCGTCAAAACATTTGGCACAACTCGCGTTGTAAATTAGCGGAGCGTGGGTCTCGTCTGGGGGTTGATGTTTAGGCGGCGATCCTGCGGTGCTGCAAGCGCCGATGTTCGATGGTTTTGCGTTTGATCCTTTCCCGCTGTTTGATGATGGCTGCGGCGCGGCCGAAGTAGGCGTCGGCAGGCGTCACATTGTCCAGGCTCTCATGGTAGCGCTGGTGGTTGTAGTGCTCGACGAACGCCTCGATCTGCTTCTCCAGATCGCCGGGCAGGAAGTAGTTTTCCAGCAGGATGCGGTTCTTCAGGGTCTGGTGCCACCGCTCGATCTTGCCTTGGGTCTGCGGATGGAACGGAGCGCCGCGGACGTGGCTCATGGCGTTCGCCTTGATGTAGTCCGCCAGTTCGTCGGCGATGTAGCTGGGGCCGTTGTCCGAGAGCAGCCGTGGGCGATGCCGCACATTGGCCGACAAGCAGCCTGATGCCGCCAACGCTATATCCAATGTGTCGGTGACGTCCTCGGCCCGCATCGTGCTGCACAGCCGCCAGGCGATGATGTAACGTGAGAAGTCGTCCAGCACGGTCGACAGATACATCCAGCCCCATCCAATGATCTTGAAGTAGGTGAAGTCCGTCTGCCACATCTCGTTCACCCGGGTCGTCTGGGTGTGGAAGCGATCGGCGGCCTTGATCACAACATAGGCGGGGCTGGTGATCAGATCGTGGGCCTTGAGCAGACGGTAGACCGTGGCTTCGGACACGAAGTAGCGCCGTTCATCGGTAAACCGCACGGCGAGCTCGCGTGGGCTCAGCTCGGACTGTTCCAGCGCCAGCTCGATGATCTGGTCCTGGATTGCGGACGGGATCTTGTTCCACACCCGGCTTGGCGCCGATGGCCGATCAGCAAGCCCCTCCGGCCCGCCGTCACGGTAACGGTCATACCAGCGGTAGAAGGTTCGGCGCGGGATGCCGAGCTGATCCAGCGTGCGTTTGGCAGGCAGATGCGACTGCTCGACCAGCCTGATGACCTCCAGCTTCTCGGTGGCGGGATACCTCATGCGTCGTCGCCCCATCCGCCAGCATGCTTTTTTTAAGCAGACGGTTCTCCAGCGTCAGATCGGCGACGCACTCCTTCAGATCGCGGGACTCGCGGCGCAGATCCTTCACTTCGTCATTGGTGGCAGCTCGGGCGGTGTCGCCCGCCAGGCGGCGCTTGCCAGCCTCCATGAACTCGTTGACCTACGGTCGCCTGCGGCCCCGACCAGGTGTAATACAAGCTCTGCGCAATGGCTTCCTTGCGGCACAGTTCGGCGATGCTGTCATCACCGCGCAGGCCCTCCAGCACGATCCTGATCTCGTCTTCCGCAGAGAAATGCCGACGGGTCGCCCGGCGGATATCCTTCACCACCTTCTCGGCGGTCGCTTTGGGCTTTGAGGATTTGGGTCTCATCTTCGTTCCTTCGTCACTACGAAGAGACCCAAATCCTCCTTAATCTACAACCTCAAATCTGTGCCATTGGTGCTGACGGCGGACACGTCGTGCTGGACGGCATCCCAAACGCCTGAAGTCTGACTCGCCAACCTTATGAATATGCTCAGCGCGCTCGGTGAGGTCGCTAATAGCTCTGTGTTTGTGGTCAGAACATTTGGCGTAACTCGCGACATAAAATAGCGAAGTGTGGGCATCGTCTATGGGTTGATGTTAAGGCGGCGATCCTGCGGTACTGCACGTGCCGATTTTTAATGGGTGGCCACAATCTTAAAAAATTTGGGGTATAGCAAAGGGTATTATTTTCCGAAATTGATATCAAATTGTTATATAGCAGTAAGTTATATGATATAATCGAATCCCACCCGCTCCGCCAGCTAGTCTTAAGTCATTGAGATATAACGATAATACGTAGCAGGAAGCCCGCCTTTCCGCGCCATTCTGTTCGATGATCCGATGATGCTGGCCGGCATAGGTTTTATCGCCATGCTGGATGCGGCCGATGTAAACCGGGTTCTTCAGGATGGTGTAGAGCTGGCCGCGGCTGAATTTGCCGCCGCCATACTGTTTGCCGCCAGCGGTCGTTCGTACCGGTGCCAGAGTGCCATCCGCTTCTGGCCGAGAAGGCGGACATCTCCCAACTCGAGATAGCGTCCGAAGATGTCACGGATGATCGCGGCGTGTTCCGCGACGATCGCAAGGCTTCGTCCGTTCGGTGCGTACCCCAACGGCGGTATCCCGCCCATCCACATGCCGACAGGAAGGCGTCAGAATGGGTAAAACCTCAGACCATCGAATGCGCCTATGATGATGTTGACATAGTTGTCAAATAGACTAATCTGTCAAATCATATGCCAAGCCAAGAGGCTGGTCCGCGCGAACGTTTAGGGGAGTCAATCGATGAAAAAGCGTCTTTTTGCTAGCACCGAAACTGCGATCGTCGCGCTCACATTTAGCGTATTGCCATTTTCTTATGCGCAAGCGCAACAGGTCGCCCAGGAAGTCTCGCCACAGCAGACGGTGTCGAATCCATCCGAGGGCGAACAGACTGAGGACCAATCCGAAACCTCCGACGGAATTGCCGACATTGTGGTTACTGCGCGGCGTCGCGAAGAATCGCTGCTCTCGGTCCCGGTGGCAGTGACGGCTTTCGGAGCGGATGAGCTCCAGCGGTATGATACCGACACGCTGGAAAAAGTTGGTGAGCTAACCCCCGGCGTCGTCATCGGCCAGACAAAATCATCGGCCGGAGGGTCCATCGCGGTGCGAGGCATCAGCACTTCCGCGGCAACTGTAGGTTTCGAGCAGTCAGTGCTCGTCAATATCGACGGCGTTCCTGTGAGCAATGGTCGCATCGTTGCTCTAGGTTTTTTCGATTTGCAGCGAGTGGAGGTCCTGAAAGGACCGCAGGCCTTATTGTTCGGCAAGAACAATTCCGCAGGCGTCATCTCGCTTGTCTCGGCAGATCCGACCGATACTTTGGAGGGGTACGCCAAAGTCGGATATGAGTTCGTAGCAGATGAAGCTGTTGCTGAAGGTGCGATTTCCGGACCGATGACGGAAAATCTTGGCATTAGGTTGGCTGTGCGTGCCAGGAATATGGAAGGCTGGATTTATAACGACGCTCGCGCCGGTCCCAACCCGTTCGCACCTTCACTGCCGCTCGCAGAGCCTGATCACCGCCTTGGCGACAGCGAGTTTTCCGGACGGATTACACTGAAATACGAGCCGACAAACAATTTTGATGTGACGCTGAAATTACTTGGTTCTCACAACGAAGATGACGGTTTCGGCGTAAGCAATCAGGTTATCGGCGGTTGTTTGAACGGCCAGCCACGAATTCGAGGAATCGTCGATCCTTATGGTGAGTGCGAGCGGGACAATCATACTTCCGCCGGTTTGCCTAATGCCACTATCATCCAAAACGGCCCCGATCCAAGAGGGCCGCATGGAAGATTGGATGCCGTAATTACATCGCTCAATGCCAATTACGCCTTCGGGCCGCTGACGTTAACGTCGACGACGGGATATCTCTATTTGGATGGCGAAGCGGCCGGTACAGGTGAAATTTCGGGTTTTGCGCAATTGTTCGGATCCGAGCCGCAAACCATAAATTCGTTCAGCCAAGAACTGCGAGTCTTGAGCGATTTCGATTCTCCGATAAATTTTATGGTCGGAGGATTTTATCAGGATCTGGACTTTGACTATGCGCAAAATGTGAAACTCGGCGACGCAATAAACTTCAACCCGGCCACAGGGTTGTACATCGCGTGGCTGAGGCCGGGATACACTTATGGGAAAACGTATTCCGCTTTTGCGCAGTTAATATATAATCCGATTCCAGAAATAGAAATCGCCGGTGGCGCTCGCTATACAAAAGAAACCAAAGACTCCTTTTCTATAAACACCTACGCCTTTCTTACCGGATTTCCTCAGGGCAAATCACTTTCGGATCATTTTGAAGATAGCAACATCTCTCCGGAGGTGTCTGTATCATATCATCCAACGCCAGACTCGACGATTTATGCTGCTTATAAGACAGGTTTCAAGTCGGGTGGATTTGCTTTGAGCGGCACGATCCAGACCGCGACCCGGGCAAGCGATCTTGCATTCGATTCTGAAACGGCGCGGGGCTTCGAGATCGGAGCTAAAGGCAGGATTCTCCAGAACCGGTTACAATTGGAGGCCACGGCGTATCGGTACATCTATTCCGATTTGCAAGTGAACAGCTATAATCCGGCGACAGTATCGTATACATTTTCCAATGCGGCCAGTCTGAAGCAAACCGGCATTGACTTGCAGGCATTGTACGAGGCTTCCGATTATCTCCTCCTCAGGGCAGCAGTCAATTATAATCGCAACAGATTCGGTGAATATTTCGGCCAATGCTACGGCTTACAGACTGCGGCTCAAGGCTGTAACATCTTTCCTGGCCCTTCACAGGATTTTACTGGCAGGGTGCCGGCGCGATCTCCGGATTGGGCTGGAAATGCTGGGGCCTCGCTCAACATTCCGGCCAGCGATTCGCTGAGTATCAACTTGACCGGCGACGTGTTTTACACTGATGGATATTTTGGTAGCGAAACCCTTGCGCCATCAACCTATCAGCCCAGTTTCTGGCGTTTCAATTCCGCCATCCGGCTGCGCCCCGAGAATGAGCGATGGGAACTGGGATTGATCGGTCGCAATCTCAGCAACCGATATTATCTGCTTACGGCGCAGGACAAATCGAACCAGCCTGGCGACCAACGCGGCACAGTAGCCCGCGGGCGTGAAATTATGGTTCAGGGCTTAATCCGTTTCTAACGGTGCGTTATCGGCGGCGTTCTTCAGAAACGCGGTCCCTAAATCCGGCATATGCATTCGCATAAAAGCTGAAGCTGGATTTAAGGGCCGCACGAGTTGAACCGTTATCAGAAGCCCAGGAGGCCTCGATTGCAATCCATGTCGTTATTGTCGGTGCGTCGGGTGTCGTGGGGCAGGCGGCGGTCGAAACATATCAGCAGTGGCCGCAAACGCACGTCACGGCATTGTCGCGACGCGCCCCGCGGATATTTAGGTAAAGCGGATTTTGTTTCGTCGGATCTGCGCGATGCGGAAGCTTGCGCTAGAATGGTGCAATCGCTGACCGGAGTAACGCATGTCGTATATGCAGCCGTGCATGAAAAGGAATCGCTTGCGCAAGGTTGGACCGATGAAAATCAGATCGCGATTAACTCGGGAATGCTGCGCAACTTTTTCATGCCATTGCTGCATGACGCTTCGCATCTGCGTCACGTAACGCTCTTGCAAGGTGCGAAAGCATATGGAGCGCATGTGTTTTGCACGCTTTCAAAAGGACCGGCTCATCCCCCGGTTCGATTGATCTCTAACCCGTTCGGTCGCGACCGAAGTCATCGGGTCACCCAGCCGCCGCTGAATGCGATGGTCTGGCCGACGATGAAATCGCTTTCGTTGGAGGCGAGGAAGCGAACAAGCGCTGCTTGTTCCGCGCCTTCGGCTAGGCGTCGTGCGGGCACGTCGCGAAGCACGGCCTCGCGGTTGTCGGGATCATCGAGATAATCGCGGGGAAAGCCGCCATAGACATAGCTTTGCGCGATCGCATTAACCTGCACATTATAGCGCGCCACTTCGCGACCTACCGCTTCCACATACGCGTTCTGTGCGCCGCGAGCAGTGGAATAGGCGGCACGATTATGCCTGGGTCTCAACGGAGCGGTGCTGGTCACCACAATGATCTTGCCACATCGCCGCTCGATCATTCTTGGAAGCGCCGCGGTAACGAAGCGCATGGTTGGATGAACAAGAGCATTGAAAACGCGGTTCCATTCCTTTTCGGTTACTGCGTCCGCGGATTGCGAGCGAAGATCACGCGGAATCAAATTGACGACAAGCACGTCCAACTCGTCCACCGCCGCGACAATCCTACCCGGCTCGTCGGGATCGGTCAGATAGTCGCCATTGTCGAGGACAAGTTCCATCTGCTCGGAGGCGAAGCGTTCGGCGATCGCCGGTCCCATATACGCGTCGGCGGAAGTGATCAGCGCGGTTCGCCCTGCCAGAGCCTGTGTGGCTTTATAAAGGGTCACACCGGAACTCTTGAGCAGCGATGGATTTTTGACATAACCGTGCTGGCTTTCATCGGTCCGGCACCAAATCGATTGCGGCTATTCCTGCCAACGCACACAGTTCGTCGTTGTCAGACGTGTCACCAGTCACACCGATGGCGCCAACGACGCGATCGCATTCATCGCGGATCAACACGCCGCCAGCGGCCGGAATTACACCCAGCGGGCTGATCGAGCCCATCGAGGCGATAAAGGTCGGCCGATCCGTTGCCATCTGTGCGATCGTTCGGCTGGATACGCCGAGCGCCAGCGCGCTCCCCGCCTTCCCCATTGCGATCTGTGGGCGGAGCGTCGATGCACCATCCTGTCGGGCGAAGGCGATGAGATGTCCCCCCGCGTCAAGCACGGCGACACTCAAGGGTTTGAGCGCAAGTTTGCGCCCTTCCATGAGTGCGGCGGAGGTGACGATATTGGCTTGTTCGAGGGAGATGGTCATGAACCAATCCTTTCGGTGGCGAGATGAGCAAGCTCAGCAGGGCAGGGGCCGCCGGTCGCCCAATCGACGAGTTCAATGAGATGAACGACAGGGGTAATGCTGCGTCCGCCGATCTGCAGGGAGCAGCCGATATTGCCGGTCGCGATCACATCGGTGCCAAGCCGATCGAGATTGGCGGCCTTCCGATCGCCTAGTTGTCCTGCGATCACTGGCTGGAAAATATTATATGTTCCCGCCGATCCGCAGCACAAATGCGCCTCGACGGGTGTCCGCACGGCGTAACCCGACGCTGTGAGGACGCGGCGCGGCGCCTCGCTAACGCGCTGTCCGTGCTGAAGCGAGCAGGCGGCATGATAGGCCACGACAAGCCCGCGACCGTCGCCTTCGGACAAATCAGCGTCCAACAGCAGTTCGCTTATATCTTTTGTCATTTCCGAAACCTGACGGGCGCGATCGGCATAGTCAGGGTCGTCGCGCAGTATGAAGCCGTAATCCTTGATCATGGTGCCGCATCCCGATGTGGTAACCGCGATCGCTGTCAGGCCGCCTTCTTCTATGAGCCGCGTCCATGCATCGACGTTGCGGTGAATGGCGGCAAGTGTCGGACGCTCCTTGCCCATATGGTGGGTCAGTGCGCCGCAACAGACCTCGCCGGAAGCAAACACCGTCTCATAACCGGCGCGTTCAAGCACGCGAACGGTCGCCGCTCTGATTTCAGGCCGCAGGACGGGTTCGGCACAGCCTTGCAGCAGTGCGATCCGCCCGCGAGTCCCCGCGGAGTTGCCCGAATGCGCTGTGCTTCGCGAAGATATGCGACCGGGCGCAAGTGCCAACATTGCAGCAGCAGGTCTTGTCATAGCGCTTCGTGCGAGTAGCGGCCCGAAGGGGCGCACGAGACGTGCCAGCGCGAGCGCTGCGCGAAAACGGCGGGGATAGGGAAGGACAGCGGCAAGCAACGAGCGTAAGAATCGTTCGTGCCAAGGTCGGCGATAGCTGCGTTCGATATAAGTTCGCGCATGATCGACAAGGTGCATGTAATTCACCCCGGACGGGCAGGTGGTCATGCACGACAGGCACGACAGACAACGGTCGATATGCTTGACCACCTTTGCGGTCGGTGTCGTCTCGTTCTCGAGCATGTCCTTGATGAGGTATATGCGCCCGCGTGGACTATCGAGTTCGTCACCTAGCAGGACGTAGGTTGGGCAGGTCGCCGTGCAAAATCCGCAATGCACGCATTTGCGGATGATCGCTTCGGATGCAGCCTGAGCGGGGTCCGACAAGGCTTCGGAAGAGAAATTTGTCTGCATTGGATCAGAACCGCCCCGTTTCAAAAATGCCGGCCGGGTCGAATGCGCGCCGCACTCGCTCTTCCAGACGCGCCACGCCGTCCGGCTGTGGATGGAAAGCGGGAACGCGCTTGCGCATCTCGGCATTCGCCCGGATCAGCACAGCATGCCCTCCCGCATCGATAGCCGCGGCTCGAACGATGGCAGGATCGGCGTCGCTGGCGAGCCATATCAGTCCGCCAGCCCAGTCCAGCATCCAGGAGCCGGATACCGTTTCGACCAGTGCAGGAGCGCAGCGCGGCCGTGCCACGATCCGCCAAAGCGGCTTAGCGGCCGGCAGCGGCGCAGCCAGCGCGACATCGCGCCAGAATTCGATCGAAGCTGCTTCGTCGAGGCGATCGAGCGGGCCAAGGTCGCAAAAAAGGTCGTCGAGCATCGCGCAGCGCGCGTCGACCGACGCCGCGAAACCGTGTATGCGCAGGGCAGTCACAGGGCCTGTCGGACTGTCCGGCAGATGCGCGACGGCCGATACTTCGGCTTGCGATCCCATTCCGCGCGCCATCGCCGAAACAGCCGCCGGGGCCGAGAGTCCGGGTATCAACAGCGTCGCAACCGTACGTGGTCTGGGTAATACCTTCAGTGTCAATTGGGTCAGCGCCACCAGACGTCCCCAACTTCCGGCGATAAGCTTGGAGAGATCGTAACCGGTCACATTCTTGACGACGCGCCCGCCGGCGACAAACCGCTCGCCCCGACCCGATACCGCCTCGAAACCGAGCACGTGATCGCGCGCGCCGCCCGCCGATATGCGCAACGGCCCGGCGACACCGGCAGCGACGATGCCGCCGATTGTCGCCCGTGCGGGTGATGCGGCAAGCAATGCGGCATGGTCGAACGGGTCGAAAGCCAGCATCTGGCCTTCGGCTGCGACTAGCGCCTGCACATCGGCAAGCGGCGTGCCGGCGCGTAGTGTCAGCACCAGTTCGGCAGGGTCATAGTCCACGATGCCGGTGAAACCGCCCATATCGAGGATTGCGGATTCCGGCGTTTCACGACCGATGGTCGCCTTGGTCCCACCGCCGCGAATGTCGAGGCGCTGATTGTCTGCGACAGCGCCGACAATCACTTCGCGCAATTCGGTCAGGCTTTTGGGGAGATGGCTCAATGGCATGTTTCAGAACCGCGGCAGCTCTGGATGCGACGTTTGCCCGCGATGGACATGGACGCGGCCGAGTTCGGCGCAGCGGTGGAGCTGAGGAAATACCTTCCCCGGATTGAGCAGAAGATCGGGATCGAAGGCGCATTTCAGCCGCTGTTGCTGCTTGAGGTCGATGTCCGAGAACATCAACGGCATCAAATCGCGCTTTTCGACACCGACGCCGTGCTCGCCGGTAAGCACACCGCCAACGGCAACGCATAGGCGAAGTATGTCGTCGCCGAACGCCTCGGCACGGTCGAGTTCGCCAGGCAGGTTCGCATCGTACAGGATCAAAGGGTGCAGATTGCCGTCACCGGCGTGGAAGACGTTCGCCACCTTAAGCCCGTAATGGTTCGACAATTCCTCCATTCGGGCCAGCACTTCGGGGAGTTTGCGCCGCGGGATGGTGCCGTCCATGCAATAATAATCGGGGGCAATTCGGCCTACGGCGGGGAAAGCTGCCTTGCGTCCGGCCCAGAATGCCGTGCGCTCCGCCTCGTCGGTGGAAACCCGGACTGATACGGCACCGCCCGCATATGCGATCCTTTCGACCTCCTCGATCAGAAAGTCGCATTCGGCCCCGACCCCGTCGAGTTCGACGATCAGCAGCGCATCCACGTCGAGCGGATAGCCTACTTCGACGAACGCCTCTGCGGCGTGAATTGCCGGTCGGTCCATCATTTCCATACCTGCGGGAATGATCCCCTCGGCGATGATGTCGGCGACGGATTGGCCGGCGCTCTCCACGCTCGGAAAGCCTATCAGCATCGCGCGCGCCGACTGTGGCTGCGATAAAAGCCGCACGGTAACTTCGGTGACGACACCCAGCAGCCCTTCTGAACCGACGACGATGCCGAGCATGTCCAGACCCGAAGGTTCAAGGTGACGACCGCCGAGACGTATTACCTCGCCGTCCATCAGCACCAGTTCGACACCCAGCACATTGTTGGTGGTGAGGCCGTATTTCAAACAGTGTACGCCGCCCGAATTTTCAGCGACATTGCCGCCGATCGAGCAGGCGATCTGACTGGACGGATCCGGCGCATAATAGAAGCCGGAATCCTCTACAGCGCGGGTTATGGCAAGGTTGGTCACCCCCGGCTGCACCACTGCGGTCCGATCATCAAGGTCGATGTCGAGCACGCGATTGAATTTGGCCATGCCGAGAAGGACGCCATCGGCAAGTGGCAGCGCGCCGCCCGACAACGAAGTGCCTGCGCCGCGGGGCACGACCTTTACCGTATTCGCCTGGCACCAGCGCAATATGGCGGCAACCTGGGCGCTCGTCTCCGGCAGGACGACCACCATCGGTGGCTGGCGATAAGCGCTCAATCCATCCGATTCATAAACTCGTAGCGCCTCCGGCTGATCGATAACGGCTTCATCGGAAACGATTTCCCGGAGCGCCGCGACGATTTCGCTGCGGCGAGAGAGTGTCGTTTGATCCGGCGCGGGCATAGAAAGCGTCATGCAAGCGCGGCTTTCTGCTCATAGGTCATTTTCATTGAAACTCTGTTATCTGTCGAACCATCTCTCTTGATCTAGATGCGATCGGGTGAGTTGGGCTGTCGCTTTCGCCGGTGGAACTCTATGGGCAGTGAAGGCCAAGCGCGTGATCCCTTTCCATTCTGTTGAAGCCCAATAATTTTTGCTCGCTCCAGCACAATTTAACCGGTCAAATCTTCACATTTACGTGTTGATCGGCGATGCGAACATCGCACACATTTGACAAAATTGATAACTTAGAGAAGTTTGGGGCGCAAGCGGCGATATGCCGCGTAAGGAGAAAATCGCATGGGATCGTTCACCGCCGAATCGCAGACGCTGTTCCATCATTCTCCCGAGGCAATCTATGATTTCGTCAGCAATCCGCATAACTGGCCAAAGACGTTCAAGGGCAGCGCGGGGACGTCGAGCGAGTTATCGATCCCCCTGAAGATCGGGGATAACTGGACAGAACTTGTTTCCGTGTCAGACACATTCAGCTGCCGATCGACCTGGACGCTCATCATCGCCGAACGTCCCCGAAAATGGGCGATCCAGCAAATCGACCGGATCGGGGAGCAAGCGGACGGCACCGGCGGCGTCGATGGCATCACGACGATCGTCTACAGCTTTGCGCCAGCCGGCGAAGGAAAGACGATCTTTCACCGGTCTTTGACGACCGAATTGCCGCGCGGTGTCCGTATACCCGACGAATTACTGATCGCGCGTGCGCAGCCTGCCGGAATTGACGGCTATCATGAAGCCGTCGCCCGCGAACTCGATGCGATAGCCAAATAGCGAGCGCGCAAATACCGTTCGGAAATATCGCGCTTCCCTGCCCGACAATTGCTCCTTTGCGGAAATAATTTGACTGATATGTCAAGTTTCTTACGCTCGCGATAATCGTCCTTCGACCAAGCCGAATTTCAACAGGAGCTTTCCGTATGAGCCGTTATAAATCTTTCGAGCATCTGCGGATCGCAATCGACGAACGTATCGCCACGGTGACGATCAACCGGCCGGAGGCGTTAAATGCGATTAATGTCGACGTTCACAAGGAACTTGAACGGATATGGGCGGTCATCGATGCGGACCCCGATGTCGATGCAGTCATCGTCACTGGCGCAGGACGCGCCTTTTCATCGGGCGGCGACATCAAGAAAATGCGCGACCGCGCAGGGACTGAAGAAGGGTTGCATCACGCACTTTCAATTCCCGCCGGCAATCGCCGGATTATGCACGGCATCCTCGACCTGCAGCAGCCGGTGATTGCTGCGGTCAATGGCGACGTGACGGGGCTGGGGGCGACGATCGCGCTGTTATGCGACGCGATGATTATCGCCGAAGATGCCCGGATCGGCGATACTCATGTTGTTGCGGGATTGGTCGCCGGGGACGGCGGCGCAGTGGTCTGGCCGTTGATGGTCGGACCGCAGCGCGCAAAGGAATTCCTTATGACGGGTAAATTGATCACCGGAGCGGAAGCAGTGGCGAGTGGCCTGGGCAATGCCGCGGTGCCAGCCGATCAGGTGATCGATGAGGCGCGTGCGATGGCCGGCAGGATGCTACGCCACCCGAAATGGGCGGTTCGCTGGACAAAACTTGCGATCAACAAGCAGATTCGTCAGCAGCTTAATCTGGTGCTGGATGCAGGTCTCGGCTATGAACTCGCGACGCTGTTCACCGAAGATCATAAGGAGGCCGCGCAGGCTTTTGCTGAAAAACGCAAGCCCCAGTTCAAGGGATATTGATCAGCCGTCACGACACTGATCGAGCAGAGCGGTGGCCCCGGCTAGAAGATAGCCCTTGTCGCCGGACAGGCTGATCAGGCCGAAGCCATCTTCTTTCATTTCCGCCACATGCGCGGCGGAAAGGCCATGGCCACCGGCGACGATACCGGCTCGAGCGCAGGCTTTCGCAACGGTGCGCTGCGCTTCTCGAAGCGCAGGGTCGGTCGGACTTTTGACCGGTGGAAGTTCCATGCTGACTGAAAGGTCCGCCGGCCCCAGATAGATGCCAGTCAAACCGGGCGTTCGAACGATCTCCTCAATGTTGCGCATGGCCTCGACAGTTTCGACCATGACAAAACACGCGACACGTTCCTGTAGAACCGCCGGATCACGACCCATATGACGACGAACGGGCCCAAAGCTGCGGATGCCGTCCGGCGCATAGCGGCACGCTGCTACCGCTGCGGCCGCTTCTTCGCCGGTATTGACCATCGGTACGATCACCCCATCAGCGCCGCAGTCGAGAATCTTTCCGATTTGTGCGGCGTCATTGGCAGGTACGCGGACGATCGTGGGCAGGCCATCGATCGGCACAGCGTAAAGCAATCGCGCCACGGTCGGCACGTCGAGCATTCCATGTTGGGTATCGAGCCCGAGATAATCGAACGGCAGGCTGGCGAGCTGCTCGACCAGCGCAAAACTCTCGAACGTAACCCAGCCGCCGAACCGGGGCTTCGCGGGACCTGCAGCGACGAAATTCGGGTGGGGCATGAAATCACTCTCCGGAGATGTCGGGGGAAGGGGGAGCAGGCATGATCCAGCTTCGGTCCAGCGCGCTGACGCCGGGACAACCCATTAGGGTCAGGGTACGGCGAATGTCGTCTGCAAAGCCGGCGAGTATCTTATTCACGCCGCGCTCGCCATCGACTGCGAGACCATAAGCATAAGCACGTCCGATCATCACACCGTCCGCTCCGAGTGCCAGTGCGGTTACGACATCGTTGCCCCGACGAATGCCGCCATCCAGATAGACTGCGCCGCGCCCGCCAACCGCATCGACAATCGCAGGAAGCGCATCAATCGTCGCGGCCGCCCGATCGAGCTGGCGGCCTCCATGGTTGGAAACGACCACGCCGTCGGCACCGATGGTATCGATACATCGCACCGCGTCATCGGCGTCGAGCACGCCTTTGACGTACAGCCGACCGCGCCAATGTTCCCGCATGGCCGCCAAGTCGTCCCAGTTCAGATCGCTTTGCATGTAGCGGTCCTGCGTACGGACGGACTGCGCAGCGGCAGCCACGCCGCTCGACCCGATTTCCTTGTAATGTATCGCTGCCGCTCGGCCGTGACGCCACAAATTCCAGGTCCATCGCGGATGACGGGCAAAATCAATCGCCGCTCGCGGCGTCAGGCGCAACGGCACCCCCATGCCAGTCGCCCGCTCACTTTCACGGTTGCCGCGCGCTTGTACGTCCACCGTCACGAAAAGCGCATCATATCCAGCAGCGGTCGCGCGATCCAGCAGCGCGGTAACCTTGGCCTTGTTCCCGTAAGGGTACAGTTGAAACCAGTGGTTATACTCGGTCGCATCGGCCACTTCCTCAAGCGACCATGACGACCCGGTGCTGAGGATCAGTCGCGTTCCCGCACGCTCAGCCGCCCGCGCTGCAGCAACATCGCCGTTCCATCGCAGAAATCCCGTCAGTCCGACCGGCGCCAGCGCCACGGGTAATGCGACCTTCGTTCCGGCGATGCGTGTCGACAAATTGGGTTGCGTCACGCCGGCCAACGCGCGTTGTCGCAGGCGCCAGCGACGGAACGACGCGATATTCGCGTCGAGCGTCACATGATCCTCGGCGCCCCCGTCAAGATATGCCCATGCCATTGCCGGCAAGGCGGATCGCGCACGACGGCGATAACCATCGACTCCGATTGGCTCTCGCCGCAACCCAAGCGAGAAGGCGCTCATCCTACTTGATCGCGAGCGGTGTAATCGGGGAGCCGACGCCGCCAACCACTTTCAGGGGTGGCGCGACGAACAGGAATTCCCACACGCCGTCCGCCGCGCAATCGGTGGCGAGTTCCTCAAGCAGGAAAATCTCGCCGAGCGTCATGCCCATATCGCGGATGAGAACCGGATGGACAGGCAGACCACCACTACGATCGACCGGGCTGGATTCCACCGCCCAATTGTCGCAGGCGATCGCGGCGACATCGCGTTCGTATAGCCACCGCGCCACATCCAGCCCGATCCCCGGCTCACCGCGCCAATAGGCTTCGGCATCGCCATCGACCGTAAAATGTCGGATCCAGCCGGTGCGCAGCAGCAGGATGTCGCCGGCACCCACCGAGACCCCTTGGTTTTGCTCCGCTTTTTCCAGCATTTGCGGCGTAATGATATCGCCGGCTTCCATCCGATCGACTCCGCAATGCCGCGCGATGTCCAGCAATACGCCCCGCCCGGCGACACCGGCGGCGACGATCTGATGGATCGACAATTCGCGCGATCCATCGAGCGTCGTGATCGAACTCGCCGGAATATTATTGTAGAGCATGTCGTCATATCCGACATGTCCCAACCCGTCCCATTGCGTCACAGATTGCAACGGCATCGAAATATGGTCGTCAGCAATACAGGTATTGTGGAGTGGGTCGATGCGGTCGAGCGGGGTCAGCCGCATCAGATGGACTGGATTGGATCGCACGCCGCCGGCGCGCTGGATTCCAGGCCGCCCGATATCGATAGCCAGATCGAACACTCGGCCGGTAAGCACCAAAGCCGCCGCCGCCGCACGCCGGGCCGGTGTGATGTGATTTAACGTACCGATACGATCGTCGGCGCCCCACCGCCCGGCGTTGCTGAGTTCGGATCCCACAGTGCGAAAATCGCTCATTGCAGCGCCATTGGGATCGCGGTCGGTCCGCGAAATGCAAAAGCGCCATATTCCACTGGGCCTGTAATCGCGAAATTCGGGATGCGATCGAGCACATGATTCATCACCACATCGGCTTCCAGTCGCGCCAAGGTTACGCCCAGACAGCTGTGCATTCCGAAACCGAAACCCATATGAGCCTTGTATTCGCGATGGATATCGAATGTCGCGGGGTCGTCGTACCGGGCGGGATCGCGACCCGCGGCACCGACCAGTACCATCAATTCCGCGTTGTCGGGGATGGTAACGTCTGCCAGTTCGATATCGCCGCCGCGTACTAGGCGCGGCAGGCTCATATTGACCGGTTCCCAGCGCATGATTTCTTCGAGCGCCTGCGGGATCAGGCTTCGGTCCCGTGCAATCTCGTCGCGTACCTCTGGAAACTTCGCCAATGTCACCAGGCTGTGACCAAGCCATTTCGCCGTCGTTTCGTTCCCGGCGAAGAGCAGCTGGCGACTGTTCGCTATCAGGGCCTCGTTGGATAATGTTTTGCCAATTTCGGAATGGACGATCTGGCTGATGAGGTCGTCGCCCGGATTGCGGTAGCGATCCTCTATTTGCGAGAGCATATAGTCGGCGAGTTGTTGCTTGGCCTCCTTAGCCGCAACCCAGACCGGATCGTCGTGCGGCGTATTATTCGGCAGGCCGACGGCGTGACCGATCTCGTCACTCCACTGGACAATGCTCGGGCGCATCTCCGGCGGAACGCCGAGCATGTGCGCGATGACATAGGCTGGCAGGTCCCGGCAGAGCATATGCTCCGCATCGATTGTCTCTCCGTCCTTTAGCGGTTCTTCGACGGCATCGAGCATCCGGTCGGTGATCTCCGCGATCACCGGTCGCATGGCCTCTAGGGAAGCGCGTTGAAACGCGACCGCCCATATGCCGCGCAGTGCATCGTGACGCTTCTTGTCGTCGATCGTTATGAAGGCTTCCGCCCCGAAGATTGTTGTGCCGATCGCGCCTTCCAGCGTGAAGCGCTCGGTATTGAGGAAAATCTTGCGACACAGTCGGTCGCTGCTGATCATCCACACGCCGACCCGGTCATTCCGGACGACGGGCCCCTCCGCGATCACGCGATCGACGGCTGGCCACGGATTCTGCACCGTTTCCGGTCCGAAAAGATCGATATCCATCTATTCAATCTCCCTGTGCGGTCGATCCGCGCCTTATTCTTCGACGATTTCAATCGCGCCCGTCGGGCAAGCGGTGGCTGCGGCGCGGACCTGTTCGGCTTCGTCCGGTCGCGGTTGGCGGATGAGCTTGACCACGCCTTCCTCATCGTCGATGTCGAAAATCTGGTCTGCCGCCATCACGCAGGCCGCCGCGCCGATGCAGCGTTTTGTATCCACCACAATACGCATTGTTTCCTCCTTCTAGACGGTTGGCGGCGCGCGGCGATATGCTCGCGCCGCCAGGAACATCAGCAGAGACGAAACGGGGCCGAATGCCAGCGCGACGATGACCAGCGCCAGGTTGAGCCTTTCCGTACCCACTACATAATCGGCCAGCACTCCCACGATCACTGCGCCGAATGCGCCACCGGTAATGTTCATGACGGACATGTAGACGCCGGTATAAAGTCCGCGCAGTGTGCCCGGCGTAACGGTGGCGATGATCGCATAAGCGGAAGCGACCGTGAGCGAAGATCCGTACAAGTTGACGAACGATAGGACGATCACGCCGGTTGCAGTCGGCATAAGTGGGCCGGCGGTCGATGACAGCGTCATCAAGGCCATGCTCGCCGTCGCGACCAGGAATACCGCATCGTTTCGCCCGCGAGACAGCAGGAGCCGGGTCCAAAATGACAGGCTCATCGCCCCTAGAACGCCGCCCAGTAGAAAAGCCGGCCCGAAGCTCCATGCGACTTCCTGGGTCGTCATGCCATAGGAACGCATCAGCATCGCGGGATACCAGTTAAGCAGCCCGTAGCCGTTAAAGCCCCACATGATCACCGAGGCAAGCACCAGGCAGAAAAGGCGACGATGCGCCTTAAAGAAAGCGAACGCATCGGTGTGCTCTGCCTTTTTCGAAGCGGCGAGGTGCCGACGTCTCGGATCGCGAACCGACAATAGGAGCAGGGCGACAATGAAGATGCCGGGTAGGGCAAGAATGAAATAGGTCGTGCGCCATGCCGAGAATACGCCGAGACCGGGAATCCTCGTGCCGTCGAGCCCGGTAAGAAACGCGATCAATTGGCCACCAAGGATCAGCGCTAGGCCGCCGCCTGCATACAGGCCCACGGTAAATATGCCGAGCGGGCGCTGAACCTTGTTAGGCGGGAAATAATCGCCGATCAGCGAAACCGCCGCGGGACTCACGGCTGCCTCTCCCGCACCGACGAAGACGCGCGCCAGGAATAGCGAGATGAATCCTCCCGCAAGCCCACTGGCGGCAGTAGCCACTGACCATATGAGTACGCAAAAGGACAGCACCCAAACACGATTACGAGTGTCCATGAGCCGACCGATCGGAATTCCGGCGACGACGTACAGCAGGGCGAATGCCAAGCCGGTGACAAGTCCGATTTGGGTATCGGTAAGGCCCAGCTCTGCTTTGATCGGCTCAATGAGGAAGCTGAGGATTAGCCGGTCGAGATAGCCGAGGATCGAGACGACGAGCAGCGCGGAGACGACGTACCAAGCGTAACGCGGTGTAGCCTTATCGGCAGGATTTGTCGAAAGAGGAGCGATGCTCGCCACGCTTATGCTACCGTGAAAGCGTTAACGTTATGGCGACGCAACGCCGCTTTTTCTATTTTGCCGAGAGCGTTCCGGGGCAATTCGCGAACGATCACGATATGTTTGGGCAGCTTGAACGCGGCAAGTTCGGGACGGAGAGCCTGAAAGATTGCGTCCGTCAGTTCCGGATCCTCGCCGCGCGCCACGACGACGGCTAGGACCGCTTCCCCGAAATCGGGGTGCGGGACGCCGATGACCGCCGACTCCTCGACGCCCGGCACATCGTCGATCAAGATTTCTATCTCTTTGGGGTATACGTTATAGCCACCGGTGATGATGAGATCGCTGGACCGTCCGATCAGCCGGATGCGTCCGTCGGAATCGATCTCGGCAATGTCGCCAGTGCGGAACCATCCGTCAGCGGTGAACGCCTCGGCCGTTTTTTCCGGATTACGCCAGTAGGAAGCGAATATGTTGGGGCCGGCGATTTCCAGAACGCCCGGTCCGTCGCCGGCGGCTTCTTCGATCCGCGCGGAAACGCCGGGAAGCGGCATGCCAACGGTTCCGGCCACCCGCTCGCCTTCATAAGGGTTGGAGGTGATCATCAACGCTTCCGTCATTCCGTACCGTTCGAGTATGCGCTGACCGCTTCGCGCCTCAAAGGCTTCGAAAACCGGCTCGTTCAGAGGTGCAGAACCGGATATGAAAAGCCGCATATGGCGCGTGAGATCGCGGTCGAACCCATCGAGTTTGAGCAGGCGTACGTAAAAAGTCGGCACGCCCATGAAGACGGTTGCCTTCGGCAAATCGGCAAGAACTTGCTCGGCTTTGAACTTCGGTCGGAATAATACGGTCGTTGCGCGGAAAAGCGAGCAATGCAGCGCCACGAACAGCCCATGTGCATGAAAGATGGGGAGTGTATGCAAAAGGACGTCGTCGTCCTGCCAGCGCCATATTTCGTTCAGCGCGGTGACGTTCGAGAACAAATTGCCATGCGTGAGCATGGCCCCCTTTGAACGTCCGGTTGTACCGGAGGTATAGAGAATCGCCGCGACGTCGCCGTCTATACGCTGAGCAATGGTTTCGTCCTGAATCGCCGCTGCGCAAGCTTCCGCGAAGGTGCCCGATTCGTCCGCCTCGATCGTCCAGCTTCGTATTGGTGTCTGCAGGGTATTAAGAGCGGCTGCCGTGCATATTATTAGCGCCGGTTCTGCATCTTCAATGAAATAGGCCATTTCGGACGGTGTATAAGCGGTATTGAGCGGTACAAAGACGATGCCGGCACGAAGACAGCCTAGGTATAGCCATACACAAGTGGGAGATTTCTCGACCTGCACGACGACCCGGTCACCCGGCTTCAGCCCGGCCTCACGCAGCGCACCCGCGACGCGCGCAGAGTAATCGAGCATCTCGCCATAGCGGAAGGCGTAATCCAGACCTTCGAGGAACGTTCGCTCAGGATTTCGGGCAGCAGCCTTCGCGAAGGTCGAAAAGATGTTTTCGCTCACGTCGTGCCCTCTTCAACCGCTGGCTCGCGGCCGAGCCAATCACGGATGACGTCCGCACGGTTTTCACCCAGTGCAGGTGCCGTGTCGCGCCTTTCTTCCGGCAGGCCGATCGATCGATCGATCACCGGATACCGGGTGACCATCACATCGCCGACGGTTGTTTCGACGGGTCGGAACAACTGGCGTTCGACGGCGACCGGGTTATCGATCAACGACAGGATGTCGAGCACCGGCCCATTGGGTACGTCGTGTTTGTCGAGACTCTCCGTCCAGTCCGCTACGGAGCGCTGCAAGAATGTCTCTTCCAGTATCTTTGCCAGTTCTTCTCGATGTTCCTGCCGGCTGGCCAGATCGACGAACCGCCTGTCGGAAAGCAGGTCCTCGCGGTCAATCGCTTTTGTCAGATTACGCCAGAAGGCGTCCGTCGTAGCAGCTACGACGATGAAGCCGTCGCTGGCGCGGTAGCTGCCGAGCGGCACGATCGTGGCATGGCGCGAGCCGTTTGGCTGAGGCGATCGTCCGGACACTTGCGCAAGGGTAACATAATAGGACAGCATGCTAGCCAAGGCGTCGAACATCGAGACGTCCAGAGCGGCGCCCTGTCCGGTCTTTTCCCGCTCATATAACGCCGCCGATATCGCTTGCACGGCGTATAGTCCGGCGACCATGTCGCCGATCGAAACGCCACTGCGTAGCGGTGCGCCATCATGTTCCCCGGTTACGCTCATAAAGCCCGACATGGCCTGAATTACGATGTCATAGGCTGGTCTTTTCGATCCATCGCCCTCTTGACCGAAGCCGGAGATAGAGCAGTGGATCAACGCGGGATTGACCGCGCTCACCGCCTCGTGCCCCAGTCCCATCCGATCTACAGCGCCGGGACGGAAATTCTCGATCAGTACATCGGCCTTTGCGGCAAGCTCGAACGCCAAGCGCCTACCGTTTTCAGTACGAAGATCTGCGGCAATGCTGCGCTTGCCATGGTTTATCGCTAGAAAATAATGGCTATGATCGCCTGCGAACGGCGGGATCGAACGAGAGAAATCCTGGTGGTTCGGGTTTTCCAGTTTGACCACATCGGCGCCAAGGTCGGCCAGCAGCTGGGTCGCAAAGGGCCCGGCCAGCGCGTGGGTCAGATCGAGTATCTTGATTCCTGAAAACGGCTTCATGCCGACGCGAGGCATAGGATCAGTCTCGCTCACGGATTCAGCTCCGCCAAACCGGATCGCGACGCTCGGTATGGGCCTGAAATCCCTCTATCGCATCGGCGGAATGCGACGACAGGTTATATAGTCGGATTTCATTCGCCTTGGCCTCGTCCGTCACCGCGACAGCACTGAGCAGATTTTCTTTCGATAGCCTGACTGCTAGCGGCGACTGCTTCGCGATTGTGCGCGCCATCTTCATCGATTCTTCCAGCAACTGTTCGCCGGGTACAACTTTGTTGACCATGCCGTGGGCCAGTGCGCGATTGGCGTCGATCGCCTCGGCGGTCATCGACATTTCCATCAACAAGCACAGCGGAATCGCTTGGTTGGCAAGCGGCACTTCACAATTTACGATGCCGACAGCCACTTCGGGCAGTCCGAAGAGAGCGTCGTCTGCGGCAATGCGGATATCGCAGCGTACCGCCAGCAGAATTAGTCCGGCGCCGAGGCAATGTCCCTGGATCGCTCCGATCACAGGCTTGAAGAGCTTTCCCTGGCCGAAGATTCCCATCTCTTCACGGGGTTGGCTAGACCAGCTGCCTTGACGCTCGGTATATTCCTTGGCGTCCGCGCCGACGCAAAATGCACGGCCTTCGCCACGGAGGATCGCAACGCGAGCAGAACGATCGCCATTATAGCGTTCGAACGCCTCGCTCAGGTCGCTTGCCATCTCCGAACCCCAGGCGTTCAGCCGCTCGGGCCGGTTCATCGAAATTACGGCGATGCCATCATCGTCGACTTCGTAAGTTACCCATTGCACGAACGGTATCCCCTATTTTCCGCAAGCCCAACGCCAAACTCGGCATGGAATTCATCGGCGTTTTCCATGCTCCTTTTGTCGAACACCCTTGACACGATTGTCAACAGAAAACAGAAGGGCTCTGACGGATCGGAGATTCATTCAGTCGTCCGATCTGGAAATTAGGACAGGGTTTCTGATGGTATCGACCACGCAAGATCGGCTCTACATTGGCGGCGAATGGGTTGCGCCGATAGACGGCGGCGTGATTGAATCGGTTGATCCGGCCAACGGTCAAACATGGGCGACGGCTGCCTTCGGTGGCGCCCTTGACATGGACCGCGCGATTGATGCCGCGGGTGACGCGAGGAAGGGCAAGTGGAAGACAATGCCGGTCGCCGAACGGGCGGGGCTACTGCGGCGTTTCGCCGAACTTTACGTGCGTGAAGCGGACACGCTTTCCTACGTTGAGTCGCGCGATACCGGACGCCCGATCCGCGACACTAAGCCCGAATTTCCGGGTCATGGTCAGATCTGGTGGTGGAACGCCTCACTGGCGGACAAGCTCGGTGGCCGGACGATTCCGATGGATCCGTCCGTTCACGTCTATACTACACGCGAGCCGGTCGGTGTGGTCGGCGCGATCACCGCATGGAACGCGCCGAGTTTTCTTGCCAATCTCAAGATCGCACCGGCCTTGGCGGCGGGGTGCACGGTCATCTTGAAACCATCCGAAATCACCCCGGTCGGCGCCTTTTATTTGGCACGGATAGCCGAGGAAGCGGGTATTCCGCCGGGCGTTTTCAACGTGGTGCCAGCATATGGCAATGGGGGCGGGTCGCGGCTTGTAGAGCATCGCGGGGTTGATAAAATCTCGTTCACCGGATCAGGCGCGACAGCCAAGAAATTGCTGGTGCTCGGCGCGCCCACTCTCAAGCGCTTCACCTTCGAATTGGGCGGCAAGGCTCCCCATATTATTTTCGAGGACGCCGATATCGAAATGGCGATAAACGCCGCTACGTCTTCCGCCTGGGCGGTATGCGGGCAAAGCTGTGCGCTGGGCAGTCGTGTATTGGTGCAGCGGTCGATTTATACGAAGGTTCGCGACGCATTCCGCGATCGCGCGGCGATGGTCCGGGTTGGCCAGCCGATGGACCCGCAAACCCATATGGGACCGCAAGCGCATACCGCCCAGCTCGAAAAGACGATGTCCTATTTCGATGTTGCGCGCGATGAAGGCGCGACTTTGGTCGCGGGCGGGGAAAGGATGATCGCCGGGGACCTGGCTGACGGATATTATGTCAAGCCGACCGTTTATGCCGATGTCGATAATTCGATGCGGATCGCTCGCGATGAAATTTTTGGCCCGGTGGCCGCGCTGATTCCCTTCGACACGGAAGAAGAAGCTGTCGCGATCGCAAACGATACCGATTACGGACTCACCGCTGGACTGTGGACCCGCGATCTGGGCCGCGCGCACCGCGTCGCCGCCCAGATCGAGGCGGGGAGCGTATGGATCAACACCTATCGCTTCATACGTTTTCCGATTCCCTATGGCGGTATGAAGCAATCGGGATGGGGCCGCGAGAACGGCATAGAAGCCTTGGATAGCTATCTTGAGACCAAGGCGACGGCGGTGAACCTGACCGGCCAGTTTCCGAACCAATATGCAAGTTGAGGAGAGGGCGTTGCGACTGGCGGGAAAACGAACGATAATAACGGCGGCGGCATCCGGGATGGGGCTTGCCGGCGCTCGCTTGTTTGCACGCGAAGGTGCACGGCTCGTGCTCGTCGACATCAACCGAGAAGCGCTCGACGCCGCAGTAGCGGAGTTGCGAGAACACGGCGCGGAAGCCCACGCCTTGGTCGTCGATCTTTGCGATTTGTCGGCGGCGAAAAAGCTGGTCCATGACGCGGCTGAATTATTGGGTGGCGTCGATATCTTATGGAACCATGCGGGCATCGCCTGCCCGGTGGACGTCGAGGATCTCGACATGGACGCCTATGACCGCAGCCACGCGGTGAACGTCACCGCGGCGCTGGTCGCCAGCGGACAGGCGTCGAAATTGCTGCGTGAGAACGCAGACGGTGGTTCCATAATATTCACGGCGTCGACAGCCGGTCTTGTCGGATCTGCTTACAGCCCGATCTATTCCGCGCAGAAATTCGCCGTCATCGGCATGATGATGGGACTGGCACAGCGCTTCGCCAAAGAGCGAATTCGCGTAAACGCCGTATGTCCAGGGCCGACTAATACTCCGATGCTGCCGACCTTCTTCGCCAAACCGGGCGAAACGCTGTCGCAAGGGGAACTCGACGAGCGCGTTCGCACCGGAGTCAGTGCGTCGGTACCGATGGGCCGTGCCGGCGAGCCCGAAGAGGTCGCGCACGCCGCCTTGTGGCTTGCGTCAGATGATTCCTCGTTCGTCACGGGTATCGCACTCCCCGTAGACGGCGGATACACCAGTCGTTGAGAGGCAGTAATGGGCGATACCGAAATATTTTCCCGATCGCACGATGCGCACCCTTCGGATGTTGCACAGCATCCGTTGTGGACCCCCGAAGGACGCCAGGATCCTTATCCGTGGTATGATCACATGCTCGCGAATCATCCGGTCGCCGAATTGCCGGATATTCAGGCGTGGGGTGTATTTCGCTATGAGGACATCAATCACATATTGCGCAACGACGGCGATCCCTTCTCCATCGAGCGTCGTTTCGACCGCATGCCGGAGGAACAGCGCGAAGTCTATTTCGCGACCGGAACGCTGGTCGGAATCGATCCGCCACGGCATACCCGGTTGCGCAGTCTGGCAGGCCAGGCGTTTCGCCCCAATGTGATCGAAGGCCTGCGTCCTTATGCCGAGCGGACATCGGCGGCCCTGTTCGACAAAGTCCTGCCGCGGGGCGAATTCAATTTCCTCACCGATTATGCAACGCCGCTGCCGCAGGCGATGATTACCGAGATGATGGGCGTGCCCGACGATGACCGCGAACTCTATTACGGGCTTACGCGCGACATCGAGAATTCGATGAGCCACTATATTGGCATGCCGGTGTCCGACGAGCAGCTCGCGCTTGGCAAGAAGGCGTACAATCAGCTTTGCGCATTGTTCGACCCGATCTTCGAAGATCGTCGGAAAAACCCGCGCAAGGACATGATGACCGGCCTGATCAAAGCCGAGGCGGATGGCGAGAAGCTAACCCAGTGGGAGCTGCAGAAGATGGCGATCTTCGCCTATTTTGCCGCGTTCCAGACTACCCAAGGCCTGCTTTCCAACTCTCTCGTCATCCTAGACAAAAACCGGGATCAGTTGGAGAAGCTACGCGAGAATCCTGATCTGATACCCAAGGCGATCGACGAAATTCTTCGCTACCGTGCGCCGGCACCGGTCATCACGCGCATGACTACCGCGGATGTCGAGCTTCGTGGCAAGACGATCCCCAAAGGCTCGATGGCGCTGCTATTTCTCAACGCGGCGAATCACGATCCCAGCGTCTTCCCCGATCCGCACGAATTCGATGTGGAGCGCCCTAATGCGGCTCGGCATTTGGCCTTTGCGATTGGCGCGCATTTCTGTCTCGGTGCCGCACTGGCGAGACTTGAGGGCCAGGTGTTCCTTCAACACTGGCTCAAGCGCGTCAAGGATTTCGAGATCATGGACAAGGGCCCGCTCGACTGGGAGCCTGAAAACATCAACGTCCTGACACTGCGCAACCTTCAGGTTCGCGTCGAGACGTTCGCGCAAGAGACCGCCTGATGAACGCGCCGTTCGCCTATGATCCGTTCGCGCCAGAAGTGATGGAGAACCCGCTTCCCTGGTACAAGGAATTGCGCGCGAACCATCCTGTCTATTACGCGGCAAAATACGACACCTTCGTATTTTCGCGGTTCGATGACATCATCGAGTTGATGAGTCAGGGCGACAACGTCTTCATCGCCTCGGAACAGACATTGCCTAGCCCCTCGCTGCTGGCATCTGTTCATCACGAAGAGGCGCCGCCGCCACTTGAGATGGACCCATTGCCGCGCAGCTCCAACCTCGGTTATCCATGGTACGAGCAGATCCGCAAGGCACAGATCAAGCCGCTGCGACCCAAAAGCGTGCTCTCTATTGAGGACATGGTGCGCGATCTTGCTGAGGAACGTCTCAATGCGCTCCTGCCGCGCGGCGAGTTTGATCTTACCCAGGATTATGGCGGCGTCGTCGCAGCAGCCATCACCTGTCATTTCTTTGGCATGCCGGCGAGCCAGGCTGTTGAGGTGCGCAACGCCGTCAACGCAGTGACGGTGTCCGATCCTGAAGCAGGCGGTGTGGACCTGACCAAGCTGGTCGATAACCTTGTCGCGCTGATCCAGCCATCGGTCGAGCGCCGCCGCGCGGCGGGTGCGGACGGATCGGTGCCACTGGTCGATGGACTCATCAATTACCGCTTCGAAGAGCGTCCGCTTACCGATCGAGAGGTCGCGATGCAGGGTATCTGCGTGTTCGTCGGAGGTACGGAGACTGTACCCAAGATCACCGCGCACGGGCTGATGGAGCTTGCCAGTCATCCAGAACAGCTCGCCGCCGTGCAGGCCGACCTTGCCGGGGGTGTGCCGATCGCGATCGAGGAATTCATTCGTTTTTGCGCACCCGCGCAATGGTTTGCCCGGACCTGTCACAAAGAGACCGTTGTCGCTGGCCAGCACATCCGCCCGGGCCAGAGGGTGTTGGCGCTATTCGGATCGGCAGCGCGAGACGAACGCATATTCGACCGGCCCGACGAATTCCTCTGGAATCGGGAAATCGATCAGGTGATCTCCTTCGGCTTTGGTCAGCATCATTGCATCGGTTCGCATGTCGCGCGGCTCGAGCTGCGCGTCCTTGTCGACGCCTTTTTACGGCGCGTGAAATCCTATGCTTTCGATATGTCGCGTTCCACCCGTCTGCCATCGAGCTTCCAATGGGGTTGGAACAGTCTTTTCGTTAAAGTCAAGGAACTGGCATGAAGGTCGTGGTGGATTGGGCATTGTGTGACGGCAATGGCGTCTGTTCGGTGGAAGCGCCGGATATCTTCGAGTTGAACGACGATGACGAACTGGTCGTCCTGAAGGACGAGTTCGGGGCCGAGCTGAAAGAGCAAGCGAGCGCGGCGGTAAGAGTCTGTCCGAAGCGCGCGCTTAGGTTAGAGGCCTAATCGTCGATGAACTCAGACCCGATCGCCATTGTCGGTGCATCGCTCGCCGGCCTGAATGCCGGACTGGAGCTTCGCCGGCAGGGATATCGTGGCCGGTTGGTCATGATCGGCGACGAACCTCATCGACCATATGATCGACCGCCACTGTCGAAGGAATTGCTTTGCGGCGACTGGCCGCCGACGCAGGCAAATCTGCGTTTCGAGGAGGGAGAACTGGACGCTGAATGGTGGCTCGGCCTTCGGGCCACCTCCATCGATGTAGAGCGCCGTGCGATAGGTTTCGATGACGGGTCCAGCGCCGAATTTCCCGGTGGGATCGTCATTGCCGCCGGTGCCACGCCCCGAACGCTACCCGGCGCGGAGCTGGATGGTGTGCATATGCTGCGTTCGCTCGACGATGTTACGGGACTGCGAAATCAACTGCGGGCCGAGACCAGGGTTGCGGTGATCGGCGCAGGATTCATCGGTCAGGAAGTTGCCTCATCGTGTCGTAAAATGGGCTTTCCTGTTACGATGATCGAGGCCACGGCTCCCGCTCGTCACGTGCTGGGCGACGAACTGGCGCATCGGATTGCCAATATCCACCGCGATCATGGAGTTGATGTCCGCCTCGACGTCGCGGTTGC
Organism: Novosphingopyxis sp.; assembly: GCF_965218915.1. Lineage (GTDB taxonomy): Bacteria > Pseudomonadota > Alphaproteobacteria > Sphingomonadales > Sphingomonadaceae > Novosphingopyxis. The sequence continues at coordinate 3,111,700 of NZ_OZ244708.1, read as the reverse complement.
CGCGCTTGAGGGAGAGGGCGCGCTGGCTGGCGTTCGGCTCTCCGATGGCAGCTTTGTCGCGGCGGACCTGGCGGTCGTAGGTATCGGCGTGCTGCCAAATACCGACTGGCTGGAACAATCAGACCTTATCATCGACAATGGCATCCTGTGCGACGAAACCTGCCTTGCTGCACCAGGCATCGTCGCTTGCGGAGATATCGCCCGCTGGCCCAATCGCCGCTATGGCGAGCTTCGTCGTGTCGAGCATTGGGACAATGCGGTGCGCATGGGTGTGCACGCCGCGCGCCGTCTGCTGGCGGCGGACGACGATCCGGCGGCACATGAGCCATATGCACCGGTGCCGTGGTTCTGGTCGGATCAGTACGGGATCAAAATGCAATTGGTCGGCTCCGCATACGATCATCACGAGGTACGGATTGTCGATGACGCGGATGGCAAGCTGCTGGCGCTATTTCGCCGCGACGATCGGATGATCGGAGCATTCGCTATAGCCAACACCAAACGCGTCCTGACCTTCCGGCGTCTGCTTGATCGCGATCCAAGCTGGATCGAAGGACTGGAAGCGGCAGGTATCGGCGAAAGCGTCGCGACGTGATCGATGCGCTCCAATCCATCGTCGGATGCGACGGCGTTGTCCATGGGGACGCGATCGAAGAGCGCTATCGTAGCGACATTCTGAAAAAATCGCGCAGTGACCCTGGTGCCGTAATACGTCCTCGCTCGACCGAAGAAGTTGCCGCGGTTCTGCGTTATGCCCATTCTTCGGCCACGCCGGTCACCCCATGGGGTGGCGGCACCGGGCTGGTGGGCGGGGGACTGGCAGCGCCCGGCGGGATTCTCATCGACCTGGCTCGAATGAACCAAATCGCTGAAATCGACAGGGTCTCTTCGACCGTAACCGTCGAAGCCGGGGCCGTGCTTCAGAATGTGCAGGAAGCCGTCGAAGCGGAGGGCTTTCTGCTCCCGCTCGATCTAGGTTCGCGGGGTTCGGCAACCATTGGTGGCGTTATCTCGACCAATGCGGGCGGCGTCCGCGTCCTGCGTTGGGGCATGATGCGAGATATGGTGCTCGGTCTCGAAGCTGTCCTCGCCGACGGCACGATCGTAGCGACGCTGGGCAAGTCGTTGAAGGACAATGCGGGTTACGACTGGAAGCATTTGATGATCGGCAGCGAGGGGACGCTCGGTATCGTCACCCGCGCGGTACTGAGACTGCGGCCGCAGCCGCGCAGTACGCAGACGGCGCTGCTCGCCACAGGCTCGGTCGAGCAGGTTGCGAATATCCTGCACAAGCTGCAGGCGCGGTTGGCTGGACGATTGTCGAGCTTCGAGCTGATGTGGAACGATTTCTACGCCTTTGTCAGCGATGCGCAGCGCGAGCAACGCGCGCCACCGATGCCATCCGGCAGCCCGATATATATTCTCGTCGAAGCGATGGGCGACGATGCGACGCAAGACGATGCCGCGTTTTCCAGCGTTCTCGAACAGCTATTCGAGGCGGGCCTGATAACGGACGCGGTTATCGCTCAATCCGAAAAACAGCGAGATGGTCTTTGGGCGGTGCGCGAAGACCTGATCGACGTGATGGCGGCAATCAGTCCGCGCTACGCATTCGACGTCAGCATGGCGCTTGCAGACATGGCCGCATTCGTCGCAGATGCGCAAATGCGCGTCGAGGCCGCTCTTCCGGGCGCCACGCTCATGTTCTACGGCCATGGAGGCGATGGCAACCTGCATGTCGTGGTTGGCCCTGGAAATCATCCCAACAGTGCCGAGATGGCCAGTGACGCCGTCTACACGGCAACCCGGTCGGTCGGCGGGTCGATCTCGGCAGAGCACGGCATCGGCACCTACAAGCTGAACTATATCGGTCTCAGCCGGTCGCCTGCGGAACTCGACCTGATGCGAACGATCAAGCGCGCGCTCGACCCATCCAACATTCTCAATCCAGGAAAGGTGCTGCCTCCCCGATGAACCGGAGCATCGGCCCGCCACCCACCTTGCGCTGCGCTATCGACGCCAAAACCTACCTCGGCGAGACGCCGATATGGTCGCCCGCGGAACGGGCGCTTTACTGGATCAACTGTGAGCGTGAACCGATGCTCAGCCGATGGAACGCGATGGACGGCGAGCGGGAGAACTGGTCGATGCCCGAACGTATCGGCGGCGTCGTCTTGAAAGAAACCGGTGGGGCGCTCGTCGTGCTTGCGCGTGGCCTGCACGACTTCGATTTCTTGACCGGTGAACTAAGCCTGCGCGTGCCGTCGCCGCTGCCCGAACATATTTCGCTTCATGAGGTTCAATGCGATCGCGATGGTCGGCTATGGGTCGGCTCGATCAACCACCGCCTCCGAGATACGCCGACATTACCGGGCGGGGGCAAGTTGTTTCGGCTCGACGGCGATGCGTTGGTGTCAGTCGTTGAGGATATCAATTGTGCCAATGGCCTCGCTTTCAGTCCGGACGGAACCAGGCTTTATCTATCCGATTCGCCGACAAGCATCATCGAATCTTGGACACTCGACCGTGCCACCGGGTCGCTCAGCGAAAGACAAACCTTTGCGAAGGTGGATCCCGCGCACGGCTTCGTGGATGGCGCGACCGTAGATTCGGAGGGCGGTTACTGGGCTACGCTGGTCTATGGCGCCGCGCTGCGCCGATATGCGCCGGATGGAGCGATCGACCGACACCTTGCGCTGCCATTTTCCAACCCCACCAAAGTGGCCTTTGCAGGAGACGACATGCGGACGCTATTCATCACGACGACCAAAATGACCCCGCGTAGCGGCAAGGCAAATCTTGGCCAGGATATGCTCGGCGGCATCTACGCCATCGAGTCGGACATCGCCGGGATACCCGACCCGTTATGGCGGGGTTATTGAACGATGGCGACCGGCGACGTTGCGCTCATCACTTATGCCGACGATTATGTTGGCCCCGGCGCCGTCGATACGCTGCTTGAAGACGGATTCACCGTTCTTGCCCACAGTTTGCGGTTCGGGGACGCGACAGAGCGCGATATGTTTGCGGCGGCGCATCCGCTCTGCCACATCGCAAGCTCCACCGATGCGGTAGATTGCGTGGCCGAAGCGAAACAGCGGTTCGGTCGCGTCGACGCGGCGTTGAGCAACGACATCCCGTTCGCTCTGGTCGATGATGTAGTCCAAAAGGTGGACCGCAGCGATTTCGACGCAATGGTCGAGGCATTGCTGCTGCGCCCGCAACGTTTCGTCGCGGCCGTTCTGGAAACGATGCTGGCGCAGAAAAGCGGTCGGCTGGCGCTTGTAACATCGGGCGCGGCGGACAAGTTTCCGCATCGATCCTCCGACGGAAATACCGGTTATCTCGCCGCCCGGGCGGGCGCGAACGCCCTGGCCCGAACGCTCGCCGTCAAGCACGCGGCGGACAATATACAAATCAACGTGATCGCGCCCTTCTATCTCTACAGCGATCGAGTGTTCCCGGCGCCAGGCGGTCAGAACGATCCTGCCCATAAAGACCGCCTCGCGCGTGATGTACCTTCCAACCGGTTCGGTGAGGACAGCGAAGTCGGCGCGCTCGTTTCGTTTCTGCTCTCAGGGCGGTCTGCTTTCACCACCGGCCAGGTAATTGCATTTTCGGGTGCCGGCGCTTGAAAAGCGTATCATAAGCCGAAGTTCGTGCAGGGGTAACGACAGCGACATCGGCTAAATCAGGTTGACAGCGCTTCGTGAGCGAGCACAACCGCAGTCATGGCAGACGATACCAAGAATGCAGTCGCCGCGACGAAGCGTAAGCGTCGGCGATCGGAACCAGGCGAAGCGATCCGGCGCAAGATCAAGTCGCTGGCTACCGAAATGTTTATCCGTCACGGATATAATGGCATTACGTTTCTGGATCTGGCAAAAGAACTCGGCATCAATCATTCGCTGATCCACTACCATTTCGGCACCAAGGCAAACCTCGCGGAAGAAGTTCTACAGGACTTCGCTGAAATCGGAATTCGCGAAAACCGTGCGATCTGGGGTAATCCGGACGCCTCCCTGTTCTCTAAATTCGTGGCAGCGCGTGACCGCATGTACAGGCGCTTTATATTTTTCAATCCTGCCGGCAAAATGCAGCATCCAACCGGATTGGTGTCACGATTTTCTATGGATGCTGAAACGGTTGGCCCAAATCTTCGCAGCCTTGTTCAATCGACACAGGAATCGCTCGACCAAACCGTGCTTGATGCCGTGCGGATCGCGGTGGATCGCGGTGAGCTTATACCCGATGCGCCGACCCAGCATATCATGCTGCAGATCAGCAGTATTCTATATGTCGCCGGGCCAACAGCGCGCTATGGGTGGGAATTCACGCGTCTCGACGAACATTTCCACGGTGCGCTCGCAATGCTCATGCGCGCTTACGGTGTTTCGCCTGAATTGCCGTCGGCCTGGCCCAGCGTCAAGGAGCCCAAAAAGCGCAAGTCGAATAAAACGGAGCCGAACTGACTGAAGCCCTGTTCTTGACAAAAATGTCAAAACCAAGAAAGGGTGGCGCTCGAGAGGAGCGCGATGATCGACGAAGAAACCAGATATCTGGTGGCAGCGACCGCTGAGAAGTTGCTCACGGACCTGGTCAACCGGCCTATATCCGATGCATGGCCGCTAATCGCCGAAAACGGTCTGCATCTCGTTCTCGTCCCTGAAGCGGCTGGCGGTCTGGCGCTTGGTGGGGAGATCGCAGCAGCGATAATCGCCCATGCGGCCAGCCTGTCGATCATGATACCCATCGGAGAGACTATCGTAGCCAACTTGCTCATGGCACGCGCCGGGATTGAATCGGATGATCGGATCGCTACGCTTGTCGGCCGCGTGACGGACCGGGTTCCATGGGCGCGGCATGCGGCACATGTGGTAATCGAGTCGATAGATCCCGGTAAGATGATCGTTGTAAATGACGATGCCATCGTCATCACCGATACTGGCAATAGCCTGACAGGTGCTCCGCGCGATTCAGTGAGTGATTTCGGCAATGCCGCCAAGCATGAGCTGCCAGGTGGCACGGGCGCCGTCGAACGCTGCGGCGCGGCATTGCGTATCATCGAAATGGCAGGTGCCGCGCGAACGATTCTCTCGCTCACCGTCGAATATGTATGCATGCGCAGACAGTTCGGTCGCCCCTTGTCGAAATTTCAAGCGATTCAGCAAGAGTTGGCACGCATGGCGGGCCAAGTCGCCGTGCTAGACGGGGCTGCGGGAATTGCTTGCGCTTTTCTCGATGGCCCGCTCGGGCCTTCGCTGGAGCTGGCAGCGGCGAAAGCCCGAGCCAATGAGGCCGCTGGTTTGATCGCGGCGATCGCGCATCAAGCGCATGGCGCGATTGGATTTACCGATGAATATCGCCTTGGTCGACTGACGAAATCCTTGTGGAGCAGTCGTTCCGAGTTCGGTGGCGCTGCGTATTGGCAAGACTGGATCGCCGACTATGTCTTGGCTGACTCCGCTGAAGAATTGTGGCCGATGATCGTCGCTGCATGAATAATTTTCGCTTCCCTTCACCGCCCGAGCATATGGACGCGGAGCTTTTGCGCGAACAGGTGCGCATTTTTCTGTCGCATGAACTTGTCGGGGTTCCAGCAGAGAGGCTTGCACAATCGTGGAGTGGCTATGATCCCGAATTTAGCCGCAAGCTGGGTCGGCGTGGTTGGCTCGGCATGACATGGCCCAAAAAATACGGAGGTCATGAGCGAAGCGCCGCGGAACGCTATGTCGTGATGGAAGAGTTGTTGGCCGCAGGGGCACCGGTCGGATCGCATTGGATTGCCGAACGACAGAGTGGCCCATTATTGCTCAAATTCGGGACAGAGGCACAGCGAATGGAGGTGCTACCCCGCATCGCGGCTGGGGAATGCCAGATATGTATAGGCATGAGCGAACCGGATGCGGGCTCCGATCTTGCCGCCGTTCGAACGCGCGCTGAGCGTTCGGAGGATGGATGGCGCGTCCACGGCACGAAGCTCTGGACCACCAATGCGGCCGCTTGCGATTATATGGTTCTATTTTGCCGAACCAGCGGCACGTCGGAGGATCGCCGGTCAGGCACCAGTCAGTTGCTGGTCGATTTGAACCTCCCGGGTATTTCCATCTCTCCTATCACTGACATTTCCGGTGCGGCGCATTTCAATGAGGTGGTGTTTGAAGATGCCGCGGTGCCGGCTGATGCGCTCATCGGGAAGGAAGGACAAGGCTGGCGACAGGTCATGAGCGAACTCGCATATGAACGCAGTGGTCCCGAGCGATTCCTGTCGAGTTTTGTCCATCTGGTTGAACTGGTCCGATTGCTGCGCGGTCGCGACGATGCGGCGGCACGGCGCGCAGTTGGCCGCCTGGTCGCTCACATTATCGTGCTGCGACGCCTGTCGCTTGGCGTTACGGCGATGCTTGACGAAGGCGACGATCCACAACTTCAGGCTTCGCTCGTCAAGGATTTGGGCTCATTACTCGAACAGGAGATACCTGAAATCGCACAATCGCTCATCGACTGTGAACCGGCTCTTGGTGGTGCGCCTTTCCCGGCAGTCCTGGCGCACGGCATATTGAACGCACCCTCCTTTTCGCTGCGAGGTGGCACGCGGGAGGTGCTGCGCGGCATCATCGCCCGCGGATTGGGACTTCGATGACGGATATCATCCTTCGCCGTGACGAGACCGGCGGTATCGTCGTTCTGACGTTGAACCGACCCGAGACACGTAATCCGATTTCCGATCTCGATATGGTCGAGGCGCTTGTGGCGAACGTTGCCGCCGCGGATGCCGACCCGCAGACACGAGTGATTATCCTGACGGGTGCCGGCAGAGCGTTTTCAACAGGAGGCAACATTAAGGCAATGCGTGAAGGCGCGGGACTTCGTGACGCATTGCCCGCGGTAACGCGGGGCAATTATCGTCATGGGATCCAACGGCTCCCCTTGTTGTTCGACGCGCTTGAGGTTCCGGTAATCGCAGCGGTAAACGGCCCGGCAATCGGTGCTGGCTGCGATTTGGCTTGCATGTGCGACATCCGCATTGCCGGAGCGAGCGCAAAGTTCGCGGAGAGCTTTGTCAAGCTCGGTATCGTTGCCGGGGACGGTGGTGCGTGGTTTCTGCCAAGGATAATCGGGCAGTCGCGTGCGGCGGAACTGTCTTTTACCGGTGATATGATTGATGCCGACGAAGCGCTGGCCTGTGGCTTGGTCTCCCGCGTGGTTCACGACGAGGCCTTGATGGATGAGGCGCTAATCCTTGCAAGGCGGATTGCCGCCAATCCGCCACATGCGGTGCGCATGACCAAGCGGCTGTTGCGTGAGGGCAGGCAGTCTTCGCTCGGGGCAGTCCTGGAAATGTCCGCAGCGTTTCAGGCGCTGGCCCACGCGACTGAAGATCACGCCGAAGCCGTCCAGGCGTTTTTGGACAAGCGCGCACCGCAATTCAAAGGGCGTTGATTACCTTTACGGCAACGTCAAATCTACGTCATCGCGAGATTTCGGCAATTATATACTTGAGTGAGCAATGTTGAAATAGGCAACTTCCAAAAATCATTGCCCGACGGTGGAGGGCTCGACGTGCTAATTTAGGCCGCGAGCTGTGCCACATGTTCTGACGACGGGCATGCCGCAATACGCGCGGCTGCGATGGCAATCCGACGCGCGCGTAACGATAATAATTTTCCGTCAGCCGAACTTTCCCTTCCGATGCCTGTTCGATGAATGAGCGCGATGATCTTGATCCGCACGCGTAAATCCGGGAGAATATGATGGCCGACGATCTGAGCCTCGATAAAGGCGGCGCGCCGCATCAGACCGCCAAGGGCGACGCTGATGGCATGACCACGGCGCAGGGTGCTCCGGTCGCTAACGATCAGAGCTGGCTAAGGGCCGGTGCGCGGGGCCCGGCGCTCCTCGAAGACCATATCGCACGCGAGAAGATCTTCCATTTCGATCACGAACGTATTCCGGAGCGCGTGGTGCACGCGCGCGGCTACGGCGCCCATGGCACGTTCGAACTGGCCGAGGACCTGTCCGAACATACCCGCGCCAGGGTGCTGACCGAGGTCGGCAAAAAGGTGCCGGTGTTCGTGCGGTTTTCGACCGTCGCGGGCAACCAGGGCTCGCCCGACCTTGCGCGCGACGTGCGCGGTTTCGCGGTGAAATTCTATACCGACGAGGGCAATTGGGACATCGTCGGCAACAACATCCCGGTGTTCTTCATCCAGGATGCGATGAAGTTTCCCGATCTGATCCATGCCGCCAAGCCGGCGCCCGACCGCGGTTTCCCGCAGGCACAGACCGCGCACGACAATTTCTGGGATTTCGTGACGCTCAGCCCGGAATCGATGAACATGATCATGTGGATCATGTCCGACCGGACGATCCCGCGCTCGTTTCGCTTCATGGAAGGGTTCGGCGTGCACACCTTCCGATTGGTCAACGCCGAAGGCAAGTCGAGCTTCGTCAAGTTCCACTGGAAGCCGAAACAGGGGCTGCAATCGGTGGTGTGGAACGAGGCGCTCAAGGTCAACGGCGCCGATCCGGACTTTCACCGCCGCGACCTGTGGGCGGCGATCGACGCGGGCGATTATCCGCAATGGGACCTCGGCGTGCAGATTTTCGACGAGGCGTTCGCGGAGAATTTCGAATTCGACGTGCTCGACGCCACCAAGATCATTCCCGAGGAGCAGATACCGGTGCGGATCGTCGGCACGATGACGCTCGACGACAATGTCGACAATTTCTTCGCCGAGACCGAGCAGGTCGCGTTCTGCACGCAGAACATCGTGCCGGGGATCGACCAGTCGAACGATCCGCTGCTGCAGGGCCGCAACTTCTCCTATCTCGACACGCAGTTGAAGCGGCTCGGCGGACCGAACTTCACGCATATTCCGGTCAACGCTCCGAAATGCCCCGTGCGGCATTTCCAGCAGGACGGGCATATGGCGATGACCAATCCGAAGGGCCGCGTGAATTACGAGCCCAACAGCTGGGGCGAAGGTACAGGCGAGGAGGCCGGTCCGCGCGAAAATCCCGAGCGTGGGTTCGACAGCTATCCGGAACAGGTCGAGGGGCCGAAGCTTCGCGCGCGACCGGAAAGCTTCGCCGATCATTACAGCCAGGCGCGGCAATTCTACATCAGCCAGACGCCGACCGAGCAGGCGCATATGGGCAGTGCGCTTACTTTCGAACTGTCCAAGGTCGGACGGCCCGAAATCCGCGCCCGGATGGTCGGACATCTGCGCAACATCGATGACGGCCTGGCGCAAACCGTCGCTGACGGCCTCGGCATGGCCGAACTGCCCGGCAAGTTGAAGGCGGCGAAGGAACCGATCGCCGATCTGCCCGAAAGCCCCGCCTTGTCGATCATCAGGAACGGACCGGGGAACTTCAAGGGACGCAAGCTCGGCATCTATATTGCCGAAGGCGGCGATGCTCCGACGGTTGCGGCGCTCCAGAAGGCGGCAAAGGACGCCGGCGCGATGTGCGAGATCATCGCGCCGCATGTGTCGGGCGCCAAATTGTCGGACGGCAAGATGGTCGAAGCGGACGAGAAGATCGATGGCGCGCCGTCGGTGGTCTACGACGCCGTCGCTATTGTGATGGGCGAGGAGTCCGGCCGCGAACGCGCCAGGGACAAGCCCAGCCAGGACTTCGTCAGCGATGCGTTCGCCCATGCCAAGTTCATTGCCTACACCGATGCAGCGATGCCGATCTTCGCGGCCATCGGGCTCGACGAACGCCTCGACGACGGCTGCATGAAGTTGAGCGGCGCTGGTGATGCGTCAGGCTTCATCGAAACATGCGGCAAGCTGCGTTTCTGGGAGCGCGAAGCGGTCCAATAAAGGCCGATAGCGGAAGCGTGGATTCGATCCGACCACGATCATATTTATGATGGTCATTGCGATAATAGCCGTGAAGCGGGCGCCGCTTCTGCAAAGCGCAGCCCGGAGCGCCGGCATGTCTATTGGTCGCCGATTTCCTGGCGCAAAGGCTCGAGCGAAACCGGCGCGATCGGCACTTCGGCGCCGCCGCCCAGCGCTACGTAGAGCGCCGCGAAATTCTGCAGCTCCTGCCGCTCGGCGGTCAGCAGGGTCTGCCGCGCGGTGAACAGATTGCGTTCGGCGTCGAGCACCTCGAGATAATTGGCGACGCCCTCGCGGTAGCGCAGCCGGGCGAGGTGCGCGATGCGCTCCTGCGCGTCGACGGCGCGGCGCAGCACCGCCGCCTGCTCGGCGATGTAGCGCCGCCCCGCCAGCGCGTCGGACACCTCGCGAAACGCGTTCTGCACCGTCCGGTCGTAATTGGCGACCGATTCGAGCCGCAGCGCGCGCGCCAGGCCGAGATCGGCATCGCGCGCGCCCCAGTCGAAGATCGGCAGGCTCAGCGACGGTCCGATGCTCCAGGTGAAGCCGTCGCCGCTGAACAGCCCGCCGAGGCTGCTCGAGGCGAAGCCTGCGGTGCCGGTCAGCGAGATCGTCGGGAAGAACGCCGCGCGCGCCGCGCCGATATTGGCCTCGTCGGCGCGCAGCAACTCCTCGGCCTGGACGATGTCCGGGCGCACCAGCAGCAGCCGCGATGGCAGGCCGGCATCGAGCGCGGTGGTCACCGTCTGGTCGGCCAGGTCGAGGCCCGGCGGCAGATCGGCGGGCAAGCGGCCGCCGACGAGCACCGTCAGCTGGTTGGTCAGATTGGCGGCGCTCAATTGCTGTACCGAAACTTGCTGCTCGGCCTGCGTCAGCAGCGTTTCGGCCTGATAGAAATCGAGCGCGCTGGTGACGCCGGCGTCGAGCCGCAGCCGGGCGATGCGAAGGCCCTCCTGGCGGCTCTCCACGGTACGCCGGGCGAGCGCGAGCTGCTCCTGCGTTTCGACCAGCTGATAATAAACCGAGGCGGTGTCGCCGATCAGCGAGAGGTAAAAGGCGCGCTGCGCCGCCACGGTAGCGAGATATTGCGCGCGCGCCGCTTCGGTCAGATTGGCGACGCGGCCCCAGAAATCGAGCTCGAAGGCGGAGACGCCGACGCCGACGCTGAACCGGTTGAACGTGGCGCCGCCCGATCCGGCGGTGACGGTTCCGGTCCCCGTTCCGGTTCCATCATCGCCATCCGCACCATCCGCCGGATCTCGTCCGGTGCCGTCTCCCGTACCGGTTCCGGTTCCAGGAACGACACCGGTTCCCACGCCGGTCGTCGCGGCTCCGCTGCTGCCGACCCGGCTGCGGATAGCGCTGCCGTTGACGCCTATCGTCGGCAGGCGCTGCGCGTTCTGGATGCGGTATTGCGCCTGCGCCTGTTCGATCCGCGCGGTCGCCGCGAGCAGATCGCGGTTGTTCGCCAGCGCCTCGGCGATCAGCGCGTCCAGCCGCGGATCGGCGAAATAATCCTGCCAGGCCAGGCTGCTCGCGACCACGCCGCCGTCGGGGCGGTAATCCGGATCATAGGCCGGCTCGGTCGAAAGAGTTGGCCGCGCGTGATCGGGCGCGAAATTGACACAGCCGGCCAGCGCCAGGGATGCGCCCGAGGCGAGGGCGAGGCGGCGGATCATGATGCAGGCTCCGGCTCTTCGCGGTTATCGCCCGGATGCGCGGGTTCCTCGCCGAGCGAGCCTGAGGCATGCGGTTTCTTGCGGCTAAGTTTCTCGCGCACCATAAGGTAGAGCAGCGGGATCACGAAGATGCCGATGCCGGTCGCCGCGATCATCCCGCCCATCACGCCGGTGCCGACGGCAATGCGGCTGGCCGCGCCCGCGCCGCTGGCGATCACCAGCGGCACCATGCCCAGAATAAAAGCGAGCGAGGTCATGATGATGGGCCTGAGGCGCAGCTTGGCCGCTTCCTTGACCGCTTCGAGCGGCTTCAGCCCACGGTCCTCCTCCTCGATCGCGAACTCGACGATCAGGATGGCATTCTTGGCGGCGAGACCGATGATGGTGATCAGGCCGACGTTGAAATAGACGTCCGCCGACAACCCCCGGATCACCGAGAACAGCACCGCGCCGAGCACGCCCATCGGCACGATCAGCAGCACCGAAACCGGGATCGCCCAGCTTTCGTAGAGAGCGGCGAGTAGCAGGAACACGACCAGGATCGACATGCCGAGCAGCGCGCCGACCTGTCCGGCCGACTGCTTCTCCTCGTAACTGATGCCGGTCCATTCGAAGCCGATCCCGGTGGGCAATTGCTTGGCGAGCCGTTCCATTTCGTCGAGCGCGGCGCCCGACGATCGGCCGGGCGCGGCTTCGCCCGAAATCGTCATGGCGGGATAGCCGTTATAGCGCGCGAGGCTCGGCGGGCCGGCCGACCATGCGGCGGTGGCGAAGGCGCTGAACGGCACGAGATCGCCTTGCGGATTGGGCACGCGCAGCTGCAGCACGTCCTCGGGCGTCATGCGATATTTCGCGTCGGCCTGCACGATCACGCGCAGCACGCGGCCGTTGCGGTTGAAGTCGTTGGCATAGGCCGATCCGAAATTGATCGCCAGCGCGGCGTTCACGTCGCTGATCGACAGGCCGAGCGCGGTCGCCAGCGTGCGGTCGATTTCGACCTGGAGCTGCGGCGCGGCGGGCTGGTCCTCGGGCCGCACATTGGCGAGCACGCCGCTTTGCGAGGCCATGCCAAGCAGCTGTCCCGAAGCCTGCTGCAGCACGTCGCGGCCCACGCCGGTGCGGTCTTCGAGCTTGATCGAGAAGCCGCTGGCATTGCCGAGCGACTGGATCGGCGGCGGCTGGATGACGAACACGATGGCGCCGTCGACCTGCGAGAAGACGCCCATCGCCTTGCCGAGCAGCGAAGCTGCGTCGCTGCCCTTGGCGGTGCGCTCGTCCCATGGCTTGAACGGCGAAAACATCAGCGCGTTATTCTGTCCCTGGCCGAAAAAGCTGAAGCCCCGCACCACGACGAGATCGGCGACCTCGGGCTGGTCGAGCCAGAATTTCTGCACCGGTGCGATCGCCTCCTCGAGCCGGTTGCGCGTGGAGCCCGGCGGACCCTGCACCACGGTGATCAGATAGCCCTGGTCCTCGGTCGGCAGGAACGCGGTGGGCAGGCGCAGAAACAAAAAGATGGCGAGCGCGCCGAGCAGCGCGAACATTGCGAGGCCGCGCAGCGGGTGCGAGAGAATGCGATCGTTGGTCCGGCCGTAGCGCTCCGTCATCCGCCCGAACCAGCGGTTGAAACCCGCGAAGAAACGCCGCACCGCCGCGATACCCCGGGCGATGGGGCCGGCCGCTTCCCCGCCAGTCTGTTCGGTATCCGGGTCGCGGCGCTCGGCCAGCGGCATTTCGTCGTCCTCGATCGGCTTCAAAAAGGCCGCGCATAGCGCGGGGGTCAGCGTCAGCGCCATCAGCGCCGAGAACAGGATCGAGATCGCTAGGGTAACGGAGAATTGCCGGTAGATGCCGCCGGTCGAGCCCGGGAAAAACGCCATCGGCACGAACACTGCCACCAGCACCAGCGTGATGCCGATGATCGCGCCCGAAATCTGATCCATCGCCTTGCGCGTGGCCTCCAGCGGAGGCAGTCCCTCCTCGCGCATGATGCGCTCGACATTCTCGATCACGACAATCGCGTCGTCGACGAGAATGCCGATGGCGAGCACCATGCCGAACAGCGTGAGCACGTTGATCGAGAAGCCGAACAGCCACAGCCCCAGGCAGGCACCCGACAGCGCGATCGGCACGACCAGCGTGGGGATGATCGTGGCACGCCAGTTCTGCAGGAACAGGAACATTACGAGGAACACCAGCGCCATCGCCTCGACGAGCGTGATGACCACCTCCTCGACCGAGCTCTGGACGAACGGCGTGGTGTCGTATGGGATGGAGTAGGTGACGCCCTGCGGCAGGCCGGGGGCGAGCTCCTTCATCCGCTCCTTGACCCCGGCCGCGGTGCTCAGCGCGTTGGCGCCGGTCGCCAGCTGCACCGCCATGCCGGCCATCGGCTCGCCGTTCAGCGTGGTCGACGTGCCGTAGCTTTGCGCCCCGATTTCCACCCGCGCGACATCGCCCAGCCGCACGGTCGCGCCGCTCTCCGCGGCGCGCAGGATGATCTGCTCGAATTGCTCGACGGTCGAGAAGCGGTCCTGGGTGACGATGGTCGCCTCGATCTGCTGGTCGCTCAGCGTCGGCAGCGCGCCGAGCGAGCCGCCGGCGGTCTGGCTGTTCTGCTCGCGCACCGCGGCGAGCACGGCGGAAGGGGCCAGGCCGAAGCTGGCCAGCCGTTCGGGATCGAGCCAGATGCGCATGGCATATTCCGAACCGAACAGGGTGACGTCGCCCACGCCGGGGACACGCCGCAGCTCGTCGATCACCTGGAGCGAGGCGATATTGCCGAGATCGACCGGACCGAAGCGGTTGCCGGTGCTCGACAGCGCGACGATCAGCAGGAAGCCGCTATTGGCCTGGCGCACGGTGATGCCCTGCTGGCGCACGCTGTCGGGCAGCCGCGCTTCGACGGTGGACAGCCGGTTCTGCACCTCGGTCTGCGCGATATCGATGTCGGTGCCGGCCTCGAACGTCAGCGTGATCGACGCCGTCCCGTTCGATTGGCTCGAACTGGCCATGTAGAGATAACCCTCGACCCCGTTCAGCTGTTGCTCGATCACCTGAGTGACGTTCTGCTCCAGCGTCTGCGCGTCTGCGCCGGGATAGGCGACGTTGATCGTCAGCGACGGCGGGCTGACCTGCGGATATTGCTCGATCGGCAGCGCGCGCAGCGCGATGATGCCGGACAGCAGCACGCCCAGCGCGATGACCCAGGCAAAGACCGGCCGATCGATGAAATAGCGGGGCACGCGGCCGCCCTTACTTCGCCTTGGAGGATGGGGCGGCGGCTTTGGACTTCGCGGGCGCGGTGCCCGATCCCAGCACCGAGCGCGCGTCGCGTGGCTTGACCGGCGCGCCCTCGCGGATTTTCTGCAGATTGCTGACGATCACCTTGTCGCCCGGCCGCAGCCCGTCCTCGACGATCCAGTCGGTCCCCGAGAGCGGCCCCAGCGTGACCTTGCGGCTCTGCGCCACGCCCTTGGCGCCGACGACGAACAGGCTGGCGCCGTTCTCGCCGATCTGCACGGCGCGCTGCGGCACCATGATGCCGCCCTCGCGCGTGCCGGCCATGATCCGCGCGCGCACGAAATCGCCCGGCAGCAGCAGCCGCTGCGGATTGGTGATCTCGCCGCGCAGCGTCACCGAGCTCGTGCCCTGGTCGACCGAATAGTCGAAGAAATTGAGATGCCCGGTAATCGGATAGCGGGTGCCGTCCTCGAACGTCACCTCGAATTCGATCCGGCCATCGTCGGAGAGCGCGATATCGCCCGCGGCGATCGCGCGCCGGATCTTGAGTACCTCGGACGAGGATTGGGAGAGCGTCACATAGACCGGATCGAGCTGTTCGATCCGCGTCATCAGCGTCGCCTCGGTCTGGCTGACCAGCGCGCCCTCGGTCACCTGCGCGCGCCCCACCCGGCCGGAAATCGGCGCGCGCACGGTGGTGTAGCCGAGCTGCAGCTGCGCGGCGTCGAGCTGGGCCTTGGCTTCGGAAACGGCGGCTTCGGCTTCGCGCTGCGCGGCGATGGCGGCGTCATATTCCTGCTGGCTGATCGCCTGCTCGCTTACCAGCGGCTTGTAGCGGCGCACCACGGCGTTGGCGTTGGCCGCCGTGGCACGCAGCCGCTGCAGATTGGCGCGGACCTGCGCGCCGGTGGCCTGCAGCTCGCGCGGGTCGATGCGGAACAGCGGCGCGCCCTTGGCGATATCGGTGCCCTCTTCGTAGAGCCGTGCCTGAACGATGCCGGTGACGCGCGCGCGCACCTCGGCAGTGCGCACGGGTTCGATCCGGCCGGGCAGCTCGACGATATTGGGGACCGACTGCGACTGTACCGTCATCACATCGACCGGCATCGCGGGTGGCGCGGCGGGCTCTTCGTCACCGCCGGAACATCCGGCAAGCGCCAGCATGGCAGCCGGGAATATCGTGCGCATGTAAGCTGTCGAGACCATGCGTAGGCGCTCCTTCGCAATTGCAGCATGCAAATAGGGCAGGATAATCAATGCGGCAAGGCGCGCGGCTTACAATAGGTCAGTTTTTTTTCGAAATGCAACTGGAACGAATGTCCGAAGACGGCTTCAGCCGCCGGTCACCGACATGTGCCGCGCCAAAGCGGGCTCGGAACCTTTGGCAATGCGGAAATGGTGGCGCTCCGGCTTGGTCTTCATCGCGCGATCCAGCGCGGCGTCGAGCGCGGCGTCGGGCCGGTCCCCACGCACCGCGGCGCGCAAGTCCGTCATCTCGCCATGGCCCAGGCAGGGGAACAGCTCGCCCTTGGCGGTCACGCGCACGCGGTTGCAGCTGGCGCAGAAATTATGGCTGATCGGGCTGATGAAGCCGATCCGCCCGCCGGTTTCGGCCACGTTCCAGTAGCGCGCCGGACCGCCGCTGACATGGTTTGACGGCTCCAGCGTAAAGCGCTGCTCCAGATCGCGGCGCACGGTTTCCAGCGACAGGAACTGGTCGGAGCGCTCAGCGGCGATATCGCCCAGCGGCATCACCTCGATAAAGGTAATGTCCATGCCCTTGCCATGCGCCCAGGCGGTGAGGTCGGGAATTTCCTCACGGTTGGTATTGGCGAGCGCCACGGCGTTGAGCTTGATCTTTATGCCCGCATCCAGCGCCGCGTCGATCCCGGCGAGCACCTTGTCCAGCATATCGCGATTGGTCAACGCGGCGAATTTTTGCCTGTCACGCGTGTCGAGCGAGACGTTGAGCCGCTTCACCCCGGCGGCCGCGATGCGCGTGGCATGGCGCGCCAGATTGGTGGCGTTGGTGGTCATGGTGAGCTCGTCCAGACCGCTTCCCAGTCGCGCGCCGAGCTCCTCGATCAGCGGCAGCGTGACCGCGCGCACCAGCGGTTCGCCGCCGGTCAGGCGGATTTTGTTCACGCCGCGCGCGATGAAGGCGTCGGCCACCTGCACCAGCTCGTCGAGATCGAGCAGCTCTCGCCTCGGCAGGAACTGCATCGCCTCGCCCATGCAGTAATTGCAGCGCAGGTCGCAGCGGTCGGTCACCGACATCCGCAAATAGCGGATCGTGCGGCCATATTCGTCGATCAGATTTCCACAGGCCATCAGTCGGCTTCTATCCTTACTGGCACGCCCTTGGAAGCCGGAGTTTTGGACCGCTCGTCATGATACCAGAGCGGAACGAGCGGATTGAGTTCGGGGAAATAACCGCCGAGGCACCCGTCCGGTGTCTCGTAGGGCGTGACGGTGAGCCCCGACACGCGCCGGTCCGCGCCGTCGTCGGCATCGCCGATCAGCGACACGCGCTGGCCGGCCCGCAGCCCGGCCTGTGCCATTTCCCCGGGGTTGATCAGCACCACGTGGCGCGTGCCCTCGATCCCCCGGAAGCGATCCGAATAGCCGTATATGGTGGTGTTGAACTGGTCGTTGGAGCGCAACGTGATCAGACGAAAGCGGCCCTCCCTGTCCTCGACGCCGGTGGCCGAGAGCATGGCCGGCGTGGTGAACTCCGCCCTGCCGCTTGCCGTCTTCCAGATGCGCTCGCGCGCGCTGTTGCCGCGATAGAAGCCGCCGGCCTCGTTCATGCGCTCGTTCATGTCGTAGAACTCGTCATGGTAGGTTTCGGCGATCAGGTCGCGTACCAGAGCGTAATCGCCGGTCCATGCGTCCCATTTCAGCTTGGGGTTGGCGGCCACCGTCTCCTTGGCGAGCCCCGCTACGATGGCGAGTTCGCTCATCAGCTCATCGCTGGCCGGCGGACGCTTGCCCAGCGAGGCGTAGACATGGCTGAACGTGTCTTCCATCGTCACCTGTTGCGCGCCGGTAGCCTGCATGTCCCGTTCCGACCTCGCCAGGCAGGGCAACAGCCACGCGCTCTTGCCGTTGATCAGATGGCTGCGGTTGAGCTTGGTCGCGATCTGCACCGTCAGCTCCATCTCCTGCCACGCGTGCTCCATCTTCTCCCGCTCGGGAATGGCGCGCACGAAATTGCCGCCGAGCGATACGAACGCCTTGACCGAACCGTCCAATATGCCTTCGCACGCCTCCACCGTGTTCATGCCGTCCTCGCGCGGCGGTTCGAACCCGAATTGCGCGGCGATGGTGTCGAGCGGCACCAGCTTGGTCTTTTCGGCGATGCCCACGGTGCGCTGACCCTGCACGTTGCTGTGCCCGCGCACGGGGCTCATCCCCGCGCCGGGCCGCCCGATATTGCCGCGCAGCAGCAGGAAGTTGGTGAGCAGCCCGATATTCTCGAACCCGTGGACGTGCTGGGTCAGCCCCATGCCGTAGATGCCGATCACCTTTTCGGCGTCCATATATACGCGCGCGGCGTCCATCAGCGCGGTGCGGGAGAGGCCGCAATTGGCTTCGATCTCGTCCCAGTCGGTCGTCTCGCACTTCGCCTTGAATTCGTCGAAGCCGTGGGTGTGCTCGGCGATGAAATCCTCGTCGATCACGCCGCTGCCGGTGTTGCGCCGGCGCGCCGCGTCGCATTCCAGGATGAATTTGCACATGCCCAGGATCGCCGCGATGTCGCCGCCGGCCTTGACCTGATGGTATTGATAGCTGATCTCGGTGGCCTTGCCGCTCAGCATCTGCACGGGGTTTTGCGGATCGACAAACTCCTCCAGCCCTTTCTCCTTCAGCGGATTGAAGGTGACGATCCGGCATCCCCGCTTCACCGCCGCCTGCAGCGGGTGGAGGAAGCGCGGGCTGTTCGATCCGGTGTTCTGGCCGAAGAAGAAGATCGCGTCGCAATGTTCGAAATCGTCCAGCGTGCAGGTGCCGACCGGCGCGCCGATCACCTTGGTCAGCGCGACGGAGGTGGTTTCGTGGCACATGTTCGAGCTGTCGGGCAGGTTGTTATGGCCATAGACCCGGGCGAACAGCGCGTAGAGATAGCTCGTCTCCAAGCTCGCCCGCCCCGAAGCGTAGAAGATCACCGATTTGGGATCGAGTTTTTTGAGATGCGCGCCGATCGCCCGGAACGCCTCGTCCCAGCTTGCCGGCACGTAATGGTCGGTCTCGGGATCGTAGCGCATCGGGTGGGTCAGCCGCCCCTCGATCTCCAGATCATAATCCTTCCAGCGCCGCAGCTCCGATACGCTGTGCGTCGAAAAGAATTGAGGCGTGCAGCGCTTGCTCGTCAGTTCCCACAGCGTCGCCTTGGCGCCGTTCTCGCAAAATTCGAACGGGTGAGGTTTGGCCGGCTTGGCCCAGGCGCAGCTGGTGCACATATGGCCACCGGTCTTGTTCTGCCGCTGCAGCGTCTCGAACATGCCGGGCGAGGGCTTTTCGGTGCCGAGAATTTTGGCGATGCCCTTCAGACTGCCCCAACCGCCCGCCGGGCCGTCATAATGCGGCATGTCGTCATCATGCTTGTTGGCGGGATCGCGCGTGTCGCTCATCTGGGGCTCTCCATGGATATTTGGATAATCGATGAGCGCGTGATTTGATCCGCAATCATTGGAAGCCCGCGCGATCCGGCGTTACTATGCAACGCCATGAGCGAGCAGCGATCCTTTGCCGTCACCGAAATGCGCTTCGATGGCGGTGAAGACCGCGCCCGCGATCGCGCGGTGCCGGTGGAGACGCCGGTGGCGATCGAGGTCAATGGCCTGGGCTATGCGGTGATGATGGCGACGCCTGCCGATCTGACCGCCTTTGCCACCGGCTTTGCTTTATCCGAGGGACTGGCGGAACGCGCCGCCGATGTGCGCTGCGATATCGCCGAGGTCGAGGGCGGCTGGATCGCGCGGCTCCGCGTGCCGCCGGTGCGCGCCGACATCGTGCGCGAACGCCAGCGCGCGCGCATGTCCGAAAGCAGCTGCGGGCTGTGCGGGCTGGAGAATATCGCGGCGGTGCACCGCGCTCTGCCCGAATTGCCCGACGGTCCGAACGTGTCGCGCGTTGCCATCGCGAGGGCGCTGGAAAGCCTTCGAGACTGGCAGCCACTCAATCGCGAAACGGGCGCGGTCCACGCCGCTGCGCTGGCCAGCTTCGATGGCGAAATCCTTGCCGCCTTCGAGGATGTCGGTCGCCACAATGCCATGGATAAACTGATCGGCGCGCTGGCATTGGACGGCGTGAAGCCCTCCACGGGCATTGTTCTGCTCTCCTCGCGATGCAGTTATGAGATCGTCGAGAAATGCGTGGCGGCGGGAGCCGGGCTGCTGGTGACGATCAGCGCGCCGACCAGCCTGGCGGTGGAGCGCGCGAAGTTGGCGAAGTTGACCCTGGTGGCGTTGGCGCGGCGCGACTCGATGTTGGTGCTGAACGATCCTTATGGCCGGCTGTCTTGAAGCCGCTCGTATGAAGCTGCTCGGCGCGGTGCTGGCGGGCGGGCGGTCGCGCCGGTTCGGATCGGACAAAGCGGAGGCGCTGTATGACGGACGCCGCCTGCTCGATCATGCCGCCGCCGCCTTGCACAGCCAGTGCGACGCGGTCGTCGTCGTCGGGCGCCAGGACGCCGCCCATGTTTGCGTGCCCGACCGGCCCGGACCCGGGCTCGGTCCGCTCGGTGGCCTCGCCGGGGCGCTGGCCGAGGCGGATTGCCATGGCTTCGATCTGGTGCTGAGTTGCTCGGTCGACAATGTCGCACTGCCGCCTGATCTGATCGCCTTGCTGTCGCCCGCCCCGGCGCTGCTCGCCCGGCAGCCGACCGTCGGCCTGTGGCCCCCCGGCCTGCTGCCCCGGCTGCTCGCTTTCATCGATGCCGATCCCGTACGGTCCCTGCGCGGATTCGCGGCGCATACCGGCGCGCGGTTTGTCGCCTCGCCGGTGCCGATCCCCAATATCAACCGGCCCGCCGACCTCGCCCGGCTCGGGCCTCGAAAACGGTAGCGTCTCGGTTCCGAAGCCGGAGCGAAGAGAACTTGCTGCCGTTATATCGACCGAGCTGCATTGCATGAATTATCTCCATGTCGTTTGCATCATTCGTCGCCCCAGCGAAGGCAGGGTCCTATCCCGACCATCGTCCGGCACTGCCATGACCGGCAGCGCTCCAATTGAACCGGGGATAGGCTCCCGCCTTCGCGGGAGCGACGGTCTGTCTTCGTCACCTTGTGTCCGGATCGGTCCGGAAAAAAAGCTTCCGTTTCCGTTACCTGCGGCGAACCGAACCGGCCCCCCGCGCATTGGCTAGGCAGTTTCGACATTCGAAGGGTCCCCATGCAAAGCACCACACTCACCGTCAACGGGACGGAGCATCGGCTCGAAGCCGATGAACGCACCACGCTGCTCGATGCCTTGCGCAATCATCTCGGGCTGACCGGCTCCAAAAAAGGCTGCGACCATGGGCAATGCGGGGCCTGTACCGTCATCGTGAACGGCCGCCGCGTCAACAGCTGCCTCACGCTCGCCTGCATGCATGACGGCGACGCCATCACCACGATCGAGGGGCTGGGCGAACCCGGCAACCTCTCAAAGCTGCAAGCCGCCTTCGTGGCGCATGACGGCTTCCAGTGCGGCTATTGCACGCCAGGCCAGATCTGTTCGGCAACCGCCATGCTGGACGAGGCCAAGGCTGGATGGCCGAGCTTCGTATCCGACAGCTTAGAAGACAAGGGGGACCTCAGCGATAAGGAAATCTCCGAGCGCATGAGCGGCAATATCTGCCGCTGCGCCGCCTATCCGAACATCATCGATGCGATCCGCGAAGTCGCCGAAGGAGAGCTGGCATGAGGCCGTTCGATTATGCCCGTGCAGCAAGCTCTGGCGATGCGGTCGAGGCGGCTTGCGGGGATAACGCGCGCTTCATCGCGGGCGGCACCAATTTGCTCGATCTGATGAAGCTCGAGGTGATGGCGCCGGACAAGCTGGTCGACATCAACCGGCTGGACCTGAAGCAGATCGCCGAGACCGATGACGGCGGCCTGCGGATCGGCGCGCTGGTCACCAACAGCGACTGCGCCGCCCACGCCCGCATCCGCCGCGATTATCCGGTGCTGTCGCGCGCGATCCTGGCGGGCGCGAGCGGGCAGCTGCGCAACAAGGCGACCACCGGCGGCAATCTGTGCCAGCGCACCCGCTGCTATTATTTCTACGACACCGCCATGCCCTGCAACAAGCGCGCGCCCGGATCGGGCTGCCGGGCGATCGGCGGGGCGACGCGGCTCCACGCCATTTTCGGCGCATCGGACCAGTGCATCGCCACCTATCCCGGCGACATGGCGGTGGCGCTGAGCGCGCTGGATGCGCAGGTCGAGATCGAGGGCAGGGATGGCGCCACGCGGACCGTCCCGGTGCGCGACTTTCATCGACTGCCCGGCGATACGCCGGAAAAGGACAATGTGCTGGAAAATGGCGAACTGATCACGGCCGTTACGCTGCCCGCTCCCACCGGCGGCACGCAGATCTATCGCAAGGTGCGCGACCGCGCGTCCTATGCCTTTGCGCTGGTTTCGGTGGCCGCCGATATCCGCATGGACGGCGGCACAATCGCTTCCGCTGCGCTCGCCTTTGGCGGGGTAGCGCATAAGCCGTGGCATGATCCCGAGCTCGATCAACTGCTGACCGGCGAAGCGCCGTCGGACGCATTGTTCGACAAGGCCGCCGACCTGCTGCTCGCAGATGCCACTGGCCAAGGCGGCAATGATTTCAAAATTCCGCTGCTGCGCCGCACGCTGAAGGCCGTGCTGCGCGAAGCCACCCGGACCGGAGATGCCGCATGACCCGTCATTTGATCATGGACGAACCCGCGCGCGACCGCGTGCTCGACGAATTGCCGCAATCGCTCACCGGCACGCCGATGGACCGGCCCGAGGGACCGCTCAAGGTGTCCGGCACCGCCACTTATGCGCATGAATGGAATCTGCCCGGCACCGTCTACGGCGTGCTCGCGCGCGCCGCCGTGCCCAAGGGCAAGGTCACCGAGATCGGCAAGGACGCGGTCATGGCGCTGCCGGGCGTGCTCGGCGTGTTCGCCGACGAGCGCTTCCTGCGCAATCCCGCGCAGGGCACCTCGGGCGAGGCGCCGATCCAGGGACCGGACGAGATCGCCTATCTCGGCCAGCCGGTCGCGTTGGTCGTCGCCGAGACGTTCGAACAGGCGCGTCACGGCGCGAACATCCTGCAGCTGGAGTACGACACGGCGGCGGACGGCGTGTTCGATCCCGAAGCGACCAATGTCCCGCACGAACGGCCCGAGGACGACCAGCTCGATCAGGGCGATCTCGATCAGGCGATGCGCGACGCCAAATTCACCGTCGATCAGGTCTATCGCACACCGGGGCATAACAGCGCTGCGATGGAGCCGCATTGTTCGATCGCCAGCTGGGAAGGCGACAAGCTGACGCTGCGCGGCAGCTACCAGATGCTGAACTACAACATCAACGAACTGGCCGATTCGCTGAAGATCGAGTCTGAAAACGTCCGCATACTTTCGCCTTACGTCGGCGGCGGCTTCGGCTCCAAGCTCGGCATCGCGCCCGAGGCGGTCGCGGCGGCGATCGCGGCGAAGGAGCTGGGTAGGCCGGTGGTGGTCGCGTTGTCGCGTCAGCAGGTGTTCGAAGCGGTTATGCGCCGATCAGAATCGCGCCAGCATATCCGGCTGGCGGCGGACGAAACCGGCAAGCTCATCGGCCTTGGCCATGACAGCCTGGTCTCCAACCTGCCCGGCGAGGAATTCTACGAGCCCGTCATGCAGGCCACCCATTTCCTCTACACCGGCGAGAACCGCCGCATGAACATGGAGGTGGCGCGGGTGAACCGCACCTGCGCCGGGTCCGTGCGCGCTCCGGGCGAGGCGATCGGTATGGTCGCGCTGGAAAACGCGATGGACGAGCTGGCCGAGGCCAGCGGCATCGATCCGGTCGAGCTGCGCAAGCGCAACATCCCCGAAACGCATCCCGAAAAGGACCAGGGCTACAGCTCGCGCCCCTTCGCCGAGGCGCTGGACGAGGGCGCGCGGCGTTTCGGCTGGGACAAACGCAATGCCAAACCCGCGCAGACCCGCGAGGGCGAATGGTGGATCGGTATGGGCATGGCCTCGGCCGCGCGTGTCAACATGCTGCAGGAAGCCAAGGCGCGGGTGATCCTGAACGCCGATGGCAGCGCGACCGTGCAAACCGACATGACCGATATCGGCACCGGCACTTATTCCATCCTGACGCAGATCGCGGCCGACATGCTGGGCCTGCCCGCCGACAAGGTGGAGACGCAGCTGGGCGACACCGATTTCCCCCGCGCATCGGGCTCGGGCGGCAGCTTCGGCGCATCATCGAGCGGCAGCGCCGTGTTCCTCGCCTGCCAGGAACTGCGCGGCCGAATCGCCGGGAAGCTCGGCGTCGCGGAAGACGATCTCGTGATCGAGGACGGGAAGGCAGGCGGCAAGACGCTGGCCGATATCCTCGGCGGCGATGCGCTGACCGGCGAGGGCCATATCGAACCGGGCGAGACCTCCAAGGAAAAGCGCCAGGCCACTTATGGCAGCTATTTCGCCGAGGTCGCGGTCAACGGCGTGACCGGAGAAACGCGCGTGCGCCGGCTGACCGCCGTGTTCGGCGCGGGGCGTATCCTGAACGAGAAGACCGCCACCAGTCAGTGCTATGGCGGCTGCGTCTGGGGCATTGGCATGGCGCTGCACGAGGAACTGATGTTCGATCATCGCGACGGCCATTTGGTGAACCGCGATCTCGCCGAATATCACGTGCCGGTGAACCTGGACGTCCCGCAGATCGACGTGCATCTGCTGGAGGAGCGCGACGACTGGGCGAGCCCGATCCAGTCCAAGGGCATCGGCGAGCTCGGTCTGTGCGGCGCGGCGGCGGCGGTCACCAATGCGATCTACAACGCCGTTGGCGTGCGCGTGCGCGATTATCCGGTGACGCTGGACAAGCTCCTTGCGGAGCTGCCGGAGATCTGAGGGGCAGGAGAGCAGCTTACATCAAGCTGTTCCCCGGCGAAGGCCGGGGTCCAGCATCTGACGTTGCCTGATGGGCCCCGGCCTGCGCCGGGGCACGAGCTTTTCAACTACAGGTCTGCAAGCCGATCGATATCGCGCAATTCGGCGGCATCGATCTCGACCGTTTCGACAGAGCGCCGCACCAGATAGGCACCCGCTCCGCGATCGCCCTCGATCGCCAGCAGCGCATCGAAACAGCCGCATCCGAACAGCGACGGCGCGCCCGCGCTGCCGTCCGGATACAGCGTGGCGGTGACGGCGTCCGGATCATCGCCATCATGCCGCAAGATCAGCGCCGCGATCGTCTCCGCGCGTACGAACGGCATGTCGGCGAGCGCTATCAGCAACGCATCGGCGCCTGCCGCTTCAGCAAACCGCACCGCATGACGGATCGAACTCGCCATGCCGGAAGCAGCGTCGGAATTGGCGATCAGGGCGGCGCAACTCTCCGTCGCAAAGGCGGGCACGGCATCCGGCACCACGATCCCGCTCGCCTGCCACCTGAACGCGGCCAGCGTCGCCCACGCCCACGTTCCCACGCGCTTATCGCCCAGCATCGCGTCGAGCTTGCCGCCGCCGAAACGCACGCCAGCGCCCGCTGCGAGCAGCACCGCCGCGATGCGTTCAAGCGCCATGCGCCAGCGCTTCGTAATGCGCTACGATCTCGGACAAGGCAGAAAGCGCCAGCACCATCGGATCGCGCGCCCGTCCGATCAGCCCTACCGGGCTGTGTACGCGCACGCTCGCGCAATCGTCGAAGCCCAGTTCACCGAGCATCGCCATGCGCCCCTCGCGCGCCTGCGCGCCGCCTTGCGCGCCGATGAAACAGGCGTCGCTCTCCAGCGCCCACGGGATCAGCGAGCGCTCCCATTCGTGATCGTGAAACAGCAGTAGCACTGCGGTCCACGCATCGACGGCGATGTCCGTCGGCGGCCGCCCGAGCACGAGCGTACCGCCATCGTTACCCAGCGGCGTCCGCGTCTCGACGATCAGCCCCATCGAAACGCCAAGCTGCTCGGCAGCATCCATTTCCGGCCCCGCGCCGAGCAGCAGCAGCCGCAAGGGCGGCGCATAGCGTCGGTTGAAGCGGTCGCCATCGACGCCGCTCGGGCGCGACGCGTCGCCACGCCCCATCGGTCCGCCATCGCGCGGCCACGAAAGGGCGACTGCGCAGCGCTGGTCGAGCGCGCGCACGGTATCGGCGCACAGGGCCCGGTCGGGTGCGGCATCGACCAGCACGTCGAGCCCTCCGCCGCACGGCAGTCGGAAGTCTATATTCGGCGAGCCAGCGCCGTAGCGCAGCACCGCGCGCGGCGAGCCGCTCCCGCGCAGTCTTGCCGCATCTTCCGCAAGCGCCGCCTCCAGGCATCCGTCGGCCAGATCGCCGGCGAAGCCGCCGTCCGCGCGGATCGCCAGCTGCGCGCCGGTGCGCCGCGAGAAGCTTCCATCGATGCGGGTTACCGTGCACAGCGCCGCCGCGCCGTCCGCCGCCGCCCGCAGCGCGGCATCGTCGCGCCAGCGCGCGGCGTCGGGAATATTGTTTTCGCTCATGGAGCGTTTGGAACGTGGCCATCCAACATTGGCTCCACATGTGGAAATCCAGCCACTCTTTTTAGGGTTCATTTGCAATGACGGCGGGCTGATGCGCAACCCGAAAGCTTCTGAAATCAGTTGAATCGGCGGCCGCTTTCGGGTGAGAAACGACCCCATGAAAATGTCGCAATTTCTCGTACCGACGCTGAAGGAAGCTCCTTCCGACGCGGTCGCCATCTCGCATCGGCTGGCGCTGCGCGCCGGGCTCATCCGGCAGGAGGCCGCCGGCATCTTCAGCTGGCTGCCGCTCGGCATCCGGGTGCTCAGGAAGATCGAGCAGATCGTGCGCGAGGAGATGGACCGGGCCGGCGCGGTCGAGGTGCTGCTCCCGACCATCCAACGGGCCGACCTGTGGCGCAAGTCCGGCCGCTACGAGGATTACGGCGCCGAGATGCTGCGCATCAGGGATCGGCACGAGCGCGATTTCCTCTACGGTCCCACCGCCGAGGAGGTGATGACCGAGCTCGTCGGTGCGCATGTGAACAGTTATCAGCAGCTGCCGCTGATCCTCTACAACATCCAGTGGAAGTTCCGCGACGAGATGCGCCCGCGTTTCGGCGTGCTGCGCAGCCGCGAGTTCCTGATGAAGGACGCCTATAGCTATGACATGGACGAGGCGGACGCGCGGCACAGCTACAACCGCATGTTCGTGGCCTATCTCAACATCTTCGCGCGGCTCGGCCTGTCGGTGCTGCCGGTCCGCGCCGACCCGGGACCGATCGGCGGCGATCTGTCCCATGAGTTCATGCTGCTGGCTAAAACCGGCGAGTCGATGGTCTATGCCGACGACCGCGCGCTCGGCCTGCCCGCGCCCGGCGCCCCGCCGGAGGACCGCGAGGCCTTGCAGGCGCTGGTCGACGAACGGCTGGCGCCCTATGCGGCGAGCGACGAATTGCACGACGCCGCCGAATATGAAGCCCGGGTCGAGGAAAGCCACCGGATGGAGGCGCGCGGCGTCGAAGTCGGCCATATCTTCTTCTTCGGCGACAAATATTCGCGCTCGATGGACGTGAAGCTGGACGGGCCGGACGGCGCTCAAGTTACGCTGCAGAGCGGCAGCTACGGCGTGGGCGTATCGCGCCTCGTCGCGGCGATCATCGAGGCGAGCCATGACGAGCGCGGCATCATCTGGCCCGCCGCCGTGGCCCCGTTCGATGTCGGCATTCTGAATCTCGCGCCCGACAAGGACGATGTCGGCGCGCTGTGTGAGCGCCTGTACGACGCGTTGCAGGCGGCCGGAAAGCAGTGCCTGCTCGACGACCGCAAGATCCGCGCGGGCGGCAAATTCGCCGACATGGACCTGATCGGCCTGCCCAAGCAGGTGGTCATCGGCCCGCGTTCGGTCGCTGCGGGCAAGCTGGAGCTGAAGGACCGCGCCACCGGCGAGACCGTCTCGCTCGGCTTCGACGATCTGGTCGCCTGCCTGACGCAGGACTGACGGCGGTGCTGCCGTCGACCGGCCAGCCCTTCGTCCTGCTGGACGATGCGCGGCCGGGCGGCGCAAAGGCGCGGCTGTACCGCGATCCGCTGCGCGTGCTGCGCGCCGACCGACCGGATGAACTGGCGCCGCTGCTCGAGGCCCTTGGCGCGGCATCGGCGGACGGGCTGCACGCCGCCGGCTATCTTGCCTATGAGGCCGGTCTGGCACTGGAGCCCAGGCTCGCGCATCGCTTGCCTACCGATCAGCCCAGCCCGCTGGGTTGGTTCGGGCTGTTCAAACGCTATGAAATGTTCGATGCCATGGCGTGGCCCGATCCGGCAGGGGCTTGGCTCAGCGACTTTACGCCGGATATAACGCGCGGCGAATATGACGCAGCTTTCGCCGAAGCGATCGCGCTGATCGAAGCGGGCGATATCTATCAGGCCAATCTCACCTTTCGCACCCATGCCGGTTTCGCGGGCGATCCGCGCGCGCTGTTCGCGGCGCTGCGGGACCGGGCGGGGGCGGGCTATGGCGCGCTGGTCCATGACGGAGTTGACTGGCTCTTGAGCTTTTCGCCGGAACTGTTCTTTTCGCTGAAAGGCCGCGCGGTGCGGGTCAAGCCGATGAAGGGGACTGCGGCGCGGCTCACAGACCCGGTGGCGGACGCGGCGGCGGCCAAAACGCTTGCCGCCGATCCCAAGCAACGCGCCGAGAATTTGATGATCGTCGACCTGCTCCGCAACGATCTGTCGCGGATATGCGTGCCCGGCAGCGTCGTCACCGGTCCGCTATTCGCCGTGGAAACCTATCCAACCGTCCACCAGCTGGTCTCGACCGTGCGCGGGACGCTGGCCGGGTCTCATAATGCGGTCGATCTCATCGCAAACCTGTTTCCCTGCGGCTCGATCACCGGCGCGCCGAAGATTCGCGCGATGGAGGTGATCGGCGAACTGGAAACCAGCGCGCGCGGTCCCTATTGCGGGGCGATCGGGCGGATCGATGCGGATGGTGACGCCGCGTTCAATGTCGCCATCCGGACGTTATGCTTGAAAGCCGGCGTTCGCTCGGTTTCACTCGGGCTTGGCTCGGGGGTGGTGGCGGACAGTCTCGCTGGAACCGAATGGGCGGAATGCCTGGCCAAGGGGGGATTTGCGCGCATGAAGACCAGCTTCGACCTGATCGAGACGATGGCGTTCGATCCGCACTCCGGGCTGATTCGCATTGAGCGGCATCTGGAGCGGCTGAAGGACAGCGCGCGGACCTTCGGGTTCGAATGCGACCGGCACCAGCTGCGCAACGATCTGCACGCCGCCACCTTCCAGCTCGCGGAACCATCGAAGGTTCGCCTGTTGCTCGCGCGTTCCGGTGCCAGCGCGATCGAAATCCGTCCGGCACCGCTGCATCCCGAACGGGGCTGGCGAGTGGGGCTATCGCCGCTGCCCGTCGGCGCCGAGGATGTCCGGCTGGCGCACAAGACCAGCGACCGGGATTTTTACGATGCAGGCCGCCGCGCGCATCCCGAATGGGACGAGGTGCTGTTTACCGATCCGCAAGGCTTTCTGACCGAGGGCAGCTACAGCTCGCTCTTCGTCGAACGGGGCGGGCTGTATCACACCCCGCCGCTCACCCGCGGCCTGCTGCCCGGTGTGCTGCGCGCCGAACTGCTGGAAACGGGGCAGGCGGTCGAGGCCGATCTGCGCCCGGAAGACCTGGAAAAGGGTTTCCTGTGCGGAAATAGTTTGCGCGGTCTGGTAACCTCCCGGCTCGTCGCGCCGAATTAACGGATAACAACCGCGGCATTCACGATGCGCTAAGCACGGCCTGCTACAACGGTTGGAAATCGGGCGGATATTTTCGTGCCGTCCGTTCGTTCACCAAGCAAAAGAAATGAAGAACCCGAAGGCCTCTCCCATGCTGAAGATCAAGAAAATGTTTCATTCCGACCTGTTCTGGAGCCTCACCGGCGGATTCGCGCTCGGCGCCGTCGCCATGGTGAGCTTGCAGGCGCCGGAAACCGACATGACCAGCTATGCCCAGCAGGCCTCCGTTTCGGCATTGGAGCAATCATGACCAAGACATTCACCCTCTTCGCCTCCGCCGCGCTTGCGACCTCAGCATTGGTGGCAACTGCGCCCGACGGGCTAGGCCTGATCGGCGTGGCCCATGCTGCGGAAGGCATGAAAATTCCCGCCTCGACCACCAAAGCCAAGGAATCCGGCCTCAAGACCGCCGTTATCGGTGGCGGCTGTTTCTGGGGTCTCGAGACAGTCTACGAGCACGTCAAGGGTGTTAAAAAAGTGGTCAACGGCTATGCCGGCGGAAGCAAGGGGACGGCGAGCTACGAGCGCGTCGGCCGCGGCGATACCGGCCACGCCGAATCGGTGCAGATCACTTACGATCCTTCGGTGATCGGCTATGACCAGTTGCTGCGCATCTTCTTCTCGGTGGCGCATGATCCGACGCAGGTAAACGGCCAAACGCCCGATCATGGCAGCGAATATCGCAGCCTGATCGTGCCGCAAAGCAAGGAGCAGCTTCGCGTGGCGAAAGCCTATATCGCCCAGCTGGACAAGTCCGGGGTGTACGGCAGGCCGATCGCCACCGATGTCGAGACCGGCAAGGCCTTTTACATGGCCGAAGCCTATCATCAGAATTTTGCCAAGAAGAATCCCAGCCATCCCTATATCACCCGCTGGGATGCGCCCAAGGTGGCCGCGCTCAAGCGCATCTGGCCTGGCGTGTACAGCAGTTCGCCTTCGGCCTGACCGGCCCCTGATCCGACCATCTTGTCCCCGTCCGTCGTCCGCCTTATCGTGGCGGATCGGCGGCGGAGACTTAAGCGATGGCAGTCACGGGAATAGGCGGATTTTTCTTCCGGGCGGACGATCCGGAAGCCCTTACAACATGGTACCGCGAGCATCTCGGCATCGGTGGCGATGACGGGGTCTGGCAGCAACAGGCCGGCCCCACGGTCTTCGCGCCATTCAAGCGCGACAGCGATTATTTCGCCGCCGACAAGGCGTTCATGCTCAATCTGCGCGTCGATGATCTCGCCGCGCTGACCGACAAGCTCGAGGCGTCGGACATCGAGGTTATCTGCAAGGATGAATGGAACGCGGACCCCAGCTATGGGCGGTTCGCGCGGATCCATGACCCCGAAGGCAATGCGATCGAATTATGGGAGCCGCCCGCCGGCTGATCCTGTTCGAACGCCAGCCATAAAAAACCCCGGTCGTGCCGGGGTTTTTCGTATCTGGATTGTGCCGGGCGCGGCGCCCTTATTTCGGCGACATCACCATCAGCATCTGGCGGCCTTCCATGCGCGGCATGGCTTCCACCTTGGCGGCTTCCTTCATGTCCTCGGCCAGCTTCTGCAGCAGTTCCATGCCGAGTTGTTGATGCGCCATTTCGCGTCCGCGGAAGCGAATGGTGACCTTGACCTTGTCGCCATTGTCGATGAATTTGACGACGTTTTTCAGCTTCACCTGATAATCATGATCGTCGATATTGGGACGCATCTTGATTTCCTTGATGTCCTGCGTCTTCTGCGTCTTGCGCTGGGCATTGGCCTTTTTCTGGGCCTCGTACTTGTACTTACCGACATCGAGGAACTTGGCCACGGGCGGCTCGGCATTGGGTGAAACCTCGACCAGGTCGAGCCCTGCGGCGGCCGCCTGTTCGATCGCATCGCGCGTGCTCAGCACACCGAGATTTTCTCCGTCGCCATCGATGACGCGGACGGTGTCCGACTGGATAAACTGATTGAAGCGCGGTCCGCTCTTGGGCGGCGGCGTCATCGCACGCCGGGTGGTGGGGGAAGCTATAGCAAGGTCTCCTGAGGTTTAAGTCCGTCTTCGAGTATAGTGGGGTTGGCGACAATGTGAAAGGGGGGCGTTTATCAGACGATCAAACATAACCACGTCGCTCCCGCGGAGGCGGGAGCCTATCCAATATCTCGTCGGCAGACCAAGGCGCGTCGATCTGCATGGCCAAGAATTCGGCCGGGGCGCAAGAGCGAGAACAACGTGCTGCGCATCATGCACGGGATAGGCTCCCGCCATCGCGGGAGCGACGGGGTATGTTTGAAGCGGAGCCTATTGCATGTCCGGTGCCCGCGCCTCCGCAGTCAGCCGCGCTACCGCGTCATTCACGCTCATCACCCTCTGATGCTCATCGCTGCCCAGCACGCGCAGCGCCACACTGCCTTCCTCGGCCTCGCGCTTGCCGACGACGAGCAGATTGGCGACCTTGGCCAGCGAATGTTCGCGCACCTTGTAGCCCACCTTCTCGTTGCGCAGGTCGGTCTCGACGCGCAGCCCGGCGGCGCGCAGCTTGGCGGCGACCTCTTCGGCATAATCATCGGCATCGGACACGATCGTCGCGACCACCGCCTGCACCGGGGCGAGCCATAGCGGCATGCGCCCGGCATGATTCTCGATCAGCATGCCGATGAAGCGCTCCATCGATCCCAGCACCGCGCGGTGCAGCATGACGGGGCGATGGCGCTCGCCATCTTCGCCGACATAGCTCGCGCCCAGCCGTTCGGGCAGCAGGAAATCGAGCTGCAGCGTGCCGCACTGCCACGTCCGGCCGATCGCGTCCTTCAGATGCCATTCGATCTTGGGGCCATAGAACGCGCCCTCGCCGGGCAGTTCTTCCCAGTCCAGGCCCGCCGCCGACAGCGCGTCGCG
This sequence comes from Novosphingopyxis sp., assembly GCF_965218915.1. Classification (GTDB taxonomy): domain Bacteria; phylum Pseudomonadota; class Alphaproteobacteria; order Sphingomonadales; family Sphingomonadaceae; genus Novosphingopyxis. The sequence continues at coordinate 3,079,088 of NZ_OZ244708.1, read as the reverse complement.
CATGCCCATTTCGGCGCGGTCCCACATTTCGTCGGTGCCGCCGCGCACATCCGGGCGCAGCGCCAGCTTGACCGAGAATTCGGGGAATCCGAGATCGCGGTACATCCGGTCGGTGAGTTCGCAGAAGGCCACCGATTCGGCGGTGATCTGGTCGTCGGTGCAGAAGATATGTGCATCGTCCTGCGTAAACTGACGCACGCGCATGATGCCGTGCAGCGCGCCATGCGGCTCGTTCCTGTGACAGCAGCCGAATTCGGCGAGGCGCAGCGGCAGATCGCGGTAGGATTTGATGCCCTGCTTGAACACCTCGACATGCGCGGGGCAATTCATCGGCTTGATCGCCAGCAGATCCGCCTTGCCCGACAGCACCGGCGCGTCTTCGTCCATCGAGGGGACCTCGTCGGGCACGACGAACATGTTCGCGCCGAATTTTTCCCAGTGGCCGGATTTTTCCCACAGCGTCTTGTCGAGCAATTGCGGGGTCTTGATCTCGCGGTAGCCGGCCTCGTTCACCCGGCGGCGCACATATTGCTCGAGCGCCTGCCAGATCACATAGCCCCTGGGGTGCCAGAACACGCTGCCCATCGCCTCCGGCTGCAGATGGAACAGGTTCATCTCCGCGCCGATCTTGCGATGGTCGCGCTTGGCCGCTTCCTCCAGCCGCACGAGATGCTGCTTGAGCTGCTTCCGGTCGAGCCAGCCGGTGCCATAGATGCGGCTCAGCATCGCGTTCGACTGGTCGCCGCGCCAATAAGCGCCCGAGACGCGGGTCAGCTTGAACGCCTGCGGGTCGAGCTTGCCGGTGCTGGCGAGATGCGGGCCCCGGCACATGTCGAGCCATTCGCCCGCGCGGTAAACGGTCAGTTCCTCGCCTTGCGGAAGCTCGGCGGCCCATTCGGCCTTGAAGCTTTCGCCATGGTCCCGGAACCAGTCGATCAGCTGGGCGCGGCTCCACACCTCACGCTCCAGCGGCGCGTCGGCGGCGATGATGCGGCGCATCTCGTCCTCGATCGCGGGCAGGTCTTCTTCGGTGAAGGCGCCGTGCGATGCGGGCGGGGCGAAGTCGTAATAGAAGCCGTCTTCGGTCGATGGCCCAAATGTGATCTGCGTGCCCGGAAACATGTTCTGCACCGCCTCGGCCAGCACATGGGCATAGTCATGGCGCGCCAGCTCCAGCGCCTCGTCGACGTCGCGGCTGGTGACCAGCGCCAGCTCGGCGTCCTCCTCGATCGGGCGGCCGATGTCGCGTAGTTCGCCGTTCACCCGCGCCGCGATCGCCGCCTTGGCCAGCCCCGGCCCGATCGCCGCCGCCACGTCCGCCGGCCTGGTGCCACGCGCGACTTCTCGCGCGGAACCGTCGGGCAGAGTGATCTTGATCATTTCGGACATGGGATAAACAGCTCGTCTCTTGTGGAACGGCCTAGATAGAGGCGCGCGCCGTTCATGGGAAGCACCCAGCCGCCGACGCTTTCTTTTGGGCTATGGCTGGCGCTATGGAGGTGGTGGAGGGAGATCACGACAGCCATAAAAGGGCAGTGCGGCACATGGCCGCACTGCCCTTTTGCGTTGGCCCTCTCTTTGGCGATTATGTACCTTGCAAACCCGTTTCCTTTTTCGTCACCCAGCGTCATTTTTTCGTCACCCCAGCGAAAGCTGGGGTCTCGGGCGGGATCGCCATGAGGCCTGAGATGCCGGCTTTCCGGGTCCCAACAAAGTGCTACTTTGTTGGGTGCCCTTTCCGGGTCCCAACAAAGTACTACTTTGTTGGGTGCCCTTTCGCTGGCATGACGAACGAAGAAGGCGGAGCCATGCCGTTCGGAATTTCCATCCGACTGGGTTTGCGAAGTACATAATCGCCCTCTCTTTTCCCAACAGCTCACTTGTCGTTATGCAAAGCAGCCTTGACATTGACGCGAGTCCCGATGTAAAGGAAGCTATACAAATTGATAAGGGAGTTTGTCCGATGTCCAAAATTATCCAGGCGCTCATCTGGGCGTTTCTCATGCTCGCCATGGCGGCCCTGTCGCGTTTCGACTGGATCGATCGCGACATGGCGCGCACGCTGCTGATCGTGCTGCCGGCGCTTGGCTTTATCGCGATCTCCGGCCGTTCGTGCCGTCTGAAAGCGTCTTCCTGATGACCGACTTCCAGGAAGAGCAAAAGCGCCGCGGGCCCGGCTTTTACGCCGGGCTGATGCTGGCCGCTTTCAGCGCGATTGCTGGCCTCCGGATCAGTGAAGCGATCAACGGGGTGACCGGGTTTCTGTTGATGGCCGGCGCGATGCTTCTGCTCATCCCCCTCGTCCGAGCCAGTCTTGCGCAGCAGAAGCGCTGCGGCGTGCTGAGCCCGGCGGTCGCGCGCTATACCAGGCGCTTCATGATTTCGTCCTTCGGCTATGTCCTCGGGCTGGGCATCGCGGTTTGGCTCAACAACAACATGGAGCTGGAAGGCGTGGTCGCCTTTGGCGTCGCGCTGCTGCCGGTCATCCCGATCCTTGGCATGGTCTGGACGATGGGCCGCTATCTCGTCGAAGAAAAAGACGAATATCTGCGGCAACGCGCGATGATCGCCAATATCGTCGGCCTCGGCGCGGTCTTGTCGATCGGGTCCTTCTGGGGCTTCCTCGAAACCTTCGAACTCGTGCCGCATATCCCCGGCTGGTGGGCGGTTCCGATCTGGGCGATCGGCCTGGGCGTTGGCCAATGCTGGATGGCGCTTCGCGACCGCGCGGACATGGAACGATGAAGAACCGCCTCAAAGTCCTGCGCGCCGAACGCGACTGGACGCAGAGCGACCTCGCGGAACGTCTCGAAATCTCGCGCCAGAGCGTCAACGCGATCGAGACCGGGCGGTACGATCCCTCGCTCCCGCTCGCCTTCAAGATCGCCGATCTGTTCGGCCTCGCCATCGAAGCCATTTTTTCCAAGGGAGAATGATATGAAAACCCTGCTTGCAACCCTCGCCGCGCCCGCCGCCCTGCTGGCGTTCGCATCGCCCGCCGCCGCTGCCGCCGCGCCCACCGATTGCCCCGCCTACGAGACCGAGGGCAGCGGTCCCGACGTGCTGCTGGTGCCCGGCCTCGCGTCCTCGCCCGAAACCTATGACGGCCTCGTCGATGCGCTGAAGGGGAAATATCGTTTCCACCGCGTCGCGATTGCCGGGTTCGCGGGCCGCGATCCGGTGGCGGGCGATCCGGTCGACGCTGCGGAGGCGGAGATCCTGCGCTATGCCGACTGCGCGCATCTCACATCGCCTGCGTTGATCGGCCACTCGCTGGGCGGATTTGTGGGGCAGGAAATCGCGCGCGACCATCCGGGGCTGCTGTCGAAGCTGGTGATCGTCGATGCGCTGCCTTTCTATTCGCTGATCTTCGATCCCGCCGCGACAGTGGAGGGCGTCACGCCGCAGGCCGATGCCTTGGCCGCCACGCTGCATACGATGGACGATGCCACGTTCGCGGCCGGACAGGCCCGCACCGCGACCATATTGTCCGCCTCGCCAGAGGGTCAGACAAAGATCGTCGCTTGGTCGCTGGCGAGCGACCGCGATGCGATGGCCGACGCCGTGCACAAGCTGATGACCACCGATCTGCGGCCCGACCTGCCCGGGATCACCCTGCCGGTGACGGTGCTCTACGCCACCAATCCATATCTGCCCGCAACGCAGGCCAAAGCGCTGTTCGAGGGCGCCTATGCCGGGCTGCCCGGCGTCAGCTTCGTGCCGGTGACGGACAGCCGTCATTTCATCATGTTCGATCAGCCGGAGCGGTTCGCCGAGGCCATTGCCACGGCGCTGGGCGAATAGCCCGGGCCTCGTCGGCGCGCCAGATATCCGGCGAGCAGCCAGCCCACGCTCAGGGCGACGAAGGGCATGACCGGAAAGTGGAATCGCGACTGGCCGGAGAAGACCATGGCGATCGCGCTGGGATAGGCCGCGATCGCATAGGGCAGCAGCCACCAGCCGATCAGCCGCTCGCCCGCGCCCCGGCGGCGGCGCAGCTGAATCCATGCGAACAGCGCGAAACCGGCAAGCAGTGCGGCATAATAGAATTGGTTGAGCAGCCGCAGCGCGCGGAAGACGGAAGCATGGATGCCGTAGCCGTCATAACCCGCCTGATAGCCCCATTCCGCCTCGCCGTCGGGCGCCCACAAGCGCCAGAGCTTGAGCGGGATGAGCCGGACGAACCGCGCGGGATGCTCCGCGATCCAGGCCATGCCGAGCCGCCGGGCCTCGGCATCGCGCCCGACCTCGCCCAATCCCGCGGCCTCGAGCCGCCGGACCGCCGGATCGCCCGGCGTGTAGTCTCCGGCGGCGCTGTCGTTATTGCCGGTCAGCAAGGTGTACCCGCCGTTGGTCGAGACCGGGACGCAGGCGCCGATCGCGTCGCAATTGCGCAGGCTCCAGGGCAGCACTGCCAGCGCCGCGATCGCCAGCACCAGCGCGCCGCGCGCCAGAGCCGAAGGGAGCGCGCGCCACCATCGCGGGCGACGCAGCAACGCGATGCCCAGCACCAGCGGGATGACGATCAGGGTTTGCGCCTTGACCAGCGTGGCGAAGCCGAAGACGATGCCCGCCGCCGCCAGCACCGGCGCGGTCGGCCGCGCGATCAGCAGCCGGGCACCGGCGAGCAGCAGCATGGTGTAGAACATTTCGGTCAGCGCCAGCGGCACGTAACCGATGGCGTTGGGATAGACCGCGTAGAGCAGCAGCGCCAGCCGCGCGGCCGTCTCGCCGCCCGCAAGCCGCCGCGCGAGATCGAGCAGCAGCCAGGCCGTCAGCGCGGCGCAGGCGAGATTGAACAAGCCGACCGCCGCGAACGAGGGGCCGAACAGGCGGAAGACCAGGCTCAGCGCCATCGGCCACCCCGGCGGCCAGAACGCCGTCGGCGCGCCGTCGTCGCCGAGATAGCCCTGGCCCGCGGCCAGGCTGGCGGCGCGCTGATAATACCACGCGGCGTCCGAGGCCGGGGCGACATGGAGCAGCAGCACGGCAAGGCGCGGCAGCAGGAAGCACAGCCATATCGCCGCGAGCGCGCGGGGCGAGCGCAAGCTGTCTTCGATCATCCGGCCCATATCGTCTATCGCCCTCTTGCGGCCTCGGCGGACGCGCTTTAGCGAAAGAGCGTTAATAACGGCTTAGACGTTCCTCCGCCCCATCGCTCCCCGCCGCCTATGCGCCGCGTTGTTCCACGAACGGCAGAGCGAGCGAATCGCGAAAGCCGAGCTCTCGCGGATCGCGGTAGCCGGGCACGCCGATGACGATTCGATCCTGCGGCACGTCGAGCCGAAAGGTGCCGTGGAGATGGTCCCAAACGGCCAGGCCGCTCGACCAGTTGCTGTCGGTCTCACCCTTTACCGTCGAATGGTGGATGCCGTGCATGCGCGGGGTGGTGACGAAGCGGGCGAGCCGCCGCTCGAAGCGTTCGGGCAGTTTCCAATTGCTGTGGTGGAACAGGATCGCGACAAAAAACCAGCCTTGCCAGATGGCGAGCGCGCGGGGCGACGTGCCGATCAGCGCCACCTGCGTGGCGCGATAGGGCGCGCTGATCGCCATATCGGCGGCATGGAAGCGCAGCGCGGTGCTGGCGTCGAGATCGAGATCGTTATGATGAACGAGGTGGAAGCGCCACAGCAGCGGCAGTTTGTGCGTCGCCACATGCCAGAGATAGATGCTGTAATCCATCAGCAGAAACGCCGCGCCATCGCGCACCCAGGCCGGGGCGTGGATATGCTGCACCAAGCCGCGCCGCCGGCGTTCGGCGCGCCGCGCCAATGGCCGGGTCATCGGCGCCTCGACCAGGCGCACTGCCGCCATGCTCATCGCGCCGAGCGCGCCGTTGACGAGCGCGCGCCGGACGAGCGGGCGGGTCGGCGCGCGCAGGGGCCGCACGCGCTCGCCCGCGACGATGCCGAGCACGGCGAGGCCTAGCGCGAGGCCGCCGGCCACCATCAGCGGCATGTTCAAACGGGCGGGATCATCTCCGGAAGCCATGAGAAAGGGACGCGCCGACGGGCGCGGGGTTCCGCCGCCGCTGCGCCCCGGATCGAGTTCGAGGCTCGCTCCGCTCCCGCGAACGGGGGGCTGGATGAGGGTGGGTGGCGCTTCATGTGTTAAAATACAGCGTCATTCCGGGCTTGACCCGGAATCCGGAGCCCAGCCGAAGTGCCATCTCGCTCTGGATCCCGGATCAAGTTCGGGATGACGAAGGTGATTGATGTCGGACGCTCCACCCCAGCGTCTCGTGCGCCAGGAACGGCACGATCTGAGCCTCGCCCGCGTCGAGAACGTCCGGCACCTTTGTCTCCGTCCGCTGCAACGTCACCGTCCCCTCGTTCAGCGGCAGCCCGTAGAAGCGCGGGCCGTTTTCGCTGGCAAAACCCTCAAGCCGGTCCAGCGCGCCGTCCTCTTCGAAGATCGACGCATACATCTCCAGCGCATACGGGGCATTGAAGATGCCTGCGCAGCCGCAATCGCTTTCCTTGGCCCCGCGCGGATGCGGCGCGCTGTCGGTGCCCAGGAAGAAGCCGGCGTCGCCCGAGGTCGCCGCGGCGCGCACGGCGATCCGGTGCCGCTCGCGCTTGGCCACGGGCAGGCAATAGGCATGGGGACGCAGGCCGCCCGCGAACATCGCGTTGCGGTTGATCAGGCAGTGATGCGGGGTGATCGTCGCGGCGATGGTCTCGCCCGCATCGGCCACGAACTCGGCCGCCTGCTGGCTGGTAATATGTTCGAGCACGATCTTGAGCGCCGGGAAATCGCGTGTCAAAGGCTCCAGAATGCGCTCGATGAACACCGCCTCCCGGTCGAAGATGTCGACATTGGTGTCAGTCACCTCGCCATGCACGCACAGCACCATGCCAATCCGTTCCATCCGCTCCAGCACCGGCCGGATATTGGCGATGTCGGTGACGCCGTGGGCGCTGTTGGTCGTGGCGTTCGCCGGATAGAGTTTTGCCGCCGTGAACACGCCCGCCGCATGGCCGTGCGCGATCTCGCCGGGATCGCTGTCGTCGGTCAGATAAGCGGTCATCAGCGGGGTGAAATCGGTGCCCTCGGGCAAGGCGAGCCGGATGCGATTGCGGTAGCTTTCCGCAGCCGCGACGGTCGTTATCGGCGGCGCGAGATTGGGCATCACGATCGCGCGGGCGAATTGCCGTGCGGTGTAATGCGCCACCGCGGCGAGCATGTCCCCGTCGCGCAAGTGCACGTGCCAGTCGTCGGGGCGGCGGAGGATGAGCGTATCGGTGTTCATAATTGCAAAAATTCCGTTCGCCCTGAGCTTGTCGAAGGGCCGTTCTTTTTTGTCTCAACGTTGCGATAGAGGATTACAGGGCTTCGACAAGCTCAGCCCGAACGGTTTCAATGGGAGCTAAAGCCTCCTATTTGGAAAGCATGGCATCCTCCAGACTGTTCGACCGCGCGCTCATCCGCGTCACCGCCACCGAGCCGGGCGAGGATGTGCGCGCATTCCTGCAAGGCCTCGTCACCAATGACACGCGCCGCCTCGATGAAGGTCCGGTCTGGGCCGCGCTGCTCACCGCGCAGGGCAAAGTGTTGTTCGATTTCCTGCTGTGGGCGGACGGGAACGACGTGCTGATCGACTGCGAGGAAACGCATGCCGCCGGCCTGATCCGCCGTCTCTCGATCTATCGCCTGCGCCGCAAGATCGCGTTCGAGCGCGAGGAGGGGCTGGGCGTGTATTGGCGCGATCGTGCTCCTGCGAAGGGCACCCGCCGAAGTAGTATTTCGGTGGGACCCAAGGCAGGAGCCCATCATCCGACGGTTCCGGCTGGGCTCCTGCCTTCGCAGGAGCACGCTGATCCGCGGCTGTCCGAACTCGGCCATCGCTGGATCGACTCCATTTCCGATGCCGACACCGATGCCTCGGAAGGCTGGCGCGCCCACCGGCTCTCGCTCGGCGTGCTCGAGGGCGAGGCGGAACTGGGGCAGGACGCCACCCTTTGGCTCGAATGCAACGCGATCGAGCTGCACGGCGTCGCCTTCGACAAGGGCTGTTATGTCGGGCAGGAGAACACCGCCCGGATGAACTGGCGGCAGAAGATCAACCGGCGGCTGGTGGTGGTGCCGCTGGCCGATGCCGATCCCAAGCGGCAGCGTATCGCCTATCCGCAGCTCGGCGTGTCGGTGGAGCACCGCCGGGCGGAGGATATGGCGTCGCTGGAATTACCGGACTGGCAGCGTTCGGGGATCGAGAAGGCGGCGGAGACTTCGGCTTAGGACTGTTACTACGCCGACTTGTTCCCCGGCGAAGGCCGGGGTCCATCAGCTGATATTCGATGCTGGGCTCCGGCCTTCGCCGGAGCGCAGATTATTTTGATAAGGGGGAATGTCCTTCCCGTGCGGTCAGGAATTTTTCGAAAGAATATCCCCCCGGATATTCTCTTTTCCCGAAAAACTGGTGGGCGCGGCAAGGATTGAACTTGCGACCCCACCCGTGTGAAGGGTGTGCTCTACCACTGAGCTACGCGCCCGGACCGGTGCCCGAAGAGGCGCGCCTTTGCCAGAGCGCAGATGATTTGGCAAGGCTACGTCCGGCCTCGCAATGACGAAATTGAACGGCGGCGCAATGGAGCTGCGAAGGCCTCAGTCCTCCGCCGCCCCGTCATATTTCAATTCGAGAAAACGCCCGCGAGTCGCCAGCTTGTCGAGCTCGCCGCGCGCGATCTGGCCGGTCATCGTCGCGATCTCGCGGTCGATGGTCTTGAGGCCGCCGATCAGCTGCTGCTCGGGCGTCGCGCCGCCATTGTCCTTGCGCCGCAGCGGCTCCGGGATGCTCTTATAGCCGTTGATCATCTCGGGCAGATATTCGCCGACCAGCTTGCGCACCTCCTGCGCCGCCGGGTCGTTCTCGCCCAGGCTGGCGAGCTGCGGCGAGAGCTGGTCGAGCCGGGTGCCGATACCATCGATCAGCGTCACGGCGGGCGCGGGCAGCATCGGGCGTTGGCGTTCGAGCCAGATTTCGGTTTTTCCGGCGAGCGTCTTGAGATCGGCCTTTTGAATGGTTTCGGGCGTCGGCTCGGGCAGGCCCGGCATCACGGCGGCGATGACGAAGGCGAGCAGGATCAGCCCGATCGCGATCATCACGCCGGTGAAGCCGATGCCGTTCAGGATCAGTCCCGCGATGATCGTGCCGATCGCAACCGCAACGGCGCCGCCCGCGCCCACGGTCAGCTTCTGCAGCGCCTTGTTGCGCTTGAGCGCTTTGGACCGTTCGCCGATCGACCCCTCGCGGCGCGCGCGCTGGTTCGGGATCACCGCGCTGGCGCTGCGCAGGATGGCGTCGGAATCGGATGCGGTGACCATGTCCGCCTTCAAACCAACTCGTCATTCCGGGCTTGACCCGGAATCCAGGACCCAGCCGAAGTGCCATCTGGCTCTGGATCCCGGATCAAGTCCGGGATGACGGCCAATTGGATGTTAGACACAGCCATAATCACTCCGCCCCCAGCGCGCTCAGCAGTTCGGGCTCGGCTCCACGCGCATCCTTGAGCGCCGCGGCCTGGCCTTCGGCGCGGGCGATATAGCCCTTCGACTTCTCGACCTCGCCCTCCAGCGCGTCGACCGTCTGCTTCATCGATCCCAGTGCGGCCAGCTTGAACTGGTCGATCGTGTCCATCGTGTCGTAGATATCCTGGAACGCCTTGCTCAGCGTCTCCAGCGGGATCGTGCTGCTCGCCGCCTGTTCGTGGATGATCGCGGTATTTTCGCGCATCATCCTGCCGGTGCCCTCGATGATGTTCGCGGTGGTGGTGTTGAGCGCGGTGATCTGGTCGAGCACGAGGCGCTGGTTGGTCATCGCCTGCGCCACGGTGACCGCGGTGCGCAGCGCGCCGACCGTCGTGGTGCTGGCGCGGTCGACGCCCTTGACGAGCTCGACATTGTTCTTCTTGACGAGGTCCAGCGCCAGATAGCCTTGTACGGTAACCGCCATCTGCGTCAGCAGGTCCTGGGTGCGCTGGCGGACGTAGAACAACGCCGTCTCGCGGATCGCCTTGGCTTTGGCCGGGTCGCTATGGTCGAGCTCGTCGGCCTTTTCCTCGATGCGGTTGTCCATCGTCTTGGAGATGTGGATCATCTGTTCCAGATTGCCCATCGCCTCCCACAGTTTCGCGCGCTCGACGTCGATCGCGGCGTTGTCCATTAAGAGCTCGTCCTTGCCGTTCTTCAGCCGATCGAGAATGGACGAGATATGCCCCTGTGCGCTTTTATAGCCGTCGAAATAATCGCGCAATTTGTTGCCGAACGGAATCACGCCGAACAGCTTCTTCTTCTGTAAGAGCTTGCCGCGTTTGGAGGGATCGAGATCCTCCACCGTGCGGCGCAGCTCGGCCAGATCGGTGCCGACGCTGGAGGTTTCGTCCATCGCGCGCACCGGCCGGTCGAGGAAGCGGTTGGACTGGCCCGCCGCCGCCATCAGCTCCTTGCGGCCCATATTGGTGATCTGATCGACGCGCTTGCCGAATTCGGGCGAGTTCACGTCCTGCGCCACCAGCTCGGCAAGGAACTCGTCAACCTTCGCGTCCAGTTTCGACTTTTTCTCCTCGCTCACCGGCACCAGCCCCGCCGCCTTGTCGGCGGTGACGGTCGGCACCGGATCGGGCGGGGTCAGCTCGAGCTTGGACTCGGTCGCGGTCTGGGTCGGCTGGGCCATCGTCTTCTTTCTCCTCGCCGGGCAAGATGGACGTAGTGAGCCGGCGCATCAAGCCTGTTCATCGGGCACTGTATTGCATTAGCAGAACAGTTGGAAGGGCTTTTCAAATCCCTCCCGGAACGGGGAGGGGGACCGCCGACGAAGTCGGCGGTGGAGGGGCAGATGCGCTTTGCTCTCGCGATTTAGAATAACGTCATCCCGGACTTGATCCGGGATCCAGGGCGATATGGCACTGCCGCTAGGCCCTGGATTCCGGCTTTCGCCGGAATGACGCGGATATGATGCGGGCGGCTAACCCCGGCTCTCCCCCAGCCGCGCCGCCAATGGCGCGCTCAGCACCAGCTGCGCCAGATGATACACCAGCACCGGCAGCAGGATGATCCCCGCGCGGTCGGGCGCAAACAAAATCGCGGCGAGCGGCGCGCCGATCGCGATGCTCTTCTGCGCGCCGGAAAACAGCATCGTGCGCCGATCCGGCCCGTCCAGCCGCAACGCGCCGCCCGCCAGCCAGGCCCCGCCGAACCCGAACGCCAGAAATGCCGCGACCGCACAGCCCAGCAGCGCGAACTCGCCGGCGCTCACCCGCCCCAGCGCGCCGTCCACCACCGCGCCCGAAAAGGCGACATAGACCGCGATGGCGATGGCGGTGCGGTCCACCCAGGTGACCAGCGATTTGCGCTCGGCGATATAGGGCCGCAGCCATGCCTGCAGGATCTGCCCGAGCGCGAAGGGCAGCAGCAGGATGGTGAGGATGCGCAGCACCGCGTCGCCGGTCACGGTCACGCCCGCGGTGCTCGCCAGCGCGGCGAACAGCAGCGGGGTCAGCACCACGCCGGTGAGGTTGAGCAGCGCGGCGGCGACCACCGAGGCGGCGACGTTTCCGCCCGCCAGACTGGAATAGGCCGTCGCCGATTGCACGGTGGAGGGCAGCGTGCCCAGGAACAGCAGCCCGAGCGCCAGATCGGTCGGCAGCCATCGCGCGGTCAGGTGTGACAGCCCGAACCCCGCCGCCGCCATTGCCCCGAACACGAACGCGAGCAGCGCCGCCTGCAGCTTCCAGTTCTTCAAGGCGCGCGCGAGCTCCTCGCGCGGCAGCCGCAGGCCGTGAAGCAGGAACAGCAGGAAGATCGCCGCCGAGCTGATGTCGCTCGCGATCTCGGCGGAACGCCCGCTAACCGGCAGAAAGCTCGCCAGCAGCACGGTGGCCATCAACAGGAGCACGAAGCGGTCGGTGAACGCGCGCAGTATCATGGGGGCGGGCCTTGCGGGGATCGGGGCGGGGTTGCAAGCATCAACGGCGGGTGTTGGTGAACGGCGGGCGGCCCGGCAAGCCAACTCTCATCCTGCCCTTGCTGCAACGCACCAACCGCGCTATAGGCGCGCGCAAATCACGGGCGGGCGCCGCCTGTCCCCTTATCCTGCAGGCGAAAAACCCATGTCCCTTCGCAACATTGCGATCATCGCGCACGTCGATCACGGCAAGACCACGCTCGTCGACCAGCTGTTCCGCCAGTCCGGCACCTTCCGCGACAACCAGCGCGTCGAGGAGCGCGCGATGGATTCGAACGATCTGGAAAAGGAGCGCGGCATCACCATCCTCGCCAAATGCACCAGCGTCGAGTGGGAGCATGACGGCGAGGCGACGCGGATCAATATCGTCGATACCCCGGGTCACGCCGATTTCGGCGCCGAGGTGGAGCGCATCCTGTCGATGGTCGACGGCGTCATTCTGCTGGTCGACGCGGCCGAGGGCCCGATGCCTCAGACCAAGTTCGTCACCGGCAAGGCGCTCGCATTGGGCCTGCGCCCCATCGTCGTCGTCAACAAGATCGATCGTCCCGACGGCCGCCCGCAGGAGGTGCTCGACGAGATATTCGACATGTTCGTGAACCTGGACGCGAACGACGATCAGCTCGATTTCCCCGTGCTCTACGCGTCGGGCCGCAACGGCTATGCCAGCGAGGACGTCGATGCGCGCGAAGGCGATCTGACGCCGCTGTTCAAGACCATCGTCAGCCACGTCCCCGCCCCGGGGCTGGACGAGGACGGTCCGTTCAAGTTCCTCGCCACCCTCTTGGACCGCGACAATTTCATGGGCCGCGTGCTCACCGGCCGCGTCCAGTCCGGCACCATCCGCGTCAACGACCCGATCAAGGCGATCGACCGCGACGGCAAACAGGTCGAGGCCGGCCGCGCCACCAAACTCATGAGCTTCCGCGGCCTCGAACGCGTTCCCGTGGAGGAAGCCGTCGCGGGCGAGATCATCGCCATCGCCGGCCTCACCGACGCCACCGTCGCGAACACCATCTGCGCGCCCGACGTGACCGACCCGATCGAGGCGCAGCCGATCGATCCGCCCACGCTCGCCATGCGCTTTGCCGTGAACGACAGCCCGTTCGCGGGCCGCGAGGGCGACAAGGTGACCAGCCGCATGATCCGCGACCGCCTGATGCGCGAGGCGGAGACCAACGTCGCCATCCGCGTCACCGAAAGCGCCGACAAGGACAGTTTCGAGGTTGCCGGTCGCGGCGAATTGCAGCTCGGCGTCGTCATCGAGACCATGCGCCGCGAAGGTTTTGAACTGGGCATCAGTCGTCCCCGGGTTCTTTTCCGCGATGGGCCGGACGGGCGCGAGGAGCCCTATGAGACCGTCGTCATCGACGTCGACGACGAGCACAGCGGCACGGTCGTGGAGAAGATGCAGCGCCGCAAGGCGGACCTGACCGAGATGCGCCCCAGCGGCGCGGGCAAGACGCGCATCACCTTTTCCGCCCCCAGCCGCGGCCTGATCGGCTATCATGGCGAGTTCCTGAGCGACACGCGCGGCACCGGCATCATGAACCGGTTGTTCGAGAAATACGGGCCGTACAAGGGTGCGGTCGGCGGCCGCCAGAACGGCGTGCTGATCTCCAACAGCACCGGCGAGGCGGTGGGCTACGCGCTCAATTCGCTGGAGGAGCGCGGCATCCTGTTCGTCTCCCCGCAGGAAAAGGTCTATGAGGGCATGGTGATCGGCGAGAACGCCAAGCCCGACGATCTGGAGGTGAACCCGCTCAAATCCAAGCAGCTCACCAACTTCCGCTCTACGGGCAAGGACGATGCCGTGCGCCTCACCCCGCCCACGCGCATGACGCTGGAACAGGCCATCGCCTATATCGACGATGACGAGATGGTGGAAACCACCCCGCAGTCCATCCGCCTGCGCAAGGCGCTGCTCGACCCGAACGAGCGCAAGAAAGCGGGCCGCAAGAAGGACGCGGCGTAACGCCGGTTCCGGTCGAAACACTGTTTCGACCGGGGGTTTAAGTCCCACCCCTAACCCCTCCCGCAAGCGGGAGGGGGACCAAGCAGCGCCTTCTTCCCCCCTCCCGCAAGGGGGGCAAGCAGCGCCCTCTTCCCCCCTCCCGCTTGCGGGAGGGGCCGGGGGTGGGCGCGAGCAAAGCGAGCCTTGCGCCCATCCTGGCCGCGCGCCATGACGGGCTGCGGGGAGGCCAGGCATTGGACGTTCAGGCATTTATCGATAATTGGTGGGGCAAACCCGGCGGCGCGGAGAAATCCAATTTCGCGCCGTTCATCAGCGATCTGTGCGAACTGCTCGGCGTCGATCGGCCCGGCCAGTCCGAAAAGGGCAGGATCGGCGCCTATGAATATGAGGCGTCCGTGCCCAAGGGCTCGTTTCGCTCGCTGGATGGAACGGGCGCGGTCGACCTTTATCGGCGCGGCCATTTCATCATGGAAGCCAAGCAAAGCTATCTGAAGCCGCAGCAGACGCCGTTCGATCTGGGCGACGATAACGGTCCCCGCGCGCCATCGGGCGCGCGCTATGACAAGCTGATGCGCGATGCCCGGCTACAGGCCGAAAATTACGCCAAGAACCTACCTGCTGCTGAGCCCGTCGCGCCGTTCCTGATCGTCTGCGATGTTGGCCGCGCATTCGAAATCTATGTCGATGCGGCCGGCAACGGGCGCGGTTACCAGTTCTTCCCGGACAAGCTGAGTTACCGGATCGAGCTTACCGCGCTCGCCGACGAACGGGAGATCGCCAATACCGGCCATTCGGCGCTCGATCTGCTGCGCGCGATCTGGACCGATCCGCGTTCGATCGATCCGCGCTTCCAGTCTGCGGACGTGACGCGCGTTGTCGCCAGGAACCTCGCTTCGGTCAGCAAATATCTGGAAGACGGGATCAAGGCGCGCGGGCTCACCGCGTTCGAACGCTCATTGGAGATCGAGGAAGCGTCGCTGTTCCTTATGCGTATCCTGTTTTGCATGTTCGCCGAGGATATCGGCCTGCTGCCCGAAGACCGCTTCAAGGACTTTCTCAAACGCGCCGAAAGCAATGATGCGCTGTTCGCTAACGGGCTTGCCGATCTGTGGAGCAAGATGAACAGCGCCGATGCGGGCGCCCGTTTCGCCCATGCGCTGGAAGCCGATGTGCGCCATTTCAACGGCGGCCTGTTCGAGAGCAACCGGACCTATCCGCTCGGCGGTTTCGTGATCCACGACCTGTATGAGGCGGCGCGGCAGAACTGGCGAAAGGTGGAACCGGCCATCTTCGGCACGCTGCTGGAACAGGCGCTGAGCGCGGAGGAGCGATCGAAGCTCGGCGCGCATTACACGCCGCGCGCCTATGTCGAACTGCTGGTGCGCGCCACGATCATGGATGTGCTGAACGCTGAATGGGAAGCGATCGAGGAACGTATCGGCGAGATGCTTCTTCCCCCCTCCCCTTCAGGGGAGGGGCCGGGGGTGGGGGATATCGCCAGAGACTCCGCTAAATCGAGAGCCCCCACCCCAGCGGGGCGCCCGTCCGGACTGTCCGGGGGACAGTCCGGCAGCCCCGCTCGCTCCCCTAAAGGGGAGGGGGACCAAGTCGCGCTGAACCTCGCCGCCGCCTTCCACACGCGCCTTGCCGCCGTGCGCGTGCTCGATCCGGCCTGCGGCACCGGCAATTTCCTGTATGTCGCGATGGAGCTGATGCAGGCGCTCGAAGCGCGCGTGATCGAGCGGATCGAGACGCTGGGCGGCACGGCGAAACCGCGCATCGGCCCGCAGCAGTTTCATGGGCTGGAAAAGAACCCGCGCGCGGCCAAGATCGCCGAACTGGTGCTGTGGATCGGCTGGCTGCGCAACCGGCTGCGCGACGACCCCGAAAGCATTCCCGATCCGGTGCTGGAACGATCGGCCAATATCAACCGTGGCCAGCATGGCGGCTATGATGCGGTGCTGGCGCAGACCGAAACCGGCGAGCCGGATTTCGCAAACCCGAGGACACCCGTTTGGCCGCCAGCGGAGTTCATCGTCGGCAACCCGCCTTTCATCGGCGGCAAGGATTTGCGCGCCAGGCTGGGCTCGGATTATGCCGAGGCTCTTTGGAAAGCTAATCCGCTTGTTCCCAAATCGGCCGATTTCGTCATGCAATGGTGGGACCGCGCGGCGCATATCCTGACCGCGTCCGGCAGCTCGCTGCTGCGCTTCGGCTTCGTCACCACCAATTCGATCACGCAGGAATTCAGCCGCCGCGTCATCGCGAACTATCTATCCTCCCCATCGTCAGATGGGGAGGGGGACCAGCCGCAGGCTGGTGGAGGGGTAGCTGGCGCGAACGCTAGCGAAGTAAACCCCTCCCCCAGCAAAGCTGGTCCCCCTCCCCCCGCTGCGCGCGGGGAGGACTTTCTTTCCCTCATCCTCGCCATTCCCGACCATCCCTGGACCAAGGCGACCAGGGACGCCGCCGCCGTGCGCATCGCCATGACGGTGGCGCGGCGCGGCGCGCATGAAGGCGAACTGGCCGAGGTGACATCGGAGGCCAAGCTTGACAGCGACGAGCCGGAAATTGTGTTGGCGAGTGTGGAGGGACGGATCAACGCCAATCTGACGACGGGCGCTGATGTGTCAGCCGCCGAAAAACTCCTTTCGAATATTGGGATATGTCATGATGGCGTTAAGCTTCATGGGCAAGGATTTTCTGTAACCCGTGACCAAGCCCAGCAATTTGGATTACAAACCCGAGAAGACTTAAAACGTTTTGTGCGACCCTATAGGAATGGAAAAGATATAAATGGAAGAACTCCGAGAGAAGTAGAAGGAAAGCTTGTTCTAGATTTCTATGGACAAACCGAGAAACGGGTTCGGGAGAAGTTTCCTGAGGCATATCAGCATCTTTTAAATACAGTTAGGGAAGCTCGCCGAAAACAAGTGGAAAAATCCCCAACAGCCGATGCTTTAGCGTATTTTGAATACTGGTGGGTTTTTGGAAAACCAAGACCTGAACTTAGGGTAGCTCAGGCGAATATATCCAGATACATCGGCACTTCCGATACTGCTAAGCACCGAGTGTTTCAATTTATAAATCATGATGTTGTTTGCGATGATAAGGTAGTAATCGTTGCCTCGGATACCGCATACATTTTGGGTGTTTTACAGTCTGCTATCCACGTTCGTTGGGCACTAGCAGCCGGTGGTTGGCTCGGTGTGGGAAACGATTCGGTCTACGTAAAATCAAAGGTCTTCGATCCCTTCCCCTTCCCCGATGCCACCGACGAGCAGCGCAGCATCATCGCCGACCTCGCCGAGGAACTGGACGAAACGCGCAAGCTCGCCATCGCCGAAACCGACCGGTTGACCATGACCGAGCTGTACAATCTGCGCGAAAAGCTGCGCGCCCAAGCATCGGGGGGCGATCCGATGAGCGAGAAGGACGAGCGGCGGGCGGTCAAGGCGCGGGCGGGGATCGTCGATCGCTTGCACCAGCAGCTCGATGCCGCCGTGGCCGATGCCTATGGCTGGGGCGAGGAGTGGCCGAAGGACGGGACAGCGGGCACGCTCGGCCCATCCGAAATCGTCGCCAGGCTGGTGGCGCTCAACGCGGCACGCGCGGCGGAAGAGGCGAACGGCCATATCCGCTGGCTGCGCCCCCATTACCAGATCCCCCGCTTCGCGCCAAAAGACTAAACGCTTGCTTATAAATCCTTCCCGCGCGCAGCGGGGGGGCCGTTCAGCGAAGCTGAATGGTGGAGGGGTAAGCAGCGCTAGATTGCTACCGCCGCGCGTCGGCCCCTCCGTCACGCTGCCTTTGGCAGCGCGCCACCTCCCCGTTCCAGGGAGGATTTAGGACTGTCCTACAAGGTACCAGACGGGTTATACACCGCTCCATGAACCAACCACATCTCATCCGTGCGGTTTACCCGTTTCTGTCCTCCGCCTCGGACGCGCGTCTGCGCTCGGACCGCAACTTTCGTCATTGCGAGCGGAGGGCGAAGCGCGGAGTGTGGCAATCCCGGGTTATCGCGGCGCGGTGTCCGGCCGGGATTGCCCTTCGGCTGCCTGCTTGCAGCAGTCGCTCGGGACAGGCTTCGTCGCCCCGGATAGATCCGGGCCGCCTCGCAACGACGGGGCGGATTCGAACGCCCGAATGTGCCATGCAATTTCTCTCCCTGGACAGTGTGACCCGTGTGACCCTGGCGCGCGCGACCGGAATCGGGCGGGGCCATTGGGCGAGCCCGAAGGAGGGGGGGACGTATGCGGCCCTTTGCGAATTTCCGAACGGCCGGGCTGGAGCGAGGAGCTATGGCGGAACAGGCTGAACCTGCCTTGTCTCGTCATGCTCTAACCGCCGTCAGACGCGGCGTTATCGGTCGGCGCGCTACACGCGATTCTCTGTCTCCGCGCGCTAAACGCGCATCGGCATCAGCACGTACAGCGCCCGCGCCTTGTCGCCTTCGCGGATCAGGGTGGGGGCGCTGGCGTCGGCCAGATGCAGCTCGACGGTGTCGCCCTCGATCTCGCCCAGGATGTCGAGCAGGTAGCGCGCGTTGAAGCCGATCTCGAACTCGTCCGACCCGTACGATCCAGGCACTTCCTCGGCCGCGGTGCCGTTCTCCGGGCTGGTGACCGACAGCGTCACCTTGTCCTGGCCCAGCGCCATCTTGACCGCGCGGGTCTTCTCGGTGGCGATGGTCGCCACGCGGTCGACGCCCTCGGCGAAGCTTTTGGGGTCGATCTTCAGGAGCTTGTCGTTGCCGGTGGGGATCACGCGGTTGTAATCGGGGAACGTGCCGTCGATGAGCTTGCTGGTGAGGACCGCGTTGCCGAGCGTGAAGCGGATCTTGGACGCGCTGAGGTCGATCTGTACGCGGGTCTCGCCGTTCTCGTCGAGCAGTTTCCGGAGCTCGCCGACGCATTTGCGCGGCACGATCACGTCGGGCATGCCCTCCGCGCCGTCGGGGCGGGGGAGGGTGACGCGGGCCAGGCGGTGGCCGTCGGTCGCCGCGGCCTTCAGCACCGGCTCGCCGTCCTCGGCGACGTGGAGGAAGATGCCGTTCAGATAGTAGCGCGTCTCTTCGGTCGAGATGGCGAATCGCGTCTTGTCGATGATGGCCACGAGGTCCGCGGCGCTCAGCTCGAAGCTGGTCGGCAGCTCGCCCTCGGCGATCACCGGGAAGTCGTCGCGCGGCAGGGTGGCGAGCGAGAAGCGCGCGCGGCCGGCGTTGACCTGCACGCGGCCGTCGGCGGCGTTGAACTGCACCTGGCTGCCCTCGGGCAGCTTGCGGGCGATGTCGAACAGGGTGTGCGCGCTGACGGTGGTGACGCCGGGCGTCTCCACCTCGGCCTCGGCGGTCTCGACGATCTGCAGGTCGAGATCGGTGGCCATCAGCTTCAGTCCGCCGCCGGCCTGCGCCTCGATGAGCACGTTGGACAGGATCGGGATGGTGTTGCGGCGCTCGACCACCGACTGGACATGGCCCAGGCTCTTCAGCAGGCTGGCGCGCTCGATCGTGGCTTTCATGGACCTCTTCTCTTCCCCCAATATCACGTCAGCGCCGTCGGAAGCGAGTCCCGGAACCGGCGGTGCGCCGTCCTACCACGAAAAAAGGCCGGGGCAAGCGCCCCGGCCTCCGTTCCCGCGCCGAAACGCGTGGATAAGCTCGGATCGATCGGGGATCAGAAGCGGTAGCCGAGGCTCACCGCGACCTGATGGCGATCGGTGTCGATCCTGATGTCATCGGCGAAGGTGGTGTCGTCCGCGCCGAAATTGGCCGAGCTGTAGTTCGAATAGCGATATTCGAGCTTGCCGAACACCTTGTCGGTGAACGCGCGTTCCGCGCCCGCGCCGATGCGGAAGCCGTCGAGCTCGTAATTCGCCCGCAGTTCGTCCTCGCCATTGCGCGCGAGCAGGTTCAGACGGGCGTTGGTGTAACCGCCCTTGGCGTAGATCAGAGTCTGCGGCCCCACCAGCACGCCGGCGCGCACGCCGACATAGAGGTCGCGGCCCGCGTCGACCCGGCCGAAGCCGAAATTCTCGACGTCGCCATTGTCGATCTCGACCTTGGCGGTGCTGTCGGTATATTCGCCCTCTACGCCGAGCACGGCGCCGCCGACGTTGAAGTCGTAACCGACGCCCGCGCCGTAGAGCAGGCCGTCGATCGACTGGTCGTTATTGTCGTTGTTGCTATCGACGTCGCTGCCCGCCGTGAGCGAATCATAGCCGGTGGTCAGTTCGACGCGTGGGCCGGTGAACGGGCCGTCGGTCGCGGCGCTCTGCGCCATGGCCGGCACCGCGATGGCCGAACCGGCGGCGAGAAGGGGGAGATAGAATTTACGCATTGTGATACTCCGTTGGTAACTGCGTCGTTTGTTTGACGCGCCCCAGCTGAACGGCGGATTTATTCTATTGTTTCATGAACCTAACATAACCAAACACTGTGGCAAAACTATCACAAAGCGGGGGAGAAGTTTTTGAATAGTAATGGAAAAAGGCTGTTCGTCGCCCGTCATGGGGAAACGGTGTTCAACGCCGCCGGGCGTCTGCAGGGAACCAGTCTCCATACGCCGCTGACGGTTGCGGGTTTCCGGCAAGCATTGGCGATGGGCGAAGGGCTGGCGCATTATCTCGGTGGATGGAGCGCTCCGCTCGATCTGACGGCGTCGGACACGGGCCGCGCGCTACAGACGTTGGCGCTGATTGCCGAAGCGATCGGCTGCGATTGGCAGGAAGCGATCAGCGACGCGCGGCTGAACGAGATCGATGTCGGCGGCTGGGGCGGGGTTTATTACAGGGATTTGATGGCGGACGGGCCGGTGATCCATGCCGAGCACCGGCTGTTCATGCGCCTGCCCGAGGATGCCGAAAGCTATACCGCTATCGCCGTGCGGCTGCGCGGCTGGATCGCCGAGCAGGGGTTTGCGCGCGACATGCTGATCGTCAGCCATGGCATGACCAGCCGCGTGCTGCGCGGGCTGCTGTGCGGCCTGCCCGACTTGGACGGTTTCGGCGCGCCGATCGCGCCCGGTCTGCCGCAGGGCAGCATGGTGGCGATCCGGGACGGAGTGGAAGAGGTGATCGTGCTGGGCGGCGGCGAGGGCGAGAAGGGATGAGGCTCCGCCCTGCCCTTTGTTGCGCCGCGCTGCTGCTGGCCGCGCCCGCCGCGGCGGCGCAGGCGATCGGCATCTTCGAGGGCTGGGGCGCGTTCCGGTCGGGCGGGCAATGCTACGCGATCGCGCGGCCCGTACGGGTGGCGGGGCGAGAGGCGGCGCGCGCCTATGCCGGTTTCGGTTATCGCGGCGGAGACATGCGCTTCTATGCCCGGCTCGGCCGCGCGCGCCGCGCCGGCAGCAGCCTGACCGTCACGCTCGGCGGGCGGCGGTTCGCGCTGACCGGTACCGACCGGAACGCCGTGGCGGCCGACGCGGCGACCGACCGCGCGATCCTCGCCGCGGTCCGTATGGCCAATGCGATGAGCATCGAGGGCACCGACGCGCGCGGGCAACCGATCGTCGATGCCTATGCGCTGGAAGGCGGACCCAGCGCCATCGACGCCGCGCGGCTGGGGTGTCTGGCGCGGTAGGCAAATTGGCAAACGCCCTTCGACAGGCTCAGGGCTTGCGGTATTAAATGGGGCACAACCAAATCCGTAGTCCTGAGCCTGTCGAAGGACGCGTCATATCCGAGCGCCATTGCTTTCCAATCGCACCGTAAATTCCTATATCTCTCCTTATGGCCGACACTATGATCACCTCCATGCCCATCGCGGGGCATTTCGATCCCGTGCCCGTGCCGCGGGCGATCACGCCGCGCGCCGATGGCAGGCTCGACCTGATGGGGCTGTCCACGCCGCAAATCCGCGCGCTGCTTGCCGAAGCCGGGCTCGATGCCAAGGCCGCGAAATTGCGCGCGAAACAGCTGTTCCACTGGATCTACCATCGCGGCGTCACCGGGTTCGACGCGATGACCGACATCGCCAAGACCATGCGCCCGTGGCTCGCCGACCGCTTCGTCATCGGCCGGCCCACGGTGGTCGAGGCGCAGGTGAGCGAGGACGGCACGCGCAAATGGCTGCTGCGGTCGGACGATGGGCAGGATTACGAAATGGTGTTCATCCCCGATGCGGACCGGGGGACTTTATGCGTTTCCAGCCAGGTCGGCTGCACGCTGAATTGCACCTTTTGCCATACCGGCACGATGCGGCTGGTGCGCAACCTGACGCCGGGCGAGATCGTTGGGCAGGTGATGCTGGCGCGCGACGCGCTGGGCGAATGGCCGCGTGGCAATATGGACGTGGGAGAAAATGAAGACGCCGTCGCCTATACCGCGGACGGGCGGATGCTCACCAATATCGTGATGATGGGCATGGGCGAGCCGCTGTATAATTTCGAGTCCGTCCGCGATGCGCTGAAGGTGGTGATGGACAGCGCGGGGCTGGCGCTGTCGAAGCGCCGGATCACGCTGTCGACCAGCGGCGTGGTGCCGATGATGGCGCGCTGCGGCGCGGAGATCGGCGTCAATCTCGCGGTCTCACTGCACGCCGTGACAAAGGAAGTGCGCGACGAGATCGTGCCGATCAACCGCAAATATGGCATTGAGGAACTGTTGCAGGCCTGCGCCGATTATGGCGGCGCCAGCAATTCGCGGCGGATCACGTTCGAATATGTGATGCTGAAAGACAAGAATGACAGCGACGACGACGCGCGCGAGCTGGTGCGGCTGCTCAAACAATATCGCCTACCCGCCAAGGTCAATCTGATCCCGTTCAACCCGTGGGACGGCGCGCCCTATGAATGTTCGGCCCCTGACCGCATCCGCAAATTCTCGAACATCGTCTTCGAAGCCGGGATCAGCGCCCCGATCCGCACCCCGCGCGGTCGCGACATCGACGCCGCCTGCGGCCAGCTGAAAACCGCGGCGGTGAAGCAGAGCCGGGCGGAACGGGAGCGGGCGGCGGCCATCGGCAACGAGCCGGTTTGAGAGACTTTCCTCATCGCTCTTGCAAAGATGCGCATTTCCAATTTCGTCATTGCGAGGCCGCAGGCCGAAGCAATTCAGGGCCATTGCAGCGCTGCACCGGCTCTGGATTGCCGCGTCGCCCCAGATAAATCTGGGCCTCCTCGCAATGACGAAGAGATGAGATTCCAAAATCAAGACATCATCATCCGCCGGCATAACTCACCACCTCGAACTCGATCCCGTCCGGGCCGAGGAAATAGAAGCGCCGGCCGGGTTCGTAATCGCCATGGTTGATCGGCTCGTAACCCGCCGCCGCGACGCGCGCTTCGACCGCCGCCAGATCGTCCACCGCGATTCCGATATGCTGCAGCGGTTCGCCCTTGGGATAGGCCACGCCCACATGCTGGCCGTGCGGGCCGGTGTAGAGCGCCAGATAATGCTCCGCGCTGCCGAGATGGACGGTGCGCCCGCCCCCCAGCGCGGGGCCCCGCCAGCGGATATCCCACCCGAAGATCGCGCCGAGCTTTGCGGCGGCCTCCTCCGGGTCGGAGACGGTGATGTTGACATGTTCGATAATGGCCTTGCTCATGATTGTTTTGCTCGGAAATCTGGGGCGGCGACGGTGCGCCAGGGCGGGAAGCGGCGATATTCGCCGGCACGATAGAGGCAGATGACGTTGCCGCCCGGATCGCGCAGCCGCGCCTCGCGCCAGCCCCAGCGCTCATCACGCGGGCCGCTGTCCATGACGATGCCGATGGCGCGCAATTGCGCGATTTTCCCGTCGAGATCGTTGCATTCGAAGTAGATGGTCGTCGATCCTACCGCGACGGCTTCGACTTGGTGAATCGAGAACGTTTCGCCCGACGAGGTTTCGAAACGCGCGTAGCGCGGCGGTGCATCGACGATCTGGGCCAAGCCGAGCGCACGGTAAAAGTCGACCGATGCCGCATAGTCGCTGCATCCCACAGTAACCTGATTGAGTTTCATGGCGCCGCTCAGGCCTTCAGGCTCATCAGGCGCGCCAGCAGCTCGGCATCGGACGCGGCCGCGCTGCGCCGCGAGCGGTTCTCGGGCATCCCCCGCGCCGTTGCGGGGTGCCGCCCGTTGCCAGCCAGCCCGTCCCACACTCTGTCCGATGCGGTTTCCATAGCATGTCTCCCATATTGTCGGCAGCGCCCATCGCGATGCCGCTTGCATCCATCTGCCACCTCAAGCTAAGTTGAGGTCAAGCTATTTCGGCGTCGAAAAAAGCAGGGGGAAAAATCGATGAGGGCGAGCGATCTTCTCACGATCGGCGATCTGGCGCGGCGCACCGGGTTGTCGGTCTCCGCGATCCGCTTCTACGAGGAGCGCGGGCTGGTCCATCCGATGCGCAACGCCGGCAATCAACGGCGCTTCCTTCGCGCGGACATCCGCCGGCTCGGCTTTGTGCTGATCGCGCAGCGGCTGGGGCTGACGATCGAAGAGATCGCGGCCGAACTCGCCAAGCTGCCCGGGGACCGCGCGCCCACGCAAAAGGACTGGGAGCGCAGCAGCAAACGGATCGCCGCGGTGCTCGACGAGCGGATCGCGGCGCTGGAGAAGCTGCGCGCCGACCTGACCGGCTGCATCGGCTGCGGCTGCCTGTCGCTCAGGAAATGCGCGCTCTACAACAAGAACGACGCATGGGCGAAACGCGGGCCGGGGCCGCGCGTGCTGCTCGCCGACTAGTGGGTGTTCTGAAACCAATCCTCTCCCGCTCGCGGAAGACAATCCTCTCCCGCTCGCGGAAGAAGAGCTGTTACCCTTTCCCGCCCGGGCAGGAGAAGAATTCGGTCTTGCTTCGAAGGAGCTAGACGGAGTTGGATGAGGGTGCGGTGGCGCGCCAGCGCCAGCGATCGGTCAAGGCTATGATGATGCGCCTCCCTGTACCTCCGGCGGCACTGGCAATTGCGCCGGGCCGCATAAAAGGGAACAATGCGATGACAGATTCCATGCCGCCGCCCGACAAGGCGTCGCTGCTCGCCCGGGTGAAACCGCATCGCGTGTCCTGGGATCCGGCGTTCCGGCCGCCGGGCGTCCAACCGGCGGGGCCGGGAGAGGAATCGGTATGGGACTATCCGCGCCCGCCGATCGTCGCGCCCGCGCCGGGCGCCGTCCGGGTGATGTGCGGAAAGCTTCTCGTCGCCGAGACCACCCGCGCGCTGGAGGTGAAGGAGACGGCGGGCGCGCCGGTGCCCTATCTGCCGCCCGAGGATGTGCGAACCGATTGGCTGTCGGCGAACGGCGACTGGTCGGTATGCGAATGGAAGGGCGCGGCGGCCGGCCATGATCTGCTGTTGCCGAGCGGCGAGCGCATCGCCGACGCGGCCTGGACCTATCCCGATCCGTTCGACGATCTGGCGGAGGGCTATGCCGCCATCGCCAGCTGGTTCGCTTTCTATCCGGCCAGGCTCGCCTGTTTCATCCGGGTGGACGAGGGGTGCTCGGGTGGGGGGCGGTGGGAGCGGGCGCGTCCGCAGCCGGGCGGCGTCTATGGCGGCTGGGTGACGGGTCGGATCAAGGGGCCGGTCAAGGGCGCGCCGGGAAGCGAGGGCTGGTGATGGAACGGTTCCGCCCGGTGCCCGGTCAAGGTCCTTTGCCATCTGTCTCCGCCGGCGATATGATAAGCGGGCCCCCTCGCAGGGAATTGGGGTCGGCACGCCAAAGGATATTCGCGATGAACCGTCTCGCCTCGCTCTCGCCGCCGTTGCTGCTCCCCCTGGCGCTCGCCGCCTGCGCCGCGCAGGGCGGCCCCGGCGCGCGGCAGAGCGAAGCCGCGGCGCTCGCCGAGGAGCTGGCGGACCGCACCGCCGGTGCGCCGGTGGACTGTATCGACACGCTCGGCGTCCGCAATCTGGTGGCGGTCGACGCGCGCACGCTGAGCTATACCAACGGATCGACGATCTACGTCAACCGGCTGCGTGCCGCCTGCCCCGGGCTAGAACCGTACGACACGCTGATCGTGCGCCGTTTCGGCGGCCGCCTGTGCCGGCTCGACACGGTGGAGCCGCGCGACTGGGGGCTGGACGGCGTGGCCGGTCCGCGCTGTCCGCTCAGTTCCTTCACGCCCTATGAGCGGCGGGAATGAAATGGGTCCGCCAGGCCGGGATCAGGACCCGCGCCGCCGTCCGAACGGCCAGTCGGTCGCGCCGCCCGTCCACAGCGCGAGCCAGACGAGCAGCGGTTGTGCGAACATGCGCGGCACATGATAGCCCCAGCCGAGCCGGGGATGCGCGGCATCCATGTCGAGGATCATATGGTTGATATTCGCCGGAAACACGCAGACGGCGTAGAGCGCGAGGGCGATCCCCGCGGCGCGCCGCAACGGGCGGGAGCGGGGCTGCAACATGCCGATCGCGCCGAGGATTTCGGCAATCCCGGTCAGCGCGATCACCGTGGCGGGCGCGGGGACCCAATCCGGCGTGATGCCGATGAACGGCGCGGGGCGGGCGAGGTGCAGCACCCCCGCGGCCAGATAGGCGAGCGCAAGCAGCCAGCGCGCGGCGGCGCGTGTGCGGGATTCGGGGGCGCGGGATTCGGGGGTGGTGGGCGCGGCGCGCGGCATGATTCCGCCATCGCCCGGCGGGCGCTTCGGGGCAAGGATATAGAGTCCTTATCCCGCCCGGGGGGAGTTGTAGCGGGTGGGTGCGCGGAGTGCCGTCGCTGGGTCGGCGCTGCGCAATCGCCCTCACCGCTGCGACTAGCTCGCTTCGCTCGACAAGTCTCGCTCCTCTCCCGCGAGCGGGGGTGGGGGCGGGGAACAGAAGGCAAATATTGGGAAACCATATGACACGACCAATATATCGAACCGATCCGGCAGCCACGGCCGGGAACCGGATGTGCGCCTTGCTCGCTGCTCTCGCCTTGCTGTCCGCCTGCGCGCGGGAGGAGCCGGTCGAAACGGGCGATCCTGTTGCCAAGGATTTCACCGCCGCGGTCCCGGCCGGCGGGGAAACGCCGGAGCCGGAGGCCTCCGTCACCGCCGCGCGGAGCGGGACGCCTGTGCTGGCCATCGACGGGGACGGTTTGCGGCTGGTCGATCCCGAGCGCGGATCGGCGCGGCCGCTCGTTTTCGGCACGCCGCGCGCGGCGGTACTCGCGGCGCTGGCCGATCGCAGCGCGCCGGAGACCGGGCGCCAGGCGGAATGCGGGGCGGGGCCGCTCGACTTCGCCGAATGGCCGGACGGACTGCGGCTCTATTTCCAGGACCGCGCCTTTCGGGGCTGGGCGCTGGGCGGGCGCGGCCGGAAGCCGGAGCTCTCGACGATGAGCGGCCTCGCCATCGGCAGCCTGCGCGCCGCGCTGGAAGCGGCCTATGACGCGCGGATTTTCGAGAGCACGCTCGGCACCGAATTTACGGCGGGCGCGCTGTCCGGCCTGCTGGACGGCCCCGGAAAAGGCGCGCAGGTCACCCATTTATGGGCCGGTGTGAGCTGCAATTTCCGGTGAGCGATGCGGCCGCCCCGCTGCCGCGCCGCGCGCCTTGGCTGGCGATCGGCCTCGCTGCGCTCGCGGCCGCGCTGCTGCTGGTCACGATCGTCGGCGACCGCATCGAAGACGGCGCGCAGTTCGCTTTTGACAAGGCGGTATTGCTGACGATGCGCGAACCCGGCGCGTTGGGCGTGCCAGAGGGTCCGGCCTTCCTGAAGCAGGCGATGCTCGACGTCACCGCGCTCGGCGGCGGGACGATCCTGACGCTGGTGGTGGCGCTGGGCGCGGGCTTCCTGCTGCTCCAGCGGCACGTCCTCACCGCGCTGCTGGTGCTCGCCGGCGGCATCACTGGCCCGGCGGCGGTGAGCGTCGCCAAGCAGGTGTTCGGGCGGCAGCGGCCCGAAGTGATCGATCATCTCGTCGAGGTCGGCTCGGCGAGCTTTCCCAGCGGCCATTCGGCCAACAGCGCGGCGGTCTATCTCACGCTGGCGCTGGTGCTGGTACAGATCGTCGAGCGGCGCGCCGAGCGCGTCTATCTGCTCGCCGCGGCCGCGCTGCTGGTGCTCGCGATCGGCGCGAGCCGCGTCTATCTCGGCGTGCACTGGCCGAGCGACGTGCTGGCGGGGTGGGCGTTCGGGGCCCTGTGGGCGGTGGGCTGGTGGGCGATCGGCCACTGGCTGCGCGCGCGCTACGCGCCCGAACATGGTCTCGACGCGACGCCGGACCGGTCCGCCTGAGCGTGGTTTGCGCTCGCGGGCCTTGATTTTCACGCCAAAGGCGTCAACGCTGACTATTCCTCCGCAAGAAGGAGGGGGATTTCGCGCCAGCAGGCGCGGCGACCCATGAACAGACATAGAAGGAAAAGCGCAGCATGGCCGACAGTAAACCCGGAAAATCCAATGCGCTCCAGCGCGAGGTCACCGTGACGCCCGAGCTTCAGGCGATCACCGGTGCGGGGCCGCTGACGCGCGCATCCGTCACCAGCAAGGTGTGGGACTATATCAAGAAGCACGACCTGCAGGCCAAGGACGACAAGCGTCAGATCGAGCCCGACGCGATGCTCGGCAAGGTCATCGGCACCGAGCGCATCTCGATGTTCAAGATGACCGCGGCGATTTCCAAGCACATCAAGTAAGACGGAACGGGGGCGCCGCGGCGCCCCCTACCTATCGCCTGGCCATTTCACCGGCCGGCGCACTTCATTGGCTGCGGCGTATCAACCGCCGGTCTGGCGCCAGGCCGGCGGCGGCATCGCCACGCGGTCGCTCGATCCGAATTCGGCGCCAAATCCCTTGGCCGCTCCGATCGTCGGAATCTGCAGCGAGATCACAGCTGTGGCCGCGTCGATGACTAACGGCTGCTTGGCGCCGGGCAGGGCAAAGCTCTGGCGCGTATCGCTTCCGCTGCCCGCAGCGGCCGCCTTGAAGCCCTGCATCGGTCCGGCGCTGCCATCCTGCTGGTGATCGCCCAGAGTCAGCATCAGCGCATCGCCGCTTTGCGAGAGCGTTATGCTGCGCGAGCGATCCCAGATCTCCTGGTCGCTGCTGACCTGCAGCGGACCGATATTGGCGTGAAGCGCCATCGTCACATCGCCGCCGGGCTCGCAAGGCGCGATCGCCAGCACCAGTTCCTTGTCGGCAAGCTCTTCATTATCGCCCGCCACCATCTTGCCGCGAAACGCCCGGCCGCATTTGCCCTGCAGCGTGGTCATGAACGCGGCTTGCGGGCCGGTAGCTTCCGCCTCGGCCCCGTCCGGCGCGCCGCCGCAGCCCGCCAGCTGCAGCATCGCCGCCGCGCCAATCGCCAGAAACCCATAGCGCATGATCAACCTCCCTGTTTTCGATGAGGGGCCTACCATGGCAGATCGCTCCGCGCTTCCCAACTTCTCCATTTGATGCTATATGATTCCGGCTATCGTCGCCCACCGACGGAACTTGGCGTCTTGGCCCGTGCGCAAGCATATGCCGTTACACTGTTTTCCTTCCAGAATCGACTTCCGGCGAATGAGGCGTCGCAACGCGTGCGGCGTCGGCCACACTTAAGTTTCTGCAAGAAAGGAAACGGTTATGCCTACTGGCACAGTGAAATTTTTCAATTCGGATAAGGGCTACGGCTTCATCCAGCCCGAGGACGGCGGCGAGGACAGTTTCGTCCACATCAGCGCCGTCCAGGCGGCTGGCATGGACACGCTGCAGAAAGAACAGCGCGTGACCTACGAAATCGAGCAGGGGCGCAACGGCAAGAAGTCCGCCGTCAACCTGCAGTCCGCCTAAATCCCGCAGGGATTCCAAGCTGACTAGTTAACCGAGGCCCGTTCGAGAGCGAAGCAATGCAAAAAGAAGCGAAGTTTTTCCTTGAACGGGCCGAGGCTGATGCGGCGCTGGCCGCATCCACCAGCCTCGACAATGTGCGCACCCGTGCGCTGCGCAGCGAAAAGGCGTGGCGCGCTATGGCCGACCGTGCCGAACGCACGGCGATCGAGCGCAAGACTCGCGAAGCCGAAGCCGAAGAACGGCGCATCGCCGCCGCCTGACTGTTATGGTCGGAAGCTTCCATGCGCACCAAGCCATTTTCAAAATGCTGAACTGTGATTTCGTCCAGGGCACGGTTTGTGGCGAACCTTTGCGTTAGAAATCAAACGCATAGATATTAAATGACATCTATATTACAAAATCATTGCATATAAAACGGCAATATGTCACTTTACTGTCATAAATCTGATAGGAGAGTGTCATGTTTTTGTCCCTTTTGCTCGCCGGTGCCGCCGCGACGGTCCAGCCGGCATCGACTGAAGCGCCCGCCGATCCGCAGGAAATCAATTATGAGCAGGGACAGCTCGGCTTTGCCGCGATGCAATCCGGCCAGAATGATGCCGCGATCGAGCAGCTCGAACGTGCTTCGGCGGAACTGCCTGATGATCCGGCGCGCCTGATCAATCTCGGCAACGCCTATGCCCGCGTCGGTCGGATGGAAGCGGCCAAGGCGACGTTGCAGCGCGCGGTCGCGGCGCAGCAGCATTTCGATCTGATCCTGGCCGATGGCCGCGTGGTCGACAGCCGCCGCGCCGCGATTTACGCGCTCGACCGGCTCGAGGGTCGCCGCACCCTCAATGTCGCCAGCGGCAAATAAACGCGCTGAGTCCATAAGGTTTTTTTAGACGTTGATATAATGATGGGGCGGCCGCCATGCGGCCGCCTCAAATTGTGTCCGGATAGACCGGTTCGATATCGACCGGGATGTCGCTCATTTTCGCGATCACCGCTTCGGCATTCGCATCTAGCTTAGCCCATTGGCCGAAGAACGCCTTCGTCCCCTCATAATCGCCGCGCGCCTGCAGCATCAGCTGGTCGTGCAGCAGATCGCGGATGCCGTTCTCCATCTTGGCATCGTCGATCACATAGCGCTTCGCCGCATCGTCCCAGCGGAACGCGCCCTTGTTTTTCAGATAGCCATATTGCAGCGCCGCGCCCTTGCCATGCGCCTCCTGCGTGCCGAAGCGCACCGAGCGAAAAATGCCGGTCATGAAGTTGGCGAACAATTGCGGCTTCTCCGCCACCGGCAGTTCGCCCTTCTGCATCATCAGCAGAATGTTCCAGATGCCCATGACATCGGCCTTGGATTCCTCCAGCGCCGAATATTGGTCGCGCAGCTGCTCGTTCACCGTGGTCTCCTTGCCGGCAACGATGATCGTGCCCGGTCCCAGGCTGTGCGACAGCTCGTGAAACAGCGTGTGGAGCTGCATATATTTCTTCGCGACCAGCCCGGCCTGATCGGGCTTCAGCACCAGCGTCGCCATCGGCTTCAGGATGCGATCATATTTCGCGCCGAGTACGTTGGACAGGATCACCTTCTTGGCGCCCTTGGCTTCGCGCACCCGCTCGTCGTTCGGAAGGTTGAACGCGATGGTCTGCACGCCGGGCACATTGTCGCCGCCGCCATGCACCTGCTCGGCCACCGCGATCGGGCTTTCGAAGCCGCGCTGGAAATTCTTCTCGCTGTCGGGAATCGGCAGATTGGCTTCCATGTCGCGCAGATAATGCTTGTACTTGTCCAGCGCGGCGGACTCCACGGGGTCCTTCAACGTAACGAAGCTTTCGAACGCCGTCTTCGCGCCGTAAAGCCCGTCGGTATAGACCTCATAAGGGCCGATCGCGACTTCGATCGGCGTGCCGGTCAGGTCCATCCAGGCCAGTTCGCTCTCGTAATAGTCGTCCGACAGGAACGCCTTGGCGCGCAGCGACAGGAAATTCTTCAGGCTCGGATTGCTGGTGCGCGCCGCGGCCTGTTCTAGCAATTTAGCGGCGGGCCGCAGCCACTGGGCATATTCCACCGAATAGGGCACCGCCTTCAGCGCGTCGCCGTCGCGGCGAACGACGGTGTAAGGGCTGGTGAGGATGGCCTTCTGCTCGGGATGCGCGGCGATATAGGCGTCGAACTCGGTGCGGGTCATGTCCGGCGGATAGAAGCCCGCGCTCTCGGGCATCGCGGTGGTGCCGTAAAACGGATGCAGTTCCTCGATCGAATCCCACGGCCCGAAATTGCGGTCGAACATCTTGAGCAGCAGGTCGCGGTCCGGCCGGTCGCTGGCGGCGATCTGCGCGCGGAAAGCGGGGTTGCCCGGGTAACGCTGACGAAGATAAACTTCGCTCACCAAGTCGGACGCCTGGATCAGCAGATTGACGACATCGCGCTGTTCCGCGTTCAGAAAGCTGGTGTCCGGCTCCATGACGATCCGCGCCAGCTTGGCATATTGGCCGGCCAGGTCATAGCTCGCCGCGTCGGACGGCACGCTTGCGGACGCAAGGGTACCGGGTGCGGTCGGGGCGCAGGCGGCGGTGGTGAGCAACAGGGGCAAAAGCGCGAAACGCATAAAGGGGCCTTTTCCAGTGGATAGCGATGAACATATCGTAGCGCGTGCCGCCCGCACTGTCACTTCGGCTTCCTGAGGCTGCTATGGACAGGCGCCGCCGCGGCAGTCTCACTTCGTAAGAACAAAATTCTTAGCATGTCTTGCCAAGTTCGTTCGATCGAACTATATGCTTCGCCATGACTCCTAACCGGCTTCTCGATGTTGCGATCGCGGCCTTCGGCTATCACGGCCTGGAAGGCGCCAGCACGCGGCAGATCGCGGGCGCTGCGGATAGCGCGATGTCCGCGATCACCTATCACTATGGCGGCAAGGAAGGTCTTTACTTGGCCGCTGCCGACCGCATTGCCGAGACGCTGGCAGAAGGCATGGCGGTCCATGTCGACGGCGCCGACACCATCGCCCCCGGCGATTGTCTGGCGGCGCGCGCGAAGCTGCAGGCGATCTTCCGGCTGCTATCCGAAAAGATGACTGACGACGGCACCGCCGACCATTCGCGCTTCATCCTGCGCGAACAGATGAATCCCACCGCCGCGTTCGACCGGATCTATGACGGCTTCTTGGAACATATTTTCGGCACGCTCGCGACGCTGGTGGTGATCGCCACCGGAGCCGACCGGCGGACCGCGGCGATCGTCACCTCCGCGCTGGTGGGGCAGGCAATGAGCCCACGCTCGTCCAAGGCTTCGCTGCTGCGCCAGCTGGGCCTTCGGCACTACGACGCCGAGATCCGCGCGGCGATACAGTCCTGCCTCGCCGCCAATGTCGACGCCATGCTCGACGGCCTTGCCGCCAATAATCGCCCGAAGGACCTTTCATGACCGACCAGAACGATCAGACGCAGGAGGAGGAACAGGCCGAGCAGTCGGGCGAAGAGCAGGCAGATGCGCATACCGATGCGAATGCGGATGAGTCGAACGCGGACGCCGGCGACGATACCGCAGACGACCAGCCGAAAAAAAAGTCGCTATTCAAGAAGCCGATCTTCTGGATCATCCTGATCGTGGTCGTCGCGGCGATCGCGATCGGCGGCACGCTCTATTATCTCAATGCGCGCCAGTATGAATCGACCGACGACGCATTCATCGATGCGCATATCGTGCGGCTCGCCGCCGAGGAAGCGGGCACGCTGGTCAGCGTCGCCAATGTCGACAACCGCCACGTCAAGGCCGGCACCGTGCTCGCGGTGATCGAGCCTTCGGGCCAGGTCGACCGGCAAGACGAGGCCGAAGCCAATGTGCGGCAGGCGAACGAGGAATATCGCCAGGCGCTGGCGCAGATCGATGCGATGATCGCGCAGCGCCGACAGGCGGCATCGCAGGCGCGCGTGCCGCTCGCCGCGGCGATCAAGGCGCAGCAGGACCTGACGCGCTACCGGAAGCTTGCCGCGCTCGATCCCAACGCCGTGTCCGGCCAGCAGCTCGACGAAGCGCGCAAGGAGGCCCGCCAGACCGCCGCCGACGCGGCCGCGGCGCGCAGCCAGATCGAAAGCGCGGACGCCGACGTCGAGGTCGCGCGCAAGCAGGCGAATGTCGCTGAAGCCGGTATCGCGGCGCGCAAGGCGTCGGCAAAGGCGACGCAGACCAACATCAACAATTTGCGGATCACCGCGCCGATCGACGGGCAGGTGGTCAACCGGCAAGTCAATATCGGCTCCTATGTCTCGCCCGGCACGCAGCTGCTCGCGGTGATTCCCGACGAGATGTGGATCACCGCCAATTTCAAGGAAACGCAGCTGGAACAGATGCGCATCGGCCAGCCGGTGACGATCGTGATCGACGCCTTTCCGGGCGTCGAATTCATCGGCAAGGTCGACAGCTTCCAGCAGGGCGCGGGCCAGGCGTTCGCGGTGCTGCCGCCGCAGAACGCCACCGGCAATTATGTCAAGGTGGTGCAGCGCGTGCCGGTGCGGATCGTCTTCGACGTCAAGAACGGCCCCGATCCGCGCAAATATCCGATCGGCCCGGGCATGTCGGCCGTGCCCACCGTAAAGGTGCGCTAAGCCGATGGCAGACGCCGCATCCGCCGGTCATGGCTGGACGCCTTCGCGCTCGGCGGCGGGGCGTTACAGCCCGTGGCTGATCGTCGCGATCATCTCGATCCCCACGTTCATGGAGGTGCTCGACACCGCCATCGCCAATGTCGCGCTCGATCATATCGGCGGCAGCCTGTCGGTATCGACCGATCAGGCGACCTGGGTGTTGACCAGCTATCTCGTCGCCAACGCCATCGTCATCCCGATCTCCGGCTGGCTCAGCGATGCGATCGGCAGGAAGCGCTATTTCCTGCTCTCGATCATGCTGTTCACCGGCGCCTCCTTTCTCTGCGGTATTTCGCCGAACCTCACGACGCTCGTTATCGCGCGGATATTGCAGGGCATCGGCGGCGGCGGGCTGGCACCGGTCGAGCAGTCGATGCTCGCCGACACCTTTCCGCCGGACAAGCGCGGCATGGCCTTTGCCGCCTTCGCCATCGTGGTCGTGGTCGGACCCGTGCTGGGGCCGACGCTGGGCGGCTACATCGTCGAATATGCCAGCTGGCACTGGGTATTCCTGATCAACGTGCCCGTCGGCATTCTCGCCGTTTTTCTGGTGCAGATTTTCGTCGATGAGCCGGAACAGGTCGAAAAGGACCGCGCGGAACGTTTCAAGGACGGGCTCAATATCGATTATGTCGGTGTGGCGCTGGTAGCCCTGGGTCTTGGATTTTTCGAATATACGCTCGACCGGGGTCTGCGCGAGGACTGGTTCGCCAGTTCGCTGATCACCGTCACCGCCTCGATCGCAGCGGTGTCGCTGATCGCGCTGGTGATCTGGGAACTCAATCACAAGGACCCGGTGGTCAATCTGCGGCTGCTGAAGAACCGCAATTTCTCGATGACGCTCTTGGTCATGACGATCACCGGCGTGATTCTGTTCGGCACCACCCAGCTGATCCCGCAGATGCTGCAGCAGGTGCTCGGCTACAGCGCGCTGGACGCCGGCCTCGCGCTGACATTCGGCGGTTTCGCGACACTGGCGGCGGTGCCGTTCGCCGGGCGTCTGAGCGACAAGGTCGACGTGCGCTGGCTGCTGTTTCCGGCGCTGCTCGTGCAGGGCGCGGCCTTGTGGAACATGGCGCAGCTCAACGCCGATATGAGCTTCGCCGACGCCGCGATCGCGCGGCTCTATCAGGCAGTGGCGCTGCCCTTCCTGTTCGTGCCGATCAACGCGGTGGCCTATATCGGGCTCAAACAGACGCAGACCGCGCAGGCCTCCAGCCTGCTCAACGTCTGCCGCAACCTCGGCGGGTCGATCGGCATTTCGGTATCGCAGACCAAGCTCGCCAATTCGATGCAATTTCATCAGGCCGAGATGGTGCAGACGCTCAATCCGCTCGATCCGAACTACAACCAGTGGATGGACCGGGCGCAAGGCGCGATCGGCGGGCAGGACCAGACCGCGATCGCTATTCTATACAGCCAGGTGCAACGGCAGGCGGCGATGATCTCGTTCATCGACGTGTTCTATTTCCTGATGACGATCGTGCTGGTCGTGTCGCCGCTGGTCTTTCTCATGCGCAAACCGAAACCCGGCTCCGCGCCGGCGGGAGCCGGACATTGAACAATCGCTGCAAAACCCTCGTCATCGGTAGCCTGCTGCTGTCCGCTTGCACCGTCGGGCCGGACTACAGCGCGCCGGTGGCCGATATTCCCGCCGCCTTTACCGGTCCCGCGCCGAGCGGGGACGCGATCGATCCTGCGATATGGTGGAAAGCCTATGACGATCCCGAGCTGACCGCCCTCATCGAACGTGCGCTGAAGGACAATCCGGACATCGCCATCGCCATCTCGCGCGTGCGGCAGGCGCGGCTGCAGGAAATCACCGCGCGCGGGGCGGGGCTGCCGTCGATCGATGCCCAGGCCAGCGTCAGCCATATCGAATTCAGCAAGAACGCCGGATTTTCCAGTATCGCCCGCCAGTTTTCTGGCGGTGGCGGTGGCGGTGGCGCATCGGGCGGGAGCGGCGGCGGCGCTTCGGCGGCCAACGGCTTCGCGCTGCCAGGCAGCGGCATCACCACCTATTCGGCCGGGTTCGATGCCGATTGGGAGCTCGACCTGTTCGGCGGCGCGGTGCGCGGAACCGAGGCGGCGCGGGCGCGCACCGAGGCAGCGATCTGGAACGGCCGCGATGCTGCGGTGATGCTGGCGAGCGAAGTGGCACAGGCCTATTTCGCGCTGCGCTTCGACCGGCAGCAGATGGAGGTGATCGAGGCGGAAATCGCGGCTCAGCAACGCATCGTCCAGATCGCCGATCACAATGCCGACGTCGGCCTGATCCCGCGTATCGAAGCGATCAACGCGCGAAATGACCTGACCGCCAATCAGGCACGGATCGAGCCGGTGCGCGCGGACATGGCGGTGCGCCGCCACGCGATCGCGCTGCTATTGGGCCGGCAGCCGGCCGCGCTCGACACCGAATTGCAAAGCTTCGAGGCACCGCTGGTCACCGCGCCGTTGGTGCCGCCGGGCCTGCCGTCCGACCTGCTGCGCCGCCGTCCCGATATCCGCGCGGCCGAGCGCGATCTGGCGGCGTCGACCGCCGATATCGGTGTCGCGGTGGCCGATCTCTATCCAAAATTCAGCCTCACCGGCATGGCGCAGCTGATCTCGACCGCGCTCACCAGCCTGATCAGCGGCGACAGCCTGCAACTGACCGGCAGCGCGCTGGGCCAGTTCCCGATCCTCGATTTCGGCAAGCGCAAGGCGGCGGTCGGCCGGCAGGAAGAGGCGCGCGATCAGGCCTATCTGGAATATCGCAAGACCGTGCTCGGCGCGCTGCGCGATGTCGAGGATCCGCTGGCGCAGATCGACACCGAGCGCCGCCGCAACGGCGCGCTGGCGCAGGCGGTGGCCGATGCGCAGGCCAACGCCAGGGCGGTCGAGGCGCGCTACGCGGCCGGGTTCGTGCCCGAAGACGATGCGCTGGGCGCGGCCGCGCAATTGCTGTCGGCGCGCGAGCAACTGGCGGGCAGCGACGCGCAGCTCCGGCAATACAGCATCGCCCTGTTCAAGGCACTCGGCGGCGGCTGGGAGGCCGCGGAAAACGATGGCGAACAGGCCGCAAAGCCCGGCACCGAGCAATTCGGCGCGGCGAACTGAACCGGGACGACCATGCGGTCGCTCAATCGCCGGCGCGCCATGGCTCGCGCTTGACCATGATCGCCTGAAACAGCGGTGACGCAAGCAGACCCGCGAGCCATGCCTGCAGATGCGGCAGCGTCTGCGCGGCGAACCAGTCGCGGTCGGTCGCGGCGAACTGGCGCACGAACGGCATGACCGCGATATCGGTCAGCGTCCGCCGCGCGCCGCACAGAAAAGGTTGTGCGGCGAGGCGCCGGTCGAGCGCCGCCAATATCGCCATCCCCTCGCCGCGGTGTTCAGCCGCATCGCTATTATGACGGCTGGCATATTTATAGCGGTCGAGATGATGTTTGAACGGACCGTCATTGGCCGCGATCAGCGTGGCGTCGTCGCCTTCGAGCCAATGCTCGG
This sequence comes from Novosphingopyxis sp., assembly GCF_965218915.1. Classification (GTDB taxonomy): domain Bacteria; phylum Pseudomonadota; class Alphaproteobacteria; order Sphingomonadales; family Sphingomonadaceae; genus Novosphingopyxis. The sequence continues at coordinate 3,041,341 of NZ_OZ244708.1, read as the reverse complement.
GGTCATTGCGACCGAGCGCCCAGCGCATGATGTCGATACTCTCGTCGATCACGCTGCCGTCCGGCAGTACGAGCACCGGCACCGTTCCCTTGGAAGAAGCTGCGATCAACGCCTCCGGCTTGTCGCGCAGCCGCACCTCGCGGTGCTCGCAAGCGATCCCGCCGACGTGCAGCGCCATGCGGGCGCGCATCGCATAGGGGCAGCGGCGGAAGCTGTAGAGGACGGGCTCAGTCATCGTTGCTGCCCGGTTGGCGCGCGCCGACATGCGCTACGCCGCGCGCCTCGGCCAGCGTGCTCTGCCGGTGGCGTTCGGCATAGCCGCGGCGCTGCTCGTCGCTGCGCTGGTCGTGGCATGCCGGGCAGCTGATCCCAGCCATGTAAAGCTTGGATTTACGCTCCGCCTCGCCGACCGGCATACGGCACGCACGGCACAGCTCGTGGCTGCCCTGTTCGAGGCCGTGACCCACGCTCACCCGCTCGTCGAACACGAAACATTCGCCTTCCCAGCGGCTCGCTTCCGGCGAGATCCGTTCGAGATAGGAGAGAATGCCGCCCTCCAGATGATAGACCTCGTCCAGTCCCTGCCGTTTGAGATAGGCGGTGGCCTTTTCGCAGCGTATCCCGCCGGTGCAGAACATCGCGATTCTGGGAGGGTTTTCGCCCGCTTGCAGTTCGCCGCGATGCCGTTCGAACCACTCCGGAAAGTCGCGAAAGCTCTTGGTGCGGGGGTCGACCGCGCCGTGAAAGCTGCCGATCGCCACCTCGTAATCGTTGCGCGTGTCGATCAGGATGACATCGGGATCGTCGACCAGCGCGTTCCAGTCCTCCGGCGCGACATATCGGCCGGCCTCGCCGACCGGATCGATGTCGGGCCGGCCCATGGTCACGATCTCGCGCTTGATCCGCACCTTCAACCGGTGAAACGGCATTGCCGCCGCCCGCGCTTCCTTGACGCCGACATCCGCGCAGCCGGGCAGCGCGCGGATGTGCCGAAGCACCGCCGCGATCGCCGCGTCGCTACCGGCAATGGTACCGTTGATGCCTTCGCGCGCCAGCAACAGCGTGCCCTTTACGTCCTTCGATCGACATGCCGCATCGAGCGTGTCGCGGATCGAAGCCAAATCCTCGAACGAAGTGAAGCGATAAACCGCAATTACGCGGATGGGTGGAACGGCTTGGGTCAATATCTGCAGGCGTCCTGATCGCAAGGCGGTGGCGGTCGATCGCTGCCAGAGAACCGGTGCGTCCGCGATGATAAAAACGGGTATGTGGTCATTCGGAAATAGCGGATAGTGCCGCTTAAAGCATAATATCGTTGATACGCCTACCGCGTCGATGCTTCCTTTGGGGGAACGACGCGCCCGGTGTCAGGACATGGCAGCGTCAGGACATGGCAGGCTCGGCAGGGCCGGGCTTGGGATCGAAATCGGCGCGGGTGTGGCCGTGGAAATTGTCCATCAGCCAGATCGCGGCGGGCAGGAACAGCAGCACCAGCGGCACCGCGGCGAACAGGCCGAAGATGATCGCGGTGGCGAGCGGCTGCTGCAGCCCGGCGTTGCGGCTTATGCCCAGCGCGAGTGGGCTCAGCGTCAGGATCGCGATCAGCGCCGACATGACGATCGGGCGCATGCGGTTGGCCCCGGCATGGCGCAGCTGCGCGAGCAGGCCGGTCCGCTCGGCATTGTCGTCCTGCGCGGCGGCGTCCTGCGCAGCATGGGCATCGTCGATCTCCGCGAGGAAGAAGATCACCAGCTCGCTGACCATGCCGACCACCATGGTGAGACCCATCAGCGCCGAAATATTGAGCTCGATACCGGTCACCCACAGCCCGATCAGCACCGATGCGGCCGACAGCAGCACGGTGGCGATGGCCGCCAGGGTCCAGGCCAGCCGTTCGAACAGAAAGGTGATGAGCAGCGCGATGAGCAGGATCGCGGCGGCGAAGACCATGCCGAGATCGGCGAAACTCTGCTGCTGCTGCGCGTAAAGCCCGCCATATTCGACGCGGATCGAACGGGGCAGGCCGAGTTTGGTGACCACATCGCGAATTTCCTTCATCGCCGAGCCGAGATCGCGTTTGTCGAGCCGCGCGGTGACCGCAATGAACGGCGCCAGATCCTCGCGCGTCAGCTGCTGCTGGCCTGAAAGGATGCCGACGGCGGCGACTTCGGCGAGCCGCACCGCATGGCCGTCCGCGGCGATCAGCGGCAGGTTTTCGACATCGGCAATGCGGCTCCGCAGATCCTGCGGTCCGCGCACTCGGATGGTGACGAGCTGCTCGCCGATGCGCATGCTGGCGTCCGCGCTGCCGCCGATCAGCGCCTGCACCTGCGCGGCGACGGCGTCCGCGTCGAGCCCCTGCTGCGCGGCGAGGCCGGGCTCGACCGAGATCTGGATCGAATCGCCCGCGACGCGCAGGCCATCGACCACCTCGGCCACGCCCTGCACCTTGCCGATCGCGCCGCCGATCTTTTGCGCGGCGGCGGCGAGCGCTGCGGGATCATTGCCGAATAATTTGACCTCGATCGGTTCGGGCACGGCGGTGAGATCGCCGATCAGATCCTCCATCAACTGGATATATTCGGTCTCCAGTCCGGGCACCTCAGCGCTCACGCGGTCCCCGATATCGGTCATCACCGCTTCGATCGGACGGCGCGATCCGCCTTTCAGCCGAACGAAATAATCGCCCTCGTCGGCCTCGGTCAGCCCGCCGCCGAGCTGCACGCCGGTGCGCCGCGAATAGCTCGCCACCTCGGGCGTATCCCGGATGATCTGCTCGACCTGGCGCAGCAGCCGATCCGTATCCTCGATCGCCGCGCCCGGCTGCGCACGGTAATCGAGCACGAACCCGCCCTCGTCCATCTTGGGCATGAAGCCCGAAGGGACATGCGACCATGCGGCAAAGCCGAGCAGCGCGAGGCCCAGACCCAGAAGCGCCACGAACAGGCCGGGCCTGGCAAACACGCGGTCGCCGCTGCGCGTATAGAAGTTGCCAAGGCGCGCGGTCATTTTCTCGCCGCGCCCGATCGCCTCGACATCCTTCTGCCGCAGCCAGTGCGCCGCGAGCAGCGGCACCACCAGCCGCGCATAGGCCAGCGACACCAGCAGCGCGGCGACCATGGTGATCGCCAGCGCCTTGAAGAAGCCGCCCGACACGCCGCTGATAAAGGCCAGCGGCAGGAACACGACGACGGTGGCGCATGTGGAGCCCAACAAGGGCCGCGTCATCTCGGCAGCCGAGGCCAGCATCGACCGCGCCGTCGCCTCCGCGCCTTCCTGAAGCCGCCGCGCCATATGTTCGAGCACGACCACGGCGTCGTCGACCACCAGGCCCACCGCGGCGGCCATGCCGCCCAGCGTCATCATGTTGAAGCTCATGCCCAGGACCAGCAGGAACAGGCAGGCAGCGGCGAGCACGGCAGGCAGCATCAGCCCGGTGATCAGCATCATCCGCACCGACCGGAGAAACAGGAACAGCACCAGCCCCGCCAGCACCGCGCCGATCAGGATCGCGTCGCGCACCGCGCTGGCGGCGCCGCTGACCAGCTCGGACTGATCGTAGAACGGCGTGACCTTGACCGTGGGCGGCAAGCCGGCGGTGACGAGCCGCGCGTCGATATCCTTGACCACCGCGACGGTGTTGCCGTTCAGCGCCTGGCGGACATTGACCAGCACCGCAGGCTTACCGTCCGATGTCACCCGCGTGTACACCGGTTCTGCCGAGGGGTGGATATCGGCGACCTGGCCCAATGTCACCACGCCCGCGCCGTCGCCGCTGCCCGATTTCAGCGGCGTGGCGCGCAGATCCTCGATGGTGGCGATGCGCCGTTCGACGAGCACCAGATAGAGCCGGTGGCGGTCCTCGATCCGCCCGGCGCCGCGCACGACATTGGCGTTGGACAGGGCACCCTGCACATCGGCGAGGCTGAGGCCCAGCGCGGCGAGCCGCCCCGGATCGACGTCGACCGCGAATTCACGCGGGGAGCCGCCGAGAATGTCGATTCCGGCAACGCCCTGCACGCCGGTGAGCGCTGGGCGCACGCGCAGTTCGGCAAGCTGGCGCAGCGCCTCCTGATCGAGGCTGTCCGAGGTCAGCGCGATGCCGAGCACGGGGAAGATGGTCGGATCGGACCGGCGCACGTCGAAGCTGGTGCCCTGCGGCAATTGCGCCGAGAGTGCGGCCAGCGCCGATTGCGTGGCCAGCGTGGCGGCGACCATGTCCCGCCCCCAGTCGAAATTCAGCGACACCTCGGCCGAACCGCGGCTGGTGGTCGATCGGATGCGGGTGACGCCCGGCACCGCGCGCAAGGCGATCTCGATCGGGCGGGTGATCTCGACCTCCATCTGCGCCGCGTCGCGGTCACCCGCATCGACCGCCACGACCACGCGCGGATAATCGATATGCGGGAAGATGCCGACCGGCAGCCGCGTCGCCGCCGCGACGCCCGCCAGCGTGACGAGGATCACCGCCAGCCACAGCGAGCGGGAATGACGGGCCAATACCCCTTTGATCGGAGCCCCTTTCATCGGCGCGCTCGTCATTTGGTGCGTACCTTCATGCCGTCCTCGAGCGCGGTACCGCCCGCGACCACCACCATCGCGCCGGGCCGCAGGCCGCCGGTGATCGCGACCATCGATCCGTCGGTCGCGCCGACCGTAACGTCTTGACGGTGCGCGACGTCATCGGAGACGGTGTAGACATAGGGCTGGCCGCCCTCGTTGAGCAGCGCGGCATAGGGGATGCTTGGGCCGGTGCCGCTGGTCTCGGTCGTGACATTGGCGCGCAGCGGCTCGCCCGCACCGATCCCCGCGCTGCCCGGAATGCGCGTGAACAGCGAGGCAAGCCGTGTCGCGGGATCGACGACCGGGTCCACGGAAACGATCGGCGCGGTGATCGGCGGCAGGCCCGGCCCGCGCTGGATATCGATCGATCCGCCGCGCGCAAGTTGCCGCGCGATCGCAGGATCGATGCCGAAGCGCGCGCGCAGATCGCCGGCCTGCGCGATCGTCGCCACCGCCGTGCCCGCGGCGACGAGCTGACCCTCGGCCACCGGATAGGTCTGAACATAGCCGGCGACCGGCGCGCGCAGCGACAGCGATCCGGCGCGCCCCGACAGGCTGGCGACGGTGGCGCCGCTGCTCTGCGCCGCGGCGCGGGCGCTCTCGACCTCGGCGTCGCTGACCAGCCCGTCGGCGCGCAGGCGTTTGGCGCGCTCGTAAGCGAGCTTGTCCGATTGCGCACCGGCCTTGGCGGTGGCGATGTCGAGTCGGGTGGTCGGGCTCGGCGAAAGCTGCGCGACCAACTGACCCTTTTTTACGGGATCACCCTCGGCCACCACGAAATGCGCGACGATCGCCTCGGCGGGCGCCGTCAACGTGCGCTGGTTGGTCGCATCGTTCTGCGCCGCGCCGTAGATGGTGACCGATTGCTCCACCGGCCCGCTGCCGACCTGCGCCAGTTTGACCAGAGCGGCGGGCTCGGGCGCTTTATCCTGCGTGTCCGATCCGGACGAACAGGCGGCGAGCGCGAGCAGGAGCGCCCCGGCGAAAATCCGTGTCATGGCCAGGTCTCCCTCGGGGCACCGCTAAATTGTTCGAGCATGATCATATTCTCGGCGATCTGCTGCTCGGTCTGCGCAAGGAGCAGCTGTTGATCGCGATATGCCTGTTCGGCCGTTTCGGCGGTGGCGAGCGCGAGGTCGCCCCGGTTCGCGGCGCGGCGCGTGGCGGCGGCGAAACGCTCGAGCGCGGGCAGACCATCCAGCACGGCGAGCCGCTGTTTCTCGGCGATGTTCACCGCCTCGCGCGCGGCGGCGATCTCGGCGCGGGTCTGGAAGATGCGCGCGTCATATTCGGCCCGGAGCGCTTCGCGTGTCGCCCGTTCGATGGCGATGCCGCCGCGATTGCGGTTCCACAGCGGGAGCGAGAGGTCGATCGCGGGGCCGAGCAGCTTGTTGTTGCCGGTATCGCGCGACGCGTTGGCGGTGACGGTGAGATTGGGGAACTGGTCGAGCACAGCCTTGCGCGTGGCCGCTTCCTGCGCGGCGTAACCGGCCTTGAGCGCGGCAAGATCGGTGCGCCGTTCAAGTGCGAGCGTGAACAACGTGGCGGCGGGCGGCAGCGACGTCGGCGGCGGGGGCGGGGCGAGTTGGAGCGGGAATTCCGGCGGCAGACCCAATAAGCGGGTGAGTTCGTAACGCGCGGCCGCCAGGTCCGCCTCGGCGGTCTGGTAGCGCTGGGTGATGTCGAACGCCGCCTGCCGCGCAGCCTGCACCTTATCGGCGGCATAATCGCCGCGGCCCGCCGCGTCGAGCGTTCGGCTCAGCAGCGATTGCGCCGAGGCACGGCTTTGGCGCAGCAGATCGAACTGCCGCTCCAGCGCGGACGCCCGCACCGCCTGCGTGCGCGCGTCGTTCGCCTTTTGCCATTCCGCCCAGGCCAGATCGAGCCGCACCTGCCGCTCCTCGGCGCGCGCCTGCCGGACCAGCACATGGCGGGTGCGCAGCGCATTGAGATCGAACCCGAAAGCGGCGGCTAGATTGTCGACCGGATCGGGGCCGGACAGAATATGGTCGAACCCCGCGCTGATGCTGGGATCGGGCAGCAGCCCGGCGGCAAACGCCTGCGCGCTCTTGACCCCCGCGCGGGCCCGCATGGCCTTCAGGTCCGGGTTGTTCAGCACCGCGAGCACCGCCACCGCATTGCCGTCCAGCGGCGCGGCGAAGTCGATGGTGGTGGGTGTCAGAAACGGTCGGTCGATAATCTTGGCATCGGCGCTGAGCAGCGCGAGCGAGGGCGGGGCGAGCAGGTCGTCGGCGCCGCCGAGCGGAACCGGCGCGTAGGTCGCGCAGGATGCCAGCAGCAGCGCCGGAAGCGCCAATGCCGCCCGCCAGGGTCCGCCCCGATGTTTCCGCCGCGCAATCAACCGCTTGTCCCTTTGTGCCCGGCCTGATGATAGCAGCATAAGGGCAGGGGCAAGCCCTTTGATGCAGAGCAATCTCTAGGCGGCTGCCCTCGGCGTTGGGGAAGATCAATCCAACTTTCTGGAAAGGTTGAAGATATAGCACCTGATGAGCGGCGGGGCGGGCGCCAAGATTGGGAGATTGTAATCTGCCGGAAATGGATCCCCAATCCGCGCGCTGGCATAACCGGTTTCAAGGTTCGCAAGCCGCGAGCCAGTATCAGGAGTCCTGTCATGCAGAAGAAAATCATCGCTACCACCCTTTGCGCGCTCGCGCTTGGCGGCGCGGCCATCGCCGGCGTCACGCATCAGGGCCACGAAGCCGCGCCCGCCGCCAGGATCACGATGGCTGAGGCGCGCGCCATTGCGATGAAGGAAGCACCGGGCGGTGTCATCGCCGAAGCCGAACTGGAAAAGGAAGACGGCAGCTGGCGCTATTCCTTCGATATCCGGCAGGATGGCCGGATCCATGAAATCGGGGTAGACCCGCAAAATGGCCGCATCGTCGAAAATAGCTGGGAAAATGCCAGGGACGAAGCGCATGAGGCCGCCGATGAAGCCAAACATGGCGGCAAGCACTGATCGCTTGCCGGGCGGGCGGGCAATATGCGCGTCCTGATCGCCGAAGATGATGAGGAAATGGCCCGGTTCGTCGCGCGCGGGCTCGGCGAACTGGGCTATCAGACCGCGATCGCGCCGACCGGCGAGGACGCGCTGCACCTGGCGACTACCGATCCGTTCGACCTGATGATCCTCGATCGGATGTTGCCGGGCCTCGACGGGCTGTCGGTGCTCCGCCGCCTGCGCGCCGCCGCGATCGCCACGCCCGTGCTGTTGCTCACCGCGATGGGCCAGATCGAGGACCGGGTGGAGGGGCTGGAAGCGGGCGCCGACGACTATCTGGTGAAGCCCTTCGCCTTTTCGGAGCTCGCCGCGCGGCTCAACGCGCTGTCGCGCCGCGCACCGGCAGGGCAAATCGAGACGCATTTCGAGGTCGGCTCGATCCGGCTCGATCTGCTCAAGCGGCAGGTCACGCGCGGCGGCGAACCGATCCCGCTGCAGCCGCGCGAGTTTCGGCTGCTCGAGGAACTGCTGCGCGGCGCGGACCGCGTGGTGACGCGAACCATGCTGCTCGAGCGGGTGTGGAATTTCCATTTCGATCCGCAGACCAACATCGTCGAGACGCATATGAGTCGGCTTCGCGCCAAGCTGAACGCCGGCGACTGGACCGACGCGATCGAGACGGTGCGCGGCGCGGGCTACCGGATCCGGTCCGATGCATGAGCGGGCGCGAGCCGCCCCGCTGCGCAGCGCCGCTTACCGTATCGCGCTCATCTATTCGGGCGCGTTCGTGCTCGCCACCCTGCTGCTCGGCCTGATGGTCTATCTCGCCGCGCACGCCGCGTTGGTGCGCCAGCTCGACGCGCAGATCGAGAGCACCGCGCTGGATCTGAAGGCGCGCTATGCCGACGAGGGACGTCAGGACCTGATCGAATCGATCCGCGCGCGCGAGCGGCTACGCTCGCCGGGCGAGCTGGGGTTCGCGCTGTTTGCCGCCGATGGTCGTCGGATCGCGGGCGATATGGACACCGGGCGGCCCCGGCTCGGCTGGAGCAATATCATCTTCATCGATCCCGAGGAGGGCGCCGATCCGGGGCGCGCCCTGGCGATCGGCCTGCCCGATGGCACGCGGCTCGCGGTGGCGGCCGACCGTGAACCGCTGGAGGCGATCGACCGGCGCATCCTCGTCATCTTCGCCGTCGCTTCGCTCGCGATCCTGCTGCTGGGCATCGTCGGCGGCCTGATCCTCGGCGCCTATCTGCGCGGCCGCATCGGCCGGATCGGGCGCACCGCCGAGGCGATCGTCTCGGGCGATCTGGCCCGGCGCATGCCGATCGGCCCGCGCGGCGACGAGTTCGACGATCTGGCGCGCACGCTGAACCGCATGCTCGACCGGATCGAGCGCCTCATGAACAATCTTCGCCAGATATCGAGCGACATCGCCCACGACCTCCGCACCCCGCTCTCGCGACTTCGCAATCATCTCGAGGAGATGCGGTCGGGCGATGGCGTGCGGGAAGAGGATGTCCAAAGCGCGGTCGCGCGTACGGATGACATATTGAAACTGTTCGCGGCTATCCTCAGGATTTCCGAACTCGAACGGGGCGCCGCGAGCCGATATTTCGTCCCGTTGCGGCTCGATGAAATCGCGCGCGACATATGCGAAAGCTACGCCCCCGCGATCGAGGACAGCGGGTGCAGCCTCGCATGCGCGATCGACGGCTCCGTCACCGTGGCCGGCGACCGCGAGCTGATATCACAGATTATTGCCAACCTGCTCGACAATGCCATGGTTCATACGCCGATCGGCACGCACATCACGTTGACGCTGAACGCGCTGGCGCTGGTGATCGCCGACAATGGTCATGGCATCGCGTCAGAGGACCGAACCCGCGTCCTCCAGCGGTTCGTGCGGCTCGACCAAAGCCGCACGCGCCCCGGTCACGGGCTGGGGCTCAACCTCGCCGCCGCGATCGTCGAGGCTCACGGCTGGACGATTGCGGTCGAATCCAACAATCCGGGTACGAAAGTGCGCATCGGCCTCATTGGCTCATGACGCTCAGCGTTTGAAATTCAACCCCTGAGGGCCGCTCGGAATGCATCCACGGCGGGCTGCGCCTGTTTTATCGCCCGATTTTGTCGGCGAGGTGTTTGCAAGCGATGCAAACCCTGCCGTTATGGCCATAACAGGCGCACCCGACAGGATTCGAACCTATGGCCTTCGCCTTTGGAGCGGTAACAGACTGATTTCGGTACGTCTTCTCTTTGCACGCTAGGGTCCGCCAAACCCCTACTACGAAATGATCTCAGTTCCCTACGCCGCCGAAGCCAGTATCTTAGAACGGTTCAAAGTTTCCGTTCGGGTGCTGCCGTCTCGCTTCCGGAAAACGGTTCCGGAAACCGTCGGCCATCAGGAGTTAGACCTCGTGGCGAAACTGAGCAAGCGCACCGTTGACCAAGCCCAACCGAGCGCGAAAGACTTGTTTCTCTGGGACGACGAACTGCTTGGGTTCGGACTACGCGTCTTCGCGCCGGGACGAAAGAGCTACGTCGTCCAATACCGCGCCGCCGGTCGGACGCGGCGGTTTACGATCGGCCCCCATGGCGCGTGGGCCCCGGACACCGCTCGCCTGGAGGCGCGTATTCTTCTTGGGCGGGTTGCCCAAGGCGAAAACCCAGCCGAGGAGCGGCAGCTGACGCCGCACGTGCTGCGCCACAGCTTTGCGAGCATCGCCAACGATCTGTGGTTCACCGAGTTCGACGGTGGCGGCGTTGCTCGGCCACGCGCAGGGAACCATCGCCAGCCGCTACATCCATGCGGTAGACACGTCTTTAATCATGGCGGCGGATATTGTCGCAGGCTACATCAACGCACTACTCAGTGGCGCGGAATTGAAGCGAACTGGGTAGGCCGTGGATCGCGCCTCGCGGCAAGCTGCGCTGGACATGATGTTTGCGCAGTCCTTCTGCCCGGTGGCACGTAGTAGACTCTATAGAGAGGCTAGATGCTGCATCCTTGTACGTATCAACGCCAATCGCATTGCATTGAACGCGCGCGTGATGACGATCGCTTTCTCGCCTTCTTCCTGCACATCGGTTGCATTCGTCATGTCGTTTTTCCTTTCTCTGCTTGTTTTTCCAGAAGTTGGAGCTCTTCGAGAACGGCATCGAGCCGTTCGTAATTGTTGGCCCAGGTCTCGCGATAGTGTTTCAGCCAATCGATCGCTGGCTTCAGGGCATCGCCTTCCATGCGGCGCGGGCGCCGCTGCGCATCGACCGCACTCGAAATGAGACCGGCGCGTTCTAGAACCTTTAAGTGCTTGGTTATGGTCGGTTGGCTGCAGCCGAACGGCTTCGCCAGTTCGGTCACCGTGGCTTCGCCCTCGGAGAGTCGAGCCAGCAACGCGCGTCGCGTCGGGTCGGCGAGAGCAAACCACCCCAATCCAAACCATTGCCGCTGATCCGCTGCTGAAACCTGTCTTTCCGCAAACGACCAAGTAGCGTCGGTTGCTACGAGCCTCGACGTTTGCGCTATTGGGCCCGATGTTTTGCTACTCCCCTTGAAATCAACCCTCGCCAGCATCGAGTCCTATTTCGAAAGGAACTCCGCGGATGTCCGCGACCAAGATCCTCTGGGGCCAGAGCAGCGTCGTTTTCCTGATCGTGCTGATCACGACCTGGGCGGCGACGCAATGGTCGGCGTGGCAGCTCGGCTTTCAGCCCCAATAAGGGTATACGTGGTTCGAACTGGCCGGCCAATCTTTTATCCGCCGTCGTTTTTCTGGTGGTGGTATTGCTACGATGCTTATGCGCCGTCCATTTTCGTCGAAGGCGCCTACATCGCAGCATCGGGTGGATTCATCTCTATCGCGGTCGCCACCGGCAGGTCGGTATGGCGCGCGAGCGAAGCCAGGACCGCCGAGACCTATGGCTCGGCGCGCTGGGCCAAGAAGAGAGGTGAAGGCGGCCGGGCTGCTCGGCGCGGACGGGGTGGTGCTCGGCAAGCTGGAGCGCGACTATCTGCGCCACGACGGACCCGAGCATGTGCTGTGCTTCGCGCCGACCCGGAGCGGCAAGGGCGTCGGGCTCGTCGTACCGTCACTGCTGACCTGGCCGGGCTCGGCCATCGTCCACGACTTCAAGGGCGAGAACTGGCAGGTCACCGCCGGCTTTCGGGCAAAGCATGGCCGGGTGATGCTGTTCGATCCGACCAACCCGAACTCCGCCGCTTACAATCCGCTCCTCGAAGTGCGCCGCGGCGATTGGGAGGTTCGCGACGTCCAGAACGTCGCCGACATACTTGTCGATCCGGAAGGGTCGCTCGACAAGCGCAACCACTGGGAGAAGACGAGCCACACGCTGCTAGTCGGTGCGATCCTCCACGTACTCTGCGCCGAGTCTGACAAGACGCTGGCCGGCGTCGCCTCCACTGACCTGCGATTATGACACTGCGCAACCCGCAGAAATGCGAGCATAGGCCGATGGTGTCAGAACCGACCGGTTCTGACACCATCTCAAATGTCTCAAAAGGTTTCGGCGATGTTGCGTTGCGAATAGTTCATGCGGCGGCACGCTCGATTTCAGGTTCGACGGAGGCGATGAAGCCATCCATCGTCTGTTCGCCCATATCGACGGCCTTCGCGCCGCCTCCAGCGACGACCGTTACGTCGGTGATACCGATAACGCCCAGGATCAGGCGCAGATATTGGGTCGCAATATCCCGGTCGCGGATCGGCGATCCCTCGGTGTAGACGCCGCCCGAGGCGATCAGCACCGTCGCCTTCTTGCCGGTGACAAGGCCGCTTCCATCGAAGCCCAGTGTCATGCCCTTGCGGACAATATGGTCCACCCACGCCTTCAGAGCTGCGGGAATGTTATAGTTGTAGACAGGCGTGGCGATCACGATGTGGTCGGCGCTGATGATTTCACCAACTAGCTCGTCGGATAGACGCAGCGCGTCTTTCATTTCCGGCGAATGCTCTTCGGGCGGCGTGAAATATGCCTGAAGCCAAGGCGCTGTTACGAACGGTAAATCAGTCTCCATCAAGTCGCGCTCGATTACCTCGCTTGCCGGATGTACGGTTCGCCAGTCCGCGACGAAGCGGCGGGTCATATTGCGTGAGATGGAATGGCCGCCGCGCGGGCTGGTCTCAACGACGAGAAGTTTGGTCATGTCAGGTCTCCTTTGATTATCCAAAACGGAAGCCGGAAATTGGCTTGCCGAACGCATGGCCGTGGAACGCGATCTGGCCCTGCTCGCCCGACGCAGCCCCGGCGGCCACCATCAGCGGCAGCAGGTGATCTTCGTGCGGCTGAGCCTGTCGGGCGCCGGGGGCTTTTGCCCAATCGATCAGCGAGCGGTCGCGCGTTGCGCCGTCCGTCATCGCCGCGCGCAGCCACGCATCGAACGCCTCCGCGGCGGGATCGGCGCTGCCGCCGCCACCCATGAAGCCGCGCATATTGTGATAGGTCTGCCCGCTGCCGACGATCAATACGCCCTCGTCGCGTAACGGCTTGAGTGCGCGACCGAGCGCCAGATGCGTCGCGGGATCAAGCCCGTGCTGAAGCGACAGTTGGACGGTCGGGATATCGGCGCGAGGAAACATGACCTTCAGCGGCACGAATACACCGTGGTCCCAGCCGCGTGTCGTATCAGCGCCACTATCGATACCGGCCGCGCCGAGCAGGGTACGGACCCGTATCGCGAGGGTCGGATCGCCGGGGGCAGGCCACGTCAATCGATAGGTGTGATCGGGAAAACCGCCATAGTCGAATAGCAGCGGCGGGGCGGCCCCGAAATTGACCGTCGGGCGCACCTCTTCCCAATGCCCGGAAATAACGAGGATGGCACGTGGCTGCTTGTCGAGCGTGCCGATGAAGTCACGCAGATAGGCTTCAAGCTCGCTCCACCCATCCCGCATCGGGCCAGGATTGAGGAAGAAGCAGGGACCACCCCCGTGATTGATGAAATAGGTCGGTTGCATGGAAACAAACTAGGGTTCAATACCCCCTGCGGGAGAGACCAAATGATGATTGTTTCCATCGGCAAATGTGATAGATCATGATCGGTAACCTGAGCCTCGATCAGTTGCGCGTCCTAGTAACGATCGCTGACACGGGCAGCTTCTCCGCTGCGGGACGCAAGCTTGGTCGCGTCCAGTCGGCGATCAGCCAGACAATTGCGACACTGGAAGCAGCGCAGGGCGTCGGACTGTTCGATCGCAGCGGGCATCGACCTCTATTAACCGATGTCGGACGCGTTCTGGTCGTTCAAGCAAGGCTGGTTCTTGCCAGTGCCGGTCGGTTCGAGGCGGTCGCAGCAGGGACACGCGACGGACTGGAACCCGAACTCACGCTCGCGATCGATCCATTGGTGCCCACCGCGCCGCTGATCGACAGCCTGCGCGTGTTGAGCGAGACTTTTCCGGATCTCCCTGTCAGCTTCTCGACCGAAGGGCTCGGCGGTGCCTTGCGGCGGCTACACAGTGGCTCGGCGGCTCTCGGCATCTGCCTGCTGCTGCCGGACGTGCCAGAGGACATAATCGCCTACCCGCTGCTGCGGATCGCCATGCAGCCGGTGGTCGCGCCCGGTCATCCGTTGGCAAATCTGGGGCGTGCCGCAACGCGCGGCGATCTGGAGCCACACGTCCAGCTTGTTCTTTCCGACCCGGTCGATCCCGGTGGCGCGGCTTATGGTCTAACGAGCGCGCGATTGTGGCGTTTCATAGACCTCGGTCGTCGACTCGACTTTTTGTTAGGCGGCCTTGGATGGTGCCGAATGCCGGAACATTTGGTTGCTTCACCAATCACAGCGGGAACACTGGTCCCGCTCCAGATCGAGGACGATCCGACTCCCGCCGGGGGCCTCATAATCTACGCAGCGCATCGCCGTGACCATGCACTCGGCCCTGCTGGCCGGTGGCTGCTGCATGGTCTACGAAATCGCCTCGCTATCGTTTGAACCTTTAAGCTGACCTAAGGAGTCGCCTCATTCCAGCGAAGCATATCGCTTCTTTTTCAATGACCGACATTGGACGATTTTCACCATCGCTTCACTGGTATCAAAACCGAACGGTTGTGACACCTGGGGAACCGGCCACTTATCGGGCTCTGCCATCGAAAGAAGACTATCAGCAACCCACCCCGAAGCGCCGTTGGCATGCCTCTCGCCCGGTTCTGAATTATGACCATCGCTGTTAGCGCCATAGCTTCAGTGTGTCGCCACCTGACCAGCGCCGATCCCGCAGTCCACCTGTCTTCGCACGCTACGCCACTACGACCGGCAGCCCTCGCGTTTCGGCCGAGCTGCCCGAGACGGGGGAGCGGTTCGAGTGGCTTCTGCCGCCGGTCGTGACGGCACCGATTTTCGCTATCCGCAAGCCCGCCGTGGCGGTCTTCACGCTCCGCGACTATGTCGCCGCCGTATCATGTCCGCCGAGCAGGCCGCGGCGCTGCGCCTCGCGGTCGCCGAGCGGCGCAACATCCTCGTCGCCGGCGGCACCTCGACCGGCAAGACCACGCTCACCAACGCGCTGCTGGCCGAAGTCGCCAAGACCGACGACCGCGTCGTCCTGATCGAGGACGCGCGCGAGCTGCAATGCGCCGCGCCGAACTTGGTCGCGATGCGCACCAAGGACGGCGTCGCCTCGCTCTCGTATCTGGTGCGCTCCTCGCTGCGGCTGCGGCCCGACCGCATCCCGATCGGCGAGGTCCGCGGCGCCGAGGCGCTCGATCTGTTGGCACGCTCGCCGCCGCGCTCGGCCTAGCGGCGTGTTGCCGGGCAAAAGAGGTAGCTGCGGCGACGGCGAGAATGCGGGCCGAGCTGTCCTGCCCCCGCTGCGGCGCTGGACTAGCCGACGATCCGCGAGATCTCCTGATTAAGCGAGGTGCCGTGACCATCACCTTCGATCCTCTAGAGGTGAGAGGGCGAGAGAAATTTGTAGCCCTGTCGCCCGTCGAGGCACATATCTTCGCCTGTGTCGCCCGACGTGGGCGCGCCACATTCGAATCGCTGGACATGGCGCTAGAAGAGGTTGGCGCGCAACCAGCAACCAGGTCGCTGGTGTTGTTACACATTCGTCGGAAGTTCGAAAGTGTCGGCGCCGGTCCGCCGTTCGAGCGATTGGCAGGCGCCGGAGTGAGGCCTGTCATCGAACCCAACGAACATGCCTCCGCCGCAACCGTAATTGGATTGCGGCAACCGGTTGATAGGGAAATCGGCAACTGCGCTACATCGGAGTTGGAGCACGACGGTCATCATGAGGGAACGAGAAGCGGACAGTCGAGGGGATCCGATGACCTCGCAACTTCCGATAGAGCGGATGCGGCCAGAATGCAGGATCGCCGCGCCACATTTCTATAAATTAAGGATTAGGGCCTATTTGGTTAAATATCGTGGAGGCGCTTTGGAAGCCGCCTGCCGTCGTGCCCGCCGCCACATTAGAATCTTGATAGCGAGATCAAAGGTAAAGTCGATAGCGGCAGGAAGATTGGTGAGGCTGCATTTTGTGAACATGTGGTTCGAGCACGACGAGATTGCTGACGCGGTCACCTCCGCGGCGTGGATTCTGCCCGGCAGCTGCGGACCAGACGTTTGCAACGGCCGTCGAGTGATCAGCGATACGGGCAGCCTGCTGCTTGAGGACAGCCGCCGAGACGTAGCCCACCCGCTTGGCCATGGCTACTCATCCGAGTACCAATTGGTGTTTCCCTATTTTGGCGCCTTCGATTGGCGCATAGGGAAAGAACAACGATTGATCGACGCCAACTCATTGCTTCTCGTCACCGGCGGCCAAGAGTTTTCGGAAGCGCACCCGCACGAACAGATCGGACACGCCAGTGCCATCCTGACCTTGGACGCAGAGCTCCTGGACGAAATCGGGTTGAAGCAGGGTTCCCTATGGTGGTCGGCTATAAATCGACCGGTGACTGACAGCATGCGCCTGCTCGTACACCGTCTCCTTTTCACCGACATGTCAAACCTCGCGCGCGAAGAACTCAGCTTGTACCTCCTGCGGCTCGTTGCCGACAACGAGGCCCGAGGCGTGGACCAAGCGTGCCGCAGAGTCACTCAAAGAGCCAAACAGATCTTGCACCAGAGCGGTTATGAGCCGTTGTCGTTGACGCAGATTGCATCGCAAGTTGGCGTCTCACCAATCTACCTGACGCAAAGCTTTACGCGTTCCGAAGGTATGCCACTTTACCGATATCAGATGCGACTGCGGCTGGCTCGTGCATTGTTCGAACTTCCGCGCCGGAAGAGTCTGATCGATCTTGCGCTCGACCTTGGCTTTTCGAGCCACAGTCATTTTTCGTCGACATTCCGCGCCGTCTTCGGAATGACGCCGTCACAATTTAGATCCGAATTTGCGGGCGGATGACCAATGGCACGAAACCGTTCAGCGGTTCACCGTCGCGAGTGAAGCGGGCTTGCTTTTAACAATCACTCGACAGGCCCGGCGCCGTCTCGCGAAGGAGAACTAATATGCGTATCGCCGTCATTGGTGCGGGCAACGTCGGTCGGGCCGTCGGATCGGGGTGGATTGCGAAAGGCCTGTCGGTGACCTGGGGCGTGCGGGATCCTGAAAGCGATCATGGCGTCGCACCATGCAAAACAGTCGCCGAGGCCGTTACGGATGCCGACGTTGTCGTGCTTGCGGTGATGTTCCACTCAATCGAAGCCGCGCTCGTCGAATGTGGTGACCTGAACGGAAAGGTGCTGATCGATCCAACGAACCCGCTAACGCCGGACGGCGATGGGTTGGCGCTGTCCCTCGGATTTGAAACGTCATCCGCCGAGTTTATTGCCGCGCGGACGAACGCGAGAGTCGTCAAGTCGCTCAATCAGGTGGGCGCCACTGTCTTGGCAGACCCGGACGGCTATGCGGTACGACCCATTCAATTCGTTGCCGGGGATGATGCCGAAGCCAAGGCTCTCGTCGCCTCGCTGGTCGAGGACCTGGGCTTTGAGGTCCGTGACGCAGGACCTCTTCGGGCAGCACGCCTTCTAGAGCCGTTGGCGATGGTGTGGATCGATCAAGCTATGCGCTACGGCATGCCCGCTGATCGAGCGTGGGCCTTGGTAGATCGGCAGTGACTCTACCGGAAGCTGATCCTTCCGGAGCGCAGCTTTCGGTAAAAAGTAGCCACTGCGGGTAATCATTTACTCGTTCGGCGCGTAAAATTTTGTCTGATCCTAAGATTCGACAGAGATGTAATCTAGGGCTCGTAGCTATCGATAATGGATAACTGGACCTCTTGAGCAATTGACCAGTGTATAGAAATTGTGAGACCGCGAGAACGTATGACAAACTCTATACTAATCGCTTTTCTAGACGTCGCGACCCTTTGATGCGCGTAAATCGCGAAGCAATCGCTGCGTGCAGCTCTCGCAGGGACCTCGTAGTTGGCTCTGGTGCAGCTCAATACCGCGGCAGTGCACGTACACATCACCCGAGGCTATAGCGGTGTTAGGGCAGTGAGCGTCCTGCCGACATCGGCCATTGCTGCCGACCCTGAATGGCTGTCTCATCGGCTCGCGCCGGGGAATGGGCTGTTCTTCCGGCATGTGACCCGCGATCGACATCGCGCCGTTCCCTTTCTCACCGACGAGCATCTTGGCGCTGATGGCCAGACCGTCCGTCGATCATGGAACGACAGCCTTTCCGCAGCCCCGATTGGTCCGGTTCACTTCATTTTCCATTCGGCCTTCTGCGCCTCGACGCTGCTCGTCAGGGCGTTTGATCTTGAGGGTGTCGCCATGGGGCTGAGCGAACCGGTCATCTTGAACGACATCGTCGGCCGCCGCCGCCGAGGAGAGATCGACGTTCAGGAAACCGGCCGGTTGTTCGACGGCGCGCTCGCCTTGTTGGGACGCCCGTGGTCCGCCGGTGAGGCCGTGATCATCAAGCCTTCCAACATCCTCAACCCGCTTGCCGCGGGGCTGCTCGCGCTCCGGCCCCAGGCCAAGGCCATCGTCCTCTTCGCGCCTCTCGAAACGTTCCTCGTCTCGGTCGCGCGCAAAGGCATGCATTGCCGGCTGTGGGCGCGTGAGTTGATCGAAGGGTTGATCCACGAGGGCGTGGCCGATCTCGGCTTCACGCCAACCGACATCTTTCGCCAGACCGACCTGCAATGCGCGGCGGTCGGGTGGCTGGTCCAGCATCGGTTGTTTGTCGAGCTTCTCAATCGCTACGGCGCCTCGCGCGTCTGCTCCCTAAGCAGCGAGGACCTCCTCGCTGACCCGGTCGCGACGCTCACCGCTGCTGGCTCGCATTTCGAGCTGGCGGTCGACCGGATGATCGCATCGCAAATCGCAGCCGGACCGGTCTTCTCGCGGCACAGCAAGTCCGGCGAGAGGTTCGACCGAAACCTGCGGACGTCAGCTTATGAAAAGGTCCGATCAGCTCACGGTGATGAAATCGCAATGGTGGTCGAATGGGCACGAGCGGTGGCCGCGGCGGCAGATTTGCCGTTCGACCTGGATGGAAGGCTAGCAGGATGACCCACGGACAGGAATCTTCCGATTCTGAATCAACAGCATCGATTAGAGGAAGTGAAGAACATGTAAGTGCTGTAGCCTTCCATCAATCGGATCTACGCTCTTAGCCAAAACAGGGGGCGGCGTCTCGTCGCCCCCCTGTTCTGCTGAAGAAGGTGTTTAAAAAGCGACTTTGGCGGTCACCGCAAAGCGGCGACCCAGCGCATCGTACGTTGATGGATAAGTGTTACCGCTGTTAAAGGTCGTCGTTCCAACGGTATTGCCTACAATAGGGGGCTGAAGGTCGAACAGGTTCTGCACCGTGAATACGAGTTCGAACTGTTCGGTCGCGCGGAAGCGTGTTGCCAAGTCGAAGTAACTGCGCGCTCCAATGGTTCGAAACGCTGGATCGACAACGCAGCCATTCGGATCCGCTCCACTGGGATCTGGGCAGCCCGTCGCAGGGTTGGTTCCAGCAGCAACCGCGGCGTCGAGTTCGTCTTGAAATTGTTGCCGCTCATAGCGGACACGGTCGATGAACCGCCACAGCAGCGAGACGTCGACATCACCGATCGAGGCGGTGGTACGTTGTGAAAACTGGAACTTTGGCTGGATCGAGCCCGAGGCCACGCCCGGTGAAGGCGCACAGTTGTTGCTGTAAAAGCCAACGCATTCGCGATTGATCGCCGTGGGGGTTGCCTGGAATTTGGTCGAGTGGGTGTAGTTACCGACAAAGGAGAACGATAGGCGTGCCACGCCAAAGTCGCGGCGGTAATTCGCGATCAGGTCGATGCCATCGGTGAACAAGCGACCGAGATTGCTGTTCTGCGCGAAAAGGCCTGGCGTCGTCGCAGGGCTGCCATCGAGCCCGCCTGTCGTCGGATTTCGACGGATGACGGTGCAAGCAGGATCGGTGGCACTGGCGGCGGTTACGTTTCCGAAGCAGGCGGCGACGAGGTCGCCGGGAAGGGGTGCGCCGATCGTGTCTTTGACCCGGATATTGTAGTAATCGACGCTCAAATTGAATCCCGGGACGAAATCGGGCTGAAGAACGATACCGAGAGTATACGTATCGGCCTTTTCCGGCTGCAGGTTGATGTTGCCGCCGGCGTTGATGTTGGCCTGTCCAGCCGTCGGATTGGTGATCGCACCGATGGTGCCTGCCGGAGCGCCTTGCGCCAGGCACACCGACCGCAGGTTGGCGTTGGTGGTAGGCGCCGCACCTGCACACGGATCGATGCCAAGGTTGGTGAGGCCCACCGACAGGGGCGTGAACAACTCGCCGATGTTGGGTGCGCGGACGGCACGGCTGTAGTTGCCACGCAGTTTAACGCCGTTTAGCGGCTCCCAGCTGCCACCAGCCTTGTAGGTCCAGGTATCATAGCCGGGACTGCCCGCGGCATCGATCTCATATTTTGAATACCGCGCTCCAGCCTCCAGCGTGAGGCTTTCGAACAGCGGCCGATCTTCGATCAGCGGTGCGATGACCTCACCAAACGCCTCGTAGACGTGATACGCGCCGCGGAATGGCGTCGTGGCACCTCCCGCACCCCCCAACTGGCCGGGCGTCTGAGCAAGGCTGTCGGCCGACTGCTCCGCCGTGTAGCGGCGATATTCGCCGCCCAGTGCAACACCGATCGGATTGGTCGCCGACGGCAATCCGAAGCCGAGATCGCCCGAGATCGTTCCCTGCACCTGGCCGAGCGTGGTTTTGTTCGCCGCGGTGGCGTTGGTCGACAGGAACGATGCCGCTTGGGGACTGATCGTGCCGGCGTTTCCAAAGATATTGACGGGCACGCAGTTGTTGGACGTATCCTGACACATTGGGCTGGTCGCCGTGCCGTTGACCAGCAGTCCTTGGCGGAGCCGCGAGGTCACGACGTAGTTCTGAAACGTCTGCGTGTTTTCGCTTTCGCCGTAGGAGCCGTTGACGTCCCAGTTCAGGCTGCGGGTAAGCTCACCACCGATGCCCATGTGATAATCGAACACCTGCGTTTGATAGTCATTGAGGCGTGAGCCGACCTCGACCGTTCTGCGGTTTAACGTCACACCGACCGTGCGGTAATTCGGATCGGCCGGACCTGTTGCGGCCGCGGCCGCCGCGCACTGGGCGGGGGTGAACCGAGGTGTATAGACATTCTGCGGTGAGCCGGTGGGCGGGCCGCCGGGGGTTCCCGGCGCCGGCGCGACATTGAACGAGCAAAATTGATTTCTCAAGCCTGTCGGCAAAAACGGATTGTTCAGATTGATCGTGACGTTTTCGCCGAATGATCCAGACGGTGCCACAATCGTGCTGACCTTGTTCTTTGAATACAGGCCTCGGGCGTAAGCGCGGATACGATCGGTAACGTCGTAGTTGGCCTGTCCGTAGATGTTGAACCGCTCAAAGGGTGTCTGGAAGATGTTGAAAGGGTTGAAATTGAACGGCGCGAACAAGCTTTGCTCTGCGAAGCCCGTTGCCGGATTGATCTGACGAAGATTGTTGTTGCCGACAGCTGGATCAGTGCTCGGCTGACCTGTTGTCGGGTCGAGAGGCCGCGTCCCGCTAAACCGCGACGGGACCGCGGTTCCGGAACCGGTTTGCGTACCGGAGAAAGAGTCGATCTGGAATTCCGAGAAATCGCGGTCGCCTTGGTAGATGGGGTTAGCGCGCTGGTAGCCGAGGCTAAGGACCGCGTTGCCGCGGCCATCCTCAAAATTGCCGCCGACCGTCGCGTCCACCCGGAATATGTTGCCGTCGCCGCGCTCGGTAATTTGCTCGGATGCAGCCACCTCGAGTCCGGTAAAATTGCGCTTGGTCACGAAATTCACGACGCCAGTGATCGCGTCGGCACCGTAAGTCGTAACCGCGGCTCCGGTCAGGGCGTCGACGCGATCGATCAGCGCTAGCGGGATGTTGTTGAGGTCGACCCGACCAACGAAATTCGACGGAACTATGCGCGAACCGTTAAGCAACACGATGTTCCGATTTGACCCAAGGCCACGGAGATCGACATATGATGCGCCGCCATTGCCGTTATTTACCGCCGAGCCGATGTTCGGGACAACGCCGGGCAGTTCGCGCAAAACGTCCTCTGCCGTATTCGACTGACGTAAGCCAATTTCGTCCGATGTGGTGACGTTGACCGGGGTGGACTGCTCAAGGTTCGGATTCTTGATTAACGTACCCGTCACGACGATGTCGCCTGGTTGCTGCGTTTCCGGCGTCTGAATTCCGGGGTCCTCGGAAGTGGTCGTCCCTGGAACCGGCTGTGCACCCGTCGACTGCGCGTGAGCGGGGGCGCTCGCAATGGCTAGTGCGATCGCTAGCGGCGCGGAACCTGCCCGAAGGGCAAAAAGGCGGTTTGATCGTGTCATGGTGAACTCCCTGGTTAGCGATCCGTCGCTGGTGGTCGCGCCGGTTTCAGGGATCAGATTTGCTAGTTATTTTCCGTTGGTAAATAGTCTTGAGGGAATCGATAGTCACAAATCGGCCAGTCGTTGTACCCGTGTCACATTTGATGACGTTGAGCTGCATTTAATTGCCGTTCGGCAGAGTTTACTAACGAGAAAGCGTGAGACCTTGGGAATAAGCTGGTCCAGCAATCGCTACGATGTCCGAAACTCCACGCCTTGCGGGCCGGTTCTCAATTAATATGATCCAGTCAGTTCGGCATATTGCGAACTTTGTTGTACCGTTGCAACTTGACTTTCGATCTCGCGCTCTTTTCGTGGAACCGACGGTTCAACCGCTTTTTTGTGACGTTGGGCAACGGGACGGTAGCTATCGGAATCCATTCGCCGGACCTCTTATTCGGCCTAGCTTGAGGGTCTGTACCTGCAGATCGTCCATCAAGTTCTTAAACCACCGGGCATACATGATGCTGCAATTCAACGCTGGTGCACTTACCCATCCCGATTTCGCTCAAACCACTGAGGGTCGAGCGGCAATTCCGACTATCGCCAGTCATGGGTCGGCCAAATGCTCAGGGCGGTCACAAGGTCGCCTAGTCGATAAGGTCATCTCGTCGTCCGCTGAGATTACTGTATGTGCGGACGACGGCAAAAGATTCACGCTGACCAGCGTCGGCGCTCGCGCGAGCGACATCAGCGCCGTCTACTCCCGCTATATGCTCCGAAAGGAGGTCTCTGACTGGTGCTGCGAGCTGGTCCGATCGTCGGATCCGTACCTCCATCCGCAAAATCCCTTTCTGCGAATGCCCAGTGAGCGCTTCTGGCTCGAATGGACCGCAGAAGGGCCGGGACAAGGAAAAATGGGGATGTTGGTGCATGCGGCGCCGAATGGGCGCAGCGGCGTAATCACCGGCTATTATGAGAGGGCCGATGGCCAGGCGGATCTCCTGATCCTGGACACCCATTTCGATCTTGACGGCCCGATCGTCAGGGGCATGAACGACATCGATCGTTTCGGGTTCAGAAATGCCGATCATCCGCAGCTGAATCCCCTGTTCGCCCATTCCGTAGCCGTACTTGACCCGTCTTGGACTCCCTATCTTCGTCATACACGTCGCGGAACTTTTCGGCAGTCCGTTACCGAATGCATCGAACACGGTTGGCACCTGCTGCCCTTCGTGCTCGCCTTCTCGGCGCTGATGCAAAGTCAAGGCACGCTGCGCGCGATACCGTCCGACCTTGCAAGGTTGAACCGCAGGCGCAGCAGGCAAGGACGCCCGGAGCTGCAGGAGCACCTCGAGGTGCGCCTCGATCTATCCAGACAGACTGCCGCAGTCGAAAGGGGCGCGACACCGGGAAGTTCGCGTGCTGCGCCTAGACTGCATTATGTAAGGGGTCACGTCGTCCACCGGAGAGGCCGCTCGTTCTGGCGGGCGCCCCACCTCCGCGGTAGGGCAGACGCTGCGATTATGACTAGGACGGTACACGTGAGCGGATGCCCTACCGCGATGATCCTGCCGGATATATCGCAAGGGAAAAGCTGATGACTATTGCGACACTCCCGGCTCACACCGCCTCCGCAACAGTTTTGGAAGCACCTTCGCGTACCGCCGAGGCCGACGCGGCTATCGTATCGGCGCTTGATCTTGCTTTCCAAGCCGCGGTCAAGCGCAACGACGCCTCAGCGATCGACCGGATCCTGCATCCGACGTTTTACCTTGTCCTAGGCAACGGTTCGGTGGTGACCCGCGACGAAGTCATCGCGGAGGCGCGAGCAGGGCTCATCAATTACGAGGTCCAGGATGAAGATCCCGGCACGCAGACTGTTCGCGTTTGGGGCGACACGGCGATCGTCACCGCTCGCCTCCGAATTCGCGGTATGCGCGAAGGTATTCGGTTCGATCGGCTATTGTGGTTCAGCGACACTTACGTGCGCACGCCGGGGGGATGGAAATACGCCTTTGCCCAAGCCTCGCTTCCGCTTCCAGGCGAAGGAAGCGAGCGAACGCAAGCGCATGCCGGGGGACTGTGAGTCGCCTCAGTCGAGCTGAGGCCGAAATGCTGACGCGGGAAGCAATCGGCGCACTGCGCCGGCATGACCCGCTACTCGCACAGTCTAAACTCGACCTGTTGGTGGCGGGCGCCGCGGATTACCCTATCCCTTGGACCTTGATCGCGCAGGCCGCCGAAGCCCGTAAGGACGGTGACGCTGCAGAGGCCGCGCTCAGCCGGCAGCTCGCGATCGATAGCCGGGACCTTGCCGCATTGCTCATGATGGCGGCATCGAGAGCGCGTCGCGGTGATGATCGAGCGGCGCAGGCCTTCTATCGAACCGCGTTCCAGGTAGCGGTCCAACCTGACTCTAATATAACGCCCGCGCTCGCAGCCATGCTTCGTACGGGCGAGGCGTTCGTCGCGCAGTCTGATTGCCGGTTCGCCGCGCATGTCGAACAGGCGATTGCCAGTCTTGAAATCGGAGGGCGCGCGCCAGCCGCTCGGTTGCACCATGCGCTAGACCTGCTTTTCGGCCGCAGTGAGTTGCATCTTCAGCAACCGTCGATGTTCTACTTCCCTGGGTTGCCCCAACGTCCCTTCTTCGAGCGCGGCGAATTTGCGTGGGTTGCCGATCTGGAAGCCGCCGCTCCCGCCATCCGTGAGGAAGTGTTGACGATCCTCGCCGACGGGGCCGGGCTTGAGCCTTATGTCGAACGCACGATTGACCGTCCGGCGCCGGCCAACCACTTGATGAACGACCCGCGCTGGAGCGCCTTCCACATCTGGCGGGGTGGACAGCTCGTGATGCCGAACGCAGGCCTTTGTCCCAATAGCATTGCAGCGCTGGAGCGATTGCCGATGCCGATCATTCGGAACCGCTCGCCGATGGCGCTCTTTTCGGTTCTGCGACCCGGCACCCGCATCCATCCGCACCATGGGCTGCTCAACACTCGACTGATCTGTCATCTACCGATCATCGCGCCGCAAGATTGCGGCCTTCGCGTCGGCGCCGAGACGCGGAACTGGCACAATGGCGAATGCCTGATTTTCGATGACTCGATCGAGCATGAAGCCTGGAATCATAGCAATCAAACCCGCGTGGTCCTCCTATTCGAAGTATGGCGACCCGAGTTGGACGAGCCTGAGCGAACGGCGCTCGCGGCGATCTTCGAAGCAATCGACAGCTACCGCGGTCCGCAGCAAGATGGCCATTAGTCCGCCCGCTGCGTCTATCGAGTGGATCGGATAAGCCGCAATTTCAGCGCCTTGCCATAGACCCGTCCGAGAGGGTGCTGACTTCCGTCCTTCAGAACCACTGCACGGCTTCCGGCACGGGCCTGCGTTATCTTGTCGATACAATCGATATTCACCACTGCCGATCGATGCACGCGAATGAAAGTCGACGGATCCAATTTTTTCATCAATCGATCGAGCGACGAGCGCAGCAGATGCTCCCGACCGTATGCGCGTATGCACGCATAGTCGTCTTGCGCCACGATGCTTTCGATTGCGTCCGTGGGTAATCGTACTTGGTCACGTCCACGTTCACGAACCCATAGGGCGGCCTCGTATCCCCGGTCTAGCGGTTCGGACGGCGTTTCTATTGGTCGTAGATAATCGCGCGCGGACCGGACGTCCGGTCCATGACGATAGCTTGGGAGACAGCGGCTAGCCTTACTCAGCACATGCTCGAGCTTGAGTGGATCGCAAGGCATTAGCAGATATCCGATCGCGCCGATCTCGACCGCGCGGAGAGCGTAGCGGTCATCGTGGGCAACGAGGGCGATCAAAATTCCATTCTCGGACGTCAAAGCCGCAGCCGTTTCGATCCGTTCGCGGCTATTGGCGCTGACGCCCAGGAACAGGATGTCGGGTCCACTGCGAACAATCGCGGCACGAAGATCGGTGGCTTCAACGGTATAATAAACGATTTGAGCTCCACGGTCCGCGACCAGTACCGCCAACTGCCGCGCCGCGTCCGGGCTGTCGGCGGCGATCGCGACCCGGATCGGCATCCCATCCATCGCGACATTGTCGGCGCGTTCGCGCGACGCGGGCACAACTGGATACCGGGATGGACAGGTGTTCGCGAGCATCTCCATGCTCAAAACGCTACGCGATAGCCAGAGTTCGTGCTTTCAAGAAACTACGGTTGCATTGGGCATGGGCTCGCATTTTCGCATATCTGCGGCGTCACCGGTGGGTCGCGATCATACTGGAGATATGCAGGTGGTTGCGGACCAGCAGACCGTCAGCACGCGGTTGAGTGTTGACCGTCTCGCTGCGCTTGGGGGATCGCCAATTGTGACGAATCCGATGTCAATGTCATCAGGTCGCGACAGCCCGCAAGCCCTCAGCGGTGAGCCGTCATTAATCATTTACCTTCGATCGACTGCACCCTGCTCCTGAAAAACCGCTAGTTGAGCGTCAAATGCGCACTTGAAGGCGGGCCGCGCCTGGGCGCGGTAACGTAGGCGAAAAGGTTCGGAAACTCGTTTAGAATTGTCGATCCGTCTAACCGGCGCAACACTCCCACCATCAGAAGGTCTCCAGCGCTGAACGCGCCATGGAGCCAGTCGGCATTCCCGAGGCGGCGAGAAAGATCACCCAGCCGATCACGAATACGATCCTCCACCATATACTGCCGCTCCTCAAACCAACTCCTGTCGCATTCCAAGACCGTGGCGTTTTCGCGCACTACGATCGGCGGTTCTGCCGTGTTCAGCGCGGCAAACATCCAGGTAATTGCGCGAGCTCGGGCGTTCGCATTGGTTGGCAGCAGGCCATCATGGCGCTCCGCGATGTGGAAGATAATGGTTCCTGACTCAGCATCGCGTTAAGCCTAAAAAAGTAAGACAAAAAACCACGTAAAAACTATGGTTTAGGTAAATTCAGATCCCCAAAAAGACTTACACATGTCTTGCACAATTTGGAGTTCTCGAAATACCAATCGAAATCCATCTCCTGAAGGATGGGGCGCTTCACGTCTATCGACGTGAGAACAGTCGCTTCTGGCAATGCGCGACCTACTTGGGCAGCCGCAACCATCGACAGACGACCAAGGAAGAGAGCCTCGCCGCTGCGAAGGATTTTGCGCGCGACTGGTATATGGAGCGATGCGTCGAGGCGGCGCCAGTCTTGTCGAACCGATTAAAATGGGACAGGCGCTGGCTCCAAGCAGCGTTTGCAACCTGACGTTGTAGCCTCGAAGACATTCCCGAAGCCGCGAGTCCGGGTTATTCGGTAGCTGATGCCTCGAATTACACCAGCGCGCCGCGCCGATCGCCGGGCGGAAATCATCAACGCGGCGCGGCGCTGTTTCGCGCGGCTCGGCTTTCATCGTACTACGATGCGGGACATCATCGCCGAAGGCGGGTTCAGCGCCGGTGGCGTCTATCGTCACTTTCCGTCCAAGGATGCGATTATAGCGGAGATTGCGATCCGCAGGCGCGCCTCCGAGGACGCGCTTATGGATTCGTTGCACGCGCTCCCGGATCCGGTCGGCGCCATAGTGGCGTTGGCGCGAACGCTGGTCGAGGCGCTGGAAACCGATGAGGGTGCTGCGGATCGCCGTGTCGGCACGCAAATCTGGGCAGAGGCGCTGCATGAGCCCGAGATGCGCGGCCACGTCGTTGCCGGGCTGGCGGTGCCTATTCGCCATGTCACCGCGCTCGTGGCGCGCGCGCAAGAGCTTGGCCAGTTCGACCGCTCGCAGTCGCCCGACGCGCTCGCTCGCGCGCTGATAGCCGCGTTCCATGGCACCGTTTTGCAGAAGCTTTGGCAACCTGAATTGCCGATCGAGCCGATGGTGACATCGCTCCAGGCGCTCGTGAACGGCCTTGCCAAATCCGGAAACAAGCGTCGTCGCTAGCAGTCAGGAACTTTGCCCCGCGATCCGAGTTTAAGGGAACGATCGTTCTCTTAACCCACCTTGGGGCGATGCGCGTCGGGCTCAGTTTTCGAGGGAGTGTGGACGGCCATGCGAAATGTGACACTGATGTTCCGATTTCTCGATTGCCTTGGCTTGGCGATAGTCTGGACGGTATCGCCTGCGCATGTTGCCGTCGCGTCTGGCGCGCCTACCAATGCGCCAGCAGAATGGCATCATGCCAAGGGTACCTTCGAAGTCACCGTCAAACAGGAAAGCGAAACGCGTTTTGCGATGTCGAAATCGTTCTCGGGCGCATTGGCCGGCACTTCGAAAGGGACGATGATCGCGGATAATCTCGTCACTGCCTACGCTGCGCTCGAACGGTTCGACGGCACACTCGACGGGCGTAATGGCAGCTTCGTGCTGCTCCATCGCGGCATCATGAGCGAAGCGGAAGGGATGAAACTCGATATCGTCATCGCGTCCAATTCCGGCTCGGGCGAACTGGTGGGCATCCGCGGCGCGCTCAAAGTCAGGATCGAGGGAGGCAGGCACTATTACGATCTGGCCTATACACTGCCCCGGAAATGAAGCACTATGTCGCGCTCCCTCCGGCAGTCAACTTGGGCGGCCCAACATACTGCCCATGACCGCGCTCAAGGCCATGTGCGAACGCGCGATGACGGCCTTGATCCTGTGCGTCACAGCGCTTGCCCCGGTAGGAGCGCCGGTAGTTCGAGCGCGATGCGAAAGCCGGTACCTGCAGCAGTCGTAATCTCAACCCGGGCATCGCTGTTGAAAAGCGCGTCGATCTGCCGACGCGTGGCCGCGATGCCCACTCCAGAGCCGAACTCGTTTGTCAGATGCGCGCATCCCACTCCGTCGTCCGCAACCACCAAGGACAAGCGATCCCGTTCGATCGTTGCCGCCACTCTGACCGTTCCGCCGTTCGGACACTGATCTATCCCGTGCCGGACGGCATTCTCGACCAGGGGTTGGAGCAAAAGCGGGGGTACACCGCAATCAAGCGCGTCATCATCGATCGCCGCCAGCACGTGCCAGACGGCAACGCCCGAAGAAATTGGCCCGTGCCGCAGGCTGCAGCAAGATAACGGCGATCCCGACCACCGCTGTCCATATCACGGCAAAGGTGCACGCCGCCGCGAGATGGCGGAGCAGCCCGGTGATGACGGGCGCACGCGACAGGCGCGGGGCGAAACCCCATGCCAGTCGCCCGAGGACGGAGGCGGGCGTGAGTTCGACCAATGTGGCGGCGAGCACGTTGTCCCAACCCCGCAAGCCTTGGACAAGGAAGGCGGCGCAGAAGATCGCGACCGGCAGGCCAACGACGAAGGTCAGCCGCAGGATGAGTTGCGCCTTCCGGCACCGACCAGACTCCTGACCGTCAACCAGATGCTCGCCGACTTGGACCCAGGTTGTCGATATTGTTCGCGCGAGGACAGGTAGATCGAAAATCGTTCTAGTTGGCCATAGCTGGGGGTCGGCTCTGGGACTGCTTTATGCGCGCCAACGTCCCGAGAAGGTGGCCATGTTCAATGCGATCGAGAACGGCGTCATCGACGTAAGCGACCCATCGCTCAAGGATCGCATTGCCGAGCTGACCGCGACGCGGGACCAGGCCAAAGGCGATTCCGAGCGGGCACTGGCGCATATCGTGAAGATCGAACCGACGATCACGCCGGAGAGCCTGCGCGCGTTCGCGGCCGCACTCCGCAAAAAGCTGCGCAACGGCGACGGCACGTTCGCCCGCGACACGGTGCGCGCAGTCGCGCAGCGTGTCGAGGTCGCGAGCCGGAACGAGGTCCGCATCCGCGGCCAACGCAGCGAGCTGCTCCGAACCCTAACCGCCGCCTCTGGCGTAGAGGCGGCGGTGCTAGGCGTTCGTGGTTTTGAACCGAAATGGTGCACCCGACAGGATTCGAACCTGTGGCCTTCGCCTTCGGAGGGCGACGCTCTATCCAGCTGAGCTACGGGTGCCTGGGCGAAGCGTTTAGCAGCGTGGGCACGGCTCGCCAAGCGGGCATGTGATGGCTGTTCGCCTTGCACAGGGACTCCGGGCACTGGACTTCGAGCACTGGGGTTTCGGCGGAACCGGCTTTCCGGCACTCGGTTGGTATAGCAACAATCGCCGAAGTAAAGGATTCAGCTTTCATGAAAACCCGCGCCGCCGTCGCCTTTGAAGCCAGGCAGCCGCTCGAGATCGTCGAGCTCGATCTGGAGGGGCCGAAAGAGGGCGAGGTGCTGGTCGAGTTGATGGCGACGGGGCTGTGCCATACCGATGCGTACACGCTGTCGGGCGACGATCCGGAGGGCAAGTTCCCCGCCGTGCTCGGCCATGAAGGCGCAGGGATCGTGCGCGAAGTGGGGCCGGGCGTCACCGGCGTGGCCGGGGACGATCATGTTATCCCGCTCTACACCCCCGAATGCCGGGAGTGCGAATATTGCCTCAATCCCAAGACAAATCTGTGCCAGAAAATCCGTGTCACCCAGGGCGAGGGGCTGATGCCCGACGGCACGTCGCGCTTCCGCTACAAGGGCGAGACGATCTACCACTATATGGGCACCTCGACCTTTTCGAACTTCACCGTGCTGCCGGAGATCGCGGTGGCGAAGATCCGCGACGACGCGCCGTTCGACACGAGCTGCTATGTCGGCTGCGGCGTGACCACGGGCGTCGGCGCGGTGCTGAACACGGCCAGGGTGGAGCCCGGCAGCCGGGTGGTGGTGTT
Organism: Novosphingopyxis sp.; assembly: GCF_965218915.1. Classification (GTDB taxonomy): domain Bacteria; phylum Pseudomonadota; class Alphaproteobacteria; order Sphingomonadales; family Sphingomonadaceae; genus Novosphingopyxis. The sequence goes on along the minus strand of NZ_OZ244708.1, from coordinate 3,010,331 downwards.
CGGGCTCGGCGGGATCGGGCTCAACGTGATCCAGGGCGCCCGGCTGGCGGGGGCAACGCAGATCGTCGGTGTCGATTTGAACTCGGACCGCGAAGAATGGGGCCGCAAATTCGGGATGACCGATTTCCTCAATCCGAAAGTTGGCGGCGATATCGTCGAGCGCATCGTGAAACTCACCGGAGGCGGGGCGGACTACAGCTTCGAGTGCATCGGCAACACCGATGTCATGCGCCAGGCGCTGGAATGCTGTCACAAGGGCTGGGGGGAGAGCATCATCATCGGCGTGGCCGGCGCGGGCGCCGAGATCGCGACGCGGCCGTTCCAGCTGGTGACCGGGCGCAGCTGGCGCGGCACCGCCTTTGGTGGCGCGCGCGGGCGCACGGACGTGCCCAAGATCGTCGACTGGTATATGGATGGCCAGATCCAGATCGATCCGATGATCACGCACCGGTTCAAGCTGGAGGAGATCAACGAGGGCTTCGACCTGATGCATGAGGGGACAAGCATCCGCGGCGTGGTGGTTTACTAATGTTACCGAAAAAGGAGAGAATCCATGTTCAATCATGTCATGATCGGGTCGAACGACCTGGAGCGATCCAAGGCATTCTACACGCCGCTGGTCGGTGTGCTCGGCGGGCGCGAGCCGATCCCGAACGAGCGGCTCGGCGTTCGCCGGCTGTTTTACGTCCATGACGGCAACACGCTGGCGATCACGGAGCCGCTCAACGGCGAGCCGGCGACCACGGCCAACGGCTTTACTATCGGCTTCAAATGCAGTTCGCCCGAGCAAGTGGCCGAGCTGCACGATGTGGCGCTCGCGAATGGCGGCACGACCTGCGAAGACCCGCCCGGCTTGCGCGACGCCGGGGCGATCGGCAAGGTCCATCTCAGTTACTTCCGCGATCCGGACGGGCATAAATTATGCGGCTTCCACCGCGAAGGTTGAGCGGTTTGAAAATCCTATCAACCAACGCATCGCACGGCGGCGATCAGGGCGTTTATCGACATGCCAGCGACAGCACCGGCACGGACATGACATTTTCCGTGTTCGTGCCGCCGCACGAGGCGGGCGTCGAGCTCCCCGTGCTCTGGTATCTTTCGGGGTTGAGCTGTACCCATGCGAATGTCACCGAAAAGGGTGAATATCGCGCGGCTTGCGCCGATGAAGGCATCATCTTCATCGCGCCGGATACGAGCCCGCGCGGCAAGGATGTGCCGGATGAAGAAGGCTATGATTTGGGCAAGGGTGCCGGTTTCTACCTCGATGCGACCGAGGAGCCGTGGGCCGCGCATTACCGGATGCGCAGCTATATCGAGGATGAGCTGCCCGCTCTGATTGCGGCGGAATTTCCGATGGCGGACATGAGCCGCCAGTCGATCACCGGCCATTCGATGGGCGGTCACGGCGCGCTCACCATCGGCCTGCGTGGCGGCGAACGGTTCCGGTCGGTGTCGGCTTTTTCGCCGGTGGTCGCGCCGATGCAGGTGCCGTGGGGCGAAAAGGCGTTCTCGAAATATCTGGGCGAAGACCGCGCCGCGTGGCGTCAGCACGATGCTTGCGCGATGATCGCAGACGGCGCACGCGTCCCCGAACTGCTGGTCGAGCAGGGCGCGGCAGACCAGTTTCTGGACGAGCAATTGAAGCCGGAATTGCTGCGGGAAGCCTGTGAGAAAGCAGGCATAGCCCTGGCGCTGAACATGCGCGAAGGCTATGACCACAGCTATTATTTCATCTCGACCTTTCTGGGCGATCACGTCCGCTGGCACGCCGAGCGGCTGAAGCGCTAACAATATTGCGAAAACACCGTCATCCCGGACTTGCTCCGGGATCCAGGGCCTAGTGGCAGTGCCATCTCGCCCTGGATTCCGGGTCAAGCCCGGAATGACGACAATTGCAAACGAACACTATGCGCCCTCATCCGTTATAGCCGCAACCAACGAATCGTCTCAGGAGACACTCCCATGCGCACCATCGACCATTTCATCGCAGGCGAAGCAGGCGGCGGCGGATCGCGCACGTCGGACGTGTTCAACCCCAATGACGGCAGCGTGCAGGCGCGGGTGCCGCTGGGCGATGCGGCGGTGCTCGATAAAGCGGTGAAGGCGGCGATGAACGCGCAGCCCGAATGGGCCGCGACCAATCCGCAGCGCCGGGCGCGCGTGTTCTTCCGGTTCAAGCAGCTGGTCGAGGCGGATATGGAAAATCTCGCCGAGATGCTCAGCAGCGAGCATGGCAAGGTGATCGCGGATTCGCGCGGCGACGTACAGCGCGGGCTCGACGTGATCGAGTTCTGCTGCGGCATCCCGCATGTGCTGAAGGGCGAATATACCCAAGGCGCCGGGCCGGGCATCGACGTCTATTCGATGCGCCAGCCGATCGGCATCGGCGCGGGGATCACCCCGTTCAACTTTCCCGCGATGATCCCGATGTGGATGTTCGGCCCCGCCATTGCGGCGGGCAACGCGTTCATCCTGAAACCCAGCGAGCGCGACCCCAGCGTGCCGCGCCGCCTCGCCGAACTGTTCGTCGAAGCCGGCGCGCCCGAGGGCATCCTTCAGGTCGTGCAGGGCGACAAGCAGATGGTCGACGCGATCCTCGACCATCCGATGATTGCCGGCGTCAGCTTCGTCGGAAGCTCCGACATCGCGCATTATGTCTATCAGCGCGGCGTGGCGGCCGGCAAGCGCGTGCAGGCGATGGGCGGGGCGAAGAACCACGGCATCGTCATGCCCGACGCCGATCTCGATCAGGTGGTGAACGATCTGTCCGGCGCGGCCTATGGTTCGGCGGGCGAGCGCTGCATGGCGCTGCCGGTCGTCGTGCCGGTGGGTGAGGCCACCGCCGAGCGGCTTAGGCAAAAGCTGCTCCCCGCGATCGAGGCGCTGCGGGTCGGCGTCTCGACCGACAAGGACGCGCATTACGGCCCGGTCGTGAACGCCGCGCACAAGAAACGCGTCGAGGACTGGATCCAGAAGGGCGTGGACGAGGGCGCGGAGCTGGTCGTCGATGGCCGGGGGTTCAAGCTGCAGGGTCATGAAGACGGCTTCTTCATCGGCCCGAGCCTGTTCGATCACGTCACCACCGACATGGACAGCTACCGCGAGGAAATCTTCGGCCCGGTGCTGCAGATTGTTCGCGCGAAGGATTTCGAGGAAGCCGTCGCGCTGCCCAGCAAGCATCAATACGGCAACGGCGTCGCCATCTTCACGCGCAACGGCCACGCGGCGCGCGAATTCGCGCAGCGCGTGGATGTCGGTATGGTCGGCATCAACGTGCCGATCCCGGTGCCGGTCGCCTATCACAGCTTCGGCGGCTGGAAGCGCTCGGCGTTTGGCGACACCAACCAGCACGGCATGGAAGGCGTGAAGTTCTGGACCAAGATCAAAACGGTGACGCAGCGCTGGCCGGATGGAACCGCCAACCTGTCCGATCAAGCCGAGGATGGCGGGCCGGCACGCAACAACGACGCCTTTGTTATTCCAACGATGGGGTAACGCCGCACGCGTTTCGAAGGAGCGCGACAGAAGCTATGGAGCCCCGCGTCGGTTGTGCTAGCAGGAAGCATGAAACATCTCCTGCTCTGCATCGCCGCCGCGTGGCTTTTGGCATGTGCCCCAGCCTCGGCCCAGGACCAGAAACGCATCGCGCTCAGTTTCGACGATGTGCCCCGCGCCGCCGGGGCATTTCTGACGCCGGACCGGCGCACGGTGATGCTGATCGCCGCGCTGGACCGGGCCGAGGTCGAGCAGGCGGTGTTCTTCGTCAATCCGGCACATCTCGATTTGCCGCAGGGCGCGGGCGGGGAGGACCGGATCGACGCTTATGTCGCGGCGGGCCATGTCATTGCCGATCACAGCAACACCCATCCGCATCTCAATGCGCTGAGCGCCGCCGCCTATCTCGCCGATATCGATGCGGCGGAGCTCTGGCTGAAGGGCCGCAAGGGCTACCGCCCCTGGTTTCGCTATCCCTTCCTGGACGAAGGCCAAGGTGACAAGGCCAAGCGCGACGCGGTGCGCGCGGGGCTAGCGGCACGCGGGCTCGGCGATGCTTATGTCACCTCCGAAGCATCCGACTGGAACATGGAGAATCTCACCCTCGAGGCAAATGCAGCTGGCAAGCCGATCGACCGGGAGGCGCTGCGCGATCTCTATGTCCAGTCCCATGTCGAGGCGGCGGAATTCTACGATGGCCTGATGCGGCGGGCGACGGGGCGGTCGCCGGTTCATGTCATGCTGCTTCACGAGACCGATCTGGCCGCGATGTATATCGGTGATCTGGTGGCGGCGTTGCGCGCGGGGGGCTGGGACATCGTGAGCGCGGACGAGGCCTATGCCGATCCGGTAGGACAAGAGGCGACGCGCTACGACACACCCTCGGCGCAGGGCACGCTGACCGAGATGCTGGCCTGGCAGAAAGGCCTGCCCGCGCCGCGCTGGTATGACGGCAATACCATCGCCGTCGCCAACCGGCGCTTTGCCGAGCGCGTGCTGCACGAGGAGGCTGCGCCCACGCCTTGACGAAAGCGGTGGTGGAACCCTTCCATCGCTGCCAAGCGTTAGCTCCGCTCAACCGCCGAAAGGACAGGTCATGAAGCGTTCCTATTTGATCGCCGCGCTCGGCATCAGCCTCGCCGCGTGCAACAGCGGCCCGGTCGACGAGCCTCTCGCGGCTGACGATATGGCGACCCCCGCGGTCACCAACGACACCGCCGCGCCCGCCATGCCGCCCGCCCCCTCGGCCACGGTGCCGGTGGCGGACGACGAAACCGGAGACAGTAGCGCCATGGCGACGATCCCCGCCGCGCTGCAGGGCCGCTGGGGCATCAATCCGGCCGATTGCACCACCACCAACGGCGACGACAAGGGGCTGATTACGGTCGGTGCCGACCGGATCCGCTTTTATGAATCCACCGCCAGGCTGGGCAAGATCAGCGAGTCCAGCGACAGCCGTATCGTCGCAGATTTCAGCTTTTCGGGCGAGGGCCAGAGCTGGACCAAGGGCATGACGCTCGACGCACAGGACGGCGGCAAGACGTTGATCCGGCGTGAAACCGGCGAGGATGCGATGCCGGGGCCTGAGCGCTACAGGAAATGCGGCTGAACTAGCGCGCACGAGTTTCCATTGTTCGTCATGCCAGCGAAAGTTGGCATCTCGGGCGTTTTCGCAATCAGGCCTGAGACCCCGGCTTTCGTTGGGGTAACGAGCGATTTGGTGGTCGGTTTACGAAACAAAGAACCAGCTATGCACTGATCGCGGACATGCCCGGCCTTTGTTGCATTGCACCGCGCCGCCGATTACCTGAATGGCTCGCCATCCGGCCTTGCCATCGAAAGCGCCCATTGTGTCCAAATCCTCGCTTTATCCCGCGATCGATCCTTCGCCCGACGTTCCGCGCATGGAGGCGGACGTGCTGGACTACTGGAAGCGCGAGCGGATTTTCGAGCGATCGGTGGATGAACGCCCGGCGGAGATCGACGGCGAGACCAACCAGTTCGTCTTCTATGATGGCCCGCCCTTCGCCAACGGCCTGCCGCATTACGGGCATATGGCGACCGGTTACGTCAAAGACCTCGTGCCCCGGTTTCGTACCATGCAGGGGCGGCGCGTCGAGCGACGCTTCGGCTGGGACTGCCACGGGCTGCCCGCCGAGATGTCCGCCGAAAAAGAACTCGGTATTTCGGGGCGCCTCGCGATCCTCGATTACGGGATGGACAAGTTCAACGATTATTGCCGCGAGTCCGTGCTGCGCTACACCAACGACTGGCAATATTATGTCGAGCGCATGGGCCGCTGGGTCGATTTCGAGAACGACTACAAGACCATGGACCCCGGTTTCATGGAGTCCGTGCTGTGGGCGTTCAAGACGCTGCACGACAAGGGGCTGGTCTATCGCGGCAGCCGCGTGGTACCGTACAGCTGGGCGATGCAGACGCCACTGTCGAACTTCGAGACGCGGCTGGATAATTCGTACCGCGAACGTCAGGACCCCGCGCTCACGGTGCTGTTCAAGCTGACCGAGCCGCTCAAGGACGGCAAGCCCGCGAGCCTCGCCGCCTGGACCACCACGCCGTGGACGCTTCCGTCCAATCTCGCGCTCGCCGTCGGGCCGGAGTTCGATTACGCGATCCTGGAAAAGGACGGCGAGCATGTCGTCATCGCCGAGGCGCTGAAGGAGGCCTATGCCGCCGAGCTGGAAGGCCATGAGCAGGTCGGCACCGCCAAGGGCAGCGAGCTGGCCGGGCGGCGCTACGAACCGCTGTTCCCGTTCTTCGCCGACGCGGAAAATGCGTTCCAGGTGTTCGCAGCCGATTTCGTGACGCTGGAGAGCGGCACCGGCATCGTCCACACCGCGCCCGCCTTCGGTGAGGACGATATGGAGCTGGGCCGCGCCAACGGATTGCCATTGATCGCTCCCGTCAACGACGAGGGCAATTTCACGTCCGAAGTGCCGCCCTATCAGGGCATGAACATCTTCGACGCGAACAAGGACATCATCCGCGATCTGAAGGCCGCGGGCGTGGTGCTGCGCCACGAGACGTACCTTCACAATTACCCGCATTGCTGGCGCACCGACACGCCGCTGATCTACAGGGCGATCGACGCCTGGTATGTCGAGGTGACCGCGTTCAAGGACCGGATGGTCGAGCTGAACCAGACGATCGACTGGATTCCGGGCCACGTAAAGGATGGCCTGTTCGGCAACTGGCTGGAGAATGCGCGCGACTGGAACATCAGCCGCAACCGCTTCTGGGGCTGCCCGATCCCGGTCTGGTTGAGCGACGATCCGGCCTATCCCCGCACCGATGTCTACGGCTCGCTGGACCAGATCGAGGCCGATTTCGGGCGCCGCCCCGACGATCTGCACCGCCCGCATATCGACGGGTTCACCCGCCCCAATCCGGACGATCCCACCGGCAAATCGACCATGCGCCGCGTGCCCGAGGTGCTCGACGTGTGGTTCGACAGCGGATCGATGCCGTTCGCGCAGCTGCATTATCCGTTCGAGAACAAGGAGCGGTTCGAGCAGAACTTCCCGGCGGATTTCATCGTCGAATATATGGCGCAGACGCGCGGGTGGTTCTACACGCTGATGGTGCTGTCGACCGCTTTGTTCGACAAGGCGCCGTTCCGACACGTGATCTGCCACGGCGTGGTGCTGGGCGAGGACAGGCAGAAGCTTTCCAAGCGGCTGAAGAATTATCCGGACCCCACGCAAGTGCTCGCCGAACATGGATCGGATGCGCTGCGCGTCTATATGATGAGCAGTTCATTGCTCTCGGGCGGCGATCTCATCATCCATTCGGACGCGCGCGGCGTGCAGGATGCGCTGCGGCGCACGATCCTGCCGCTGTGGAACGCCACCTATTTCTTCACGCTCTACGCCAATGCCGATGGCTATCAGGCGCAGCTGCGCACCGACAGCAGCGACGAGCATGACCGCTATATCCTGGCCAAGACGCGCGAGCTGGTCGAGACGCTGACCGCGCGGCTGGAAGCCAACGATATTCCGGGCGCCTACGGCCTGATCGCGCCGTTTCTCGAGGTGTCGAACAACTGGCACATCCGCCGCAACCGTTCGCGCTTCTGGGGCGAGGAGGTGACCGCCGACAAGCGCGATGCGTTCGATACGCTCTACACCATGCTCGTCACCGTCAGCACCGCGCTGGCGCCGCTGATGCCGTTCGTCACCGAGACGATCTATCGCGGCCTGACCGGCGAGACCTCGGTGCATCTGGCTGCGTGGCCGGACGTGTCGAACTTCCCGCAGGAGGCCGATCTGATCCGCGACATGGACCTGGCGCGCGACGTGTGCGGTGCCGGTCTATCGACCCGCGTGCGCCAGCAGATCCGCCTGCGCCAGCCATTGCGCGGCCTCACCATCGCGCATCCCGAGGTGGACCGCCTGCGCCCGTTCGCGGACACCATCGCCGACGAACTCAACGTCAAGGCCATCGCGTTCGAGACCGATCCGACATCGGTTGGCGATCTGGTGCTCAAGGTCGATCCGCGCCGCATCGGCAAGCGGCTCGGCCCCAGGATGAAGGATGTGATCGCCGCCTCCAAATCGGGCGAATGGACCCGCCGCGACGATGGCGTGGTCGAGATCGCGGGCGTGGAGATCGGCGAGGAGGATTACGACCTGCGCGTCACCACCTCGAACAAGCAGCAGGACGCCCAGATGTTCGACGGCGGGCGCGGCACGGTGGTGCTCGACCTGGAGCTCGACGAGGCGCTGCGCGACGAGGCGCGCGCGCGCGATTTCGTGCGCCACGTGCAGGACAGCCGCAAGGCCGCCGGGCTCGACGTGTCGGACCGTATCGTCATCCGCGCCGAGGCCGATGGCAACCTCGCCCGCGCGCTCGATACCCACCATGAATATGTACTCGGCGAGACGCTGGGCACGGAACTTCGGTTGGGGGATGCGGGAAAAAGCGCCGAAGCGTTCCAGATCGACGGTGAACAAACTCGCATCGCCGTTATTCGCGTTGCCGCCTGATCGATAGTCCGGATAAACATAGCCCATTGAGTCAATCGGTTAGCAGCGCGCAATAAAAGACGCAGCGGCAAACCTAATCTATGCTGCGTTGCAACCAAATCGCCATAAGAGCATTGTTATCGTACCCGGTCCGAAGCTTCTATTTGCTTTCAGGGCCGGCCCCTCCCGTTGGAATGGGCCTATGGAACCGAATGTCGCATCGCTTTCCCGTCCGGGAATTATTCGTCATATCGCGCTGATCGGCAACGCGCTGCCACGTCGTTGCGGTCTGGCGACTTTTACCAGCGACACCGCTGCGGCGATCAGCGCGGCCTTTCCCAACGTCGCGCTCGACCATTATGCGATGGACGACGGCACCGGCGTAGACTATCCGCGCGACATCCGCACCATCGCGATGAACGACCGTGCGGCCTATGCCAAGGCCGGGCGCGACATCGCCATGTCCGGCGCGGACATCCTTTGGGTTCAGCACGAATATGGCATTTTCGGTGGCGCGGCTGGCGACTGGCTGCTCGATCTGCTGGATGCCCTGTCGATCCCCGTTTTCACCACCTTGCACACGCTACTGGAAAAGCCGTCCGCCGACGAGCGCCGCGTGCTGGATCGCCTGATCGCGCGTTCCTCCCGGCTGATCGTGATGGCGGACAAGGGCCGCAAGATCCTGACCGAGACTTTCGGCGTCGATCCGGCGATGATCGAGGTGATTCCGCACGGTGTGCCAGATCGCGGCTTCGTCGATCCCGACACCATGAAGCCGCGCTTCGATCTTGCCGGTCGCCGCGTGATCCTTACGTTCGGGCTGCTCGCGCCGGACAAGGGCATCGAGACGATGATCGCGGCCATGCCCGCCATCGTCGCCAAGCAATCGGACGCGGTGTATGTCGTGCTCGGCGCCACGCACCCCAATCTGAAGCGTCGTGAAGGCGAGGCTTATCGCGAGCGCCTGATCGCGCAGGCCGCGGAGCTTGGCGTTGCGGGTCACATCCGCTTCGTCGATGCGTTCGTCAATATGCCCGATCTGCTTGACTGGCTGCAGGCTGCGGACGTCTATGTGACGCCTTATCTGAAAGCGGGCCAGATTACCTCGGGCACCCTCAGCTATGCCGTCGGCCTGGGCAAGCCGGTGGTGGCGACGCCGTTCGTGCACGCGCGCGAAATCCTGTCGGGCGATCACGGCGTGTTGGTCGATTTTGCCGACAGCGCCGCGCTGGCCCGCGAAGTCGCCCGGCTGCTCGGCGACGAAATCGCCCGTAACCTGCTCGCCCGCCGGGCCTATGCGCTCGGGCGTACCATGCTGTGGGAGCGTACGGCGCACCGCGCGATGGGTCTGTTCGAAGAGGTCGCACGCGCCAAGCGCATCCGTCTCGTCAAGGAAGAGGGCGCCGCTTATCTGAAGCCCGATGCGTCCGCGGTGATCCGGATGAGCGATGCCACCGGCATGCTCCAGCACGGGCATTATTCGATCCCGGATCGCGATCACGGCTATTGCCTCGACGATAACGCCCGGGCGCTGATCTTGATGTGCCGCATGCAAGGTCTCAATGCCGCCATCCGCGCACAGTGGAGCAACGTCTACGCCGCGTTCATCCAGCATGCGTGGAACGCAGATCGCAAGATATTCCGCAATTTCATGAGTTTCGACCGGCGTTGGCTCGAAAGCGAAGGCTCCGAAGACAGCGCCGGCCGGGCGATCTGGGCGTTGGGCGTAGCCGGTTTCGAAGCCGCCGAGCCGCGCCACCGTGAATGGGCTGCATGGCTCTACGATCAAGCCGCTCCGATGATGGAAAATACCGGTTCCCCGCGCGCGATGGCCTTTGCCATGCTCGGTGCAGCGGCAATGGCCGAGGCCAAGCCGGGGCACGATATCTCCGCGGCGATCCTCGAGCGTTCCGGCGGCGAGCTGATGCGTCTGCTGACGGCGGCGCGGCGGCCGGATTGGTCCTGGTTCGAGGCGATGCTCGCTTACGACAATGCCCGTTTGCCCGAAGCGCTCATCCGTGCCGGCATGGTTTCGGATCGCCAGGATTATATCGATTGCGGGTTGGAGACGCTCGACTGGATCTTGCGGAAACAGCATGCGCCCGAGGGCCATTTCCGCGCCATCGGCTCGGACAGCTTCGGGCGGCTCTATCAGGCGCCGCAGCGGTTCGATCAGCAGCCGCTCGAGGCGCAGGCGGTAATCGATGCCTGTTCGGCGGCCCATGGCGCGACCGGCGATCAGCAGTGGGCCGATGCCGCGCACCGCGCCTATCGCTGGTTCCTCGGCGAAAACGATCTCGGCCTGATGGTCGCCAGCCCCGCCGACGAAAGCTGCCACGACGGCTTGGTGCCGATGGGGGTCAACCGCAACCAGGGCGCCGAATCCATTCTCGCGCTGCAGCTGTCGAGCTGCGCCGTGGCACGGCTGCCGAAGCGATCCAATGAACCGATCGAGGCGAATGTCGCGTAATATGAGTTGAGATTACCGCGCCGTACCGGCAAGCGGGGCGAATGTTGCAGAGCTATGATCACGCGCTTCGCCTCCATGCCGACCCTTCGCGGGTCGTCGTACGGCCGTTTCATTTGGCCTGGCAGGCCTCGGGCCTCGACCAGAGCCGTTCCGAGCGATTGGTGGCCGAAGTGCTCGAAATGGAGGATCGGCAAGCGGCCAAGCAGCTGACCGCCGTGCTCAAGGATTTCGAGCCGCGCCACTGGCAGACCCGGCGGGTGTTCATGTCCCGCTTCGAGGAGATCGACGCGCAGCTGGACCGGCCGCTGGGCGATATCGGCGATACCAAGCGCCAGCTGATCGGCGCCTATTTCTGCCATGAATACAGCTATGCCGCCGCCGCCATCATGAACCCCAGCGTGGTGCCGCATTACGATCAGACCGGCATGCCCGACGGATCGACGCGTTTCATCATGTCGCTGCGCACGGTGGGCGAGGGGCACATCAGTTCGGTCGCCTTCCGCGAGGGGATCGCCACCGACCGGGGCAAGCTGAAGCTCGCGCCCGAACCGCCGTTCGCGACCGCCGCCGATACGGCGACGGGCGAGGAAGAGATACCGGAGGGCCCGGTTACCGTCATCCGCCACCGCGACAGCACGCTGTCCGGCACGGTGCTGTTCCCCATCACCGCCGCGCAGAAGAACGGGCTGGAGGATTTGCGGCTGGTCCAGTTCACCCACGAGGACGGTTCGACCGAGTGGCTGGGAACCTACACCGCCTATTCGGGGCGCGAGATCCAGTCCGAGCTGCTGCGCACGCGCGACTGGCGCCATTTCGATCTGGTGCCGATCGAGGGCGCGGCCTCGCGCAACAAGGGGATCGCCCTGTTTCCGCGCAAGATCGGCGAACACTATATGGCGATCGGGCGGCAGGACGGCGAAAATCTGTTTCTGCTGAAATCCGATTCGATCGAACGCTGGGACGGCGGCGACAAAATCCTCGAGCCCAAATATCCCTGGGAGTTCGTGCAAATCGGCAATTGCGGCTCGCCGATCGAACTGGACGAGGGCTGGTTGCTGCTCACCCACGGCGTCGGCGCGATGCGCAAATATTCGATCGGCGCGGTGCTGCTCGACAAGGAGGATCCGTCGCGGGTGATCGCCCGCGCCAGCGAACCGGTCCTCGCCGCGGTCAAGGAAGACCGCGAGGGTTATGTGCCGAACGTGGTCTATACCTGCGGCGCGATGCGGCTCGGCGACCTGTTGTTCCTGCCCTACGGCATCGCCGACAGCTCGGTCGCGTTCGCCTTCGTGCCGATTTCCGAGATGCTGAAGCAGTTGAAGTGACGCGAACCTTCTCCCGCCGGGGCGGGAGAAGGATACGCAGCCTTGCCGGCTCACCCGCTGGCGAAGTTGCCTGCCCCCGCGAAAGCGGGGGATGAGGGCGTGCTGCAACGGCTTCCCCTCACCGCTGCGACTAAATTCGCTACGCTCATTAAGTCTCGCTCCTCTCCCGCAGGCGGGAGAGGGAAGAAAGAGCCCTTCTCCCACCGGGGCGGGAGAAGGATACGGAGCCTTGCGTCGCAGACGCTAGGCGCAGTTGGATGAGGGTGGGTGGCGCGGCAGCGCCAGCGACGGCGCGGCGCTGCTGGGCTCCCCTCGCCGCTGCTAAACAGCAAAGCTACCAAGTCCTGCGCCTCTCCCGTGAACGGGAGAGGGAAAGCGCAGCGCCAACCTCTCGCAACGATCGCGATGGATGCGGCGTCGGTCGCGACCTCCCGATCCCGACGCCAAGACGCTGTCCTACATGCCCCGTTTCGTGCTAGGGTCGTAGCGGCTCTTTGTCATCGTCCGCTCCCCAATGCCTCCAGGCCCCCCGCGCGCCGACCGCAGTCGCGCGCCCGGGGAAAGCCGAAGAGGGCCACCCGTATAAGGAGCTTTGCGAACTTCCGATCGCAATAAGCCCCGTTCGTGCGCAATAAGCCATATTTTGGCGCCGGCGACTCGTCGGCCCGTCAACGCTTGCCGCCGTGCGTGCCCGCGCTACTGTGGGCCGAAAGTCTTACAGGGAAGGTTCTTTGCATGAAATCCGCGCTCCACGGCGTTCTCGCCGCGCTCCTCGCCACGCCCGCCGCCATTCCGAATGCCGCGCACGCGCAGGAATATGGCGATCCGCCGCCGGTCGATCAGACCCAAGCGCCCGAGGACGAGATCATCTCGAGCGAGAATAATGACGAGGATGCCGGCGCGCTGCCGCAATCGGGTCAACCCGCCGCGCCGACGCCGGTGCAGGGCGAGGCGACCGCTTCGGACAAGGCCGACAAATGGGATGTGAACAACCCGCCCGGCGCCGAGATCACGCAGGCGCCGATCGATGTCGACGAAGGCAGCTGGATCGATGTCGACGTCAGCCCGGACGGCCGCACCATCGCTTTTACACTGCTCGGCGATATTTATACGATGCCGATCGCGGGCGGCACGCCGACGCGCATCGCCGAGGGGTTGGCCTGGGAGGTGCAGCCGCGCTTCTCTCCCGATGGCGGCCGCATCGCCTTCACCTCGGACCGGGGCGGCGGCGACAATATCTGGATCATGAACGCCAATGGTTCGGACAAGCGGCAGGTGACCGACGAGGATTTCCGCCTGCTCAACCAGCCGAGCTGGTCGCCCGATGGGCGCTATATCGCCGCCAAGAAGCATTTCACCACCGGGCGCTCGCTCGGCACCGGCGAAATCTGGCTCTATCATGTGTCCGGCGGCGGCGGCGTGCAACTGGTCGAACGGCCGAGCGAACAGTGGCAGAAGGAGCTGGGCGAGCCGGTCTATGCGCCGGACGGCAACGCGATCTATTACACCAAGAATGTGACGCCCGGCCCGATCTTCGAATATGCGCAGGATTCGAATACCGATCTGTTCGACATCTTGCGCTACGATCTGGAGAGCGGCGAAACCACCACGGCGATCAGCGGGCTGGGCGGCGCGGTGCGTCCGCAGCCCTCGCCCGACGGCAAGCGCATCGCTTTCGTGCGGCGTGAGGACGGCAAGTCCAAGCTGTGGGTCAAGGACCTGACCTCCGGCGCGGTGAAGGAGATCTACGGCGATCTCGACCGCGACGTGCAGGAGACATGGGCGGTTACCGGGGTCTATCCGAACATGGCCTGGACCCCTGACAGCGAAAGCATCGTCTTCTGGGCGGGCGGCAAAATCCGCCGGATCGATGCGGACGGCGGCGATAGCGCCGTCATTCCTTTCCGCATCACCGACAGCCGTAGCGTCACGAAAGCGCCGCATCCGGTGATCCAGGTCGGCGAGGACAGCTTTGTCGCCAAAATGCCGCGCTTCGCCGAGGTTTCGCCCGATGGCAGCCGGGTGGTCTATGAAAGCCTGGGCAAGCTCTACGTCAAGGACATGGGCTCCGGTGCGCCGCGCCGCCTCACCGGCGGCGGCGACGACAGCCGCGAGCTGTTCCCGAGCTGGTCGCGCGACGGATCGCAAATCGTCTATGTGACGTGGACCGACACCGATCTCGGCACGATCCGCACGATCTCGCCGAGCGGTTCGGGCGGACGCGCGGTAACCAGCCAGCCGGGCCACTATGCGCGGCCGCATTTCTCGCCCGACGGCAGGACGATCGCCTTCGAGAAGCATGAGGGCGGCTTCCTGACCGCGCCCGAATGGTCCGAAAATCCCGGCGTCTACACCGTCGCTGCTTCAGGCGGCACGCCGAAGCTGATCGATCGCGACAGCGCGCGCGGGCAATTCGGCGCCAGCAACGACCGCATCTTCATGATCGACCGGTCCGAGGAAAAGACCGAGCTGTTCAGCACCGATCTCAACGGCCAGGACAAGCGCGTCCATGCCAGCGGCGAACTGATCAACGATTTCGCCGTGTCGCCCAACGGCGAATGGCTCGCCTTCCGGCAGAATTACGAGGCGTTCGTCGCGCCGATCCTGCCCGGCGGGCAGAATGTGACGCTCGCCCCCGACAGCAAGGCGCTGCCGGTGGTCAAGGTGAGCGAGGGCGGCGCGGACTATATCCATTTCGAGGGCGACAGCGCGCGCGTCCACTGGTCGATGGGACCGACGGTCTACAGCGTCGACATGCGCAACATCTTCCCCAGCGCCCCGCTCGCCGAGGGGCAGAAAGCGGTCCCGTTCGCGGCGCCGACGACCGGCGTATCGCTCGCCCGCACCGTGCAGGCGGACAAGCATAGCGGCCGCGTGGCGCTGACCGGCGCGCGCGTGGTGACCATGGCGGGCGCGGACGGCGGCATCATCGAGAACGGCACGGTCTTGATCGAAGGCGACCGGATCGCCGCCATCGGACCGGCCGGATCGGTGCAGCTGCCGGCGGGCACGCGCACAGTCGACGTCTCCGGCAAGACGATCATCCCCGGGCTGATCGACGCCCACGCTCACGGGCCGCAGGGCACCGATGAGCTGGTGCCGCAGCAGAATTGGTCGGCGATCCAGAACCTCGCGCTCGGCACCACCACGATTCACGATCCGTCGAGCACCGCCAGCGAGATTTTCGTGGCCAGCGAGATGCAGGAAGCGGGCATGCTGCTCGCGCCGCGCATCTTCTCGACCGGCGAGGTGGTCTACGGCGCCAAGGCTTACGGCGTCTATGCCGAGATCGAGAATTACGAGGATGCGCTGGCCCATGTCCGCCGCCTGAAAGCGCAGGGCGGCCATTCGGTGAAGAACTACAACCAGCCGCGCCGCGAACAGCGCCAGATGGTGGTTGCGGCCAGCCGTGCCGAAAATATGCTGGTGGTGGCCGAGGGCGGATCGCTGTTCGGCATGGACATGAACCTCGTCGCCGATGGCAATTCCACGCTCGAGCATAATGTGCCGCTGGAGATATTCTACGAGGACGTGCTGCAGTTCATGTCCGAAAGCGACAGCAACAACACGCCGACGCTCGTCGTTACTTATGGCGGCCTGGCGGGCGATCCCTATTGGCGCCAGGCGATGAACATCTACGAGCATCCGCTGCTGATCGCCCACACCCCGCCCGCCGAACTCGCCGCCGCAGGCAAGCGCGTGGTCAAGGCGCCCGAGGAAGCGTTCGTAGACGACGACAATGCGCGCGAGGCGAAGAAGCTCGCCGAGCGCGGCGTCAAGATCTCGATCGGCGCACACGGTCAGCAGGCGGGCATAGGCTCGCACTGGGAGTTGTGGAGTTTCGTGCGCGGCGGGATGACCCCGCTCGAAGCGCTGCAGGCGGGCACGATCGTCGGCGCGCAGTCGCTCGGCATGAGCGAGGACATCGGTTCTCTCGAGGTCGGAAAGCTCGCTGATCTGCTCGTACTGGATGCCGATCCGACTGTGGATATCCGCCATTCAGACGACATCGCATATGTCATGCTCGGCGGCCGGATGTACGACCCGGTCAGCATGAACGAGGTCGAGACCGGCACCGCGAAACGCCTGCCCTATTATTGGGAGGATTGAGCGAAAGTCGGACGGTTAGTGATCACTGCGCTCCTGCGAAGGCAGGAGCCCATCGGGTGAGGTTTGATGCTGGGCTCCTGCCTTCGCAGGAACGCAATTTTCCAGCGTGCGCCGGCTAAGCGGGCCGCGTCTGGCCGTCCCCCAGCACCACCGTCTTGTAGGTGGTGAGGCCCTCCAGCGCCACAGGGCCGCGGGCATGCAGCCGCCCCGTCGCGATGCCGATCTCCGCGCCGAAGCCGAATTCGCCGCCGTCGGCGAACTGGGTCGAGGCGTTGTGCATCACGATCGCGCTGTCCACGGTCTGCAGGAACTTCGCGGCGATCTGCTTGTCTTCGGTGACGATCGAATCGGTATGATGGCTGCCATGTTCGGCAATGTGGCGGGCCGCGCCGTCGACGCCGTCGACCAGTCTGGCCGACACGATGGGCTCCAGATATTCGGTGTCCCAATCCTCGGCCGACGCGGCTTTCACCCGCGCGTCCATTTGCTCGACCTTGGCGTCGCCGCGGACCTCACAGCCCGCATCGAGCAGGCCCTTGATCACGTCCGGCGCGAAGCTTTGCGCGGCGTCGTCGATCAGCAGCGTCTCCATCGCGCCGCAGATGCCGGTGCGGCGCATCTTGGCGTTGACCGCGATTGCGCGCGCCTTCTCGGGATCGGCGGCGCCATCGACATAGACGTGGCAGATGCCGTCGAGATGCGCGAGCACGGGCACGCGCGCTTCTATCTGAACGCGCGCCACCAGGCTCTTACCACCGCGCGGAATGATGATGTCGATCAGGCCCGCCGCCTTTAACATCGCGCCGACCGCGGCGCGGTCCTGCGTCGGCATCAGCTGTACCGCATCGGCGGGAAGACCGGCGCTTTCGAGCCCCTTAACGATCGCGGCGTGCAGCGCGCGGTTCGAATGCACCGCTTCCGACCCGCCGCGCAGGATGGCGGCATTGCCAGCCATCAGGCAGAGGAGGCCCGCATCGGCGGTAACGTTCGGGCGGCTTTCATAGATGATGCCGACCACGCCCAGCGGCACGCGGCGGCGCTCGAACTTCAGGCCGTTGGGCTGCTCCCACCGCTTGATGATCTCGCCCACCGGATCGGGCAGGCCGGCGACATTGTCGGCGGCGTCGGCGATGCCGGCGAGCCGGTCCGCGTCGAGCTTCAACCGGTCTTTCATCGCGGGCGCAAGATCGCTGGCCGCGTCCATATCCTTCGCGTTGGCGGCGAGGATCGCGCCTGCATCGTCGCGCATCGCCTTTGCGGCGGCGCGCACGGCGGCGGCCTTCTCCTCGGTGGTCGCCAAAGCAAGCCGCATCGCGGCCTTGCGCGCCCGTTCGCCCATGTCGTGGATCAAGTCGTCGTGATTGTCGATCATATCAGTAGCACCAGATTGTTCTTGTCGATAAGCGCGCTGCGCGGCGCATAACCCAGGATCGCCTCCTGTTCGTCGGACTGTTTGCCCGCGATCAGCTTGGCGTCGTTGTCGTCATAGCTAATGAGCCCGCGTGCCAGAAGTTGCCCGTCCTGATCGTGTATGTCGACCGAGTCTCCGCGCGAGAACTCGCCCTCGACCTTGATTACGCCCTTGGTCAGCAGATTGTCGCCGCCGAGCAGATGTTCCCTCGCACCGTCGTTGACGGTCAGCACGCCCTGAACGTCGATCTTGCCGGCGATCCAGGCCTTGCGCTTGTCGACGCCGCCCTCCGCGGTGAACACGGTGCCGTCGCCCGTGTCGCGGAACCGGATCACCGGGTTGGGCTTCTGCCCATCGGCAATCGCGAGCTGAATACCGCTGGCGACGGCGATGCGCGCGGCCTCTACCTTGGAACCCATGCCTCCGGTGCCGGGACCCGTCGGCGGGCCGAGATCGACGTCGAGATCGGCCACGCTGTCGACGGTCTTCAGGAACACCGCATCGGGGTCCTTGCCCGGATCGGCCGAGAACAGGCCGGTGACGTTGCTGAGCAGCAGCACCATGTCGGCATGCGCGGCCTGCGCCACGCGCGCGGCCAGCCGGTCGTTGTCGCCGAAACGAATCTCGCGGGTGGTGACGCTGTCGTTTTCGTTGATGATCGGGGTAACGCCCAGCGACAACAGCCGCTCGATCGTGTCCGAGGCGTTGAGATAGCGGCGGCGATCCTGCAGGTCTTCCAGCGTCACCAGAATCTGCGCGGCGCGGCGGCGATGCGCGCGCAGCAGCTCGGAAAACAGCCCGGACAGCTCGATCTGGCCGGTGGCGGCCGAAGCCTGGCCATCGTCGAGGCTGCTCTTGCCGCCCGCGGGGAGATCGAGGATGCGCGCGCCGAGCGCCACCGCGCCCGAAGCGACGATGATCGATTCGATGCCGTTCTCGCGGCGCAGCGTCTCCAGATCGTCGATCAGGCTCGCGAGCCAGTAGCGCTCGACTTCCCCTTCGGGCGATACGAGTAATGCGGAGCCAATCTTGACGACAAGGCGCTTCACGCCTTCGAAAGGGGAGGCCATGACATGTCCTTCGAATGGTTCGGTCGATGTCGGCGCGGCAACCCGATGGTCGAGCGGGATCGCGCCGCGCGGGGCACATATAGGGATCGAACGGACGAAGGTCGAGGCCAGCCGCGATTAAATTTGTGCGGTGCAATATCGCGCCGCCGCCGTATGGGTATGCCGATCGGCTCTGACCGCGAGGCGAGCCTGCCGCTCCATGGTGACCCCTACGAGAATCGAACTCGTGTTTCAGCCGTGAGAGGGCCGCGTCCTAACCGCTAGACGAAGGGGCCATTTTCATGGCGTTCACCGGGTGACGACCCCAATGCAAAAATGTCCCGCGATAGTGACAAAAGTTTTCTGCGGGTTTGCAGAGATTCTACCGGCTGTTCGTACACATGTTCTGTGCGCGTGTGAGGGCAGATAAATCGACAGAAGGTCAGCCGTCAAGGCTCATGTTGGGGCAGCGTTATGTGCACAACTTCGCCGATCATTCGTTGGCGACGAGAGCCTGGCCAAAAGGCATCGCTCATCGGTTATTCTCTCATAATCATTGCCGCCCGCCGCCCGCCGGATAGCGTTCGTCTGCATCAGCAGGATAACAGTTCCGGCATGACGTCCTAAGGACTTTTCCGTCGCAAGCCAAGCAGTGCCGAAATCCTCGGCGAACGCTGCAGAAAAGCAAGCTCCAGCAGCGTCACGATCGCCAGGCTTACCCCGAACAACGGCACGAGAAATCCCAGCGCAACCGTCAGCACGACGAGCAGCCAGCTGTGGCGCATCGCCCCTCGTGGCGGCGGCGCGCCGAGTCTGCGGTCCGGCCTTCGCCGCCACCACAAGATGATGCTGGATATGGCCAGCGACATCAGGGCCAAGATCGTCGCCAGGCTGATCAACTGGTTCAGCAGGCCCAGAAACGCACCCTCGTGGATGGCGATGCCATAGCCCACCAGCCGGTCGATCCAGTGGCGCTGATCGAAATTCTCGCGGCTCACGATCATGCCGCTATCGCCATCGACGCGCACGGTGGCGCGGAGCGGACGGTTGGCGGCGTTGGACTTGACCAGCCAGATGTTCGACCCGTCGGTCGGCGGCGAAATCTCGACAGGGGCAGCGAGACCCAGGGTTTCGGCCTTTGGCACCAGCCGGTCCAGTGCGGACAGCGGCCCGGCATGCGCCATGACCATGCCGCCATGTTCGCTATGCTCGGCGATCATTTCTCGCGCGCCTGCGTCGAGTTTCTTTCGCGCCCGCGCCTCCGCCTGCGTGCCCTGCGGCCAGTCGGGCGCAGCCAGCGCGGTGCCCGTCATCTCCCGGACTGCGCCAAGATAATCGCCCCAATTCTTGGCCCAGGGCAAGCCCGACAGGATCAGAAAGATCGCCAGCAGCGACACCCAGACGCCAGTGACCGCGTGGATGTCGCGCCAGAACTTCCGCCCGGTCCGCCGCAGTCTGGGATAGAGCGCGCCCGCCAGCCCGGCGCCGCGCGGCCACCACAGGAACAGGCCCGTCAGCAGCATGATGATCGCCCAGCTTGCCGCCAGTTCGACCAGCGTCGACCCCCATCGCCCCGCCATCAGCTCGCCGTGCAGACGGAAGACGATCCGCATCAGCCGGTCCTCTTCGCCGACAGTTTTCAGCACCTTTCCCGTCTGCGGATGAAGGTAAACGCGGGTCTCCTTGGCCCCGACGCCAACGACGACACGACGTGCGTCATTGGCATGTTCGGGAAGAATATACCGGTGAAGCACCGATCCCGGAACCGCCGCTTGCGCCGCTCTAGCCAATACCGACGGCGCGGCGGGTCCATCCATTGCCAGCCCGTCATACGGCCGGTCGATCAATGCCTCGATCTGCGGCTTGAACAGATAAACGCACCCGGTGATGGACAGCCAGAGGATGAACGGCACGGTGAACAGCCCGGCATAGAAATGCCAGCGCCACACCGTCCTGTACCAGTTTTCCAGGCGCATGCCGTTTTCTCCGGTTATCAGATCTCCGGCCATCAGAGCTCTCCATTCCAGCGCAGACTCAGCACAAAGGTGCGGCCGGGATAGGGATGAAAGACGAATGCCTTTTCATCGAGGATGTTGTCGATCCCCAGATCGAGGACGAACCGGCCGACATGCGCGGTCGATTTCAGATCGACAAAGGAGAAAGGAGAGACGCAGTAAAATGTGTCGCAGCGCGAACTCGCGCTATTTTCCAGATTGCGGTCGGGCGTGCTCTGATGCCGGAAATTCGCCGCGACATCGAGCCGGGGCGATATGGCATAACGGAGCGAGGCATTGGCCCGCCATTCCGGAACGCGCGGGAAATGATTGCCGACCAGGTCCGGGTTCAGCGGGTTTTCGGTAATCCGCGCGCTGAGCCAGGAAATATTTCCGTCGAACGATAGCCCCGGCACCAGCACATCCTCCGCGGCGAGGATGAGATCGACGCCGTAGCTCTCGACCTCGCCGATATTGGTGATCAGTGACTGGCTGACCGGTATATCCGGATTGGCCGCGCCCGGCACGATAATGGTCTGCGAAAACAGCGTCTCATCGACCGCCTGCCGATAGCCGCTGACCGTCAGTTTCGCGTTGCCGAAGCGGCGCGAGGCGGTGAGTTGCAGATCGAAGCCGCGCTCGGGCTTCAATGTGGGATCGAAGCCCGCAAGATCGATATCGCCGACATTCGGGCCATAGGAAATGAGCCCCGCCTGATACAGCTCTCCGATGGTCGGAAAGCGCGTGGCCCAGGCGCCCGATGCGACGATCTCGGTCACGCTGTCGGGACGAAAAGTCAGCGCCAGTTTCGGCGAGATCGCATCCTGATTGCGCGCGGCATAATCGACGCGGGTGTCGCCATTGACCAGAAACCCGTTCTGCGCGCGCCAGCGTTCATAGCGCAAGCCCAGGGTCGCCTCGATCATCGGCGTCAGCGGGATGGCGTCCTCGGCAAACACTCCCAGCAGCCTCGTCTCGCCGCCCGATACGTTGCGCGGATCGGGCGATGTCGCGCGGCGCCAGTCGGGGGTGGCCGCCGTACCGGTTTCGCCGTGATAGCCCGTATAGGAAACGCCCAGCGTCAGGTCATGCATGCCGATCCGGCGACCCGCGGTCGCCTCGACGTTCGTCCAGCGCGCATCGGCATCGGTCACGATGCCGGCATCCGGGATGATGCCGGTGGTCACGTCGATGCCGTTCGATGTCCGGACGCGATCCTTCAGCACCGCATAATGACTGGCGGTCGCATCGACCGCCCAACCGGCGAGATCGCCCGCCAGCCCCAGGCCGGTCAGCAATTCGCTGTTCTCCGATCGTCCGCGCGTGATCCCGGCGATGCCGACGAAAGTGGGATTGCCAGCATCGTCGCGCAGGAAACTCTCGGGACGATCGCTGTCCTCGTCGTCGAGCAGCAACGCCGCGATCCCGCGCACCCGCCAATTGCCGTCCAGATCATAGGCGCCGCGCAGGCGTAGCTGGTCCTCCCTGCCGTCCACCACCGAATCCTGCGCGGCGATGCGCAGCGGAAAGCCGAGTGCGTCGTCCACGATCGCCCGATCGGCGAATGGCGTGCCCGGCGCGACGGTGCGCCATTGTTGCGGCTGGCCCTGATTTTCGAAATGGCGATAGCCCAGGCTTATCCCGTCCCGCGACCCAAGTGCCAGATCGAGTTGGCCATCGAGCGCATAGCCATAGAGATCCTCGTCGGTGGCATAATAGCGATAGTTCTGGAAAATGCCCTGTGCGTTCAGGCGGATGGCGCTGGAGGCGATGTCGCGCGTTTCCAGGCGCAGCGTACCGCCGAGCGAATGGCCCGAATAGCGCGCCGAGGTCGGTCCGTAGATAATCTCCGCGCGGGTGATATCGCCGGGCGCGATCACCGCCCATTTTGGCGCGGTATCGAAATCCGCGCCGAGAAAATCCGAGATCAGGAAGCCGTCCACGGTGACCAGCGCGCGCGGCGTCTGCGTGGTGTGCATGTTGCGAAACGACAGGGCGGCGTTGGCATCGCCGATATAGCGCTTCCGCACGATCAGGTTCGGGGCGTAGCGGATGACGTCTTCGGTGTTGATGACATTGATCGCGCCGATCTGCTCAGCGTCGATCGCAACACCCAAAGCGGGTGTGGACAGCGATTGCAGTTCGCGGCTGCCTAGCGTGCCGGTGACGACGATTTCTGAAGGACTGGTCTTGGGCAATGACGGGTCCGGAGCTTCGCCCATTGCAGACGGCGGCGACTGCGCGGTTGATTTGTCAGCGGAAGTCTGCGCGACCACAGGCGCGGCAGCGAACAGCATGACAAGCACGCTCGTCGGCGCGCTCGAAAAGGCGATGGATGGCATGAATTTTTCCTTGAAGCCACGATAGCAATCGGCGCTCCGTGCTTCGGCGCGGCGCGCGTTACGGCATCAGGAAAGGCTCGGAGGTCCGGTGGACGGCGGCGGTGGAGCGGCGAGGCCATGTCCAACGGAAACTAGGCCGGGCAAGACAGCGGCCAGGCGGATATCTCGAATCATGACTCCGGCCGGCGGCGTGAATGACCCCAAAAAGGCGTGCCCGAGGACGGAAAAAGGACAATGCTGGTCGTTCGGCTTGGGCGCTGGATCATCGTGGCCGCCCTGCTGCGGCATGGCGGCCTGCAGCATTTGCTGGGCGCTTGCCTTAAACGCCGCATGTTCGGTCGGCGACATCGATGCGCTGCAGATTTCGATGCGAAATCCGTCGGCGGCGGAAACCGGCATCCATCCGGCGGGAATGACCGCGCGGATCAGCAGACTGCCGTAGATCAGGCATTGCAGCAACAGGCTCATCGGAGCGTTCGAAGCGATCGGGCAGGACATGGTCCTGACGCCTTTAGCTACTCGATCGCCCGTTGAGAAGAACGCGTCGATCACTGCAAAGTCTGTTGCCAGCGCTCGTTCGAAGTCAGGCCGGAAAAACGGAAGGCTTGCGCTGAACTGGAGGATGGGTAGCGACATGCCATGGACCTTGACGACCTGCTGCGGCGATATTTCGGCACCGCTCGAATTTTGGAAGTCGCTCCGGGCGCGCAGGCAGCAGGAACGGAGCACCTCCTTATGGACTTCGGGCTGAAACGGCAGCGCACAAGGCGCTTCGCGCTGCGGCGCTTGTTCGCTGCCGCACCCGGTCTGGATGGCTCCTTCGAGGAAGCGACTAACCAAGAGGTCGCCCGCACTTTCACGGACATGCCGGCTGCGGCGAAGCGGGAACGATCTTGATGCCGACGTTGCTCACCATTTTCGATCGCGACGCATTCCTCCGCGAATACTGGCAGGCGAAACCGTTGCTGATCAGAAATCCCTGGGACTGCTGGAGCAATCCGCTGGAGCCCGATGAACTGGCTGGTCTCGCATGCGAGCGCGAAGTCGAATCGCGCCTGATCGTCCGGGAGCCTGGGGACTGGACGCTCGAACATGGCCCATTGACCGAGCGCTGCTTTGGCCGGCTCGGCGGCAATTCCTGGACATTGCTCGTGCAAGCGGTCGACCATCATGTCCCGGCTGTCGCCGCGCTGCTGGAGTCGTTCCGCTTCATCCCCGATTGGCGGATCGACGATGTGATGGTCAGCTATGCCGTCGACGGCGGCGGCGTCGGCGCGCATTTCGACCGATATGACGTATTCCTGATCCAGGGCCTCGGCACCCGCCGCTGGCAACTGGGTGGTCGTTGCGATGAGACCAGCACCTTGTTGTCGCATGGCGATCTGCGGCTTCTGGCCGACTTCGAGCCGAGCGAAGAATGGCTGCTGGAGCCGGGCGACATTCTCTACGTGCCGCCGGGCATCGCCCATAACGGCATCGCCGTGGGCGACGACTGCATGACCTATTCGATCGGCTTTCGTGCGCCTTCGCGCAGCGAGCTGATCGCGGGCTGGGCCGAAAGCCTGGTCGCCGATCTCGATGACGATGATCGCTACGCCGATGCGAACCTGGCGGCGCAGGACAACCCGGGTGAGATTACCCGCGATGCTATCACGCGCCTTCATGACATGACCACCGAAAGATTGCTCGACCGCGAGGGCTTTTCGCGCTGGTTCGGACGGTACAGCACGATGCCCAAAGACACCGACATCGACTGGCGACCCGAACAACCGATCCAAGCCGAGGATGCACGCCGGCGTTTGGCGAGAGGAGCCTGCTTGCTGCGCAACCCGGCCAGCCGGTTCTCCTTCATTCAACAAGGGCCGTCTTCGCTATCCCTTTTCGTCGACGGGCAGTGCTTCCCGTGCACCGGCGAAGCTGCTGCATGGGCGCAGCAACTTTGTGCACAGGATAAGGCCATGCTCAGCCCGTCGATGATCAGTTCGGAGCTGATAATGGCGCTGGTTACAGAGTTGCTGAACCAGGGCAGCTTTGCGTTCGATCAGGACGATTGAGCGTATCGGCCGGCCTCTGTCTAGGGGCTCGACCAACGCAACTAGGGCAAGGAATTTTCCGCCCATTGTCCGGGGGCCAGGCCTTGAACCGTCCAGTCGCCGATCGACCATCGCACCAGCCGAAGCGTGGGATGGCCGACCGCCGCCGTCATCCTGCGCACCTGCCGATTTTTCCCCTCCCGGATCGTCAGTTCCAGCCAATTGTCCGGCACGCTTTTGCGGACCCGAATCGGTGGGTCGCGCGGCCAGATGTCCGGAGCCGGTATGCGCTTGACCAATGCGGGCCGGGTCAAGCCATCCTTGAGGCGGACGCCATCGCGCAGTCGGTCCAAGCTGGTTTCTTCGGGCTCTCCCTCGATCTGAACCCAATATGTCTTGGGCAGCTTGAAGTGCGGATCGGCGATACGCGCCTGCAGCTTCCCGTCATCGCAAAGCAGGAGCAATCCCTCGCTGTCGCGGTCAAGCCGGCCAGCTGGGTATATCGTCGGTACATCGATAAAAGCCGACAAGGTTTGACGGGCGGTTTCGGTGACGCGATCGGTAAATTGGGAGAGCACCCCATAGGGCTTGTTGAACAGGATCAGGCGCGCCATGGCCACAGAATCCATTCCTTTGCGATCCAATTGTCAAGCGGCGGCGATGCGTGGCTAATCCAGACTGGATTGATGGCCCTGCCGTGAAGTCCCGCTACGATGCCTGGAGCTGCGAATCTTGCGTCGCTGCCGACCGAGCGGCATGAGGGCGCATCTCTTCTGGAGTTGAACCGAATGCAACCCGTAACGATGACGTCGCTCGGCCGCGACGCGCGCGCAAGCCGCCTGATCATTCTGATGCTATCGCTTGGCTTCGTGGCCTTGCTGTGCGCGGCGGTGGCCACGTTCTGGATTCAGCGGCAGAACGAGCAAAATGCCGAAAGCGTGGCGCATACGCTTGCCGTGGAAGCGAGCCTTGGCGCCTTTGCCAGCGCCAGTGAGCGGATGGAAACCGCGCGGCGAGGCGTTCTTCTCACCGGCAACCCCTCTTTCACATCGCTTATGGACGAAGCGAACCGAAACGCACAAATCCGGCTGAACGAGCTCGACGCGCTTATCGCGGACAACGACAGTCAGCGCGCGCGGGTGGCGCGGCTGCGGGCTCTGCTCGCCGCCTACCAGAGGAACCATGGTCAATCGGTGGCGCTGAGCGGCGCGGCGCGGCAACGAATGATTGCCAATTTGACGGGTGATGCTGTGCTGGGAAACATCCGCGCCGTGCGCGCCGTGGTCGGCGAAATGCTGGACGAGGAGCTGGGGCTGCTGCGCGCGCGCGAGGCACGCCAGCAGCGAACGCAGGCCCTGTTCGGCGCAACGCTGATTGCGACCGGCCTGCTGATCCTGCTGGTGGCGGTTGGCACATTATATCTTGTGGGCAAAAATCTAATCGAACTCAGGGAATCGCGCGAGGAACTGCGGCGCCTGAACGAGAATTTGGAAGGCTTGGTCGATGTCCGAACCGCCGAACTGCAGCGCGCCAATGGCGAGATCCAGCGCTTCGCCTACATCGTTTCTCACGATCTTCGCTCGCCGCTCGTCAACGTTATGGGCTTTACCGCCGAACTCGAGACTGCGCGCAAGGCGATCGCGAACTATGTGGAGAGGAGCGACGCGGAGGGATGGCAAGCGCCCGATAGCGCGACGCGGTTCGCGGTCGAAGAAGATCTGCCCGAGGCGATCGGCTTTATCCGCAGTTCCACCCAGAAGATGGATCGGCTGATCAATGCGATCCTCAACCTTTCGCGGCAGGGCCGTCGGACATTGACGCCTGAAACGCTCGATCTCACCGCGCTGGCGCAAGGCATTGCCGACAGCCTCGAGCATAGGGTGCAGGAGAGCGGCACGACGCTAACCGTCGAGCCGCTTCCCGCGATTGTCAACGATCGCCTCGCGGTCGAGCAAATCCTTTCCAATCTGATCGAAAACGCCCTCAAATACCTCCAGCCCGGACGCTCGGGCGTTATCGGCGTAACCGGTCGCACCGATCAGGGCCGCGCAATCGTCGCGGTTGCCGATAACGGTCGGGGGATCGATCCTCGCGATCATGAACGCGTCTTCGATCTGTTCCGGCGTTCGGGCGTCCAGGATCAACCTGGCGAAGGCATCGGACTTGCGCACGCCCGCGCGCTCGCTTATCGCCTCGGTGGATTTATCGAGGTCCGATCTGCGGTGAACGAAGGCTCCACCTTTTGCCTTAATTTGCCGATCCAGTGGACGAGTGGAGAAGAAAATGCCTGATCATCAGCCGGTAAATATCGTGATGATCGAGGATGATGAGGGGCACGCCCGTCTGATCGAGAAGAACATCCGCCGCGCCGGCATATCCAATACCATTCATCATTTCGTGGATGGCACATCGGCGCTGGACTTTTTATACGAGAACGCTGACGGCCCATCTCGCAATGGCCCGGCGATGATCCTGCTCGATCTCAACCTGCCCGACATGAGCGGCACCGACATTCTCGTAAAAATCAAGGCTGAGAACAGCGCATTGCGGCGAACGCCTGTCGTCGTGCTGACGACGACCGACGACAAGGTGGAAATTCAGCGCTGTTATGACCTGGGCTGCAATGTCTACATCACCAAGCCGGTGAACTATGAGAATTTTGCCGACGCTATTCGTCAGCTCGGCCTGTTCCTTTCGGTCATCCAAGTGCCAGCGCCTGATCCGGCATGAGATAAACACTGCCGCACATTCTCTACATCGATGATGACGAAGGCATTCGGCGCCTCGTTTCGCGTGCACTCGCACGCAAGGGATTCGAAGTCAGCCTAGCGGCGAGCGGCGGTGAGGGCGTTGCCATGGCGCGGGCGGCCCGTTTCAATCTGATCGCGGTCGATCATTACATGCCTGGGCAGAACGGGCTCGCCACTCTCGAAGCGCTACGCGCCCTGCGCGATGGTCCGCCGATCGTCTATGTCACCGGATCAGAAGAAAGCCGTATCGCCGTCGCGGCGTTGAAATCGGGTGCCGACGATTATGTCGTGAAATCTGTCGGCGAGGATTTTTTCAATCTGCTCGCCAGCACCTTTGAACAGGTGCTGGATCGCGCGCAGCTTCGCCGCGATCGCGAAGTCGCCGAAGCCGAGCTTCACGCCAGCAATGCTAGGCTGGAAGCGTTGTTGAAGGAGGTCAACCACCGTGTTGCGAACAATCTGCAAATGGCGATGTCGTTCATCGCCCTGCAGTCTCAAACGGTTGCCGACGCCCATGCCCGCGAAGCATTGCAGAAAACTCAGCAGCGTATCGCCACGATCGCGCAGGTTAATCGCCGACTTTATACGACGGACGACGTGGAGTTCGTGGCCATGGACGATTATCTCGGGGGGCTGGCGGAAGACTTGTGCACGACCTGGTCGACCAGCGTCGCCCGGCGGCGCGTATCGGCGTCGGTCGATCCCATCAAGCTTAGCACGGACAAAGCGGTGACCCTCGGCATGATCGCCAATGAGTGGGTGAGCAATGCGTGCAAATATGCCTATGGCGAAGATGAAGATGGCGAGGTTCGCATCACGCTTCGTCAAGTCGGCGAAACGTCGCTGGAACTGGTTGTCGAGGATGACGGATGCGGAATGCCGGATGACGGCTCGGTTCGCGGTACGGGCCTTGGCACCCGGCTGATCGAAGCGCTTGCGCGCACGCACAAGGCTGACATTCGGTACAATATGCTGGAGCCTGCGGCCAAGTGCTCCGGCACGAGGGCGTCGATCATGATCGGCTTGAATTCCAGGGATACACCCGTCAAAGTGAGCCAGCGCGACCATGGGGACTAGGGTCCTTTAAATCGCTTGCGGCATGACCTCAAGCGGTAGCCGCGTGTCCCAATCCAGGCCGATCATGAAGTGTGGGGCACTGCCGAAAGCTGCGGGTCGCTGTTCACGACAGCACGGTGTCCATATCGGCCGCATCGGTCAAAAGCCATTCCAGTGCCCCGTCCAAGTCTTGAAAAATACGTTGATTGGGCAGCGCAACCCGTTCGACCTGCAGTTTGAACAAAACGCTGGACACAACGGTTGCCGAGCGTTCTGGTTGGCGATCGGCTTGATTGAAACGCTTTCTATATTCTTCAAGCAGCTCCTGAGATTGGACATTGGCACCGCGCGCATCGACTAGTGTGAGGATACGATTGCGTGGGCAGCCCGCCGATACCATCAGGGCGCCTGCTTCGCGAATCTTGTCGTCATAGGCATTAACGATCGTTTCGTCCCAATAACCGCGTATGGAGATTCGCAACAGCCTTTTCTCAGGTTCCATAGCGATGGTGAAATTTGCTTCGTCTGCGATAACGTGCATTCTTGATACTTTCTTCATTCAAAGCCGATGCACCCTTGCAAAAAAGTTTTTGCTTCAGGGCGAGCCATAGGATTGCAAAATCATTGGTCATTTGGTGACATAACGGTCTTTGCATCGAAAATTCGTTTGACGAGAAGACGCCCTTGGACCCCATATGAATCGAGCAATACCAGAATATTCCAATTGCCGCTAAATTTCTAGCTTGTGCTAGAAAGCGCCATGTGTCATCGAATTTTGCGAGCATCGTCGAAAGGTGCCGGACCATGGGAGAGTTGATCATGAGGAAGACCGCATTCCTTTGCGCCGCCGGTTTTGGGGCTCTGGCCGTTTCCACCGCTGCGGCGGCACAAAATACCGAAGAGCAGATTTCCGGTGACGACACGGGCGTGTTCGACGACGACGACCAAGCACAAAATGGCAACACCATCGTCGTGACGGCGACGAAGCGCGAAACCACGCTTGCCGAGACGCCAATCGCCGTTTCCGTGGTCGACGAAGACACGATCGAGCAGGCGCAGATCCGCGATCTGACCGATCTCCAGTCGGTCGTTCCGTCGCTGCGCGTCAACACCAACCAGAACGCCTCGGCCACCACGTTCACGGTTCGCGGCTTCGGCAACGGGGCCAATAATCCGGGGATCGAACCCTCGGTCGGCGTGTTCATCGATGGCGTGTATCGCTCGCGGTCCGCGGCGCAGATCGCCGACCTTCCCAATGTGCAGCGCATCGAAGTGCTCCGCGGCCCCCAATCGACGCTGTTCGGCAAGAATGCCTCGGCCGGTGTTATCAGCATCATCACGCAGGAGCCGCAGTTCAAGTTCGGCGGATCGGCGTCGTTCACCTACGGCAATTACGACACCATCGTCGCCAAAGCCGACATCACCGGGCCGATCACGGACTCGATCGCGTTCAGTCTCTCGGGCGGCATCAACCGGCGCGATGGTTATGTCGACGTCACGAACCTGGACGAACGGATCAACGACAAGGATCGCTGGAACGCTCGCGGGCAACTCCTCATCGAGCCCAGCGACGCTTTGCGCATCCGCCTGATCGGGGATTACAGCAAGATCGACGATCTGTGCTGCGCAGGATTCAATCTGCTTGCCGGCCCGACGGCTCCGGCGCTGAACGCGCTGGCCGGCGGCCAGGCGCTCATTCCTGGAATGCCTTTCGATGATCGCATCCTGCTGAGCCGCGTGCCGCGGAACGAAATCGAGAATTACGGCGGATCGGGCCAGATCGATTTCGACATCGGAGCGTTCACCCTGACGTCGATCTCGGCCTATCGCGAACTCAGGGCCAAATCGTTCGACGATGGCGATTTCACATCGGTCGATCTAATCACCAACAACATCGCCACCGATATCGATACGTTCACGCAGGAAGTGCGCATCGCGTCGGATCTGGACGGCCCCTTCAATTTCCTGGTCGGCGGCTTCTATTTTCACGAAAACATCAATGCGCAGAACGACGTCGTGTTCGGCAACGGTGCGCGTCCCTATTTCAATCTTCTGAGCGGCGGCGCGCTCGCGACCGTGGAAACCATATTGGGGCTTCCCGTCGGAACCACCTTCAGCCAGGCGGGCCAGGGTACGTTCGACGAATTCGACTATTCGAACGACTCCTATTCGATCTTCGGCAGCGCCGATCTCGAAGTGACCGACCGCCTCACGCTGACCGCCGGCCTCAACTATACGAACGACAAGAAAGAGGTGGCTTCCAACGTCGTCACCACCGACGCATTCTCGGCGCTCGACCTGGTAAGGCTTGGCGTGGCGATCGGCGTGCCGCCGCAGTTCGCCAACAATCCGGCGGTCAACCCCCTGCTGGGTCTCCGCGCGCTCCAGTTCCTGCCGCCCTTCCTTCAGTTCCCCAATGCGGTGGAAGATGGGCGGACCAATGACGACGACCTGTCGTACACCTTGCGCGCGGCTTATGAGGTCAACGGCAACGTCAATGTCTACGCGACCTACGCGACGGGCTTCAAGGCGAGCTCGTTCAACCTGTCGCGCGATTCGCGGCCGTTCG
Organism: Novosphingopyxis sp.; assembly: GCF_965218915.1. Classification (GTDB taxonomy): domain Bacteria; phylum Pseudomonadota; class Alphaproteobacteria; order Sphingomonadales; family Sphingomonadaceae; genus Novosphingopyxis. The sequence goes on along the minus strand of NZ_OZ244708.1, from coordinate 2,978,742 downwards.
CGTCGGATTTCATTCCCGGTTCGCCCGCCGCCGTGCCCGCCCCTGCGTCCTCGCCGATCCGCGATGCCGGCCTGGCCGTGCCCAATCTCACGACCGGCACGCGCTTTGCCGGCCCCGAGCAATCGGAAGTCTACGAGATCGGCATCAAGGGCAGTTTCCCGCGGGTTACCTACAATCTCGCGCTGTTCGACCAGACGATCGACGGCTTCCAGGGCAATGTGTTCACCGGGACCGGTTTCGTGCTCAGCAATGCCGGTACTCAGTCGACCAAGGGCTTCGAATTCGACGGCACCGTCACCCCGGTCGATCCGCTGACCATATTCCTCGCGGTGACCTATCTGGATGCCAAATTCGATTCGTTCCAGAATTCCGCGGTGGGCGATATTTCCGGACAGAGAGTTGCCGGGGTCTCGCCGATTTCCATGTCATTGGGCGCAACCTTTACGCAGGAGATTGGTGCCTCCACGCTCATTCTGCGCGGGGATTACCAATATGAAAGCCAGACGCAGGTGGCTCAGGGATTGCCGGGCTTCATCACCAGCGTGGGCGGCGTTCCGAATTTCGATGCGGCGATCGCGGTGGGTCGGCAGTTCAGGCGAGAGGTCAACGAGATCAACCTTTCGGCGAATCTGCAGCTGGCAAACGGCCTCGAGCTGTCCGCCTATGTCCGCAATCTGACCGATGATCGCTATCTGACCGCCATTTTCGACGGCGTCGGACAGGCCGGCAGCGTCTTCGGCTATACCAACACGCCGCGTACCTATGGCGGAACGATCCGGTTCAAATTCTGAAATGGCCTCTCCGGCCTCTCCTGGGCAGGCGGCGGGTATGCACGGCCGCCTGCCAATTTTTCTGGATTAACAGCCTAGCCATCTAGCGGAAGGGTTATCGGTGCCCCAGTACGGCCAGCCAGATGCTCCCGTCGTGACGGCTGCGACATACGGTATAGTCGCCCCGGCCAGCGCGCCCTCGCTGCCGTTGAAGACCGCCTACGGTTTCGGCTCCGTCGCCACCGGCATTACGGAAACCGGTTTCAACTATTTTCTGCTGATCTTCTATAGCCAGGTTATGGGCGTCGACTCCAGGCTGGTCGGCCTGGCGGTTACCATAGCCTTGCTGTTCGACGCCTTCAGCGATCCCATCGTCGGCTATTGGTCGGACAATGTGCGCTCGCGCTGGGGTCGCCGTCATCCGTTCATGTACGGCGCCGCGCTTCCCGTGGCCGTCAGCTATTTCCTGCTGTGGAATCCGCCCGCGGACTGGGCGCAGGAACAGCTGTTCTGGTACCTGCTCCTTCTGTCGATCCTGATCCGGACGTGCATCACCTTTTTCGAAACGCCCGCAAGCGCGCTGGCGCCGGAACTGACCAGCGATTATGACGAGCGTTCCACGATCCTCGGCTTCCGCTATTTCTTCGGATGGGCCGGCGGCAACGTGATGACGGTGCTGATGTTCTTCGTCATCTTCCCGGCGGCGGTTACGGCGACGATTTCGAACGGTCAGTTCAATCGCGATGCCTATGCGCTCTATGGGATCATCTCGGGCGTGCTGATCCTGGCGGCAATCATCGTTTGCGCAGGCGGTACGCATTCGCGCATCGCCGCGCTCGCGCCAGCCCCGCCGAAGCGGCAGCTGACGATCCGCACGATCTTCGGCGAAATGTATCAGACGCTCGCCAGCCGGTCGTTCGTCGCGCTGTTCGTGGGCGCCATGCTCGGCGCCGTCGCGACCGGTCTGTCGGCATCGCTGGCCTTTTACTTCACAACCTATTTCTGGGGGTTCAGCCCGATCCAGATCGGCATCATCGTGGCCGGCGTGTTCCTCTCCTCCGCGCTGGGCTTCGCCATCGCGCCCATTGCCTCGCGCCGACTGGGCAAGAAAAAAGGCGCGATGATCATCGGGCTGGTCGCCTTTGTCGGCTCGCCGCTGCCGATCATGCTGCGCCTGCTGGACGTGCTGCCGGACAATGGCAGCCCGTTCATCTTCTGGTTCGTGTTCGTCGCCAACACCATCGATACCGCGCTCATCATCTGCTTCCAGATCCTGACCTCCGCGATGATCGCCGATCTGGTGGAGCAATCCGAATTGCGCACCGGTCGCCGGTCTGAAGGCGTGTTCTTTGCGGCAGTGACTTTTGTCAAGAAATGCGTGCTGGGACTCGGGCTGCTGGCCGCCTCTTTCGTCCTGACGATAGCGGCCTTCCCCGCCGACGCTCAGCAGGGGGGAGTGTCGCCTGACACGCTGTGGCGGCTCGGCGCCTATTATGTGCCGACCATCCTGGCGCTATGGCTGAGCATGATCGCGGTCATATCGACCTATCGGATCGGCCGCAGCGATCACGAGGACAATGTTCGGGCGCTGTCGCAGAGACGGTCAGGCGAGCCAGGCCAATGACCGTTTCCTGGCCCGAAGACGGCGGCTTTCATGGAGCTGACTCAGCTGGTTTCCAGTCCATTCAGACTGGCGATCGATATCGCGTCCATCAGCCGGTCGACGGTCATATGCTCGATCGTCGGCGTCCATTTGGCGAGCCAGATCAGCATGCCGATGATCAGCTGGGCCACCAGCTGTGTGTCGCATCGGACGATCGAGCCATCTTTCACGCCGTCGACAAGAAACTGCTCAATCATCTTCTCCAGACGCTTGCTCCATTCGACCACGCGGTCGTGTTGATCCTCCTCCAGATAGGAATAGTCGCCAACGTAAAGCTGCGAGCCGTGGCGTTCCGCGTCCTCGATCATGTGGCGAATATAGTGACGGAGCCTCTCGGCTCCAGTCATGTCCAGTTTTTGGGCATTCACGAGCAGGCGTTCGATGCGTTCGAGCGACGCGACATGACAGGCATAGGCCAGCGCCTGCTTGCTCGGATAATAATAATAGAGCGAGCCGTCGCGCAGATCGAGCGCCGCGGCGATCTCGGTCATGGTCGAGAGGGCATAGCTTTTGCGATTGATGATCTCGGTGGCGGCCCGGACGATCTGCTCGCGCTTGCGGGCGGATTTGACGCTTCTGGCGCGCGGTTTTGCCTCGCTTTGCCGAGACGCTTCATGATCGACAGACTTTTTGGTGGCGACGTGACGGCTGCTCATCCTGCTTTCCTACCCAAGCCAGCAAAAAGCGCAAAGGCTAACCGCCGGCTCGGAAACTCTAGGTTGCATTAGAAAACAACGCATGGGAATATCCCAGTTTGCCGCCGACCTTCCAATTCAAGTGATGGGAAACGAACTTCAATGACCGCCTCGCAACCCGCCGTCCAAGCAGCCAGCGCGATCGATATCGATGCGCTGCGCGAGCGTTATCGTATCGAACGAGAGCGCCGCTCGCCCGATCGCGCGCCGCGAGGATATCGCGACATGCGCAAGGATTTCGGCACGATGCTGACCGATCCCTATAGCGAGCCGACCGATCGGGCTTCGGTCGACGATGAGGTCGACGTGCTCGTGGTCGGTGGCGGCTTCGGCGGCCTCATGACTGCCGCGCGGATGCGCGAGGCAGGTGTCGAGAAGGTTCGTATCGTGGAGGCGGGGGGAGATGTCGGCGGAACCTGGTACTGGAACCGCTATCCGGGCGCGGCCTGCGATGTGGAATCCTACGTCTATTTTCCGCTGCTCGAAGAGACCGGCTATATGCCCAAGGAGCGCTACTCCAAGGCCGCCGAGATACGCGAGCATTCGCAGCGGATCGCCCGGCATTTCGGGCTTTACGACTTGGCGTTGTTCTCGACCCAGGTCAGCGCGATGGATTGGGACGAAGACGCCAGGCGCTGGATCGTGCAAACCGACCGTGGCGATCGGATGGCGGCGCGTTTCGTCGTGCTCACCACGGGTCCGCTGAACAAGCCGAAACTGCCCGCCATTCCCGGCGTGGAGAGCTTCGAGGGCCATGCCTTCCACACCAGCCGCTGGGACTATGGCTATACCGGCGGCAGCGCGACCGAGCCGATGACGGGGCTGGCGGACAAGCGCGTCGCCATCATCGGCACCGGCGCCACCGCCATCCAATGTGTGCCTCCGCTGGCCCGCGACGCCAAGCATCTGTTCGTGTTCCAGCGCACGCCCTCATCGGTGTCGCCGCGCAACAATGCGCCTACCGATCCCGAATGGACCGCCAGCCTGAAGCCGGGCTGGCAGGACCGGCGGATCCGCAGCTTCACGGCTCAGTTCACCGACCAACTCCATATCGAGGATGAGGTCGGCGATGGCTGGACGGTGCTCGCCAACGCCGTGCGCGCGAAGATCACCGCCGGCCGGCCCGTGTCCGAAGCCGCGAAGCTGCTCGAAGAAGCCGATTTCGAGACCATGGCCGCGCTGCGCATGCGGATCGACGATGTCGTCGAGGATGACGACACCGCCGAGGCGCTGAAACCCTGGTTCAGCATCTATTGCAAGCGGCCCTGCTTTCACGACGAATATCTGCAGACCTTCAACCGCGACAATGTCACGCTGGTGGATACGCAGGGCAAGGGCGTCGAACGGATCACCGAAACCGGCCTCGTCGTGGACGGCAAGGAATATGAAGTCGATTGCATCATCTATGCCACCGGGTTCGAGGTCGCGTCGGACTTTGCCAGCCGCGCGGGCTTCTCGCTCCACGGCGTCGAGGGCATCACGCTGCCGGAAAAATGGAGCGAAGGCATGCAGACCTTTCATGGCCTGCACGCTCGCGGCTTCCCCAATCTGTTCTTCATCAGCCAGGCGCAGTCAGGCATGTCGGTGAACTTTCCGCACATGCTCAGCGTGCAGTCGAAACATGCCGCCCATATCGTCGGCTATTGCATGCGTTCGGATGTGAAGAAGGTCGAAGCTTCCAAGGAAGCCGAACAGGCGTGGACGGACCGCATCGTTGCGAAGAGCAGCGATCGCATTAAATTTCTCGAGGCCTGTACGCCAGGTTATTACAACAATGAGGGCGGGAGCCTTGAACGCGCAGCGCGCAGCATGCCGCTCGGCGAAGGGCCGCTGACTTTCATCGATATTTTGAACGACTGGCGCGAACAGGGCGAGTTCGAGGGGCTGGAACTGGACGGCGCGCTCGTTCGCGACAGCGAGGAGATGCAAACATGAGCAAGGCGAACGGACGCAAGTCCATATTCATCACCGGGGCGGGATCGGGCATGGGCCGCGCCACCGCGATGAAATTCGCGCGCGAGGGCTGGTATGTCGGCGCGTTCGATATCGCCGCGAAAGGACTGGAAAGCCTGAAAAGCGAGATCGGCGCCGACAACGGGCTGTTCCTGATCTTGGATGTGACCGATGCCGAGGCGTTCGGCGAGGCCATGGAGACGTTCGGCCGGGCCACCGGCGGCACGCTCGACCTCATGTTCTCCAACGCCGGCATCGGCGGCACGTCCGGCATGTTCGACGAATTGGCGTGGGACGACATCATGCAGGTGGTGAACGTCAATTTCCTGGGTGTGATGATCGGCATTCGCGCGGCCATGCCGTTGCTCAGCAACACGCCAGGGTCGCTGTGCCTCACCAACGCGTCATCATCAGCGATCTGGGGCACGGCGGGCATCGGCATCTATTCGGCGACCAAGCATGCCGTGCGCGGCCTGACCGAAGCTTTATCGATCGAGTTGAAGCGCCATGGCGTGCGCGCCGCCGATCTGCTCCCCGGGCTGATCGACACGCCGATCCTCTCCGACGGGATGCGCGGCATGGCTCCGGACGAGGGCATGTGGCGGCTGGTACCGGCCAGCGAGGTCGCCGACACGGTCTGGGCGGCCTACGCGCAGGACCGGCTCCACTGGTACGTTCCGGAAGAACTGCGCGATTTCCACCGGCAGGTCGTCGATAATCCCGAGCAGGTGCGCGAGGAGCGCACCGAGCTCGCGGCACAAATGGCCGCCCTGGCCCAATAGAGCAATTAGGAGAATTTCGCCATGTCGATCCTGAGCCAAAGCGGCCATCAAGCGCATGCGGATGGGGACGATAGCAGCGCGATTGCCAGTCTGAAGGCGGCGTTCGAAAAGCAGCGCGCGGCGTTCGCATGCGAACGCTACCCGACCTTGCGGCAGCGCCAGGAACGTATCCAGGCACAGATCGCCATGCTGGTCGGCAATCGCCAGCGGATCGGCGAGGCGCTGTCGAGCGATTTCGGCCATCATCCCAAGGGCGCATCGGACCTGATCGAGATGCTCGGCATCGTCGGGCGTGCGCAATATGTGCTCGAGCATCTCGAAGAATGGATGGCGCCGCAGCCGCGCGAGATCGATCCCACGGCGCTGGCCGACAGCCGCGCCTTCATCCGCAACGAGCCCAAGGGCGTCGTCGGCAATATCGTGCCCTGGAATTTCCCGATCGACATCGCGCTCGGGCCGCTCGCCGAAATGCTCGGCGCGGGCAACCGCGTCATCATCAAGCCGTCCGAATATGCGCCGGCCTGCGCGGAGCTGGTCGCCGAGATGGTGGCCGCGACGTTCGACGCCGATCTGGTCCATGTCGCGGTGGGGGGCCTCGAACTGTCGCGCGCCTTTGCCGCCACGCCGTGGGATCATCTGCTCTACACCGGCAGCCCCGACGTCGGGCGGCAGGTCATGGCCGCCGCGGCGGCGAACCTGACGCCGGTGACGCTGGAGCTCGGCGGGAAATGCCCCGCGGTCATGACACCGGGATCGGTCGACGCAAAAAACGTCGAATCGGTGATCGGCACGAAAATCATCAAGAACGGCCAGATGTGCATCAGCGTCGATTATGCGCTGGTGCCGCGCCAGGACATTCCCGCGTTCATTGATCATGCGCAGGCCTTCATGGACCGCGCCGCGCCGGGCTATGCCAAGGGTGAAGAATGCACCGGCATCATTTCGGATCGCCATCTTGGCCGGTTGAGCGCCATGCTGGAGGAAGCCGGAGCCCGGCAGACCCGGATCGTGACATTGGAGGAAGATCCGCGCGTCGATCCGGCTACGCGCCGGATGCCGCTGTCGCTGGCGATCGAACCCGATGCGGATTTGCGGATCATGACCGAGGAGATTTTCGGACCCATCCTGCCTATTATTCCCTATGACGATCTGGACGATGCGCTGGCGCATATCAACGCCGGCGAGCGTCCGCTGGGTCTGTATGTCTTCGGCGAGGACGATCGGGTCACGGACCGCATTCTCGCCCAGACCAGCTCGGGCGGCGCGGCGGTCAACACCTGCGCTTTGCAGGGCGGCCTCGCGTCGCTGGCGTTCGGCGGCAGCGGTAACAGCGGCATGGGCCGCCACCACGGCGTGGAGGGATTTCGCGAATTTTCCAATCCGCGCGGCATCGTCGTGAGAGGGCGGCAGCCCGATCATATCGATGCCTTCTACGCGCCTTACAGCAAGGCGGCGGCGATGGTGGATGCCGCGCTCGTCGCCGGATAGCTATCTGATAAACTGCGCTGGAAAACGGAATCCGGTGATGCCCCCACTGCGGGTGGCGCTTGCAAGCTCCGTTCGGATGGCACTTTCTCGCCAGCTTGGTTGGCACGGCTATTCTAAATCATCCGATGAACGAACCGCTCCACCAATGAGCCGCAAATGTTCTGACGACGGACACCGAGACGCGATCCGGGAATTGGCAAACTTCTTGAACGAGGCGTTCGGCGTCCAACATCGCTCGGTCTAAGAAAGTAGACGCAATCGACTTAGGTCCTGACCTTAGCTAAGCGCCTAAGAATTACATGTTTACACTTATTTCAGGAGAGCTCGGTAGCTTCAATCGCAAGAGCGGCGGTTATGACGGATAGCTGCTCGGATCGGCCTCAGTCCTGCCGTCCGCTGCTGCTATGGGCGCGGCACTTGGTCGGACCAATCGCTCCAACTGAATCTCGGCTTCGGCGGCCCGATAAACGCGGTGTTGTCGCTGTCGACCAGGCCCAAATTCGCTGGTGAAGTTTGACCCATCGCAGCCGCAAGGCCGAATTTTGCAATGAATATGTCGCGCTCAATCGATACACGCACCGTTTGCGCTTGGAATAGCTCCTGTTGAGCATCGAGAACGTTTAGCAAGGTTCGCGTCCCCATTTCAAATTCGATCCTCGCTCCTCGCAACGCTTTCTGGTTTGCTGATACCGCGAGCGCAGCCTGACGATATTGGCTGGCAAGCAGATTGAGGGTCGAATAGGCCGTGCGGACCTGACTGACCACGGTTCGTTCCGTGTCAATCCACTCCTGAGCGGCCTGAGTCTGCTGATGGATTGCTTGACGCACGAGTGAAGATGGCCCGCCGCCCTGATAGATGGGAATTTCAGCAGTTATACCCACTTCTACGGCAGTGCCTTGTTGTTTCGGCTCATACGGCAGCTCCGACGTGATGGAATTGAGATAATTGAAATATCGCACCGACGTCGAAGCACTAATACGTGGCAAGCGTTCGGCCTTAGCTGCCTTGACCCGATAGTCACTCGCCTCGATGCGGAGGCGTGCCGCACGGAGAATCTCATTGCTGTCCAGTGCCGTCTGAATAGCTTCTGCTTCTGTTGCTGCGGAGGGAAGTTCGAATTCAGGCTTTTCCAAACCTTCCGGAGCGTCGCCTACGATCGTAGTATATTCCTCACGTGCACGAAGCAGCCTGGCTTTTGCGCTGTCGACATCCGCGCGTGCCAACGCGATGCGCGCCTCGGATTGGGAAACATCCGTCAAGGTCAGATCGCCGATTCGGAACTGTCCTTCCACACCCCGGTGGTTGGACACCAAGCGGGAGACCTCTTCTTCAGCTAATTCGAGCACGGCTTGTTCGCGCAGCACATCGACATAAGCGATCACGGCGTTCAGCAGAAGTTCGCTTGTGGCCGCCTCAGTATTGCGCCAGCTGGCGCGATAGCTCAAGATTTCGGCACGCACCGCATTTTTGACCCGGCCGCCCAGATAAAGCGGAATGTCGATCGCCAAGTCAGCGCGCGTTCGCCGATCGGGATTGAATACGCTGGATAGCTGATACCGCAAGTTCTCTGTAATTCCCGCATAAACAAAAGCGCTAGGTCTACCTTCGATCTTTGCTTGGACGATCGTCTCGCTCTCGGCGGTAAGCGATGCTCTTCTTGCGGAAAGTGTTGGACTAAGCTCTATGGTCTTCTGCAGCGCGGACCTCAAGGTTTCCGCAGAGGCAGTTGGCGGTTCGATCACCATCAGACCTGCCGTTCCCGCCAAGGATCCAAACTTTAGTCCAGCGATCATGCCTCGCCAAAGCGTATAGCGCGCTTTCTCAAACCCCGTCATGAACCGAACGCCTCCCTGAACCTTATGCGGAGTTAGCAGCCGGAAAATTGATGGGCAGAAGAAATTTACTGTCAGATTGAAAGCTATGAATAGCAATTTTCCTGCTTCCGAACACGGCGAGGGTTGCAATTTACATTGCGCGGACGCTTAAAACCGCTGTTAAGACAGCGATACCCCGCGACTTACCGGGCATCTGGTCATCGCCTTCAAGTTGAAAGCTAATCTGTCTCCCTGCTGATCGACAGCGATATCTCATGTGATTATTGAAAGCTGTCGCACATAGGTCGGGGGGGGCCAGTTGAACATTACCAAAAGCGTAACCGGATTGTGCGTATTCAGCGCGTTCACATTGAGCAGCGCTCAAGGTGCACGAGCTCAGGACGACGTATTCGATTTCACGGGGCCATCCTTGGGAGTCGAAGCAGGAATTGTCGAACATCATTACTATATTGAAGAGAGCTTTCCGCAAAGCGACCAAGCAGATGGAAAATACTATCGCTCCTTCGGCCCCGGCGGCGGGGTTTTTCTCGGTTACGATATTCCAATCGGCGCAAACCTGATTTTAGGCGGCGAGGCATCACTCGTTATCGGCGGTGCCGACAACAGTGCCGATTTTGCCGATGGAAGTTTCGTGCGTGCCAAGCCTCGCTACGGCTATCGAATCGTTGGTCGCATCGGACGAAAAATGACTGACAGGTCGCTGCTTTACGCAACCTTTGGCTACGGTTCGCACAAATACCGGATTACCGCAGCAGGCGTAGACAACGTGAAGGCGACAGGACACAGTTTTGTTGTTGGGGCAGGGGGTGAATACCGTCTGTCAAAGGCAATTGGCGTAAGATTAGACTTTCGGCATCTGGACAACCAGTCGAACCAGTTGCTGATCGGTCTTCCTGTGCGGTTTTGAGGCCGGCCGATGACTAACTCGGAACCACCCGATCTGGAAAATATAACTCTCTATAGAAAGAGTACTAGCGGATCAGAGAACGAAGATAACCTCGCTTCGGAAATCAAGAGCTTGGTGAGAATCGCTAAAGAAATCGAGGCACGTGTTCGCGAACTCGATCACAAGAAAGAACTGTCGCGAAGATCACTAACCTCGACCGATAATATGCCGATCGATGGTCCCACTGATATTACCGTTGACCTCGCCAAGGCCATGATCACCCAGCAGCGTCAAATTCCGGTCTTCGAAGCGCCTTGCCTTTTCGATAATCGGAATTGGCTGCTCGTCCTGGAACTGTTTGTCGCCGATTATCACGGCGCGCGAATTTCGGTCAAGGAAGCGTCGTTTGCTTTAGGAGGAGCGAATTCAACCGCGCAGCGAAGGCTTCTGGCATTAGAAGCCCACGGCGTCATAGAGAGCCGCAATGACCCCGACGACGGTCGGCGCCGCCTGGTCGGCCTGTCCCAGAAAACGAGCGTCGTGGTCGCCCGGTTTCTAAGCGATTTCCGGCAGGCGAATGGCGAAACTTCGTTCCGTCTGCGCCTCCGCACGACCCATGTGACTGAAGAGCGCGACCGTCATCACCCAACATCTCCCGGAAGCGTCAAGAATTTAGACCCAGAAAAGGCTCGACCCACTTATGGGGTCAGTTCGGTTTTACAATCATGAAGGGTGTTGCCAAGTTTTCCGTGCCCAGAAAATCTCTTTGGGCATTCCAACTGTTTCCCAGGGAGGAAATGCTATGCGTGAACTTACGATTACCGAACTCGAGGTCGTTACCGGTGGCATGTACATGCAACAAGAATTGCCGGGGGACGATGGCGGCGGCTATTACGGCTACGGTCAGTCGAGCCTCACGGATATGGAGGATGGCTCCGGCGTATGGGCCGGCACGGCATATCAAGCCGATTCCGGCTATTTGCAGAACGAAGCGCAGGCGATGTCCATTGACTGGAAAGTCGAGGGACAGGTTGGCAATGGCGGATGGAGCGTCAAGGCCAGTGTCGGCGGAAAATGCTGAGTCGCGATTGACGGTCGGGCTGGCGCGCAATTCCGCGCGCCGGCCCGCTGAGCTCGACTTCATGAGCTGCCGATCAGCGAAGTTCGGCAGGCATCCATGAACGGTTCCAAATCTGCGGTTCTGAAAGCCGTAGCCGCGCCGGATGCGCGCGCGCCCAGCCGCGGATCGCTTGGGCAGTTTCTGTTACGATCGATTGCTAGGACTCCAATCGCTTGCCGTCGTCGCATCCTTCGCGATGCCTTTTGGATGTTCGGTCCCGTCCTTCTCGGTGCGCCGCCCCCAGGCATCGTCACTGCTTGCTCGAGAACGCTTTGCTTGTCTCGCAAGGACAGCGTCAAATTCCTCCGACGCTCATTGATGTATGATCTTCTGTTCCAGATAGAGTGGCTGGCTCTCGCCTATAGGTCGAAACGCGGACTATTGAGCGACACGCGGCATCTATCAGTAGATCGCCCGGCGGAATGGACTTGGTTGACCCAGCAAAAGGGCGCGATTTTAGGGACCATGCATTTTGGGCCTTATTCACTTGGGCTCGTATGGCTATTCCATCACTATTTTGCCGGCCGCACGGTTGTCATAATGAAAACCAGAACTAACGATGTGCATGAGCGAGCGGCCATCTCCCGGTTGTCCGAACTGGGCGTCGATCTGAGGTTCGCTTCTCCAGATTCTGTCGAGGAATCTTTCGAACTGGTGAAACTGGTTCGTCGCGGTGCCTTTGCGATCGTCATGGTCGATTTGCCGCACGGATATGGCCGAAGCTCGGTTGCCGGAACGCTGGGACACGAGCTGTGTTTCGCAGACGGCGCGATCGATCTCGCCGCTCTCTGCCAAGTCCCGCTTGTCCTGTTCACGACGCGCTCGGACATTACCGCAGACCGGATTGAAGTCGCTGAAATCTGCGAGGTGCGCCGTAACAATGAGCCGTCGCGCGAACGGGCCGTAAAAAAAGTTCATCGCTTCATTGCAGATAATCTATCCGCCTGGCCCGAGCAATGGCACATGTGGACCCGCTTCAACGAATATCAGCGGAGGGGGTGAAGGTCGTGAAGCGGAACCGCAAACAAAAACGCGATGGCGAAGACTTTAATATAGATTCTTCGGTGCTTCTCGCACGCCCCGTAATCGATCAGGTATTGGTCTATTTTTTCAGTCTGGTTTTTGTAGCTGTGCTACTCTACTCTTATTTCACCCAATATGCGAGAACTGAAAGCGCACGGGGCGAGATCGCCGCGACAAGCGGCTTTTCCACCATCGTTTCCGATGAAAGCGCCGTGGTGGTGCAGTTGTTCGTAAAGCCAGGCCAATCGGTTCGAGCGGGACAGCCACTGGCCAAACTCAATCGACCCAGGATCGTAAGCGAAGGCAACGACACTTTTACGCTATCGGTTTCGCAAATGCGCGAAGGTCTGCGAAATTTCGATCTGCGGATTGCCGAAAACGAGCACGCTGAAAGTGCTACGCGGCGGCAGATCGCAGCGGCGCAAAACGCAGCGGCCCTCTCCTATTCGTCCGCCGCCGAACGGCACGCGTTGACCCAACAAAGACGCTCGGTTGCGGCCGATCGACTTTCGGCAATTGAAGGGCTGGCAAACGAAGGAATGGTTACGGGAATGGCCGTTGATCGCGCCCGCGCGCAATCGCTCGACGTTATGCAGGAAACCGTAGCAGCCAAGCTCCAAATGAATGAGATTTCCCGCGGACGCGATGAGCGCGTTGCCATGTTGCAAGCCCAGATGCGAGAGTTTTCCCAGAATAGTTTGGCTCTGCAGGCCGAGCGATTGGCGACCCAAAAGCAGCTCGACGATCTGAAGGCAATGCAGAGCTTCAGCGTTGTAGCTCCAGCTGACGGTATAGTGGCGTCCGCTCCCATACGGCTCGGCCAGCGTCTTGAGCCGGGACAGCGCATATTTGCTATTTCACAACCATCGGCCAAGCTGAACGCAGTTTTGGAGGTTCCCTCCAAGGCCATCGGTTTGATCGAGCAAGGGCAGCGGGTTTCGCTTAAATATGATGCATTCCCCTTCCGCTCCTACGGGCTCCAATACGGCACGGTCATCAAGGTCGAAGAAGCATCGATCGAGGGCGGGGCAACGCTCGGCGAGCAAGACGCGGGGGCCGATCGAAGGTTCGTAGTCGAGGTGCGGCCCGATAAGGATACGATCTTAGCCTATGGTAACCCCCGGCCGCTGAAGGTCGGTATGATGCTTACAGCCGACATCGAGGTCGAACGGCGCAGCATCCTCCAGTGGTGGCTCTCCCCGCTCCTGAGCTTGAAAGGGAGACTGCGATGAACTTACATTCATTCGGAAGGCGACATTTACCGGTCATTACACAGGACTCAAACGGGGAATGCGGTCTTGCCTGCCTGACGATGATTGCAGCTTGGCATGGCCACCGCCTGGATCTGAGCCATCTACGAGCCTCCTACCCGACCACGCATCGTGGGCTTAGCCTAGCAAATCTGGCCCAGATCGCCGAGCAACTGAAATTCGACGTTCGCGGATATCAGATCGACGATTTGAACGATTTGGCCAGAGTAAGGCTGCCGGCGGTCTTGCACTGGGATAACAACCATTTCGTAGTCTTGAAATCCGTTAGAAAGCGGCAATTCGAGATTCATAATCCAGCGGTTGGTGCAAGAACCTTGCAGATCGAGGATGTGCGCGAGCACTTCTCAGGCTTTGTCTTGGAGGTGCAGCCCTCGCAAACCTTCAAGATTATTGTGCGCGATAAACAATATCCGCTCTCGAAGATCCTCGAGTTGACGCACGGACTAAGGACGTCGCTCATCCAGGTCATTTCGATTTCCCTAGTAGGCAGCGCGATCCTGATGCTCATGCCGCTTTTCGTACAGGCGGCCTTGGATTCCGTTTTGCCGAGAAACGACGTAGACTTGCTGGCTGCATTGGCGGTCGGATTGCTGATGGTATCCCTAACCAGCGCAATAGCAGATTATCTCAGGAGCCGGATCATCGCCAACGTTGGCGGCGCATTCTTTGCTCAACTGACCCGCAATGCCTTCGGTCATATTCTTAGACTTCCCCTTCGATATTTCGAATCGCGCCACCCTGGCGACATCGCTACGCGCTTGGAATCGGTAGATCAGGTGCGTAACGTCGTAACCCAATCTGTCGTGGCAGCGACCGTCGACGCGATCATGATCGTGCTCAGCGGAACCATTATGTTCCTCTACGCACCGATGTTGGCCATCATCGTCACGTCGATCTTTATTTTGGTCATCGCGATCCGACTATGGCTTTACCCGAAAATGCGCCGTCAAGGGGCGATAGCCTTAGCGGCGCGGTCGGAAGAGCGCTCCAAAATGATAGATGGCCTGCGTGCCATTGCATCCGTCAAGACGGCCAACGCGACCATTCCAATCGCCTCTCGTTGGTATGACAGCTTTGTTCGCTATGTAAATGCCAGCTTCCGCATTCAAATGACCGAGGCGCACGCTTCGTTGATGGTGGAAGTTGTAACCGCAATCGGCATGGCCGCCACGCTCTACCTCGGCGTCGCAGCAGTGCTCGCGCAGGAACTGACTGTCGGCATGCTCTATGCCTTTTTTACCTATCGATCGATCTTCTTCGATCGCATCGACAGTTCCGTCACCACCATGACACAGGTATCGATGCTCGGAGCGAACATGGGGCGACTGACTGATTTTCTGGAGGTGGACACGGAGCCAAGCTCTAACATCATCAGTCGCGAAATACGACATGGGGTAGAACTGCGCGACGTTTCGTTCAAGGCGGGATTTGCCGACAAGCCAATTCTTAAAGACGTCAATCTCCGGATCGATTGCAATCAAACCCAGACCATTTCTATACTGGGGCCTTCGGGCTCCGGTAAGACGACGTTACTCAAGATTATGGCGGGTCTTTACCAGCCCAGTTCGGGAACACTGGAGGTCGACGGTACACCGGTGGCGAGTTGGGCATTGACCGCTTACCGCAGCAATATCGGTCTGGTACTGGGTTCAGACAAACTGATGTTTGGTACCTTGACGGAGAATATTACCTCTTTTGCGATGGATCCGGACATGCCGCGGGTTCATGCTGCGTTGAGGGTCGCTTGCTTGCTGGACGAGGCAAAAGATCTCGATGCCGGGCTCGAAAGCATCGTGAGCGAAGAGAACGGCATTCTGTCAAGCGGTCAGCGAAGGCGGCTAATGCTTGCACGAGCCCTATACACAGACCCGCCCATCTTGTTGCTCGATGAAGTGACGTCGAACCTTGATGCCGAAACATCCGCCCGCGTTCTGGAAAATCTATCTCGGCATCCCGCGACGAAAATCATCACATCGCACGATCTGGCGGTGCTCAAGGTGAGCGATTGCATTTTGAGAATGGAGGCAGGAACTCTTCACCGCGTCGACGGCAATGAATTGGTAACTGATCATCAAAGGGAGGAAACACGTGTCTGACACAATATTCAACGAAGTCGCATCTTCGATCCGCCAGGTCCGCAGAGACAATTCGTTGACCATCGCTCCTGGTACCGAGATCACTTCGCTGGGAGTTGACTCGCTGGATTTCGTCGAGCTGCTGTTTAGCCTCGAGGAAAAATTCGACATCGAAATTCCGTTCAATGCGAACGAAGGTGGCGGCTTCCCGTTTGCGACGGTCGGCAGCGCAGCGGATGCCATCGAGGACATAATCGCTAAAAAACACAAGCCAGCGTGAGACGCGTCGCACTTACAGGCATGGGGATGGTGTCCGCGGCCGGATTGAGCATCAACCAGGGCTGGGTGGCGACGCGCGATGCGCAACACCTCCTTCAGACAAGAAACTTTTCGCGCGATGATCGCAGTTGCCTGCTCGAAGTGGCATCCATTCCAGCTTTCGATCCGACCGATTACTTCGATGCCCGTCAGCTTCCTGGCCTTGATCCCGTTTCACAATATGCCATCATCGCAGCACGTGAAGCGGTTCGCCAGGCGGGAATCTCGCTCGAAAATTGCGAAGATGGCCGGACCCGCTGTATCGTTGGCTCGGGAACCGGAGGAGAGGTCACACATGACGAGGCATCGCACCGTGTCTACGCCTCGAAAGCGAACCGCCTCCATCCGATGACGGTACCGCGTATCATGTTAAGCGCGGTGGCTAGCCAAGTGGCTTTGGACTTGCAAGTACGCGGCGGCGTTTATTCGGTAAGCTCAGCATGCGCGTCTGGAAGTCATGCTATCGGCCAAGCATATCAAGACATCCGGTTCGATCAAGCGGACGTGGCAATAGTAGGCGGGAGCGAAGCCTGTTTGACCTATGGTTGTGTCAAAGGCTGGCAGGCGCTTCACGTGCTTTCCGATGACAGATGCCGGCCATTTTCTAAGGGCCGTAGAGGCTTGGTTTTGGGCGAGGGCGCTGCGATGTTCGTGCTGGAGGACTGGCACAAAGCCAGCGCGCGCGGCGCGGACATTCTTGCCGAAGTTTCGGGCTTCGGAATGAGCTCCGATGCCGGCTCCATCACGGCACCGAACGCCCAAGGGATGGTGCGCGCAATGAGCGGGGCCTTGGCAACGGCCGGGCGATCAGCAGATGAAGTAGATCATGTAAACGCGCACGGAACGGGAACGCAGGCAAACGATGCAACGGAATGTGCAGCGATCATCGAGATGTTCGGCGCGCGCACCAGCTCGATCCCTGTAACCGCTTCAAAATCGGTCCTAGGGCACGCCCTCGGCGCTGGTGGAGCCATCGAGCTGGCGATCGCGGTTCAAACCATCTGTGAGCAAACGATACCGCCGACCGCCAATTTCGTCTCGGCAGACCCAGAGTGCACGATCGATTGCGTTCCTGGCTCTGCACGAAACGCCAAGGTCAATCTCGTAATTTCAAACAGCTTCGCCTTTGGGGGACTCAATGCCGTGGTTGCTCTTGAACGTCCCTAAACAATACAAGACTTTATTCGACCATCCATATTTCATCTCTATCGAGAGAATATAAAATGATCCTGACCACTACTTTGAAAGCCCTAACAGCTGGAACGATGTTGCTATTGACGGCTTCACACGGATCAATTTTTGATTCGCGAATATTCGAACCTGAAAAAATGCCCGCTTCGTTAAATTGGGGCGACGTTCCGGAGCCATCGGAAATCAGTGTTACCACGAGCGATGGACTGATATTGAAAGGATACCGCTGGAAGCCACGCTGCAAATCGCACGTCGCACTCGTGTTTTTCCACGGCAATAGCGGCAATCGCTTCGATGCTGCCAATCTCGCGGCTCCACTCCGCCGTGACGACGTTGATTTGATCGTCGCATCCTATCGAGGCTACGGCGATAATCCCGGCCAGCCTGATGAAGAGGGGCTTTATGCCGATGCCGAAGCGTTCGTAAAGCAAGCCAAGGCGGATCGTCCCGACAAAGTTTTTCTATTTGGCTATTCGTTGGGGGGGGCAGTCGCACTAAACGCCACCACGCGCGTTCGCGTAAATGGCATAGCAACTTTAGGGACTTTTACGGATTTGCGAAGCGCCGCGCCGAGGCTGGCAAGAGCTTTCATACCTTATGAGTTCGATAACCTAAAAATTGCCAAATCAATCAACACACCTTGGTTGTTAATGCACGGAACCAAAGATGAAGTTGTGCCGGTCAAGCATGCGCAGCGATTGGCGGACGCTGCTGGCAACAAAGCGGTTTTCGTGCGGTTACAAGGAGCCCCACACCGCATTTTGCTGGACCAGATTGCACAAAGAATCTGGACGCAATTGGGATCGATGAGTTTATCCGATTCAGAAGATAACGTCTCGCCCTCCACAGAAATACAGCCTGCAGATTCGCAATGGAACTATCTTGCACGAGACCCGCAATGCGATCGCATTCTTTCATGAAGCGACTTGAAACAAGCTGACGCCGAACGAGTCGTTATCGTCACTCTCGGCCGAGCAGTTTGATCAAAGCCGTTTCTCCCTCGCACGTCAAATTCAGTAAAACGCGGCGCGCGTCCTCCCGATCGTGAGTTCGCTCGATTAGTCCTTGATCGACCAAGCGCTGAACCCAGCGTAGCGCGGTGGATTGAGAGGAGCAGGCCGCCAGACATATATTCTTGACCGGTGCGGATTTGCCATTGCAGCCTAAAATGAACAACTCAAGCAGGATCGCGAATGGCGGATTCTGAAATTGGGCGCCAAGTGCCGCCTGACAGTTGTTCGTTAAGTCACGATAACGTTTGGCACGGCGCAAGAGATGTCGTGCTCTGGACTTCTGCGGCGCATCAGACCTGTCGATTATAAGATGAAGCGCAGCTTCCAGGTCTCCGATAATCTGATCTAATGTAGCGTCCTTGTCACTGGCATCTTCAGGCCCTGCCGTGCGCGATGCTGTGGATTGAAAAGGCTGGCGATTAATATGAGGAACAGTATCGGGTAAGCCCAACTGCCTTGTATTATCGCGTAAGTTTGTAGAAGGGACAGGGGATACAGATAGCTCAGCAGATGCGTTGCAACTACGATTAGCTGAAGAGCGGTTACCCATAACGGCCAAAACTTTCTCGAGAATATCGACAATAAGAACAATGCGGCCAATGTAACAGAATCGATCGCAACCAGCCCGAATCTGGCGGTCTGCCAATGAAAGAGTGGCGACGACTCCAAAGCTGCCGTCAGGATCGAGGCCACGCCCACAATAGCGGCACCGACCCATTCGCTCGCTCCGCCCCTGCGCCACGAAACTAGCATGACGACGCCTAGAAACGTCCAGTAGGTCACTCTCAATAGGGTGAAATTGAGGATCATCTCGCTGCCGGCAAGGACCGCGCTTGGGCCGGAAGAATCAGGCTGCGCGTTCGACCGGGAATTGCACCACGGCCGTCTTAGGGGTCGGCACTTCCTTGTCACCGCCGCCACCGAAGGATGAATCATTGAAGCCCAAATGATCCCGGAATTCAGCCAGACGTGCGTGACTGCTGATCAGCTGCCGTCGGTTGTGCCCATAGCCCTGCAACGTGCTTGTCAAATTAGATATCACATCGTCACCGACAGCCGCCGCAAAACCTACTTCGGTGCGCGCCTCTAGAATAGTGGCCAATAAACGCGCGGTATCGGCCATCGCGATATCCGCACTGCGCTCGGCCTGCCATAGGATTTCCGATACGGCTCGCACCGCTTTAACATATTCTCTTTTCATCTCGGTCCTCGTTCAATTGAGCTTGCGGAACGCTCAGGACAGGATCCCATTCATCGAGAGCATGGAAACGATCCCACTAACGAGACCGCCAACCAACAATGCCACCGCGCTCGCCAGCACCAGTATCCACCCCGTCTTCTTCCACACCGACATGTCGTTGATCGGGTGGGACTTGGTTGGCATCGGCAACCGCAATTCTGAAATGAGCCCCGTCTTCTCTCCGCCGCCCTCCGGTTCCGATAGAATTGTAGCCTTGGGAATAGCTGACGGCTCGTATGAACTCTCATATGAAACGTAGTTGGACAACAGATTCAAAAACCCAGCCGCATCCCGGCGCGATTTAGCCCCAAGCACTCGCATGGCGATGCCGATCTCGGAATTGACAGTGTGATGAGACCCGCCGACCTTTTGCGCGATTTCTTTCGAAGTGAGGCCGGCCGAGACAAGCCGTAGATAGTCCACCTGCGTCTCTGTCAGCAGCGAGGCTGGATGGTCGAACTTTTCTGAGCGCATGAGTTCTCACTCCCGTGACGTTCAATATTACACGCGTCACGAAGCTAGAGACAATTTGCATATTGCAACGAGTGACGGTGCCCACCCCTGACCATCGAAGCCAAGCGGAAACTATTTTAGCCCGGGCAATTTGAAGGTCAAGGCGGTGGCTTGGGCCAAAGGGGTCTACTATCCAAGAGGAGAAGCGCTTGGGTTTTCGAACCGCGATGTGATTTGAGTGGAATTGGTCGGAAGACGGTCCGAGCCAGCTTGTAAGCCAAACGTCCGGTTGTACCCAAGGCTATGCGAGCAGGGGAGACGTGGGGCGAGATCGCCAGACATTAACGCCGGCCCATAAGTCGAAAAGCCGAGCACCCAAAATGCCTGCACTCATGACCAATGCGGCGAAAGCAAGCATGCAGTGCTGCTCATACGGACCACCCAAATGGACCATCCAGCCTCGCATAACTGGTGCACCTACAGGGGTTTACCCGATTTTAGCGAAACTTCGCCCGGTGGTGACCCCTACGGGAATCGAACCCGTGTTTCAGCCGTGAAAGGGCCGCGTCCTGGACCGCTAGACGAAGGGGCCTCCGCCGGGGAAGCTGCGCACTTAAGGAACGGGGCACGAGTGGTCAAGCCGCTACCGCCGCATCCTCCAGATGCAGTTCGGCGGCGGGGCGAGCGCCCCAATCGTCGAGCTTGACGCGGCCCGCCAGCCAATATTTCGCATTGGGGCCGCCGTGGAGCAGGGTCTGTCCTAGCGTGCTGTCGGCGGCGCGGAAGGCCATCGCCTTGAACCGGCCGCCATCGTCGCCCGTCACGATCGCGCGGACATGACCATTGCCTACAATATCGCATTTGACGATGCGCACCGGCCCAGCGACCACGCGCGGGGCGGGCCATCCCATGCCATAGGGACCGCCGCGCTCGACCGCGCCGACGAATTCGGGGCTCAGCCCGCGCGGGGAGAGCAGCGCGTCGATCAGCATCGCGCGCCCGTCTCCGGCGCGCGCGACGTCCGCCGCCAGCCGCTCGTCGAGAAACTCCGCCAGCGCGCCGATCCTTTCCGCCTGCACCGTCAGCCCCGCCGCCATGGCATGCCCGCCGCCCGCGACCAGCAGGCCATGATCCTTCGCGGCGATGATCGCGGCGCCCAGATCGACGCCGGAGACCGAGCGACCCGATCCTTTGCCGGTGCCATGTTCGTCCACCGCGACGACGATGGCGGGTTTACCAGTCTTTTCCTTGATGCGGCCGGCGACGATGCCGATCACGCCCGGATGCCAGCCTTCGCCCGCCAGCAGCGCCACCGAGCGGTTATGCTGGCCGGGGAGCATATCCTCGGCGGCTTCCTGCACGGCGGCCTCGATCGCGCGGCGGTCCTCGTTGAGCAGGTCCAGTGTCTGCGCGATGTCGCGCGCCTCGTTCGGGTCCTCGGTGGTCAGCAGCCGCACGCCGAGATCGGATTTGCCGACGCGTCCGCCCGCGTTGATACGAGGCCCAAGCGCGAAACCGAGATCGCTGCAGATCGGCGCGCGGGTGAGGCGGCTGGCGTCGATCAGCGCGCTGAGGCCGATATTGCGCCGCGCCGCCATCACCTTGAGCCCCTGCGCCACGAAGGCGCGGTTGAGGCCCTTCAATTGCGCGACGTCGGCGACGGTGCCGAGCGCGACCAGATCGAGCAGATCGAGCAATGCCGGCTTGGCGCGCTGCGCGAAATAGCCGCGCTGCGATAGGATGCGGCGGATTTCCACGGCGAGCAGGAAGGCGATGCCGACCGCGGCGAGATGGCCGTGGTCCGCCGCCTCGTCGCATTCGTCCAGCCGGTTCGGGTTGACCAGCGCCAGCGCGGTGGGAAGCTCGGCGCCGCATTTGTGGTGATCGACCACGATCACCTCGACGCCCGCCGCCTTGGCTTCGGCCAGCGCGTCATAAGCCATCGCCCCGCAATCGACGGTGACGACGAGGTCCGCGCCCTCGTTGCCCAGCCGCACCAACGCCTCGCCCGAGGGGCCATAGCCTTCCATCAGGCGGTCCGGGATATAGGCGTCGGCGACGAGGCCGAGCTGGCCGAGGAAACGGATCAGCAGCGCCGCGCTGGTCGCGCCGTCGACGTCGTAATCGCCGAAGATGGTGACGCGCTGCTGCCCGATTACCGCATCGGCAATGCGTTCAGCCGCCTTGGTCATGTCGCGGAAAATCGACGGGTCCGGCAAAAAGCCGGTGATCGACGGGCTGAGATGCGCCGCCAGCGCGTCGCGCGGGCAGCCGCGCGCGATCATCAGCTGGGTCAACATATTGTCGGGCCGGAAGTCGCCGCCGCGCGCATCGGCCCCGGTGCCGCGCCAGCGCCAGGGCTGGCCGGTGAGCGAACGCTCGATATCGCAGACATAGTTCATGCGCGCGGGGTAGCGCATTGCGCGCGGTGCGTGAATCGGAATTTCCTAAATCCTCCCCGGAACGGGGAGGGGGACCGCCGACAAAGTCGGTGGTGGAGGGGTCGGAGCGCTATTCTATGGAGGAGGCGCTTCGGCCCCTCCGTCACGCTGCCTGACGGCAGCGCGCTACCCCCCGTTCCGGGGAGGATTATACCTGCGCCCAGCGCCGCATGAGGTTGTGATACACCCCGGTCAGCCGCAGCACCTCTGCGTCGCCGCCGCCCCGCTCGAGGCTGAGCGCCTGCACCGACTGGTCGAGATCGAACAACAGGCCGCGCGCCGCGTCGTCCGCGACCAGCGACTGGATCCAGAAGAAGCAGGACACCCGCTCGCCGCGCGTCACCGGCGTCACGCGGTGCAGGCTCGACGCCGGATAGAGCAGCATATGGCCGGCGGGCAGCTTGTACGAGACCGCGCCGAACGGCCCCTCGACCTCTAGCTCGCCGCCGTCATAATCGTCCGGATCGGTGAGGAACAAGGTCGCCGACAGATCGGTGCGGATGCGCGTGCCGCTGGGGCCGTGAACGCGGATGGCATTGTCGACATGCGCGGCAAAGGTCTCGCCGCCGCCATAGCGGTTGAACAGCGGCGGGAAGACGCTGTGCGGCAGCGCGGCGGAGAGGAACAGGGCGTTCTCGCCGAGCGCGCGGCTCACGACGGCCTGGGCCGCTTTGGCTTCCGGCGAATCCTCGGGCAACTGCCGGTTGCGCTTGGCCAGCGCGGACGCGGCGCCGCTGGTGGCGTTGCCGTCGATCCAGTCGTCCGCGAGGAGGCGCGCCCGCAGATCGGCGGCGGCTTCGGGGCTCAGCACATCGGGAATGGCGATCAGCATGTTTGTTTAACTCCCGAAACCGTTCGTCCTGAGCTTGTCGAAGGAATGTACTTCTCAATCGCGGCCTCGGCAAAACAGGCGGCCCTTCGACAGGCTCAGGGCGCACGGATATAGCCGGAGCGGCTGGTCAGAACCCCGCCGTCAGCGAGACCAGTGCCGAACGCCCGGGGGCGACATAGACGAACGGCGTGCCCGACCGGTAGAGCGTATCGTAATAAAGCTCGTCGGTCAGGTTGAGCACGTTCAGGCGGACCTGCAAAGCGTTGCCGATGTCGTAGCGCGCCACCGCGTCGAACCGGACGAAGCCCGGCACTCGCGTATCGCCCGCCGCCTGGGTGCCGCCGAAAATCTCGCTGCGCACCGTGGCCTGGCCGCCCAGCATGAAGGCATCGGTCAGCTGGTAGGTGGCGAGCAGGCTGGCGCTGTGGCGCGGCACATTGGCGAAGCGCGCGCCCTGCTGCTCGGGATCCGCGGCCTTGGTGATCACTGCGTCCAGATAAGTATAGCCGCCGAACAGCTGCAGGCGGGGCGTCAGCTTGCCGCTGATGCCGATCTCGCCGCCCTGGCTGCGCAGCTCCCCGATATTGACCACCGGGCCGCCGCGGCCAAGCTGCTGGCGCGCATTGGTCTTGTCGATGCGGAACAGCGCGGCGGTGAACAGCAGATCGGGACCAAAGGGTTCGGCCTTCAGACCGATCTCGTAGCTCTTGTTGCGTTCGGGTTGCAGCGCCGCATTGGCCTGGTCGAGCCCGTCATAGCTCGCGCCCGATCCGTCGAGCTGGTCGCCGCTGGGGTTCGAGCTGGTGCTGAAGCTGGCGTAGAGCGTGACCGGCTCGACCGGCTTGTAAACCAGGCTGGCCTGATAGTTCAGGAAATCGACGTCCGAGCGGCGGTCGGGCAGCGGCGCCCCGGTGGCGCGATCGGCGCCGCCCGCCGCGACGATGTCGAACCCGTCATAGCGCACGCCCAGCAGCGCCTGGAAATGCTCGCCGAACTTGACCGTGTCGATGGCAAAGGCGGACAGCGATTCCACCGTGGTGGTGGTGATGTTGCCGCTTTCCAGAATCGGAAAGGGGAACGCGATCGTGGGGTCCGGATTGGGCAGGTTCTGGACGATTGTGATCGGGGGGGTGATCACGCCGCCGACCACTTCGCTGTCGAAATTATAGGGATTGTTGCGCACCTGCTCATGCGCATATTCCACGCCGGTCAGCAGCGTATGGCCGATGCCCGCAGTGGCGAAATCGAATCGCGCGTCGGTGACGTTGGCGAAATATTCGTTGTCCGAATTGCGGTTCTTGGGGTTGGCCAGCACCGTCCACTCGGCCGGATCGGGATCGGTCGTGTCGGGCCGCTCCGGCGCGCTCACGATATAGCGGTTGGCGGTCTTGCCGTAGCGGGTGCGCGAGGAAAAGCGCAGGCTGTCCAATGGCTGATAGGCGATGTGGACGGTGGCGACATCGGCCTCGATTGTCTGGAAATCGCGGTCGAGCACGCCGTAGAAATTGCCCCGCGGCACGTCGAACGGCCGGTTGTTCGCCACATCATAGGGAATGCCGTAATCGGGCAGCGAGTCCGACCGGAAATAATAATAGTCGGCGCTCAGGGACAATTCCGGCGTCGCATCCCAGGCGATCGCCGCCGCGCCGCCGTAACGCTCGCCCTTCACAAAATCGCGGCCCGGCGTATCGCCGCGATCGTACAGCCCGTTGACGCGCAGCGACAGCGTGTCGCTCAGCTTCTGATTGGCATCGAGCGTCGCGCGATAGCGATTGTCGGTTCCCACGCTGCCTTCGCCGATCACGAAATTGCCGGGCAGCGGCTGCTTGGACTGCAGCGAAACCGTACCCCCGGTCGTGCCGCGCCCGCCGAACGTGCCCGACGGGCCTTTGACGATCTCGATCTGCTCGACCGCGAAAATCTCGCGGCTGGTGACGCCGGGATCGCGCAGGCCGTCGATATAGACGTCGTTGCGCGCGTCGAAGCCGCGGATGAAGATGCGGTCGCCGAACGCGTTGCCGCCTTCTCCGGTGCCCAGCGTCACGCCGGGAGTGGAGCGCACCACCTCGCGAAAGCTGGTCGCGCCGATGTCCTCGATCACCTCCTTGGGAATGATGGTCTGCGATTTGGGCGTGTCGCGCACCGGCTCGGTATATTTGCCGTCGCTGGACCGGTCGATCTTGTAGGCCGCGTCGGGATCGGCGTTGGGATTGGCATCGTCGGGGCGCTCGCCGATCACCACGATGTCGCGGTCCTGCATCGGCGCGGCGGCGTCGCTTGCCAGCGCCATTTGCGGCGCAAGGCCGACGGCCAATGTGCCGGCGAGAAGCGCGCCGCCGCGCGGTGTGGGGCGAAGGCTGAAGCGTTTCATTTGGGGGCCCTTGTCTATCTTATAGCTGATGCTGCTGTCCGCTATTGATAACCATTCTCAGTGTCAATTAAACAATTGCGAGTCAGTCGCATTTGTTCGAATATTGGCTCGCCGGGCTGGGCACGCTATGGCCGCATCTCGATGAATTCGCTGCTGATCCTCCATTACAGCCGCACCGGCGGCAGCCGTCGGCTTGCCGAAGCCGCGCGGGACGGAGCCGCCGACACGGGCTCGGTGAGGCTACGCTATCTGCGCGCGCAGGATGCCGGACCGGACGATCTGCTCGGCGCCGACGGCTATATCTTCGCCTGCCCGGAAAACCTCGCCGCCATCGCGGGCGAGATGAAGGCTTTTTTCGACCGCAGTTTTTACGAGGTGCTCGGGCGGGTTGAGGGCCGCCCCTATGCCGCGCTGATCTGCGCCGGATCGGACGGGCACAATGCGAAAACGCAGCTCGAACGCATCTGCACCGGCTGGCGGCTGAAGCGCATTGCCGACACGCTGATCGTCAATGTCGAGGCACAGACGCCCGAGCAAATCCTGGCCGAGAAGACGGTGCCCGATGCCGCGCTGGCCAAGGCCCGCGAGATCGGCGCGACGCTGGCGGCGGGGCTGGAACTGGGTATTTTCTAGCGTCCCGGCTTGCGACGGATCCGCTAGACTTTCCGCGGCTTCCCGACCTTGCCCAGCGGCGTGTCCAGCGCGGCGCGATCCCAGCCCGCCAGATCGGCCGCAGCGGCGTAGCTGGACTGGAGGAAGGACAACAGTGCGTCATCCGGATCGACCGCTTCGCGCACCGCCGCGTAAGGCAGTATGAATTCTCCCAATTCCGCGCTCCATCGGCCAGGTTCCGGCCGGATGGCGCCGCCTGCCAGTCCGTCCGGCGTCGGATAGGCATAGGCGTAGAAGGCGGCTTCCCCGACATCGCCCCCGCCCGGCCAGAAGCCGGCGCTAATCAGTTCGTGCGAATAGGCCTCGCGCGTCACGCGGTCGTCGAGATTGGGAAAACCGCCGGGATGCGGCGGCGCCCGGCGGCCCGAAAAGCGGGTCACGGCCAGATCGAAACTGCCCCAGAACAGATGCGAGGGGCTGGACTTGCCGAGGAAGCCCGTGCGAAAGGCGCGAAATACCCGGTCGGCGCTGCGAAAGGCCCCGTGGAGGCGGCGCACGGCATCGGCGTTCCAGGGACGCTCGCGCTCGTCCCGGGCGAAAGGCACCGCCTCCGCCACCTCATTGGGCGCGCCGGAGATGTCGGCATCGATGCCGCAATGGCCGAGAATGGCGTCCAGCGCCTGCTGGAACCCGGCGACCGTCTTGCCGGCCACGGCGAAGCGTCCGGTGGCGCCGTCCGAGGAGAGCAGCGAGACCTCGCCCTCGAGACAGTCGAACAGCAGTTCGAACTCCTGACCGCCCGAAGGCAGGGAATGGGTGCGAAAGCCCGTCGGTGTCACCCGCAGCGCGACATGCCAGCTGTGGTTGAGCCACCGCGCGCTGCGCACCGGCAGCTTGCCGATCACCTGGCAATAGGCATGGACGGTTTCATAGACCGGCCGTTCCGACTGGTAATCCAGTCTGGGCCAACGCTCCATCATAGCGATCTTTCCCCCAGAATAACTGACTTTCCAGCTGAACTTGCAACTTTACCGCGGCAAAGTCGCAGAGTTAACACGAAACCCTTGCTCAAGCGGACCAAAATCGAAACTTGGTCCGCAGCAGCGCCATGGCGAACGAAGGGATCCCGCAGCCACCATAGCTCAGTCCTTCTTGTGCTCGCTCTTGACCCAGCGGACGGTGCCGCTGCTGGCGCGCATGACCACGCTCTCCGTCGTGATGACGCCGCGGCGCAGCGATTTGACGCCTTCGAGCAGCGAGCCGTCGGTGACGCCGGTCGCCGCGAAGATGCAATCGCCCCTGGCCAGTTCCTTGAGATCATATTGCTTGTTCAGATCGGTGATGCCCCATTTGGCGGCGCGGGCGCGCTCGTCGTCGTTGCGAAACAACAGGCGCCCCTTGAATTGGCCACCGACACAGCGCAGCGCGGCGGCGGCCAGCACGCCCTCGGGCGCGCCGCCCTGGCCCATATAGAGGTCGATCGTGGTGTCCTCGTCGGTGGTCGCGATCACGCCCGCCACATCGCCGTCGGGGATCAGCTGGATGCCGCAACCGATGGCGCGCAGCTCGGCGATCAGATTTTCATGGCGGGGCCGGTCGAGCACGCAGACGATGATCTCGCGCGGTTCGACGCCCTTGGCCTTTGCCACCGCCGCGACGTTCTCTTTCACCGATCGGTCGAGATCGATCACGCCATCGGGATAGCCCGGACCCACGGCGATCTTGTCCATATAGACGTCCGGCGCGTTGAGCAGGCCGCCTTCCTCGGCGGCGGCGAGCACGGCCAGCGCGTTGGGGCCGGCCTTGGCGGTGATGGTGGTGCCCTCCAGCGGATCGAGCGCGATGTCGATCTTCGGCCCCGTGCCCGGCGCGCCGCCGACCTTTTCGCCGATGAACAGCATCGGCGCCTCGTCGCGCTCGCCCTCGCCGATCACCACGGTGCCGTCCATCTGCAGCGTATCGAACGCGCGGCGCATGGCCTCGACGGCGGCGGCGTCGGCGGCTTTTTCATCGCCCCGCCCGATCAGCTTGGCCGCCGCCATTGCTGCGGCTTCGGTGACGCGCACCATTTCGAGAACGAGAACGCGGTCGAGCATATCGCTGGGTTTGGGCATCGCTGGGCTCCTGAAAACGGGCGCCCTTTGCGGGCTAGCGCGTCCGATAGGCGAGCCATGTTGCAATGTCGAGAAAGGGGTTAAGGCCCCTCTCCCCTTGCGGGAGAGGGCCCGCGCAGACTTACGAGCTTGCTCGTTAGTCGAAGCTGGGTGAGGGGGTAAAAGCGATCGCATCGCGAGCGCGCGAGCCAGAGGCTCGCTCACCCTCATCCAACTCGCCTAGCTGCTTGGCAAGCAGCAAGGCTTCGTACCCTTCTCCCCTCAAGGGAGAAGGGGCTCGAGGCTCACGCCCCAGAATATGCATCACCATCGGCGCATCCATAATTCGGCCCTTTTTCCGGAGCATATCTGGGCAGTGCCGCGGGCCGCCGACATGGGGAACGATGGGATGAGACGATGGATATCAGCGCTTGCCGTCCTGCCGGCCGTCTGGGCCGCGCCGCTTTGGGCGCAGACCGAACCGGTGGACGCGCCGGCAAACATTACGCCAGTCGATGCACCCGCCGAATCAATTAGGCCGGCCAAGCCCGTCATCACCGCCGAAAATGCGATGGAAAACTATCGCGCGTCGATCGTCATCGGCCCGCGCCGCTGCTCGGACGTCGGCTCGGGCGACGAAATCCTGGTATGCGGGAACCGCGACTTCGACGCCGCCCAGCGGCTGCCCTTTTCGCGTGTCGCGCGCGCTGGCGAAAATAGCGGGCCGGTGCGCGGTGAAGTGCCCCGAGCCGGCGATCTGTCGCTGCGTCCGGCGGGCAGATGCGGCGTGCTGAACAGCGACGGCAGCTGCACGAAAGGGGTGGCGGTGGTCAGCACCAAGGGCGGTACCGGTATTCCTATCCTCGGTTGGCTCCAACGGGCGGTGGGATTGGCCGCAGAGCCGGTTCCGACCGGGGATTACCAGCAGGAAGATATCGACGGCCAGGATGGTGCGCTGGACGACTGACCGCTCAGGCGTCCAGGATGTGCATCACCATCGGTTCGGCCTTGAGGCTGTCCGATCCGGCAAGCTTTTGCAGCGCCTGATCGATGCAGGCCTCCTCCACCTCATGCGTGACGATGGCGATCAGCGCGGTTTCGCCGTGCGCCTGCGCAGGCTGGATCAGGCTTTCGACCGAGACCCCGGCGTCGCGCATCGCGGCGGCGATCTCGGCCAGCACGCCGACCTTGTCCGCCACCTCGAAGCGCAGATAGGCTTTGCCGGAGCGGTGGCCGGTCTCCGCCGCGCCCGCCTGTTCGAGCGCGCTGGCGGGCATGGCGAAGCTGTGGCCGGTCTGGCCGCGTGCGAGATCGACCAGATCGGCGACCACCGCGCTTGCCGTCGGCCCGTCGCCCGCGCCCGCTCCCTGGAACAGCAGCCGCCCGGAATAATTGCCCTCGGCCACCACCGCGTTGGTCGCGCCGTCGATCCGGGCAAGTGGGTGCGCGAGCGGGAGCAGACAGGGATGGACGCGCTGGAACAGCTTGCCGCCGTCCAGCTCGGCGAATCCGATCAGGCGGATGACGTAACCGAGCGCGCGGGCCTGCGCGATGTCCTCGGCGCGCACCTGGGCGATGCCGCGCGTCTCGACATGCGCGAAATCGAGCCTGGTGCCGAAGCACAGGCTCGCCAGGATCGCGAGCTTGTGCGCCGCGTCGGTGCCTTCGATGTCGAAGGCGGGATCGGCCTCGGCGTAACCGAT
Source organism: Novosphingopyxis sp. (assembly GCF_965218915.1). Classification (GTDB taxonomy): domain Bacteria; phylum Pseudomonadota; class Alphaproteobacteria; order Sphingomonadales; family Sphingomonadaceae; genus Novosphingopyxis. Next base: position 2,948,913 of record NZ_OZ244708.1, on the reverse strand, counting down.
GGCTTGCGCGGCGGCGAGCACCTCGTCGAAATCGCGCCCCTCCGCCTCCATCGCGGAGAGCACATAATTGCAGGTGCCGTTGAGGATGCCGTAGACGCGCTCGATCCGGTTGGCCGCGGCGCCCTCGCGCAGGCCTTTGATCACGGGGATCGCGCCCGCCACCGCCGCTTCGAACAGCAAGGGCGCCCCGCTACGCTCGGCGATTTCGGCCAGTTCGAGGCCGTGATGCGCGATCAGCGCCTTGTTGGCGGTGACCAGCGCCTTGCCCGCGCCGAGCGAATCACGGGCGAGTGCAAGCGCCGGGCCGTCCGAGCCGCCGACCAGCTCGCACACCGCGTCGATGCCGTCGTCGCCGGCGAACGCGCCCATGTCGTCGATCCAGCGATACGCGGAAAGGTCGATGCCGCGATCTCGCGCGCGGTCGCGGGCGCTGACCGCGACGATCTCGACCGGGCGGCCGGCGCGCCGCGCGATCAGATCGCAATTCTCCTCGATCAGCCGGATGACGCCGGTCCCCACCGTGCCGAGCCCGGCCAAGGCCACGCGCAAGCTTGTCGTCATGATGTCGGGCTCCTCCGCCTTGCTGCGGAGCAGGCGGTTACCGTTCCGGCGCGGCGCTGGCCAGCCCTAAGGCGTGCGCGGCTGCGTTCCCATGATATACGGCGCATCCGACAAAGGTTTATTGCCCTCGCACGGGCCGACCGAACGGCGCACATATTGATAGTCCTCGCGCGCCCGCGAATCGTTCACCGGATCGCCGCCGGACAGCGCCGCATCGGGCAGCCGCGCGGGCAGGCCGCCGCAGGCCAGGCGATACCAAAGCAGGCTGTCGCGACGCGGTGCGGCCGCGGCCTCGTCGACGATCTCGGTCAGCGAGACCGACCAGCGCCGCTCCTGCCCGGGCCGGCTGAGCACGCTGATGGCGATCGGACGCTGTTCGGCGGTCGAGAGAAAAATCTGCGTCTCGCCTTCGCCGGGAATATTGCCGGGAACGTGGACCGCGCTGGTCACGCCGGTGATGGCGGGCGGCGCATCGATCGCCACGGCCTCGCGTGTGATCTGGCGGACCAGCGCGTCGGTCTGCGGTCCATAGGCGAGCAGCGAATCGCTGCCGGCCAGCTGAAGCTCGCCGTTGCCCGTGATCCGACCGAAAGCGAAATAGCGCCCGCCTTTCAGCCTCGGCGCCCGGCCGCGCGAATCGAGCGGCACATCGGCCAGAAAGCGGATGTGCGGCGGCAATCCGCCCGAGCCGCGAATCAGGCTGTTGACGTCCGCCTCGACGTAGACCCGGGCGATCCCCGGCGGCAGCGGGCCCGTGCGTTCGGACTCCAGCACGCTTGCGCGCGTCACGCCGAGATCGACGATCGCGGGCGATCCCGTCACTTTGCCGGCAACCGCGGCGTAGCTCGGCGGTGGCTCGCTATAAGCCGGGCCTGGCGCGGCGACGCAGGCGCCCAGCAGCAAGGCCGCCGCCGCCGTCAGATGATATGGTCTTGCATAGCCCATGGACCGATGCCCCTATTCTGTCATATGCTTGTGGTTAAGAGACGCATGCACGGCCCAGCCTGTCAACCGACTGAACCGGGCATATGAACCGGGACGGCGCATCCATTTCGCGTCCGGAACGTAGAAGCAAGGGAACGGTGCATACCGAAGGCATTAACCGCATTGCCCATCGCGGCCCCGCCGGTTAAGGCCATCGGCACTCAGGAGAGAAAGCCGTTGCGCACGGACCGTCCGCTGTTCTAGCAGTAGCGGTTCGCGCCCAGCGAGAGAAGTTGAAGGAGCAACGCAGCCGAATGGCCTATGCAGACCAGGGGATGAGCAACACGAAGCTCGTTTCGATCGTAATCGTTGTCATCATTCATGCGCTGATCGGATATGCGTTCGTCACCGGTCTCGCCTATGAAGCGGTGAAGAAAGTGGCCGAAGACCTCAACGTCGTCGACGTGAAGGAGGAAGAGCCGCCGCCGCCCGAGGAAGAGCCGCCGCCGCCCGAGCCCGATCCGCAGCCGCAAGTCGATCCGCCGGTGGTGTCGCCACCGCCGATCGTCAAGACGCCGCCGCGGCCGTCCATCGTGCCGACGGTGCGCGACATTCCGCCGGCAGCGCCGGTCACGCCGGTGTTCAACAAGGTCGGGCCGATTCCGAAATTGTCACCGCCGCCACCCCCGCCGCCACCCCCACCGCCGCCGCCGCCGCAGCGTCCAAAGCCGGTGCCTAAGGGTAATCCGTCCGGTTGGGTGACCAATGCCGATTATCCGTCGCGGGCGCTGCGTGAAGAAGCCGAAGGTACGGTGGGTTTCACGCTTACCGTCGGCGCCAACGGCCGCGCTTCCGGTTGTACGGTCACCAAGTCGAGCGGTAACAGTGAACTGGATAGCGCCACCTGTCGCAACATGGAGCGGCGGGCAAGGTTCGATCCCGCCCTCGATTCCCAAGGCAATCCAACGACCGGAACATGGGGTAGAACCGTTCGGTGGGAGATACCGGAGTAAGCCATCGTTCGCGGAGTTGGCCGAAACGGCTGGCGACATTTACAAGCCAAAATAAAATTTCGAAGAGGAAAGTCACATCATGTCCATTGAACTCCTGAGCGCTGCAGCCGGTGGCTCGCAGAACAAGTTCGGCCTGCTCGAGGCCCTCAACGAAGGCGGCTTCATCAGCTGGTCGATCTTCATCGTCCTCGTGATCATGTCGGTCGGTTCCTTCTACATCCTGTTCACCAAGCTGTTCGAGCAGCAGAAGGTGATCAATCAGGGCAAGACGGCCCGCGCCGGGTTCTGGCGCGCGTCGAGCCTGAAGGAGGGTTCGTCCAAGCTGGAGAAGAACAGCGCCTACAAGCAATTGGTCGACGACGGCCTGCACGCGCAGGATCAGCACGGCCAGATGACCGACCAGCAGGAAGCGCACGACTATCTGCACGGTTCGCTGGCCCGCTCGGAAGCCTCGATCAACACCAAGCTCAACGGCGGCCTGGCGTTCCTCGCCACCGTCGGCGCGACGGCGCCGTTCGTCGGCCTGCTCGGCACGGTGATCGGCATCTACTCGGCGCTGATCAAGATCGGCATCGCGGGGCAGGCTTCGATCGATGCGGTCGCGGGCCCGGTCGGCGAGGCGCTGATCATGACCGCGCTCGGCCTGTTCGTGGCGGTGCCCGCGGTGCTCGCCTATAACTGGCTGCAGAGCCGCAACAAGTACATCCTGCGCGATCTCAACGCCTTCTCCAACGACATCCTGGCCTATATGGGTTCGGATGGCCGGGTGAAGCCCGAGACCAAGGCGATCGGAACGTCGACCGCGGCCAAGCCGGTGACCAAGACCGCCGGCCAGGCCGGCGGCGTGCAGTCCCCGGCGGTACAGCCCGGAACGACCGAGCGGACCACCACCACGACCAGCACGACGACGCCGCCGAAGCGCTGAGCGGCGATAGGGCGGAGGCGTTGGCGCCTTCGCCCGGCCTGCTCGAGACGAGCAGTCCGGTTAGGAAAAAAGGCCGACGCGGCCGCGAAGATCAGAGGATTTAATCAATGGCCATCAGTTCGGGAGGCGGAGGCGTAGAGACGCCGATGTCAGACATCAACACGACGCCGCTCGTGGACGTCATGCTGGTGCTTCTCATCATCTTCCTCATCGCCATTCCGGTCGTGATCCAAACGGTCGACCTCGACCTTCCGGTGGTGAAGTTCGAGCCCACGATCACCAAGCCGGAGAATGTTTTGCTGGCGATCAGTTCCACCGACGTGAGCGGGCTCAACCCGGGCGATCCTGGGTTCGCCGGCGCCTCGCCGGGCGGCGAGTGCCGGGTCTACTGGAACGTGACGCCGATCGATTCGACCGAGCTGGTCGACCGCGCGGTGACCAAGCTGGAAGACGAGATCGATGCGCTGGGCGGCCCGGCGGCGATCCAGTCGGGCCAGGTCGATCCCGACGATCTGCCCGAGGTGCACATCCGCGGCGACATCAACACGCCCTATCGCTGCATCGGCGGCGCGATCTACCAGATGCAGTCGGCGGGTTTTTCGAAGGTCGGCTTTATCTCGACGCCGATCGAAATTCAGACCGCGCTGTGATTTTCGGTGTCCTGAGGGGCGTACCAGGCAAGTTTAGGAGAATATTATCATGGCAATGAGCGGCGGCAACGACGACGGCTCCCCCATGATGGAGATGAACACGACGCCGCTGATCGACGTCATGCTCGTGCTCCTCATCATGTTCATCATCACCATCCCGGTGCAGACCCATGCGGTCAAGATCGATCTCCCGGTGGATCAGCCCAACAATCCGCCGCCGATCGACCCGGTGGTGAACAAGGTGATCATCACGCCTGAAAACGTCATTCAGTGGAACGGCGAGCCGATCACGCTGCAGCAGTTCGACCAGCTGCTCGAGCAGTCGCTGCAGCTGCCCGTCGAGCCGGAACTGCAGTTCCAGCCCTCGCCGACCACGCGCTATCTGATCGTCGACGAGGCACTGGCTTCGATCAAGCGCTCGGGCATCACCAAATTCGGCTTCGTCGGCAACGAGCAGTTCCGCCAGTTCGGCAAGGCGCCCACCCCGGCGGGCTGAGTGCGAACGTCTGTTCGAAACATCAGGCGGCACCCTCGGGTGCCGCCTTTTTTTTGGCGATTATGTACCTTGCAAACCCATTTTCATTTTTTCGTCACCCCAGCGAAAGCTGGGGTCTCGGGCGGGATCGCCATGACGCCTGAGATGCCAGCTTTCCGGGTCCCAACAAAGTACTACTTTGTTGGGTGCCCTTTCGCTGGCATGACGAACAAAGAAAGGCGCAGCTATGCCGTTCGGAATTTCCATCCGACTGGGTTTGCAAGTTACTTAATCGCCCTTTTTTGGGCTTGCGACGAGATATGTTCGGAAGCGTACAGCTTGCTAGTCATTCCCGCGAAAGCGGAAATCCGGCTTGTTCATCAGTCCATTCGTGAAAGCTGGCCCCCCGCCTATGCGCGGCGTTGCGCAAGAAAGGAAATTTCTGCGCTTTCGAACGTCCGCGTCCGGGGTTGCTACGCTTTGAAACGTCCGCTTCGTCCATCACAGTCGGCGGGGTGTGTGGCTCGGAGACGACCGCTTACGGCAGAATTGGAACGAAACGGTCGGTCCGCTATTGGCGAATGCGGCGGGATAGCGGACATTTCGCCCGTTGACCTAATTTGAACCAATGACGGATTTCCCGTCTAGTTCGGCATCGCCGGTGAGCCGCCATCCGGTTACTTACCGATCTTTGGATGATTAGGCGTAACGAGCGGGAATTTATCGGAATCCATCGAGCGATTTCCAGAGCGCTTCCTCGCTTCGCGTGATCATTACCGACATGTCGATGCGACCAATTTCTCGCCTGGCGGACGTCTATCGAACGCGGCTCTTTGTCATTGTCTGACCGATAACGGTGAGGATGTTTCTTGTTTACAAGTGTAACTGTACCGTCTACACGTGTAATCCTTCAAAGGAGATCGCGCGTGGACGATACCGAAGCCGAGAGGATCAGCGAAGCCGAGCTGGTCGTGCTGGAAGCTCTGTGGGCCGCCAGTCCGGCCACTGCCACCGAATTAGCGGAACGTGTCCGGGGCCCGCGCGAATGGAGCCTCGCCACCGTGAAGACGCTGCTTTCGCGGCTGGTTGCCAAGCGGGCCGTAAGCACCACTCCCGATGGTCGCCGGTTTCAATATCACCCGCTGATCGCCGAAGCCGAATATCGTGGGCGGGAATCGCACCGGCTGATCGATCGCCTGTTCGGCGGACGGGCCGCCCCGCTGATCGCGCATCTCGCCGAGCGGGAGGCGTTGAGCGACGACGATCTGGCCGAGATAGAGCGGCTGCTGAAGGATCTTCGGAAATGATCGCTTGGGCTCTCGATACGCTGGTCTGGACTGGCGCTGCAATCGCCGTAGTACTGATGCTGCGACGTCCGTTCGCGCGGGCGTTCGGCCCACGCTTTGCTTACGCTCTCTGGCTGCTGCCAGTCGTTCGACTTCTGCTTCCCGAAATCGTTCTTCCGGTCGCTCCCGCGCCGGCGATCATTTCGGTCGGGAAGCTAGCGCCGGTCGCGCAGCCGAGTAACTTCGGTCCGGACTTGGCGGGCACTCTGATCACGATCTGGCTCGCCGGCGCGGCACTTGTCCTTGCGTGGCGTCTATCCAGCTATTTCCTGATGCGGCGGCGCTTGCTGGCGGGCGCGCGGATAGTGAGCGGGGCCGGAAGGGTGCGGATCGTGCAGACGTCCAGGACCGTCGGCCCGGTCGCCTTCGGTATCTTCGATCCGGTTGTGGCGTTGCCGCACGACTTCATGACCGTCACCGACCGGACCCAGCGAAAGCTCGCCATCGAACACGAACTGGCGCACCATCGCGGCGGTGATCTCGTGGTCAATCTTCTGGTGCAGCCACTGTTTGCTCTGCACTGGTTCACCCCGCTCGGCTGGCTCGGCTGGAATGCCCTGCGATGCGATCAGGAAGCGGCCTGCGATGCGCGCGTGCTCGCGCGATGTGGCTCCGGCAGCCGCGCGGCCTATGCCGAACTGATCGCTTCCTACGCTGCCCGTCCCAAACACACTGCCGCCTTCGCCATGGCTGCCGCGATGGCATGCCCCGTGCTTGGCGCACCTTCGATCGTCCATCGCCTAAGGAGCCTTACCATGACCGAAATCTCTCGCTCTCGCCGCTATCTCGGCCTCGCTGTTCTCGCCTGCTTGGGATGCACCCTGACGCTTACCGCAACGATCTCCTACGCCATGCCCGCGCCGGTCGCGCCCGTGGCCGCCACTTCCTACGAAGGTCCGGAGCGGGCCGACGCGGCGAGGCTTGCCCGGCCGGTGGAGCCTGCGCCCGCGCCCCCGCCGGTTGCGGCGCCCGCCGTGCCGGAAATTTCGGAAGCGCAGTCCGCGGATTCTGAGGAAGCGGTTCGATTGGTGGAGCCGAACCGGCCGGGCGATAGCGGCTTCGATGCCTTCAAGGCCGATGCGGAGAACTGGATTGCCGACGCGAAAAAACGGATGGATGAAGCGAGGGCGCGCAATGCAACCGTCGATCGCACGTCCGCCGTGAGCGATATCTTCCAGCGCACGGTCAACGGCGTGCCGGTGCGCACGATCGATTGCAAGGCCTTCCGCGCCGGCGAAGCGGAAGCGAACGATTCTCTGGCAGCGCGGGTATGCTCGACCGAGAAAGGGTTCGGATCATTCAGCAGTTTGTCTTTTGCGCGTTCGCTGATCGCTCGCGACACCAGCCTCAGCGATATCCGCAAGTCCGACCTGCTGGCCGACATCGACAGCGCGATCGCCGAAAGCGGCGCCGCCCGCCAGTAAGCCGCGATCGGCCGGCCCTGCCCGGCATTGCGATCACCGACGAGCCGGTGGAGGCGCCAATCGCTCAGGGGTTCGGGCCTTGTAAAACTGGCAATATCATGAGCCCATGGCGGGAACGGGCGGCCGCATGGCGCATGCCGATGCTGTAGGAAATATCGTTTCAATTTCCGGCAAGGCTTTCGTGGTCACATTGTAGATTTTGCATCAGATTGTCGCGCGATCGACCGGCTGCTTGTCCCGCCGCAGGCGCACGCCCGGTCCGGCTCACGCCCCCTCGAACTGCAGCTTCGCCAGCCGTTCGTACAGCCCGCCGGCGCCCTCCAGCTGCCCATGGCTGCCCTCCTCCACGATGCGGCCCTCGTCCATCACCACGATCCGGTCGGCCGAGCGGACGGTGGCGAGGCGGTGGGCGATGACGATCGTAGTGCGGTCCGCCATCAGCCGGTCGAGCGCGTCCTGCACCAGCCGCTCGCTCTCGGCATCGAGCGCGCTGGTGGCCTCGTCGAGCAGCAGGATCGGCGCGGTGCGCAGCATCGCGCGGGCGATGGCGATGCGCTGGCGCTGGCCGCCGGACAACCGCGCGCCGCCCTCGCCCAGATAGGTGTCGAGGCCCTGCGGCAGCGCGCGCAGGAAGCTTTCGGCATTGGCGAGCCGTGCGGCCTCCCACAATTGCTCATCGTCGGCGTCCCAGCGGCCATAGCGCAAATTGTCGCGCGCGCTGGCGGCGAACAGCACCGTCTCCTGCGGCACATAGGCGATGCGCAGGCGCAGTTCGGCGGGATCGGCATTGGCCAGCGGCACGCCGTCGATCCGCACCGCGCCGCGCTGCGGATCGTAGAAGCGCAGCGCCAGCTGGAACAAAGTCGATTTGCCCGCGCCCGAGGGGCCGACCACGGCCACCGTCTCGCCCGGCTCCACGGTCAGCGTGAAATCGTCGAGCGCGCGGTCGTCGGGGCGGGTGGGATAGCGGAAGGTGACGTGATCGAACGCCAGGCTGCCGCGCGGCGCGGGCATGGCGACCGATTTCGGCCCGCGCGCGATGTCCGGGCTCGCCTGCAGCAGCTCGCCCAGCCGCCCGGCCGCGCCCGCGCCGCGCAGGATATCGCCCCACACCTCGGTGAGCGCGCCGAAGCTGCCGGCGGTGAGCACCCCTGCAAAGATGAAGGCGGTGATGGTGCCCCCGGTCAGCCGCCCCGCGACCACGTCCGACGCGCCCTCCCACATCACCCCGGTAATCGCGCCGAAGATCATGGTGATCACCACCAGCGTCAGCGCGGCGCGCCATTTGATCCGCCGCCGCGCGGTGTCGAAGCTCGCCTCGACCGCCTGGCCGAAGCGCCCGCGTTCGCGGCTTTCCTGCCCGAACGCCTGGACGATCTTCATCGCGCCCAGCGTCTCGGCGACCATCGCGCCGACGTCGGCGATGCGGTCCTGGCTCGAGCGCGAGATGACTTGCACGCGCCGCCCGATCAGCACGATCGGCACGATGATCAGCGGGATGCCGAGCAGCAGCATGCCCGCCAGGCCCGGTGCCAGCACGAACAGATAGACGATCCCGCCGATGCCGACGACGATGTTGCGCAGCGCGATCGACACGGTGGTGCCGACCACCTGCTCGATCACCGAGGTGTCGGCGGTCATGCGCGACGCGATCTCGCCCGGCCGGTTCTCTTCGAAGAAGCGCGGCGCCTGGTCGAGCAGGTTGGCGTGCACGTCGCGCCGCAGGTCCGCCACCACCCGCTCGCCCAGCCAGCTCACGAAATAGAAGCGCGCGGCGGTGGCGATGGCGAGCACGCCGACGATCATGAACATATAGTGGAAATAGGGCGCGATATCGCCGGTCCGCGAGCCGAATCCGCGGTCGACCATCTGCTGCAATTGGCGCGGTATGGCGAGCGTCGCCAGCGCGGCGAGCAGCAGCGCGGCGGCGGCGTAGACCAGTTGGCGCGGATAGCGCAGCAGATAGCGGAAGACGAGCTTGAGGCTGCCGATCCGCCGGGCGGCCCCCGGTTCGATCGCGGCTTTCGTGGGACGCTGTGCCATGTCGGGGCGGTTAGCAGGGGAGGGGGCTGGGGGATAGGGGGAATGGGGGGGAGTAGCGGCTGCAGCGAAGAAGGCGCGGCGAACTTTGCTCGCGCCAGGATAGGGAAGCCCGTCACCCCAGCGAAAGCTGGGGTCTCGGGCCGGATGGCTTTGACGCCTGAGATGCCAGCTTTCCGGGTCCCAACAAAGTACTACTTTGTTGGGTGCCCTTTCGCTGGCATGACGCACGAAGGAGAAGCGGAAAACTGCTATGCTGTTCGTTAGCGCCCGCTGACACCCCTCAAGCGCCGCATTGCAACATTAACCCTTTTGCGCCTAGATGGCGGTAACATACCGGTCATATGAAAGTGATGCATGCTCTACAGCAGTTATGAGTTCCAGCGCTCGTTCCTGGCGGGCGCCAGCATATTCGCCAATTTGGGCGCGAACCTGCTCACCAACCCGTTGAATCCGCTCAGCTATGTCGGCGGCGGCCCGGTCATCGCCTCGGCGCTCGACGTGTTCGCCCACGCCGCGAGCCCGCGCGGCAAGCCCGCCTTCGGGATCGAAAGCACCGAGGTGGACGGCAAGACCGTCGCGGTGACCGAGGAGGTCGCGCTGCGCAAACCCTTCGGCCAGCTCAAGCATTTCGTGAAGGAGGGCGTGACGGATCAGCCGCGCCTGCTCATCGTCGCGCCGATGTCCGGCCATTTCGCCACGCTGCTGCGCGGCACGGTCGAGCGCATGCTGCCCGGCCACGACGTCTACATCACCGACTGGCGCGACGCGAAGAACGTGGCGCTGTCCGAGGGTCATTTCGATCTCGACGATTATATCGATTATGTGATCGGCTTCCTCGAGGAGATCGGACCGGGCGCGCACATGCTGGCGGTGTGCCAGCCGTCGGTGCCCTGCTACGCCGCCACCGCCTTCATGACGCAGGACGAGAACCCTTGCGTGCCCAAAACGCTGACGCTGATGGGCGGGCCGATCGACACGCGCGAGGCGCCGACCGCGGTCAACACGCTGGCGACCGAGCGGCCGCACGCCTGGTTCCAGCGAAACGTCATCGCCACCATCCCGGTGATGTATCCGGGCGCGGGGCGCCAGGTCTATCCGGGCTTCCTGCAGCTGGCCGGCTTCATGTCGATGAACCTCGGCAGCCATCTCAACAGCCATTGGGAGATGTTCAAGCATCTGGTGAAGGGCGACGACGAGAGCGCCGCGGCGAGCAAGGATTTTTACGAGGAATATCGCTCGGTCTGCGACATGACCGCCGAATTCTACCTCCAGACGATCGAGATCGTGTTTCAGACTCATGCGCTGCCCAAAGGTGAATGGCTGCACCGCGGTCGTCTGGTCGATCCGGCGGCGATCACCGAGACCGCCCTGCTGGCGATCGAGGGCGAGCATGACGATATCAGCGGCCTCGGCCAGACCAGGGCATCGCTGACGCTGGCGAGCAAGCTGCCGGAGACGAGCAAGCAATATTATATGGCCGAGGGCGCGGGCCATTACGGCATCTTCAACGGCAGCAAATGGCGCACGAAAATTGCCCCGGTGGTCGAGAAGTGGATCGCCAGGTTCGACTGAGGGGGAGCGGGGCGGCCGCGCCATGATGGCCCCTACGCTCACCACCGACCGCCTGCGGCTGCGCGCCTATCAACTGGCCGATTTCGAACAGTCGCTGGCGATGAGCACCGACCCGCGCGTGTATCGGTTCATCGGCGGCGAGCCGGGTGACCGCACGCAGGTCTGGGAGAAATTCCTGCGCGGACCCGGTTTCTGGGCACTGCTCGGCTATGGTTTGTGGACGGTGGAGGAGCGCGTGACGGGCGGCTATGTCGGGCAGATCGGTTTCGGCAGGTTCGAGCGCGATATTACGCCGTCCCTGCCCGATATTCCCGAAGGCGCCTGGGTGCTGAATGCCGCTGATCATGGCAAGGGCTATGGCCGCGAGGCACTGGATGCGGCGCTCCGCTGGGCAGATGCGATGCTGAAATCTCCGATCTGCTGCATCGTCGCGCCCGGCAACGCCGCCTCGCTGCGGCTTGCCGGTTCGACGGGGTTCGAGCAACTGCGCACGTGCGATTACCATGGCGAGCCCACATGCGTGATGCGACGGCCCGCCCCCGCCGCTTGAACGGCCGTCCCCGCGGGTAGGCGGATATCTTGCAAAGCCATGTTCTCTGCTCGTCACCCCAGCGAAAGCTGGGGTCTGGGGCGTTTGAGCGCGACTGCCCGAGATGCCAGCTTTCGCTGCCACGACGGACAATCGGAGGTGGAATGACGCCGTCGTAGCGTTCGGCAGGCTGGATTGCAAAAGACATGATCGTCAAACAAAAGCCCCGCCGAAGCGGGGCCTTCCGGATCGACGATAAAAAAATCGAAACCTACATCGTCGTTTCGATATGCTTCTCGTTCGGATCGCCATAATCGATGTCGCCGCCGAACAGCATCTTGAGCTTGTTGCCGGCCGATAGGTCTGCCTCCCACATCTCCGCGTTCTTCATGTCGAAGCGCAGCAGCGTCAGGTTGGGATCGTCCTTGCCGCCGTCGAACCAGGCTTCGATCGCGTTGGACCAGAATTTGTCGATCAGCCTAGGGTCGTCGCTGACCGAGAGCATGCCCGAGATACAGGCAAAAAAATCATGGCCCTTACCGGTAAACTGCACCATCGCCTGCGGGTGGGACGCCATCCCGGTCGCCAACCGGTTGTCGCGACGCGCGTAAAAGAACAAAGCATTGGGGATGTCGTCGTCGAACTGCGCGGTCATCGGCTCGGAATGCGCGTTCTGCGCGGGGATACCGATCATCACGAACGGGCTCTTGTCGAGCGCCTTCCAGAATTGCTTGATGATGTCTCTCTGATCCATGGCTTTTCTCCTTAGCGTTCGACCCTCAGAACGCCGGCGTTGCCCGATCGTTCCTGCACGCTCGCATGTGGCCTCTTGAAAAATGACCGCGGACCGACGAGGATTCGCGCCAACGGAATCGACGGCATGGCCGAGGGATCATCATGAGCGGACATATCAGCACGACAGCGCCGCGGGCGCGCAAGAAGAAGCTGGACCCGGCCGCCAATCCGACCAAGCTGAAGAAGATCGGTCAGGTCACCACGCGCAAGCTCAACGCCAACCCCTATGTCCAGCATGTCGATGTCGAGGGCGCGCAGGTCTATGTCTATCAGAACTTTCTGCCCGCCGCGGATTGCCAGTTGCTGGTTCAGCGGATCGATGCCGAGGCGGTACCATCGACCTTGTACGAAGGCACCAAGCAGGAAAATTTCCGCACCAGCTACAGCTGCCACCTCAACAGCTATGACGGCGATATCGCGCGCATCGAAACGCGTATCGCCGACGTGCTCGGCATCGACAATCGGTTTTCCGAGACGATGCAGGGCCAGCGTTATCATATCGGGCAGGAGTTCAAGCCGCACCACGACTTCTTCCATGTCGGCGAGGGCTATTGGCAGCAGGAACGCAGCCAGGGTGGGCAGCGCAGCTGGACCGCGATGATCTTTCTGAATCAGGTGCCCGATGGCGGGCAGACCGAATTCCCTCAGCTCGGCATCGGCGTCGAGCCCAAGCAGGGCATGATGCTGATGTGGAACAACATGCGGCCCGACGGTACGCCGAACATGAAGACGCTGCACGCCGGCACGCCGGTGCGGCTCGGCACCAAATACATCATCACGAAGTGGTTCCGGCAGAACAACTGGCTGAAGCTCGCCACCGCCGACTGAAATTAAGTTCGGCCCCGCCCGGAAACGACGGGGCTTTCAGGCATTTGTCATGGCATGAAAACACCGTTCCTCGCCGCGTTTGCGCTGGCGCTTTCCGCCTGCATCGGCCAGGTCCAGGCGCCCGATCTCGCCGCCCCCACGCCCCGCTTCGACGCGCTCGCTTTTTTCGAAGGGCATGGCGAGGGCACGGGCACGCTCGACAAGCTCGTCGGCAAGAGCGAACGGACCCGCGTCAGCAGCGAGGGCACGCGGCTGGCCGACGGTTCGCTGCGCCTCGTCCAGCACGTGACCGAGGGTGACAAACCCGAGCGCAAACGCACCTGGAACATCCGCGAGACCGCGCCGGGCCGATACGCCGGCACGCTGACCGACGCCGCCGGCCCGGTCACCGGCGAGAGCGAGGGCAACCGCCTGCACCTCGCCTACCGGATGAAGGGCGGCCTCGGCGTCGACCAGTGGCTCTATCTGGAGCCCGGCGGCAGGGTCGCGCAGAACCGCATGAAGGTGAGCAAGCTCGGCGTGGCGGTGGCCCGGCTGGACGAGACGATCAGGAAGCAGTGAATCGATGACAGGATTGCGGGGCGGCGTACCGGCTTGCGTCGCCGGCCAAACCCGTCGAACCGCGCTTCCGCTCCGCGGTTTTTGAAACAGCTTTCCAGCGCTCTTGACGGCTTGTCATTGCGCGTCTGGCGGCATAACGATCAGCGCTTCCCATGGGTTGATATGGTATTGGAAGGGCATTGATTGAGGTATCGAAAAGAAATAGATGGGCTCCGGACAATCGCCGTGATACCTGTCATGTTATTTCATGCAGGAGTTCTAAGTTTCTCAGGAGGCTTTCTTGGCGTAGACATATTTTTTGTAATTAGCGGCTATTTAATAACGAACCTGATTTACAACGAGATACAAGAAGGAAAATTCTCCATCGTCGGCTTTTACGAAAGGAGAATCAGGCGCATTTTGCCTGCGTTATTTCTTGTAAGTGCGTTTTGCATACCATTTGCTTGGAAATGGATGACGCCTTCACAATTTAAAGAATTCGCTATCAGCCTGGTTGCTACGAATGTGTTTTCGTCAAACTTCTTCTTTTGGCAACAAAGTGGATACTTTGCCGGTGCGGCCGAGTTAAAGCCGTTGCTTCATACATGGTCGCTTGCCGTCGAAGAGCAATTCTATCTGTTCTTTCCGCTACTTTTAATCTTCCTGAACAAATTGCCGCGTAAAATCATCATATGGATAATAATCGCAATCAGCATTGCCAGTCTTTTGATGGCGGATATAGCTTCACGCTATTACCCATCGGCTGATTTTTATCTCCTGCCGACGCGTGCCTGGGAACTGGGTTTCGGAGCAATCCTCGCGTTAAGCTTTGGCGGCAAGCACATAATAGGGGGTAAACTCGCCGAAATCATCTCCGGAACCGGCCTGGCCATGATCCTGATTTCTATCCTGATATTCGATGAATCCTTTCGGCACCCTAGCTTATGGACCGTCATTCCCGTGTTAGGCACCACGCTGATTTTATTAGCGGCAAACCAGGAAACGATCGTCGGCAAGCTGCTGAGCCTGCGTCCCATGGTTGCGATCGGTCTCGTCAGTTATAGCGCCTATCTGTGGCATCAGCCCCTGTACGCCTTTGCCCGTCTGAGCCAGCCATATCCGCCATCGCTACCGACCATGCTCGTCTTGGCGGTGCTCTCGCTATTGTTGGCAGCGTTGAGCTGGCGCTTCGTCGAACAGCCATTCCGAACCAAAAAAGCGGGCCGTGCAATCGGCCGAAAAGCCATCTTCGTCCTGGCATGCGCCGGTTCCGGAGCTTTCATCGGCCTCGGTCTTTTGGGGCGCTACACCCATAGCCAGGATCATGCTTTCGCGGCGAGCCTCGCGCCTGACCAGCTGCAGGCCTACACATTGATTCAGCGAACCGAGCAGGAGAATAGCGGCACGAAAAAACTTGGCGGCGGGCCGTGCATATTCAGCGCGGTCGAGCTTGATGCAAACGTCAGGAAAAAAATCGAAGCCTGTGCCGAACGCTTTGGTCCCGGCCTTTTGATATTGGGCGATAGCCACGCGATCGATCTCTATCGATCGGTCGTCAATACCCGTCCACGACCTGGCTTCATAGTGGGACTGGTCTCGGGCGGATGCCGCCCCTATGAAGAGTTAGCGGTGTGCGAATATTATCGTCAGTTGCTTGATTATCTTGAGCAATCCCCTGGCTCTTTCGATCTCGTGATTTTCGAACAAGCCGGGTTCTATCTGTTAAAGGGGAAGGGCTATGATGAAGGCGACCGGCAAATGTTTTCCCTTCCGGTCGCAAAGCAATTGCCGGATTATCGACCGGATGAAGCCCGCATAAGCGCGATTGCGAATTATTTATCGAAACTTTCACGGCACGGACGCGTGGTCTGGCTCGGCCCGCGCCTCGAACCCCATATCCCGCAAGCCGCCTTGCTGCGCCGGGGGTGTAATTATCCTTTCAAGCCTCGGCTCGGAACGGAGCGCATATTCCATCGACTGGATGCGGCCATCGAGCGTCGGCTGGATAATAGCAGCGTCCGATATCTTTCGCAGAACGATCTGCTGGCTTTCGATTTTCCGGGCGACTTCACGACCTGCAAGGAACTCTACTGGTCCGACGGAGACCATTTCAGCAATGCCGGCGAGCGGCGCTTCGGAGCGAGAATGCGGCTTGTCGAGCGGCTTGGCCTCGCAGGCAAATGACTTGGCGGGGATGGTGATCGGTTATCGGAACACCGGTTCAGCGTGCCAACAAATCCCTGTCCTACAGGGCGGTGTCTTTGTTATGATAGCGCCGATGTCCTTCGCGCGCGCCCTTTACGATCGCTCATGTGGCCGGGTTGCCGGGGCGGGCGGTTTTTCCGCTCTGGACAGTGTGACCCGTGTGACCCTGGCCTTTGGGGGAGGAGCGAAGAGGGGGGGCCGTATGCCGCCCTTTGCGCACTTCCGGATCGGCGGCATCGCATGGCGCGGGTGAAGGCCGCGCGGCCGCTGGAGCTGTTCGACCGCGCCGAGTGGGCTGCGCTGACTCGGGTTTCGCCATGGCGCGGCGCGTGGCTGGTGGCGCATTGCTGGGGGGGAATCGCGCTGGCGATCGGCCTGGCGCTGTGGGTCTGGGACGCGGCGGGGCCGCTGGCCGGCGCGCCGGCGGTGCTGGCGGCGATCGTGATCGTCGGCGGGCGGCAGCTGGGGTTGGCGATCCTGATGCACGACGCGGCGCACGGTCTGCTGAGCCGCGATCGGGGGCGCAACAACCGGATGGGCGAGTGGCTCGCCGGCGCGCCGGTCGGCAGCGATCTCAAGGCCTACCGCGCCTATCACCTCACCCATCACCGCTACACGCAGCAGGACGAGGACCCGGACTTGGAGCTTTCCAGCCCGTTCCCGACCAGCCGCGCCAGCCTGCATCGCAAGATATTGCGCGATCTGACCGGGCGCACGTTTCTGAAGACGCGCGGGAGCCAGCTGGTGATGGGGTGGCGGGCGTTAAAAGCGCAACTCGAGGCGCTCCTGCGAAAGCAGGAGCCCAGGGCGGATGCAGCGCGGCGGGACCCTGGGCTCCTGCCTTTGCAGGAGCGCGCTAACGGCAGTAGAGGAGAAGTCCGCAGCTTCGCCGGCGCCGCCATGCTCCGGTTCCTGGGCGTCAACGCCCTGCTGCTGATCGTGCCGTGGGCGCTGGGCGCAGGGCCGTGGCCGTTCCTGATCTGGCTCGCCGCGCTGGCCACGACGTTCCAGCTGTTCCTGCGCGTGCGCAACATCGCCGAACATGCCTGCACCGCCACCGGATCGGACGACCCGTTCACCCATGCGCGCACCACCCATGCGAACTGGCTGGAGCGCGCCACCGTGGCCCCTTACTGGGTCAACTACCATAGCGAGCACCATCTGTTCATGGCCGTGCCCTGCTACCGGCTTCCGCAGGCGCACCGCGCGCTGGTTGCCAAGGGCCATGCGAGCCGCATGACCATCGCGCCGGGCTATGCCGAGGTGCTGCGCATGGCGGCGGGCGCGGCATGAGCGCGGAACTGGCCGCCGAGAGCCGCGCGATCCTCGAAACGCTGGTGGCGTTCGACACCACCTCGCGTCGCAGCAACCTGGCGCTGATCGCATGGGTCGAGGGCTATCTCGCCGGCTTCGGCGTCACCGGCCGCCGCGTGCCGAACGCGGACGGCGACAAGGCGAACTTCCATGCCACCATCGGCCCGAACGTGGCGGGCGGGGTGATCCTGTCCGGACACAGCGATGTCGTGCCGGTGGACGGGCAGGACTGGTCGAGCGATCCGTGGACGGTGACCGAGCGCGGCGGCAAACTGCACGGGCGCGGGACCAGCGACATGAAGGCGTTCATCGCGCTGGCGCTGGCCGCCGTGCCGCGCTTTCTGGAAGGCAAGCGCCCGGTGCATCTGGCGCTGAGCTATGACGAGGAGGTGGGCTGCAAGGGCGCGCCGAGACTGATCGCCAGCATCGCAAGCCATGTGCCCCCGCCCGCGCTCGCCATCGTCGGCGAGCCGACCAGCATGGCGGTAGTAACGGGGCACAAGGGCATCGCGCTGCACGAGGTGCGCGTGCGCGGGCATGAAGCGCATTCGAGCCTGACGCATCTCGGCGTGTCGGCGAATATGGTCGCGGTGGGGCTGATGCACGAGTTGATGGAGCTGGCCGAAGCGCTGAAGGCTGAGGCCGATCCGGACAGCCCGTTCACGCCGCCGCACGCCACACTCACCATCGGCGAGATGCGTGGCGGCACCGCGAGCAACATCCTCGCGCGCGATTGCCGGTTCGTGTTCGACCTGCGCTGTCCGCCGGGGCAGGATGCGGATGCGATTCTGGCGCCGTTCATCGAACGCGCGGCCGCGGTCGATGGCGAGCTGAAGGCGGCGTTCCCGGAATGCGGCGTGCGCGTCGAGCGGTTGTCTCACACCCCGGCGCTGGCGCCCGTGACGGACGGTCCGGCGGAGGCGTTCGTGCGCTCGCTCACCGGCGACAACGGCCCCGCGCTGGCGGTGTCCTACGCCGCCGAGGCGGGGCAGTTCGCCGAGGCCGGGTTCGCCACCGTGCTGTGCGGTCCCGGCTCGATCGAGCAGGCGCACCAGCCCGACGAATGGATCGCGCTGGAGCAGATCGCCAGGGGCGCGGCGTTCATGGAGCGGCTGGCGCGGCGATTGCGGGAGGACTGAACGCGCCGGAACGGGGGAAGCGGGCGCCGGGCGGCGGAACGGAGCGCGGGTCTCGTGCGCTGTTGGGGTGGAAGCGAATTACCGCCAGCCCGAAATAGAGGAAGCAAGCGATGAGTGCACCGAAAGACCTGAACGACCTATATGCCCATGAACTGCAGGATCTGTGGTCGGCGAACGAGCAGATGAGCGAAGTCGTCCCCAAGCTCGCCGACGCGGCGGGCGACCAGAAGCTGAAGGATCGCCTGACCAAGGCGGTCAAGGGCATCGATGCGAACACCGAGATGGTCAAGCAGCTGCTCGCCGACATGGACGAGCAGTCGAAGGAGCATTGCAAGGGCATGGAAGGCCTCGTCAAGGAGGCCAAGAAGCACGCGCTCGAGGCCGGGATCGACGACAAGGACGTGCGCGACGTGGCGATCATCGCGCAATATCAGCGCATGTGCCATTACGGCATCTGCGGCTTCGGCACCGCCAAGGCGTTCGCCGAGGCACTCGGCCGCAAGGAGGACATGGCGAAGCTCGACGGCGCGACCGAAGGCATTTACGATGCCGACAAGAACATGAGCGATCTCGCCGAACGTTCGGTCAATCTCCACGCGAAGAACAAAGCGAACGCCTGATCCGGCGTCCGCAATTTCGAACGAATGGGAGGGGCCGGACGAAACGGCCCCCCTTTCACGGAGCCTCTACCGATTGAGCGCCTGGGCGATCAGCGCCCGCGTGTTGGCGATGCCGTAGAGCCCGATAAAACTGCCCATGCGCGGGCCTTCGCTGGCGCCGAGCAGCGTTTCGTAGAGCGCGCGGAACCAGTCGCGCAAGGTAGCGAAGCCATAGGCCTCGTCCTTGCCGATGGCGTAGACGGCGGTCTGGATGTCCTCGGCGGCGGCATCGTCCGGCAGCGTGGCGAGTTCGGCGTCGAGGCGCCGGAGCGCGGCGATCTCTACGCCGACCGGTTTGCGCCGGTGAAGCGCGGGAGCGATGAAGTCGCGGGCATAGGCCAGCGCGTTGTCGATCAAACCGCCCAGTTCGGGATAGCGCTCGGCCGAGGCGTCGGGGACGTAGTTGCGCAGGTATCCCCACACCGTGTCCTTGTCCGCATCCGTCCCCATCACGCCGACCAGGTTGAGCAGCAGCCCGAACGTCACTGGTAGCTCCGCCTCCGGCACGTCGCCGTCGTGGATGTGGTGCACCGGATTGCCGAGTCGTTTGGCCGCGTCCTGCTCTGCCCAGTTGCCGCGGAACTGGTAATAATCGTCGACGGCGCGCGGGATCACGCCGGCATGCAGCTGCTTGGCGCTCTTGGGGTTGGGGAAGATGTAGAACGCCAGCGAGCGGTCGCTGCCATAGGTCAGCCATTGCTCGATCGACAGGCCGTTGCCCTTGGACTTGCTGATCTTCTCGCCGCGCTCGTCGAGGAACAGCTCGTAGATCAGCCCCTCGGGCCTCCGCCCGCCGAGCAGCTTGGCGATGCGGCCCGATTGCACGCCGCTGTCGGTCAGGTCCTTGCCGTACATCTCGTAATCGACCCCCAGCGCCACCCAGCGCATCGCCCAGTCGACCTTCCACTGCAGCTTGGCGTTGCCGGAGAGGATCGACTGCTCGACCGTTTCGCCCGCATCGTCGAAGCGGATGATCCCGGCCTCGGCGTCGACCACCTCGACCGGCACCTGCAGCACGACGCCGCTCGTCGGGCTGATCGGCAGCACCGGCGAATAGGTCCGCCGCCGCTCTTCCCGCAGCGTCGGCAGCATGATGTCCATGATCGCGTCATAGCGGCGCAGCACGGTCTTCAGCGCCGCGTCGAAATGCCCGCCCTCATAGC
This sequence comes from Novosphingopyxis sp., assembly GCF_965218915.1. Taxonomy (GTDB): domain Bacteria; phylum Pseudomonadota; class Alphaproteobacteria; order Sphingomonadales; family Sphingomonadaceae; genus Novosphingopyxis. The sequence goes on along the minus strand of NZ_OZ244708.1, from coordinate 2,928,808 downwards.
GCTCGGCGGCGCTGACGAACTCGTAATCGAAGCCGAAGCGGTCGAGGAAATCGCGCAGCCGCGCGTTGTTGTGCGCGGCGAAGCTCTCATGCGTGCCGAACGGATCGGGGATGCGGCTCAGGGGCTGACCGAGATGTTCGGTCAGCATGGCCTGGTTCGGCACATTGTCGGGCACCTTGCGCAGCCCGTCCATATCGTCGCTGAACGCCACCAGCCGGGTGGGCGCGCCGCCGGTCAGCGTCTCGTAGGCGCGGCGCACCCAGGTCGTGCGCTGCACTTCCTGAAAGGTGCCGATATGCGGCAGGCCCGAGGGGCCGTAGCCGGTTTCGAACAGCACGGCCGAGCCGCCGGGTTTGCCATCCGGATAGCGTTTGGCGAGCTTCCTCGCCTCCTCGAACACCCAGGCCTTGGACTGCTTTGCTGCCGCCTGATAATCCACGCGTACCGTTTCCTTTTCGTTCCGAGCTGCTCTAGAGACTCGCAGCGTGTCTGACCCGTTACCGTTCCCCGCGCTGCATGCAAGCCATGCGGGCATCTGGCTGGCCGAGCCGGGGCGGGGTCCGCGTGCGATATCCAAGGGCGACGCCATCGGCCGGGCGGCGGAGACGCCGGTGATCCTGATGAACGCGCCGCTGGTCGGGCGGCGGCTGGGCTATCCCGATCTGTCCGGCTTGGACCTGCTGGAACTGTTCGCCTTCGTCCATCCCGCGCGGTTCGTGGTGCCGACCCCGATGGGGCTGGCGCGGGTGCTGGGGCTCCATACTCCCCTCCCGCCTGCGGGAGGGGCCGGGGGTGGGCCTGTCGCGCCATCGCTTGAGCGCGGGGCCGCGGACCCAGCGCCCACCCCTAGCCCCTCCCGCAAGCGGGAGGGGGACTTTGACGATGCATCCACTCCCTCGCTCTATTTGGCCGCCGCCGAGAAGCTGCTCGCGACCCTCGCCGATCCCGCATGGCCCGAGCGCGAGGGGGCGTGGAACAGCGCGCAGGCGCTTTATCGCCTGCGCTGGCCGTGGGCGGCGGAAGTGGGGCGGCGGATCGCGCGCCCCGCCAAGGCGGAGCGCTGGCTGTTCTCGAAACTGCCCGAATGGGAGGAACGCCCGCCGCGCGCACAGCCGAAACAGGTCCGCGTGGACGAAGACGAGGCGCTGAAAAGCCTGCACGGCCTCACCGGCGATGGCGCCGAGCGGCGCGAGGGCCAGCGGCGCTATGCGGTGGAGGCGGCCAAGGCGTTCAATCCGCGCGCGATGAAAGGGCAGCCGAACATGCTGCTGGCCGAAGCGGGTACCGGCATCGGCAAGACCATGGGCTATCTTGCCCCCGCCCACCGCTGGACCGAAAAGTCGGGCGGCGGCGTGTGGATCAGCACGTTCACCAAGAACCTCCAGCGCCAGCTGGTTGGTGAAACCAAGCGGCTCTATCCTGACGAGGCGGCGTTTCGCGAAAAGGTGGTGGTGCGCAAAGGCCGCGAAAATTACCTTTGCCTGCTCAATCTGGAGGATGCGCTGCAGGGCGGCTTTCAGGGCCGTGCCGCGGTGCTGGCGCAGCTCGTGGCGCGCTGGGCCGCCTATACCCGCGACGGCGATATGATCGGCGGCGACCTTCCCGGCTGGCTGGTCGCGCTGTTCCGCCGCAACGGCGCCACCGCGCTGACCGACCGGCGCGGCGAATGCGTCTATGCCGGCTGCCCGCATTACCGCAAATGCTTCATCGAACGATCGGCGCGGGCGAGCGCGGACGCGGACATCGTCATCGCCAACCATGCGCTCGTGATGGTCAACGCCGCGCGCGGCCGCGAGCAGGCGAACGCGCCTACCCGGCTGATCTTCGACGAGGGCCATCATCTGTTCGACGCCGCCGATTCGATGTTCGCCGCCGCGCTGACGGGGCAGGAGACGATCGAGCTGCGCCGCTGGATCGTCGGCCCCGAAGGCAAATCGCGCGGTCGCCGCCGCGGTCTCGCCGCGCGGCTGGCCGATGTCGCCAGCTATGACGAAGAGGGCGGCCGCGCGATCGAGGCGGCGCGCACCGCCGCCACCGCCTTGCCGTCCGAAGGCTGGCTGCAGCGCGTGGCCGAGGGCGATCCGTTCGGGCCGGTCGAGCGGCTGCTCTGGGCGGTGCGCGGCTTCGTCTATGCGCGCGACGAGAGCAAGTCGGCCGACGCCGGCTACGGACTGGAGACCGAGATTGCCGATCTGGGCGGGCCGCTGGTCGAGGCGATCGCGGGCGCGTCCGAGGCGCTCGAAATGCTGCAGCGGCCGCTGGTGGTGCTTGGGCGGAGGCTGGAGGCGATTCTCGCCGATCCGCCAGACTGGATGGATGGGGCCGCGCGCGCCCGGATCGACGGCGCCGCGGCGAGCCTGTCCTGGCGCGTCGATCTGCTCGGCGGCTGGACCGCGCTCCTCGCCAATGCCGTCGGCGCGCGCGACCCGGATTTCGTCGACTGGATGGCGGTCGACCGGTTCGAGGGGCGCGATTACGACGTCGGCTTGCACCGCCGCTGGCTCGATCCGATGCGGCCCGTCGCCGAGATCGTGCTGAAGCCCGCGCATGGCGTGATCGTAACTTCGGCCACGCTGCGCGGCGGCGGCGACTGGGACACCGCCCAGGCGCGCTCTGGTGCTATCCATCTGGACCGGCCCGCCGATCAGTTCGCCGCGTCCAGCCCGTTCGATTACGCCGTCCAGGCCGAGGTGCTGATCGTGACCGATGTGAAGCGTGGGGACACCGCCGCGCTGGCCCATGCCTATGCCCGGCTGATCGAGGCGAGCGGGGGCGGGGCGCTCGGCCTGTTCACCGCGATCCGGCGGCTGCGCGCGGTCCATGCGCGGATCGCCGACCGGCTCGCGCGCTCCGGCCTGCCGCTCTACGCCCAGCATGTCGATCCGATCGACACCGGCACGCTGGTCGACATCTTCCGCGACGATCCGCGCGCGTCCCTGCTCGGCTCCGACGCTCTAAGGGACGGCGTCGACGTGCCGGGTCATTCGCTGCGGCTCGTGATCATGGAGGGCGTGCCTTGGCCCAAGCCGAGTATCCTGCACCGCGCGCGCAGGCTGGCGGCGGGCGGCAAGGACTATGACGACCGCATCATCCGCGCGCGGCTGGCGCAGGCGTTCGGCCGGCTGATCCGGCGCGCCGACGATTCCGGAAGGTTCGTGATACTGTCGGCGGCCATGCCGTCGCGTTTTCTGGACGCCTTTCCGAACGGGACGCCGGTTCGGCGCGTAACGCTGGGCGAAGCGATCTCCAGCATCGGCGGGCTTCCGTTCGGCGTGGAAAGCGGGCAAGAGGAGGCGGGGCTCGAAGGCCTGCCGGGCGAGGATATGGGCCGCATATGAAAAGACTGACGTTGATCCGTCATGCCAAGTCGGATTGGTCCGACGACGGCCGGCACGATGTCGAGCGTCCGCTCAACCAGCGTGGATGGCGCGCGGCGCGCGTGATGGGGCGATGGCTGGCCGAGCAGCGGCTGCATTTCGATCTCGTCCTCGCCAGCCCGGCGATACGGGTCGGTGAAACGCTGGCGGGCCTGGCCGAAACCTATGGCCGCGAATTTGCGATCGAGACCGACAAGCGCATCTATCTCGCCTCGTCGGTGACGTTGATGGAGGTGCTTCGCGATCGCAGCGGGGACGCCGCGCATGTCATGCTCTGCGGGCATAATCCGGGGACGGAAGATCTGGTCCTGGAGTTGACACCGGATGATGGCCGCTGCCCCTCGCGCGATCTGGTGGAAGAGAAATATCCCACTACCGCCATCGCCGAGATCGTGCTGGATATCGCCGACTGGCGTGATCTCGACACGCGGACAGGGCGCCTCGAACGCTTCACCAGGCCGCGCGATCTCGCGGCCGATCTCGGACCCGAATATCTGGGCTGAGCGTCCCTCGACCGGACAGCCGCGCCGCGCCGGTTGAACCCATTGCCCGACCATGCATTAACATCTTCAGGGGCGGTTCAGCCGCTTTCCCCTAAATATCAATGCATGCGTATCGGGAGAGTCGAAATGTCCGTGTTGAAAATCCGCAATGCCGTTTTCCTGGCCGCCGCCGGCGTCGGTCTTTCAGCTTGTACGGGCCTGTATGGCGATGGCTATTATGCCGGCGCTTCGGTCGGTAGCGGCTATTACGACGGCTATGGCGATGGCTATGGTTATAACAACTACAACAGTTACAACAGCTATGGCGATCCCTATTGGGGTTGGAACGGCAACTATTATTATCCGGGCAGCGGCTATTATGTCTACGATCGCTATCGCCGCCCTTATCGCTGGAATTCCTATCAGCAGAATTATTGGGCGCAGCGCCGTCGCAATTGGCGCGGCGGCTATCGCAACGACGGTTATTGGGGCGATTTCGACCGCAACCACCGGGATGATCATCGATACAACCGCGACGATCGAGGCTATGGCCGGAGCGATCGCGACGATCGCGACCGGAACCGCGATTATCGCGGACGGGGCCGTGACGGGGACCGTGATGGCAGGGGCTATCGCCGCCGTGACGATCAGGGCGGCGTTCGCGGCGGAGCGGCGGTTCGGCCCGATGCCGATGTCGCAGCGGCCCGGGCGCAGGCGACCGCTCAGGCGCGCGCCGCGGCGCGAGCGCGGGCTGCGGCGGCATCATCGAACCGCAACGGCGACGTCGTCGAAAATGCGCGTGTCGCGGAAAGCCGCGCTCAGTCCGCGGCCGATCGGGCGGAGCGGGTTCGCCAGCGCGGCGCGGCGGCGCGCTCCAATCGCGATCGCCGCCGCAGGCCCAACTGAGCCCGCCCGGTAGCAGCGTTGCGGCTCAGGCGCCTTCGAGCGCCGCGGCCAAGCGATCCCGGACCGATCGCAAGACATCGAAAGCCCGGCCAGCTTGCGCCGGGCTTTTCGCCGTTTGGGCGCTGTCCTGACGCGCTGCTTCCTCCACCGCCTCGCCGGAGCCGTTTTCCAGAAAGCGACGCGCGCCCTTGACGGTAAAGCCCCGGTCCTGCAGCAGCACCCGAATATGGCGCAGCAGCGCCGCATCCTCGGGCCGATAATGTCGGCGTCCGCCCGCCCGCTTGAGCGGCCTGAGCATCGGGAACTGTTCTTCCCAGTAGCGCAGGATATGCGGTTTCACGCCGATTTCGCCCGCCATCTCGCCGATCGTACGAAACGCGTCGTCGGCCTTGTCTGCCACCCTATCGCCCCGCCATGCCGTCAATCGCTCGCGCGCACGCGGCTGCGCATCTGCTGGCTCGGACGGAAGGTCAGGACTCGGCGCGGGGCGATCGGCACCTCGACGCCGGTCTTCGGATTGCGCCCGATCCGCTCGCCCTTGTCGCGCAGCACGAACGTACCGAAACCGGAGATCTTGACGTTCTCGCCGCCCAGCAGCGCATCGGCGATATGGCCCAGGACCGACTCGATCATGCCGGCGGCATCGGCGCGTGAAAGCCCCACCTGCCGATTGAGGATGTCGGCCAGATCGGCGCGGGTCAGTGTTCCTTCGGATCGCATCGGTACATCCCCATTCGATTGGCTAGCGATATCATAGCGCTATTTCACGAATCTGTAAAAGACTTCGAGACAGTATAATTTACAGGAGTTCAGAACCGGACGACCGCCGCGCCCCAGGTAAAGCCGCCGCCCATCGCCTCCAGCACGATCAGATCGCCGCGTCCGATGCGCCCGTCGCGCACCGCCACGTCGAGCGCCAGCGGCACCGAAGCGGCCGAGGTGTTGGCATGCCGGTCGACCGTCATCACCACCTTTTCAGGCGGGAGGCCGAGCTTGCGCACGGTGGCGTCGATGATCCGGGCATTGGCCTGATGCGGCACGACCCAGTCGACGTCCTCGGCGGCCACGCCCGCCGCCGCCAGCGTCTCGTGCATCACCTCGGCGAGATTGACCACGGCGTGGCGGAACACCTCGCGGCCCTTCATGCGCAGCTTGCCGACGGTGCCGGTGGTCGACGGGCCGCCATCGACATAGAGCATCTCGCCATGCCGGCCGGCGGCGTGGAGGCGGGTGGCGAGCACGCCGCGTGTCCCCTCTTCGGCCTTTAGCACCACCGCGCCCGCGCCGTCGCCGAACAGCACGCAGGTGCCGCGGTCCTCCCAGTCGAGAATCCGGCTGAAGGTTTCCGAACCGATCACCAGCGCCTTGTTCGCCGAATGCGCGCGGATCATGCTTTCGGCCACCGACAGCGCGTAAAGAAAGCCCGAGCACACCGCGGCGACGTCGAACGCCGCGCAGCCCGAAATGCCGAGCAGATCCTGCACCTTGGTCGCGCTGGCGGGGAAAGTATTGTCGGGCGTGGCGGTGGCCAGCACGATCAGGTCGATGTCGCCGGCATCCATATCGGCCGCTTCGAGCGCCTTGCGGCAGGCCTCCGCGGCCAAGGTCGCGGTGGTCTCGTCGGGCTCGGCGATATGGCGGAACTTGATGCCGGTACGCTCGGTGATCCATGCGTCCGACGTATCGACCCGCCGCGCCAGTTCCTCGTTCGACACCCGCGTGCGCGGCAGGGCCGATCCGGTGCCGGCGATGACGGCGCGCCGCTGGCTCATGCCGCCCGGCCATTGTGCGGCAGCACGGCGGCGATATCGGACAGGCTTTCGCCGATCCGGTCGATCAGCGAATCCTCGACCAGCCGCGCGGCGACCGCGACGGCATTGGCGACGCCCTTGGCGTCCGCCCCGCCGTGGCTCTTCACCACGATGCCGTTGAGGCCCAGGAACACCGCGCCGTTATGGTTGTTGGGATCGAGATGGTGGCGCAGGAGCTCGGTGGCGGGCCGCGAGATGAGGAAGCCGATCTTCGAGCGCACCGAGCTGGAAAAGGCGGTGCGCAGCAGATCGGTGACGAACCGCGCCGCGCCCTCGACCGCCTTCAGCGCGACGTTTCCGGAAAAACCGTCGCTCACCACGACATCGGTCTCGGCGCGGCTCAGCTTGTCGGCTTCGGTGAACCCCAGGAATTCGAGCGGCAGATGGCCGGCGCGGCCCAGCGCTGCGGCGGCATCGCGCAGTTCCTCGGTGCCCTTCAGGTCTTCGGTGCCGATGTTGAGCAATTTCACGCGCGGGCGGTCATAGCCGTAAAGGATGCGGCTATAGGCCGCGCCCATCACCGCGAACTCGACGAGGTTGCGGGCGTCCGCCCCGGTGTTCGCGCCGAGATCGAGCATGACGAGGTCGTTGTCCTCGATCGTCGGGAGCAGCGCGGCGAGCGCCGGCCGGTCGATGCCCGGAATGGTGCGCAGCGCGATCTTGCTCATCGCCATCAGCGCGCCGGTATTGCCGGAACTTACGGCGGCGCCGGCGGCGCCGGTCTTCACCGCGTCGATCGCTTGGCCCATCGAGGTCGACTTGGCCTTGCGCATCGCCTGCGTGGGTTTTTCGTCGCCTTTGACGACGCCGTCGACATGCTTGATCTCGGACGCCGAGCGCAGGCCCGGATGATGTTCCAGCGCGGCTTCGATACGGACCTGATCGCCCACCAGCAGAAAGGTGAAACCGGGGTGCCGGTGCCGGGCGAGCGCCACGCCCGCGATCATCACGCGCACGCCATCATCGCCGCCCATCGCATCGATCGCGATACGCGGCGTCATGGGCACATTACCGTCCTTTCGGGATCGGGCGGATCAGAGCGCCGGCGCGAGAATTTCGCGCCCGTTATAGTGATTGCACTCGCCGCACATATGGTGCGGGCGCTTGAGCTCACCGCAATTGGGGCATTCCTGATAGGCCATCGGCTTCAGCGAATCGTGCGACCGGCGCATGCCGCGCTTGGACGGGGACGTCTTTCTTTTGGGTACGGCCATCTCGGCACCTGTTCTCTTTAAACAAAAAATCCGTTGCCGACGCGATACGCCCGAAGCCCCCGGCTGGCAAGCGGCCCGCCGGGCGGCAAAGGGTGTTACGATCACGCAAGCGAATGCGCGCACATAACGAATATCGCGCGATTTGCAAGCCCTGACGGATGCCGGTCGTGCCCCGGTTTAAGTTCCGGTTTCGGTGGGAAGCGGAATGACCAGTTTTGGAAAATGCCAGCTCGAAGCAGACCTGCGTTGTAGACCGCCCGGCGGCTATATCATCACCGCAAGAGAACCACATCGACCCGCGCGGATTCAGCGATGGTTTTCCAAGCCGTATCGGCGGTCCAGGCAGGTAGCCCTTCCCGCCTGGCCAACGCCAGACAGAAACGGTCGCCCAGCGACAGGCCGGCAGCGGCCGTAATCGCGCGCAAGCGACCAGCCATTTGACCGAGAGATTTGTCCGCATCGACGATTTGCATCGGTAGCGGATCGAGCATGGCATCAACTTCCCGTCCGGGCATACCCGCGCGAATAAAGTGGCTCATCACTTCGGCATAGTTGACCGCACCGATCCGGGCGAAAGCAATGCTGCCCGCAACTTTCTGGCCCCCACGCTCCTGCTTCAACATGGCGATCAAGCCTGACGCATCGAGCACAAAAGCACTCACTCGCCACTCTCCGCCACACGCTTTTCCAGAAAGGCCGACACGGAAGCGTCATCGTTGTTGCCTGTGAATTTGCGCGCCAGTTCCTGCGCCCGCGCCACGGCCTGGGCCGCGGTCCGGATCACCACCCCGTCTTCGGTCTCTTCCAGAAACACAGACCCGCCAGCGGAAAGCCCGAGGCGCCGGCGAATATGCGCCGGCAAGCTCATGCGCCCATTTGCTGTTATATTCACCTGTACCGTCATTGCGCCAAACTCTTCTAATGGTTTCTCCATTGGCAAAACATAACATAAGTTTCGGCTTATGCAACGCATCTGAAAACGTGGCACATCTGAGGATCAGGAACACGCCGAAGTCCAAAGCAGCTTGGCAGAAAGTCTGTACGAAAAGGCGTCTTTCAATAGACATTGGGCAATGCGCGGGAAAGCCACCGAGCGTCTGCTTATAGAACTCCGCGCACGGATGTATCGACAAAATCCTGTCCTACATGTTCTTTTTATGTTCTATACTGTCGGATGACCCGGCATCACACCCGCTCCGCCCCGGCCGCCTCCGCTTCGTGCGCGACGCCGCCTCCTTCCTCCTCGGCGTCGTCCCGCTCCGCGCCGGAGTCCGGCGATCCGCCCGATATCGCCGCGTTCGATCCGGTCGCGCTGCGCGCGCGGCACGACGGGTGGACGGCGGGCCGGCAGACGGCGTTCGTCGCGGCGCTGGCGGCGTGCGGCAACGTGACCGAGGCGGCGGCGCGGGTGGGGATGAGCGCGCGCTCGGCCTACAAGCTGCGCGCCCGGCCCGACGCGCGCAGCTTCCGCGAGGCATGGGACGTGGCGCTCGACAGCGCGGTCCAATGCCTGTCCGACGCGACCTTCTCCCGCGCGCTGCACGGAGTCGAGCGGCCGGTGTTCTTTCAGGGCGAGCGGATCGGCGAATGGCGGCAATATGACGAGCGGCTGGCGATGTTCATCCTCGCCCGCCGCGCGCCGGACCGGTTCGGCGCGTGGATCGACCGGCGCGAGGTGCGCCGCGAGCGCGACCAGACCGGCACCGCCCTGGGCGAGGCGCTGAAGCGCGTCGCCGAAGATGCCGAAGCGTGCGAGGCGCTGAAGCGCGTCGCCGAAGATGCCGAAGCGTGCGAGGCGCTGGGGCGCGTCGCCGAAGATGCGGAAGCGTGCGAGGCGCTGGGGCGCGTCGCCGAAGATACAGAAGCGTGCGAGGCGCTGGAAGCGGCGGACGGGCGGGCGCCGGATGGGGCGGACGCCCCGCCCGCCGCCCCGTCCGCCGCCCCGGCCCCGCTGCCCGAACGCGATCCGCTGCCGGGTCCGGTGTTCTACACCGAGGCGCAGGCCAACGCGCGCGCGATCGAGCGCGAGGCGATGCCGACGTCCGAGGAGGTCGACGAACTGATCCTGGAGAAGATCGCCGGGCTGAAACGCGCCCAGGCGATGGAGCGCGAGCGCGCCGCGGAACGGTGGGGGGATGCCGATGTGGCGGGCCGGGAGGGAGGCCGGAAGGGGGGGACGTATGCCGCCTTTCGCGAACTTCCGGACGAAGCGGAGGACCCGGAGGATGAGCGATGGGACGAGGACGACTGGGACGAAGAGGACTGGGACGAGGACGACCGGGACGAAGACGACCGGGACGGGGCGGAGCGGGACGGGGAGGAGCGGAATGGAGAGAACGGGAAGCCGACGCCTCATGCCAAGGCAGGTGACGGCGCGCGGCGCGCGCGCTACGGCGCGCGGCAGATCACATCAGCCAGGATACCGACCATGACCGACCCGTCCGACCATGCCGCACCCGCGCCCGCCGCCACCGCATCCCCCGACGTGCCGCCCGATCGGCTCGCCATCTCGCCGCTCAGCGAGTACCACGATGCCGACAAGCTCGCGCGCGGCATCGGCATCCGCTTCAAGGGCGAGCCGCGCACCAATATCGAGGCCTATTGCATTTCCGAGGGCTGGGTGCGGGTGCAGGCGGGCAAGTCGCTCGACCGCCGCGGCCGGCCGCTGACGATCAGGCTCACCGGCCCGGTCGAGGCGTGGTACGAGGATCTGGGCGACGATCCGCCGGTGGCGAAAAAAGACGGGTGAGCGCCCCGGGGACGGACCCCGGCTCAGCGGCCGAGCGAGACCAGCAGATCGCCGATCGGATCGCCCTGCGGCGGCGGCGCGGTCTCGCGGACGAAGGATGCGGCGGGCACGGCTCGGGCGGGCGCCGGACGCGTGGCCCGCGCCGGAACGTCGGCCGCAGCGAGCTGGAACGCCTTGCGATCGGGCCGTTTCGGCGACCTGGGCGCAGCGCCGGGATAGATGAAGCCCGCCAGCGGATAATGGGTGGTGCCCAGCGCGCCGATCGGCGTGTACCACACCCGCACCTCGCTCCAGTCGTTGCCGGGCGAGACGTCGACCACCGCGACGTCGTCCTCGATCTGCCCGCGGCGGCCGTCGATCGTCGACCAGTTGCTGTGGCGCACGAGCACGGTGCGCGCGTCGACGATCCGGCTGACCGCGGCGACATGGCCCAGCCGCATGATCCCGTGCGGCTTGAACGCCATCACCGCGCCGACCTGCGGCACGCCGCCGCGCTCGTAGCGGCCGGCGGCCTGGCCCCACCACGTGTGTGCGTCGCCGTAGATCCGCACGCCGGACACTTCGCGGGCATAGGGCACGCATTGCAGCCCGTCCCCGCCCCCATCCCCGTCGTCGGCCATTGCCGGCGCAGCGCACAAGGCGAGCAGCAGCAATATGACGCGCAGACATGTCGGCATGTTTCGGCTTTCCCCTACAGAAAAGCCTTCATGCCGCGAGAGTTCGAACGCGCCGCTAAACCCTTTGGTCAATCGGACTGGTTAACCGGAATTCACCCCAAGGCGAGGTGCACCGCTTCGCCCGCGATTGGCGCGAACGGCGCGGGCTCGGTCCCGGTCATCCAGACCTGGCCGCCGCGCGCATGCAGCCGCTCGAACAGCGCCGCGCGGCGCAGCGGATCGAGATGCGCGGCGACCTCGTCCAGGAGCAGGATCGGCCGCATCGCGCGGGCATCGGCCACCGCGTCGGCATGGGCGAGCACGATCGCGAGCAGCAGCGCCTTCTGCTCGCCGGTCGAGCACAGCTGCGCGGGGCAGTCCTTGGCCGCATGGCGCACGCGCAGGTCGACGCGGTGCGGGCCGACGAGACTGCGGCCGGCGGCGCGATCGGCCGGGCGGCCGGCGCGCAGCGCCGCCTCGAGCGCCGAGGCCTCGATCGGCCCGCCACCTTCGAGCGCCAGCGACGGCCGCGCGAAGGGGCTCTCGGGTTCGCCCGCCAGTCGCTCGCCGAGCTGCCGGATGAGCCGCGCGCGCGCTTGGCCGATCGCCGCGCCATGTTCGGCCATCTGGAGCTCGAGCGCGTCGAACCAGGACGGATCGGGCCGGTCCGAACCGAGCAGCCGGTTGCGTTCGCGCATGGCGCGTTCGTACCGCGCCGTCGCGGCGGCGTGGCCCGGGGTCAGGGCAAGGGCCAGCCGGTCGACGAAGCGGCGGCGACCGGCCGCTCCCTCGACGAACAGACGGTCCATCGCCGGGGTCAGCCAGATCAGTGCCAGCCATTCGGCGAGCTGCGACGCGTTGGCTTGGGCGCCGTTGATGCGCACCTTCTTGCGCTCGGGCGCCAGCGCTTCGGTACCGACTCCAAGGCCTGCCGCCCCCAGGCTCGCATCATCGAGCTGCGCGAACACCGAGAATCCGCCAGGGCCTTTTTCGCGCGCCATGACCGACAGCGCGGCACGCCGCAGACCTCGTCCCGGCGAGAGCATCGAGATCGCCTCGAGTACATTGGTCTTGCCCGCGCCGTTGGGACCGGTGAGCAGCACGAAGCCCGGACGCGCGGCGATCTCAAGCCGGGCGTGGTTGCGAAAATCGGTCAGGCTGAGCCGGGCGATGGACATGGTCATCGCCTCCTGTGGGATGAAGCGCGCGCAGGCAAGGACAAGCGTGCCCAGGCTTCGGACCAAAATACGGGAATTTTCGCCGACTGTTGGCATGGCCTCCTTGAAGTGAACGACGTTCAAAAAAGAAAATGGCGGATTTCCGGGGATATTTCAATCTGGCACGGCTCCTGCAACGCTGTTTCCGTCGGCGGGAATGACCCCGCCGGACCGCAAAAACCCTCAAGGGAGATATGAAATGACCGAACAGTTCCGCACCCGCATCCTGGCCGTAACCGCCGCCTGCCTCTGCGCCGTCGTCACCATCAGCATGAGCGTCGCCCCCGCCGTCGATACCGCCACCCACCTCGTCGCCTGACATGGCCGGGGCCATCACGACATCCCGGTCCGCGGCGGCCGTCCACCCGGCGCCGCGGACACCGTTAGAAGGACCATCTACAATGCAGAATGCGCTTCACCTCGACAAGGCCAATGGCAAAGTGTTCGGCGTGTGCTCGGGCCTCGCGGCCTGGTCGAATATCGACGCCACGCTGATCCGTCTGGGCTTCGTCGCCACCACGCTGCTGGGGTTCGGCTTGCCGCTGCTGCTCTACATCGCCATCGCGCTATTCGCCGATTGAACGTTCGCCGATGGAACGCAAACTCGGCCAGAGCCCCGCAAGTTTTTGCCAAGCGCTGAAAAGCCCGTTACCAATTGTGCGGGGCCTCCACTTCACGCCCCGCCAACGGGGCACCCACTTCACGCCCCGCCGAGAGGTGCGGATGGACGAACGCGAGCACAGGCAGGCCGACGACGGCGAGCACCGCTTCACCCGGCGGGCCGATGTCAGCATCGAGGCGGAGATCCGCGAAGCGGGCGCCGGCAAGTTCAAGATCGCCGTGCTCGATCTGTCCGTCACCGGCTTTCGCATGCACTCGCTCACCTTCATCAATCCGGCGAGCCGCGTCTATCTCACCATGCCGGGCATGGCGCCGCTATCGGCCAAGGTGGCGTGGACCAAGGGCGATTATTATGGCTGCGAGTTCGACCATCCGCTCTATCCGGCGGTGTTCGACCATATCGTGAGCAGCTTTCCCGCGCTCGGCGGAAACTGAGCCCGCCTCGGCGACCAGCTAAGCCAGCAGCTTCCCATAATCCCGGTTCGATCGGTCTGCGATCTTGTAACGCACGAGCATCGCGATCAGCGCCGCGGCCTGGTCCGCTTCGAATCCAATCGTCTGGAAGCTCCGATCGCCAGCCCGCACGGTGGTGATCTCGGCGCGCACATCGCCAAGCTGAAACAGCCGCCGCTTCTTGGCGACCGTAATCACCCGGTAATCGTTGTGATGGTTTGCCGTATCCAGCAACTGCTCCGGTCCGCGATCGATAGGGAGGCCGGGGAGCAGGTGCGTCATCACCGGGTCGGTGCCGGACCATGCATGGTCGAGGGGCATGCCCCAATATTGCAGCGGTCCGGCCCACGCCAGGAGCCGCTTGACCTGCAGTCGCTTGTTCCCGCGAAGCTTGGACAGCAGATCGGGGCGGACAGGGCGCAGCAGATAGATATCGGTGCGCGTTTCGGTGCCGAGGAGCGCAGTCTCGGCGAAATCGGGCGCACGTCCGCCATCGGTCACATAACGGAATTCGAAACGACGCCGGTCCGTCATCGGTCGAGCGCGCGGATATCGGAACCGCGTCCACGGCCGCCCGTTCTGCAAGCGAAAGGAATTTTCGATATGGCCGACAGAAAAGACGAGCTCATTCCGGAAGAGCGTATGAAGGACATGGCGGTCGCGCCGGGCGAACCCAAGAACGACAAAGCGGACGAGGCTGAGGACGCCGCGCGCGATGAGGAGAATCTGGAAGAGGGGCTGGAAGACAGCATGGACGGCTCCGATCCGCCGAGCAGCCTGCAACCCTGACCGGCGCTCATCCCGCCTTGCGCACGAATACCGTTCCCGCGCTGTACCCGGCGCCGAAGGAGCAGATCAGACCGATATCGCCTGCTTCGAGATCGCCCGAATGTTCGTGAAAGGCGATGATCGAGCCGGCGCTGCTGGTATTGGCATAACGGTCTAGCACCGTGGGGCTCTCGTCTTCGGTGGCCTCATGCCCCAATACGCGGTGGGCGATCAGACGGTTCATGTTGGCGTTGGCCTGATGCAGCCATAATCGGCGCAATTGCGAACCCCGCAGGCCCAACTCGTTCATATGATCGGCGATCATCGCGCTGACCATCGGTACCACTTCCTTGAACACCTTGCGGCCTTCCTGGACGAACCATTTGTCGTCCGTGTCGCGGGTCTCGGAATGGGCGCGGTTGAGAAACCCGAAATTGTTGCGGATATTGTTGGAGAAACTGGTCTTAAGCCGCGTGCCCAGAATGTCCCAATGCGCCGCCGGGGCCATGTCGGCGCGTTCGACGAGCACCGCGGTGGCCACGTCGCCGAAGATGAAATGGCTGTCGCGGTCGCGCCAGTTGAGATGCCCGGAGGTGATCTCCGGGCTGACCACCAGCACCGAACGCGCATTGCCCGCACGGATGAAATCGGCGGCGGTCTGGATGCCGAAGGTCGCCGAGGAGCAAGCGACGTTCATGTCGAAACCGAAGCCGTCGCCCATGCCCAGCGCGTCCTGAATCTCGACCGCCATTGCCGGATAGGGACGCTGCAAGTTGGAACAGGCGCACAGCACCGCATCGACCTCGCCGGCATCGCGCCCGGCGCGCTCCAGCGCCATCTTCGCCGCAGCCACGCCGATCTCGGCCAGCACCGACAGCTCTTCGTCCGGCCGTTCGGGCAGGCGGGGGGCCATGATCTGCGGGTCGAGCACGCTCCACTTGTCCATGACATGGCGCGATTGGATGCCGCTGGCCTTTTCGATGAACTCGGTCGAGCTCGCCACCTTGGCATCGACATCGCCCGCCGCAATCGCGTCCGCATGCTGCGCGTTCCAATTCTCGGCATAGCGGTTGTAGCTTTCCACCAGTTCCTCGTTCGAGATGCTGTGGGGCGGGGTGAAGAGGCCCGTCGCGGCAATGACCGGATCGGCCGCGCGCTTGCTGGTCATGGAATGATGCTCCTGAATTCGGCAGGAGACCTTAGGATCGCGCCGCGCGCCGGGCAAGCCGATCGCCATGCCTGGCCCGTGCCGATCTTCTTGGCCGATCTTGTTCATGGTCAAATCAGATAGGCGCGGTTATATATGTGCCCGATCCGACATGGTCGGTCGAGATACGCGTTCCGGTTTCGCTTGGTTACGATCCGAAGCTCTATTTCTCCGTCATGCCGCCCATTTGGGGAGGAGTATTCTCATGCGTAAGCAAATCGGCGTCCTGGCGGGTATCGTCACCATCCTGTCCGCTTGCGGGGGCGGGGGCGGGGGCAATGGCGGCGGCAACACGTCGACCACGCCGCCGGTTACCACGCCCACCCCGCCCCCGCCGCCGCCGCCGACGAGCACGGCCGGCTGTTCGCTGACCGAGCGGCAGAACTGGGCTGCGGACCAGCTCGATGAATTTTATCTGTTCCCGGAACTTTTGCCCAAAAATCCGAATCCGGCGGGCTACGCCACGGTGCAAGATTATATCGACTTTTTGACCTCCAAGGCGCGGACGCAGCACAAGGATCGCGGCTTCACCTATCTGACCTCGATCGAGGAAGAGGATGCTTATTATAATAGCGGAACCAATGCCGGTTTCGGCATGCGCCTGGGCTTCACGCCGAATAACGAATTGCTCATCATCGAGGCGTTCGAAGGCGCACCCGCATTGGCCGCCGGCATCGACCGCGGGACTCAGATTCTCGCCATCGGCACCAGCGAGTCCAATCTGCGTGACGTGGATGATATTATCGCCTCGTCGGATAGCGGGATTTACGACGCGCTCGGCCCGAGCGATCCCGGCGTCAGCAGGGTGTTTCGTATTCGCAGCGCAAACGGGGCGGAGTCGATCGTCACCGTCGCCAAGACCGAATTCGAGCTGAAGCCCGTTTCCACGCGCTACGGTGCCAAGGTGATCAACGATGGCGGTCAGAAAGTCGGTTACGTCAATCTGCGCACGTTCATCGGTCCGGCCGAAACTCCCCTGAAGAACGCCTTCGCCAAATTCCGCAAGCAGGGGATCACCAAGGTGGTCGTCGATCTGCGTTATAACGGCGGCGGGCTGGTTTCGGTGTCCGAACTGTTCGGCAACCTGCTCGGCGGTAGCCGGTCGACTTCGGACGTGTTCAGCTACACGACCTTCCGGCCGAGCCTGGCGTCGAACAACGATACCACCTATTTCGATCCGAACGACCAGTCGATCGGCCCGATGAAGATCGCGTTCATCGGCACCGGCGGCACCGCCTCGGCGAGCGAGCTGCTGATGAACGGCTTCATCCCCTATCTCGGCGCCGACAACGCGCTGATCGGCACCAACACCTTTGGCAAGCCGGTGGGACAGATCGCGCGCGACCGGCCGCAATGCGACGATCGCTTGAGGGTCGTCGCCTTCCGCACGGAGAATGCCGATCATCAGGGCGATTATTATAACGGCCTCGCCACGGTCATGAAGACCACCTGCGTGGCCCCCGATGATGTCAGCTTTCAGCTCGGCGATCCGCGCGAGGCTTCGACCAGACAGGCGCTCGATTTCCTCGCCGGTCGCGGCACCTGCACGCCGATTGCCGCGACCGCCTCCGGCAGCGGCCTCAGGACGCAGGGCATGACGCGGGAAATGGCGCTGGACCAGGTCGAACTGATGACCCCGCCCGATGCCAGCACCGCCCAGCGCGAGACGCCCGGTCTGTTCTGATGCGGTCGGCCCGAAGTTTTCGGATTTCGTGGATCCCCCGCGAGGACTCGAACCTCGATTGACGGAGTCAGAGTCCGCTCTCTTACCATTAGAGGACAGGGGAATAGGGGGCGCGGGATAGAATCGGTCGGGGGGCGAGTCAAGCGTCGCGGGCGTTGGTACCGGATCGGTTTGAACTTACGTCGCCGCTCCATTTCCAAAGTCCGTCATTGCGCGCCCGCAGGGCGAAGCAATCCATGGCCATTGCAGCGCGCTGTATCCGCCCTGGATTGCTTCGTCGCCTCCGGCTCCTCGCAATGACGAAGGGGTGGGCATTTCAAACTGAGACACTACCGTTCTGGCGGATCACTTGTCTGGCCACCGCTTTGGCCCTAGATTGGCTGTCAGGTTCCGACGGCATCTGCCCGTTGGCGAGAGATAAAAGTTGATTCGGCATGGGCGATTTCACGACGCCCGCGCCGCATACCGATCGCGCGGGAGGAAAGGGCCGGACGGCCAAGCGCGGCGATGCGGGCGCAGGGAAGACAAACGGCGGTGTCAGGCGCGCGGCTTCATCGCCGGGCTGGCCGGTCCGCAGGGCCTATGCCGCGCTCGACCTCGGCACCAACAATTGCCGGTTGCTGATCGCCAAGCCGTCGGCGGACGGCTTCGTGGTGATCGACGCCTTTTCGCGCGTGGTGCGGCTGGGGGAGGGTCTCGCTTCGTCCGGCGTGCTGAGCGACGCGGCGATCGAGCGGGCGATTGCCGCGCTCGGTGTTTGCGCCGAAAAACTGCGCCGTCGCAACGTCACGCTCGCCCGCTCGGTCGCGACCGAAGCCTGTCGCCGCGCGTCGAACGGGCAGGATTTCATCCACCGCGTGCAGCGCGAGACCGGCATCTGGCTCGACGTCATCACCGCGCAGGAAGAGGCGCGCCTCGCGGTGCTCGGCTGCCATGTGCTGCTCGAGCCCGGCGACGGCCCGGCGCTGATCTTCGACATCGGCGGCGGATCGACCGAACTGGTGCTGGTTTCGACCGGCGGCGCGGTGCCCGAGATCATCGACTGGAAAAGCGCGCCCTGGGGCGTGATCTCGCTCTACGAAAGCGAGATGCCGAACGCGGCGAACCGTGACGACCGTACCGCCGCCTATGAGCGGATGAAGGCGCGCGTGCGCGGCAGCTTTTCCGATTTCGCCGCGCGCCTGCCCGCCGGCGGACCGCAGCACCGGCTGCTCGGCACCTCCGGCACGGTGACCACGCTCGCCAGCCTTCATCTCGAACTGCCGAGCTATGACCGCAACCAGATCGACGGGCTGATCGTGCCTTCGGCCGCGATGCTCGATATCTGCCGGCGGCTGTCCGCGATGGCGCCGGACGAACGGGCGCTGCAGCCCTGTATCGGGCGCGAGCGGGCCGATCTGGTGGTAGCCGGCTGCGCGATCCTGGAAACGATTCTGAAGATATGGCCGGCCGCCCGGCTCGGCGTGGCCGATCGCGGCATTCGCGAGGGGATATTGCGCACGCTGATGGCCGGCACAGCAGGGCAGGGCCATTGACCAGAGAGCGCGTCCGGACCGCGCGCAAACGCAGCGCCCAGTCGACCCGCTGGCTGCAGCGCCAGCTCGACGACCCCTATGTCAAGCGCGCCAAGGCGGAGGGCTATCGCAGCCGCGCCGCCTACAAGCTGATCGAGCTGGACGAGAAATTCGGGCTGCTGAAGGGCGCGCGGCGCGTGGTCGATCTCGGCATCGCGCCGGGCGGCTGGGCGCAGGTCATCCGCAAGCAGCATCCGCGGGCGACGATCGTCGGGATCGATCTGCTGCCGGTCGATCCGATCGAGGGCGTGACCCTGCTCGAAATGGATTTCATGGACGACGCCGCGCCCGACAGGTTGATCGGTGCGCTCGGCGGGCTGCCGGACCTGGTGCTCAGCGACATGGCGGCCAACACCACCGGCCACAAGCCGACCGACCACCTGCGCACCATGGGGCTGGTCGAGGCCGCGGCGGAGTTCGCCATCGCGCAGCTGCAGCCGGGCGGGGCGTTCCTGTCGAAATCCTTCGCCGGAGGATCGGATCAGGCGCTGTTGGTCGAACTCAAGCGCCATTTCACCAGCGTGAAACACGCCAAGCCGCCGGCCAGCCGCAAGGGATCGGTCGAATGGTATGTGGTGGCCAGAGGGAAGAAGGGGTGAACGGCGGGGGCTCGGTTTTGAGTTTGGTTTCTATGACCTTCTCCCGCCTTTGACGGGAGAAGGATACGCAGCCTTGCCGGATTGCTGGTTAGGCTCAGTTGGATGAAGGTGGATGGCGCGCGCCGGCGCCATCGATGGGTCGGTTCTGCAAGGGGTATCTCCTCGCCGCTGCGCCCCGGATCAAGTCCGGGGCTCGCCCCTCTTCCGCAAACGGGAGGGGGAAAATTCGAACCGAACCGCCACCAGCGGCGGACAAGCCTTTCCTACTCGGAACAAACAGTGTACACCGAGTCCATGCCGTCCGATTCATCCCTTTTGCTTGGCGATTATGTACCTTGCAAACCCGTTTTATTTTTCGTCACCCAGCGTCATTTTTTCGTCACCCCAGCGAAAGCTGGGGTCTCGGGCGGGATCGCCATGAGGCCTGAGATGCCAGCTTTCCGGGTCCCAAAAAAGTACTACTTTGTTGGGTGCCCTTTCCGGGTCCCAACAAAGTACTACTTTGTTGGGTGCCCTTTCGCTGGCATGACGGACAAAGAAAGGCGGAGCTATGCCGTTTCTGAATTTCCATCCAACTGGGTTTGCAAAGCACATGATCGCCTTTTGCTTATCGATCTCGCGTGCTGGGAACCGCGCTTATTGCGAATGATTTTTTTTAAAACCGGGGTTTGCCGACAAGTTTGACAAGTTAAGCGTTCGGGCGCGGCGCGTCGTCGACCGCCTCCTTGAGCGAATCATAGCCGACGGCGCCTTCGAGCATCCGGTCGCCGACGACCCAGGTCGGCGTTCCGTTGAAACCGACGCGTCGAGCGAGGTCGAGATTTTTTTGCAACTCGCGCGTCGCGGCGTCGGACGATGCGAAGCCGCGCGCCGCCGCCAGGTCGAGACCGGCACGGCGCGCGGCTGCTTCGATGGCCTGGTCGGTCGGTTTGCCGGCGGCGTACATCGCGTCGTGAAACGCCTTGTACCTGCCCTGCCGGGCGGCGGCGAGCGCCATGCGCGCGGCCTTCTGGCTGCCTTCGCCCAGGATCGGCAGTTCGCGGAACACCACCTTCACGTCCCTGTCGGTGGCGATGAGCCGTTCGAGGTCGGGCACGCTGGCGCGGCAGTAACCGCAGGCGTAATCGAAAAACTCCACGAGCACGCGGCTGCCGTCCGGATTGCCCGCCACCGCGCCGGGGAAGGGCGTTTCGATCGTCCCGCGCACATCGGTGAGGCGGCTCTGCGTGTCGCGCGTCTGCAGCACGTCGACCGCCTCGGTGATGATCTCGGGATGGGTCAGGATGTAATCGCGCACGATCGCTTCCATCGCCTTGCGCTCGTCCCCGCTCAGATCGGCCGCGCGCGGGGCGGCATCGGCGGCGGCGGTCGGGTCGGCGTTCTCTCGCGCGCCCGCCGCGCGGCTTTCGGCGAAGAAGGTGAGATAAACGGCCGCAACCAGCGCCAACACGCAGGCCGCGACCATGAAATAGAGGAGCGGCGAGCGGGTGGCGGGCTTTGAGCTGTCGAACATCGCTATCCTTCCTAGCAGGCGGCGCTCGGCTGTCCAGCCACGCCGGAGGATGCCGGCTTCAAACCACGCCGGCGGATGCCGGTGCCCGGGCCACGCTCAGCGGCGGCGCTTCTCGTCGTCCTCGAGCTGGGCCTCGGCGATCAAGCGGATGTCTTGCGCACGCAGCCAGTCGGGGCTGTAATCGGCAAGTCCGCTCATCGCGCGGTCCGAATGGCGCAGCGCGAGGTCCGGCTCGCCGGTCATCAGATCGCGCTCGGCGCTGGCCAGGGCGGCGCGCGCCTCGTCGCCGCGCTGCTCGTAGACCACGCCCAGCTGATACCAGGCGAAGGGATTGCGATTGTCCCGCACGACCGCCGATTTGAGCACCCGTTCGGCTTCGGGAAGGTTGGCGCGGTCTTCGGTGGCGACCAGGGCGTGGCCGAACAGGGCCGCGATCAGCGGATTGTTGTCCGATCCCGCGACGGCCTCGCGCAGCGGCTCCAGCGCCTGGTCGGGCTTGCCCGATTCGAGCAGGATCTGGCCGTAAAGCTCCTTGAAATAGGGATCGTCCGGATCGCTCGCAATCAGCTTTTCGGCTTCCGCGGCCGCCTTTTGCGGATAGGCCGATTTGTGCCAGGCATAGGCCCGGGCGTAATGCGCGGGAATGCTCTGATTGCTCTCCGGATAGTCGCGCATGGTGTCTTCCGGCCGGGCGATATAGCCCATCAGCTTGGCCTTGACACGCTTGAAGTCGCTCTCCCACTTCGGGTTGAGCGGCGCGTCCCAAGCCGGGTCCTTGCTATAGGTATCGCGCAGATACTGGATGCGGTCGCCCGACAGCGGATGGCTGCTCACGAACGCCTGATCGTCGTCCTGCGGGATGCCGAGACGGAATTCATAGCTCTGCAGCTTCTTGAAGAAATCGATCGATCCGCGCCCGCTGATCCCGGCGGCGGACAGATAGCGCGCGCCGCTGGCATCGGCGACGCTTTCCTGCACACGGGTATAGGCGAGATATTTCCCGAGCGCGGCGCGCTGTCCGGCCATCATGATGCCCGCGGCGGCGTCGCCCGCTCCCGCCACCGCGGCGAGCGCGCCGAGCAGCAGCGATCCGATCGAAATGCCTTGCGCCTCGGCCGCGCCGTCGGCGCCGCGCATGGCGTGACCGCCTTCGACATGGCCGAGCTCGTGCGCGATCACGCCCTGCACCTCGTTGGCGGTGCTCGCTTCCTCGATCAGACCGCTGTTGATGTAGACGGTCTGCCCGCCTGCGGTGAAGGCGTTGATCGCGGAGTCGCCGATCAGCACGATCTCGACATTGTCGGGCTGGAGACCCGCCGCGCGCACCAGGGGTTCGCTGATCTCGCGGAAAAACGCCTCGGTTTCGGCATCGCGCAGCACGCTTTGCGCAGCCGCCGGGCGGACCGCGATGACGAGCGAAAGAATGAGCGCAAGCGCGATGCGGGCCATGGCGTTCGGCGTGGCGCCTTGGCCCTGAACCTGAAGTGAAGCGCGCGGCGATGCGGTCATTCCCGGAGCATCGGCGCGCGCTTCGATCACGTCAACATCGAAGCGTCAGCCGAACGTGCGCTGCCACCAACCCCGGCGCGGCGTACCGTGGTCGGTCGTGGTGTTGGCGCCACCGGCCTCGATGCGGGCCGCACCGGCGCCGTCGTTCGCGGCCTTGGCTATCGGTTCGGCCTTGGGAGCCGGCACGGCCGCCTCATGCTCGACTGCATCGACCGCGGGTTCGGAAGCTTCGGCCTTTTTGCGGCGCGCGCGGGGCTTGGGCTTGTCCGCCTTGGCTTCCACATCCTTGGAGTCGCCGTCCCTGGCTTCCGCCTCATTGCCGTCGGCCTTTTCCACATCGGCGTTCTTGGCGCTGCTGCGACGCCTGGGCTTGGGCTTGTCCTCGGTCGCGGCAGTATCGGTCGTTGCCGCTTCCTCGCCGGCCTTGCTGTCGCTCTCGGCCGGTTTTGCCTTGGCCGGGCGCCGGCGGGGGCGCTTCTTGGGCGCGGTCTCATCGGTTCCAGCCTCGGGGGCTCCAGCCTCGGGCGCATCGGCCTTCGCCTGCTCGCCCTTGGCGGTGTCGTCCGATGCTGCGGACGTTTCGACGCCTTCGCCGGACTGATCCTGGTCCACGCTCTTTCGGCGGCGGCCGCGGCGGGCCTTGGGCTTGTCCTCGGCACCGTCCTCCGTCGCGGGCGCCTCGCCTTCCTGGCCCTCGCCGCTCTGGTTGCTCTGCTCGTCTTCCTCGCGCTTGCGACCCCGGCCACCACGGCGGCCCCTGCGGCGACGCTTGCGCTTGGGCTGGTCGTCGTCGGTTTCGCCCTGCTCCTCGCGCTGGCGTTGGCGCGGCTGTCGACGCGGACGCTCTTCGCGCTCCTCTTTTTCGGGCTCGTCTTCCTCGTCCTCGCGTTCGTCGAGGATGTCTTCGGCGAAATCTTCCTCGTCGAGGATCGGCTCAAAGGCGACCTGCTTGTCGGGCTTGCCGCCCGCGCTGCTGACGGTCATCTTCGCGCCTTCGGCCTCGCTATTGGGCAGAATCTCGATGGTCACGCCGTAGCGCTCCTCGATCTCGGCGAGTTCGTTGCGCTTCGAATTGAGCACATAGATCGTCGCTTCCTGGCTGGCGCGCAGCGTGATCTCGCGGCCCTTGCCCTTGGCGGCTTCCTCTTCGATGTGCCTGAGCGCGGTGAGCCCGGCGGACGATGCGGTGCGCACCAGCCCGGTGCCTTCGCAATGCGGGCATTCGCGGGTCGAGGCCTCGAGCACGCCGGTGCGCAGGCGCTGGCGGCTCATCTCCATTAGGCCGAAGCTGGAAATACGGCCGACCTGGATGCGCGCGCGGTCGTGCTTCAGCGATTCCTTGAGGCAGCGCTCCACCTTGCGGCTGTTGCCGTGCTTTTCCATGTCGATGAAGTCGATCACGACCAGCCCGGCCATGTCGCGCAGCCTGAGCTGGCGGGCAATTTCGCGCGCGGCTTCCATGTTCGTGGAAAGCGCGGTCTGCTCGATGCCATGTTCCTTGGTCGAACGGCCCGAGTTGATGTCGATCGAAACCAGCGCCTCGGTCGGGTTGATGACGATATAGCCGCCCGATTTCAGCTGCACCACCGGCTGGTACATGGCGGACAGCTGGTCCTCCACGCCGTGGCGCTGGAACAAAGGCACGGGGTCTGCATATTGCTTCACCTTGCGCGCATGGCTCGGCATCAGCAATTTCATGAACGCCTTGGCGGACTTGTAGCCCTCGTCGCCCTCGACCATCACCTCGTCGATCTCGCGATTGTAGATGTCGCGGATCGCGCGCTTGATCAGCGCGCTGTCGCTGTGGATCAGGGCCGGTGCGGCGCTACCCAGCGTGCGTTCGCGGATTTCGTCCCACAGGCGGGCGAGATAATCGAAATCGCGCTTGATCTCGGGCTTGGTGCGCGAAAGGCCGGCGGTGCGCACGATGCAACCCATGGTGCGCGGCAGATTGAGGTCATCGACGATCGACTTCAGCCGCTTGCGGTCCGACGCGCTGGAGATTTTGCGACTGATCCCGCCACCATGGGAGGTGTTGGGCATCAGCACGCAATAGCGTCCGGCGAGCGACAGATAGGTGGTCAGCGCCGCGCCCTTGTTGCCGCGCTCTTCCTTGACGACCTGCACCAGCAGCACCTGGCGGCGGTGGATGACGTCCTGGATCTTGTAGCGGCGGCGCAGTTCCTGACGCTTGGCGCGCGCGGCGTCGCTCGCCTTTGCGGCGGAAGACCGCCCGCGGCCGCCGCCCTTGCCGCCCCGGCCACGACCGCGGCCCCGGCCGCGACCATTGCCGCCGTCGCCGTTGCTCTCGTCGCCGTTGCTCTCGTCGCCATCGTCTGACGCCTCTTCATCCAGATCGGGCATCTCGCCTTCTTCGGCGTCGATCGTGTCGACCGAGGTGTCCTTGTCCACCTCGACCAGTTCGGGCTCGTCCAGAGCGCCATCGTCATCGCCGGAAGTTTCGGCCAGATCGTCGGCATCGTCCTCGGCTTCGCGCGCGGCGGCCTCTTCCTCGGCGGCCTCCGCCTCCTCGGCGAGCAGCCGGTCGCGATCCTCCTTGGGGATCTGATAATAGTCCGGATGGATTTCCGAAAAGGCCAGGAACCCGTGGCGGTTGCCGCCATAATCGATGAACGCCGCCTGCAGCGACGGCTCGACCCTGGTGACCTTGGCTAGATAGATATTGCCCTTGAGCTGTTCGTGCTCGGCGGATTCGAAGTCAAATTCTTCGATCCGGTTTCCCTTGACGACGGCGACCCGGGTCTCTTCCCGGTGGCGCGCGTCGATCAGCATACGCGTTGTCATGTAATATTCTCCGGGCAGGGCGGGCGCGATCCACAACGGGCGCGGCCCTGCCGATTGGCTTGAGGCCAGAGGGCAAAGGCAATGCGCCCTGCGTCCGGCACGGTGATGTAAGAAATGCGTCTGCTGCAGCGATATTGCCTGGGCGCGTGGCGCAGGCTAAATCCGGACGCGGGCGATAGACCGCCTGCCATGCGCCGCGCGTCCCGTGGGAGGCGGCGTATGTCCGAATGTGATACCTCATGCAGCGTCAACCTGATTGGGCGCGGCGGGAATGGTCGCCGCTTTGAAACCGGCGCGAATGGATGGCATCCATGGGACCGGGTCCCGTGGGGGCTAGCAGTCCCTCGCAATTGTCGCAACATCTTTGGGCAGGTGCCCGCCGTTGCAGATGGTTGCGCCCACGCTGTGGTTAATTTCGATTCACGCTGACGGTTAAGGCTGACGGTAAACCGCATTAGCGAACCGGGCCGAAGCTTCCGGCGCGCTATTGCCCACTTGTCGCGAGTAAATGCGGGGGTTGGGGTGCTATTTAGAAATTTCTGGACGCTTGGGCGGGCGAGGCGGCATATGGCTGCCATGGCCGCACTGATCCTGTCGCTGCTGTTCGCCATGCTGCCCGCCCAGGCGAGCCGCATTACGGAGGTGCGCGCCGAGGACGGCCGGCTGGTGGTCCATTTCGACGACAAGGTGGCGGGCGCCTCGGTCTTTGGGCTGGATGGCCCGGACCGGTTGGCGGTCGATATCGACGGCATCTCGGCGAGCGACCTCGCCGAGAGCGACGGCGCGTTCGGCCGCTTGCGCGGCGGACAGTTCGATGCTGACACCGCGCGGATCGTGCTCGACCTCGATCGGCCCTTGCGCGTTTCCGGTTTGCGCTTTGCGGCCGACGGCCTCAGCCTTACCGTCGATCTGGCCAGCGCGAGCGCGGCCGAGTTCGCGCGCGAGCTCGGCCGCGGCCGCCGCTCGGCGTTGCCTCCGATGCTGGCGCGCGCGGCGCCAAGGCCGGCGGGTTACAGCGTCTCGATGAAGCTGCCGCGACCGCGATCCAGCGGCAATCTGCCGAAAATCTACGGCCGCGACGACCCCAGGCTGCCGCTGGTGGTGATCGATCCCGGCCATGGCGGTCATGATCCCGGCGCGATCAGCCCGTTCGGCGGCGAGCGCGAAAAGGATGTGACGCTGGCCATCGCCAAGGCGGTGCGCGACGAACTTGTTGCGAGCGGGCAGGCCCGCGTGGCGTTGACGCGCGATACCGACAGCTTCATCGTGCTTCAGAACCGTTATGCCATCGCGCGCAAGCTGGATGCCGATCTGTTCATCTCGATCCACGCCGACAGCGCCGAGAACGAGGCCGCAAACGGTGCCACGGTCTACACCCTGTCCGAGGTCGGCTCCGACCGGGAGGCGCAGAGGCTGGCTGCGCGTGAGAACAAGGTTGATATCATCAACGGCGTAAATCTGGGTGCGGCGGGTGACGATCTGTCCTCGATCCTGATCGATCTGACCCAGCGCGAGACGATGAACGTGTCCTCCGATTTCGCGCAGCTGCTGGCGCGCGAGGCCAAGGAGAACATGCGGGTCAAGGCGAATGCGCACCGCTTCGCCAGCTTCGTGGTGCTGAAGGCGCCCGACACCCCGTCGGTCCTGTTCGAGACCGGCTATCTGACCAATGCCGAGGACGTCGCCTTCCTCGTCTCGTCCGCGGGGCAGCGCAAGGTGGCCGAGGGAATTTCATCGGCGGTTCAGGTGCATTTCGCGAAGAAACTGGCGATGCGCTGAGGGCAGCCGGACCGGAGTTTCGCCGCATAAGGCTGGCGCGTGCGAGGAAAGCTGATAGATAAGCCGGCCTGATGGAAGCGGTAGACACACCCAATTTCGCCTATCGCCTGCGCCGGGACGCGGGCGGTTTCGTCTCGCGCGTCTGGCAGCACCGGCTGGTGCGCTGGCTGGTTTATCTGGCCGTGCTCGGCGTGATCGCACTGATTGCGCTGTGGTTCTTCGTCGCCAAGGATCTGCCCGACGCCAATGCGCTGAACGAATATGAGCCGCCGCTGCCGACCATCGTGCGCGACGTGAACGGCGAGCCGTTCCACAGCTATGCGCGCGAGCGCCGCGTGCAGCTGCAATATGCGGACTTTCCTCCGTTGCTGGTCCGTGCCTATCTGGCCGCCGAGGACCGCACCTTTTTCCAGCATGGCGGGCTCGATTATCCAGGTATCGCCTCGGCGATGATCGACAACATTTCGTCTTCGGGCCGCTCGCGCGGCGCCTCGACGATTACGCAGCAGGTGGCCAAGATCATCCTGCTGACCAATGAATATAGTTACAGCCGCAAGCTCAAGGAGGCGATCCTCGCCTTCCGCATGGAAGATGTGCTGACCAAGCAGCAGATCCTCGAGCTTTATCTCAACGAGATCTATCTTGGCCGAAACGCCTATGGCGTGCAGGCGGCCGCGCAGGCCTATTTCGGGAAGGATATCGATCAACTGGCGCTCAGCGAGATCGCCTATCTGGCGATTCTGCCGAAGGGTCCGGCCAATTATCGGCCGGAAAACAACGAACAGCGCGCGATCCAGCGGCGCAACTGGGCGCTGGGCGAGATGCGCGAAAACGGCTGGATTTCGGACGCGCAGCTCCAGTCCGCTCGGGCCATGCCGCTCGGAACGATCCAGCGCCAAGGCAGCCAGTTCGCCTCGCGCGGCGGCTATTTCGTCGAGGAGGTGCGCCGCCGCCTGATCGACCGCTTCGGAGAAACCGCCGAAAGCGGACCCTATAGCGTCTACGCCGGCGGGTTATGGGTGCGCAGTTCGTACAATCCGCAATATCAGGCGTGGACCACCGCGGCGCTGCGCGATGGCTTGATCCGCTATAATGGCGGCAAGGGCTGGAAGGACAATATCGGCAATATCGAGCTGGACGAGGGCGATTGGGCGCGGCAGCTCGCCTCGACCGGCAAGAGTACCGATTACAAGGACTGGCGCGTCGGGGTTTATCTCGGCGGCAACGAAATCGGTTTCTCGGACGGGATGCGCGCGCCGCTGCTCGGCGTGCCCGCGGCGATGAAACCCGGAATGCTTACCGCCGCCGCGCCGTCGGGCAGCAACTGGGCGGTGCGCAGCGTTCCGGAAGTCGGCGGAGGAATGGTGGTGGAGCAGCCGACCACCGGCCGCATCCTCGCCATGCAGGGGGGGTTCGACAACCGGCTCTCCAGCTTCAACCGCGCGACGCAGGCGATGCGCCAGCCCGGTTCGACGATCAAGCCGTTCGTCTATGCCGCCGCGATCGACCAGGGCATGACCCCCGCGACGATGATCGTCGATGGGACCTTCTGCGTCTATCAGAGCGCGGCGCTCGGCAACAAATGCTTCCGCAATTTCGGCGGCGCGGGCGGATCGGGCGCGCACACCATGCGCTGGGGCCTCGAACAATCGCGCAACCTGATGACCGTGCGCGCGGCCAACGATACGGGGATGACCCATGTCGTCAAGACCATCAAGACCATGGGGATCGGCGATTACAAGCCATACCTCTCCTTCGCGCTGGGCGCGGGCGACACCACGGTCGAGCGGATGGTAAACGCCTTTTCGATGCTGGTGAACCATGGCCGCAAGCTCGATCCCACGGTGATCGATTTCGCGCAGGACCGCGCGGGCCAGGTGATCTGGCCGAAGAACTGGAAGGCCTGCCGGGGCTGCAACACGGACGACTGGAATGGCGGGCCGATGCCGCGCTTCAGGCCCGATGGCAAGCAGCTGATGGACCCGGTCACCGCCTATCAGGTGGTGCACATGCTCGAGGGCGTGGTCCAGCGCGGCACCGCGACGGTGCTGCGCGATCTGGACCGCCCGATGTTCGGCAAGACCGGCACCACCACCGGCCCGACCAATGTGTGGTTCATCGGCGGCTCGCCCGATCTCGTGGCGGGCGTCTATATGGGCTATGATAAGCCGCGTAGCTTGGGCGGCTATGCGCAGGGTGGCCGGCTTGCCGCGCCGATCTTCAAGCAGTTCGCCAAGCAGGCGTTCGAGGACGTGCCCGCGCGGCCCTTCACCGCGCCCGACGGCGTGCGGCTGGTGCGGATCGACCGCCGCTCCGGTCGCCGCGTCTACGGCGCCTGGCCGCAGGGCGGTCCGCTCGACGCGGTGATCTGGGAAGCGTTCAAGCCGGAGACCGAGCCCAAGCGCACCATCCGCACCGAGGAAATCGCCGCGCGCAGCGAGCGCCAGAAGCGTCGTCAGGCGAGCACGACCCGTGCCAAGGCCGCCCCGGTCGAGGGCGCGAGCGGCACGCAGCGAGACAATGATTTCATTGCCGCGGAAGGCGGCATCTACTAAATCCCGATGGCACATCCGGGAGCCATCGGCACGCGCGCGCATTAGCGGCTCATGGCGATCGCCTCCTATATTCGCAAGAATTTCGTCCTGTTCGGCGCGCTGACCGCCAATCTGGGGATCGCGGTCGCCAAGTTCGTCGCGGCGGGCATGACCGGCTCCTCATCGATGCTGTCCGAGGGGTTCCACTCGGTGGTCGACAGCCTCAACCAGGTGCTGCTGCTCTACGGCGAGCATCGCGCCGACCGTCCGCCCGACCGCGAGCATCCCTTCGGCTATGGGCGCGAGCTGTATTTCTGGGCGTTCGTCGTGGCGATCCTGATCTTCTCGGTGGGCGCGGGGCTTTCGGTCTATGAAGGCTATGTCCATTGGGTTTCACCCGAAGAGCTGACCGATCCCACGATCAACTATATCGTGCTCGGCGTCGCCTTTCTGATGGAGGGGACCAGCTGGGGGATCGCGATCCGCGAATTCGCCTCGACCAAGGGCGACCAAGGCTGGTGGGAAGCGGTCAAGCAGTCGAAGGATCCGTCCGTCTTCATCGTCCTGTTCGAGGATTCGGCCGCGCTGGCCGGGCTGATCGTCGCGGCGGTTGGCGTGTGGGCGAGCCATTATTTCGATGCGCCCAGGCTAGACGGCCTTGCCTCGATCGCGATCGGCTTGATCCTGGCGATGGTGGCCGTGCTGCTGGCGCGCGAGGCCAAGGGCCTGCTGATCGGCGAGCGCGCCGATTTCGCGCTGATCGAGCGCATCCGCGCGGTGGTCGACAAGCAGGACTGGATCACCGCGGTCAACCATGTCCGCACCGTTCACACCTCGCCCAAACAGGTGTTCGCCGCGATCAGCGCGGATATCGAGGACGAGGTCACCATGGGCGAGGGCGAGCGGCTGATCGAGGAACTGGAAGACCAGCTGCGCGAGGCGGTGCCCGAGCTGTCTTCGATCTACGTCCGCCCGGAAAAGGCGGAAGATGCCGCGAGCCCGCCTGGTGAATAGCGACACCGCAGGGGGTCGCCTTGGCGCATGATCGTACGGCGAAGTTGACAAAATGAGCACGGAACCGTTGCGCGGCGGCGCAAGGAAATTTCCTGTATCCAGCACGCCGTATCCATCGCAAGGCGGCCTTGGCAGGCGCCGCTACGGGCGCTCAGTTGGCGAGATAGTTCTGAACATTTTCCCGGTCGGGCTCGTTTTGATCGCCCGCGCCGTCGTGCCACGCCGCAAGTGCGGTCACGGCCAGCAGCTCGATCGCGAGGGTCACGGACGGCAGGATCGCGCTGGTCGCCTCGCGCATGAGGACGCCGGTGAAGAGCGCCAGCGTCGTGATCATGGCCGCGCCGAACCTTTGGGCGGCGCCGGCGCGCGCCCATTCGCGCTCGACGACGAACCAGGCGACGAGGACGTGCCGGGCCGACAGCAGCAGAAACAGAACCGTCAGCGTCTGGATCGAAAACCGGTTGCTGCCGTTCACGCCGCCCGGCATCCAGCTGCTCACGGCATGCGGATGGACCGCGAACAGGTCCGGCAGATCGATAAACGGATAACCGGCCAGCGCGCCGGCAAGCAGCATCGCCGCGAACGGCAGCAACAGCGTCAGAACGAGGCCGTAGCGCGCCAGCATCCTGCGCCCTTCCTGGTGTTTCGGCATCTCGCGCAAGGCCGCGACCAGGCAGGCCAGCGAGTAGGACAGCGGATGCCCCGCTTCGGTGGCCGGCTTGAACTCCGCCAGCATCGCAAGCGCCCATTCGCGCCGGCTGACGCCGAGGCAGGAAATGGCGATCACCATGATGAGCTTGGACAAGGTGCCGCTCATGCCGGGGCCATCGCTGTGCAAGAGGTGGCGGCCTTGAAGGGCATAAGCCGGACGCCGCGCGAGGGTCGCTTGTTCATGAGAACTATAGTGGCAGAGCAAAATTGCATTCGCAATCGGGTCTTTAGCCAGGCAGACCTCCCCCAATGGCCTTTCCCTATTTTTCCAGCGGCAACCCCAGCGCATGCGCCATGATCGCGTAGATCGCGTTCTGCTCGATCGTGCCGGATACCAGATAGGCCTCCGGGCCGCTCGCCTTCAGCGCGACATCTTCGCCCGAATGGGTTTCGGACCCCAGCGGCACGAGCGATTGCTGCAGATAATCCTTGGCGGTGGTATCGACATCGGCCGGGTCGGGGCGGCCGGTGGCGGGGACCGCGCCGGGTCCGTTCGCATAGCCCAGCGTGGTGTAGGCCTTGCCGTCCTTGGTGGCAGGCGCGCCGTCCTCGTCCGCATTGACCAGCCCCAGAATCGGGTTTCCGCGCGGGGGATAGCCGGCCATGGTGAAGACGTGGCTGTGATCGGCGGTCACCAGGATCATCGTGTCGGACGGATCGGTCAGCTCCAGCGCGGTCCTCACCGCCTCGTCCATCGCCGCGAAATCGTCGAGCGCGCGGTAGGCGTTGCCGGCGTGATGCGCATGGTCGATCCGGCCGCCCTCGACCAGCAGCACGAAGCCGTCGGGATCGGAGGACAAGCGCCCGATCGCGGCGCGGGTCATGGCGGCGATCGAGGGTTCCTTGCCGGGGTCTTCCGCCCGGTCGGCGTCATATTGCATGTGGCTGGGCTCGAACAGGGCGAGCACCGGCTTGCCGTCCGCGGGCAGCGCGGCGAACTGGTCGCCGTTCCAGATATAATGGCCGCCGGTTTTCGCGGCCCAGTCCGCCGCCAGATTCCTGCCATCGGTGCGCGCGCCGGTCTTGTCCGGATATTCGGGATCGGCCTGGTCGGAGCGCAGGAAATTGGCGCGGCCGCCGCCCATCATCAGCTCGAAGCCATTGCCATGGTTCCAGTTCACCAGTTGCGCGGCGATATCGATACAGCCCGCGGCCCTGGCCTCGTCCGGCAGCACCGCGTCGTTCTCCCAGTCGCGGCTGGCGCTGTGCGCGTAGGTCGCGGCGGGGGTGGCGTGGGTGATGCGCGCGGTGGAGATGATGCCGGTCGCGCGGCCCGCGTCCTCGGCCTGCTCGAACAGCGTTTCGACCGGCGAGCCCTTCGAGGCGGCGCAATCGCCGGTCGTCACGCTCGGCGCCATGCCCAGCGTGCCGCTGCGCGATTTGGTGCCGGTGAAGATGGCGGTGGCGGTGGCGGCGCTGTCGGGCACCTGAAAATCGGTCGAATAGGTTTTGACCAGCGCGCTATAGGGCAGGCTGTCGAGCGCGGCGACCAGGCTTTCGCCGTCGCGGCCCTGCTGTTCGCCCTCGAAGATGCGGCCCGCGGTGATCGTGCCGACGCCCATGCCGTCGCCGATGAAGATGATCAGGTTCTTCGCCGGGCCCTTGATCGGGGCGCGCGCGACCTGCCGGTCGATGAAGGCCGCCGCCTCGGCGCGATATTGCGCGGCGGTCTTGGCGCGCGCTGCAGCGGGCTCGGCGGGAACGTCGCCGCTTTCGACCGTATCGGCCTGCGGACGGCTGCCTTCGGATGGCGGCGGCGCGGCGGCGGGCACCTGCGCGCCGGCGGCGCACCCGGCGAGCAGGATCGGGACGAGGGCAATAAGGCTGCGCATGACGGGACTCGCATCTGTTATCGGACGGCACCCGCTTTCCCACAGGCCGGTGACGGGAACAAGACGATCGGGCTTTTGCGTTCGATGGCCCCGGACCATCGACGGAATGCAGCGAAAAATACATATATTGTGCGAGGTTTTGCCGGAAGCGTGCGTTGATGTTCCGTCCGCCCACAATCACCGGAGCCAAGGCCTTGTTCACGCAATTGAACCCCCCCATCCCCGTCACCGTGATCGACCGCGGCAAGGGCAATGCCATCGCGGTCATCGATTACGGCCCGGAACATAATCTGATCTGGGTCACCGCGATCGACGGCACCGGCGAAATCTGGTGCGCGCCCAACCCCAAGGTGCGGATGCAGGAGAACTGGACCATGGGCCGGGCGCAACCGGCCAGCGCGAACGGCGCCGGTCCGCTCGCCGTCGAAGCGCCGTCTCGCGAAACGCACTGAACCTTTGCCGCGGCGCGGCGTTCGCAGGCCATTCGCTCTACAGGAGAACTGCCCATGCCCGCCATCACGGCCATCGCCGTCAACGCCAGTCTGAAACCGAGCGGCGAAAGCTCCACCGACCGGATGATCGAACAGATCGGCAAGGCGCTGGACAAGCATGACGTCACGATCGCCGAGACGATCCGCCTCGCCGCGCACGACATCAAGCCGGGCGTGACGAGCGACATGGGCGAGGGCGATGCCTGGCCGGCCATCCGCGAGAAGATTTTGGCGGCCGATATCCTGGTGTTCGGCGGGCCGATCTGGATGGGCCAGCCCTCCTCCGTCGCCAAGCGGGTATGCGAGCGGATGGACGCGTTCCTGAGCGAGACCGACGACGAGGGCAGGATGCCGAGCTACAACAAGGTCGCGGTGTTCGCGATCGTGGGCAACGAGGACGGCGCGCATCACGTCTCGGCCGAACTGGCGCAGTCGCTGAACGACACCGGCTGGACGATCCCGCCGGTCTCGGCCTGCTATTGGGTGGGCGAGGCGATGGGGAGCGTGGACTTCAAGGACCTCGACGAGATTCCGGACAAGGTCATCGAGACCGCGGGAATGGTCGCCGACAACGCGGTGCATCTGGCCAGGCTGCTGAAGGACAACCCGCTGCCGGGGCACGAGTGAGGGGTGGGGGCGCTCAGTCGACGCGGTAGTCGATCGGCGTCATCGTGCCGTTGTTGCTGCCCGGCGCAGAACAGGCGGTGAGGCCGACGATCAAATCCATCTCGGCGCGAAAGACGATGCAATCGCCCGCTTTGGACAGCGGCGGCTCGACGCTGAACCGGCCAGTTTCGCCATCGACCGGCACGTTCATGAAGATATTGAACGCGCACGGTATCCGGTCCGGCGAAATACCATGGGGCTCCAGCGCGGCGGCGAGGTTGCCGAAGCAGCCGTGGTGCGGATCGTCGTCGTTATAGAGGATGCGGAAGGTATCCTTCGAACAAGGCGTCAGCAGGAAATCATGTCGCCCGACATCGTCGCGCTCGATTGCCAGCATGACGTTCGAGCGGTTGGAATAGAGCTTGTGGCCGCTCGTCAGGTAGATCGTGTCCTGATAATCGAAGGTGCGGCCGTTGGAGATGACCTCGTCCATGTCGCCCGCCGCAAAGGCCACCATGTCGCTGACCTGCTCGCCCATGGGGTCGCACACCGTCAACCGCTGGCCGCGCTGCAGCTTGAACGCGGTGCCGCTGCGGCGCTCGATCCGGGTCATGTCGGTCATGCGATATCCTTTGTCGATGCGGCCCGCTGATAGGGCGCGGACCAGCTGCCCGGCACCGCGCGTCCGCTATATTGCCGCGCTTCCGATACCGTGCCGTGGCGCGACAGCATGGGATTGTCCGACCCTTGCAGCCTGTGGTCGCGGGCAAGAATCGCCCCGCGCAGCTTCTCGTAGCGTCCCTGCTCGCGCAGTGTTTCGAACTGGTCGTGCAGGTTGAACACCAGCGTCGGATAGCGGAAACGCCGCGCCTTGCGGCTGGCGCCGGGATGCAGGCCGACCACGAAAAAGGCCGAACCGCCGAAGCTCAGCGAAAAATGCGGATTGTCCGGGTCCGCGCTGACGTCCGCATCCGGCTTCTGGCCCAGCCAGACATCCTTGTCGGTCAGCGACTGGATGCGCGCCCACATATGACGCTCGAACGCTTGCTCGCTCAAGCTGCGCGGCGCGCAGAAGATCACCGCGAAGGACCGGAACAGCCGCGGGTCCGCCCGTGCGGTCTCGGCGAAGGCCAGCAGCTGGCGGTGAATCTCGACATCGTTCCAGCTCGACGCGATCGAGCGCGCGGTGACGATCTCGAGCTGCCGCTTGCCCAGCGCCGATTTGGCGCCGACGCAGGGGAAGCGGTTGCGCGCGATGAAGCGCTCGAGCAGGTCTGGCGGCGTCGGATGCATGGCGGCGCAATAGGGTCTTTTCGGGAAAGGTCGATTGATGCAGGTGAAGCACGGCGCAATTATCTGAACGATAGGCGCTTCGATGCCGAACGCCGGATGGGCCGCCCTGTTCCACACCTGCTCCGGACGCTTTACATCGCGGCCCGAACGACTAATTCCTGAATTCGAACCCCTGAACTCGAACCCCCCTGAACTCGAACCCCCCCTGAACTCGAACCCCATGCCGGAGCCCGTCCATGCGCGCAGAAGCGCAAGCCCTTGTCGACCGCATCGACGCCGCCCTCGAACTCATCCGTCGCTCGCTCGACTGGGAGCGCGCGCTGCGCCGCCTCGACGAGCTCAACGCCCGCGTCGAGGA
Organism: Novosphingopyxis sp.; assembly: GCF_965218915.1. Lineage (GTDB taxonomy): Bacteria > Pseudomonadota > Alphaproteobacteria > Sphingomonadales > Sphingomonadaceae > Novosphingopyxis. The sequence continues at coordinate 2,893,045 of NZ_OZ244708.1, read as the reverse complement.
CCCGGCCCTGTGGGACGACCCCAAGCAGGCCGAGAGCGTGATGCGCGAGCGCGGCCGGCTCGATACCAATATCGGCGCGGCCAGGGAGATCGCGGCGGACAAGGATGACAATGTCGAGCTGATCGAACTGGCCGATGCCGAGGGCGACGCGGAGATGGCGGACGAGGCGCTGGCCAGCCTGGCCAAGCTCGCGGACCGCGCCGACCGCGACAAGGTCGAGGCGCTGCTCGGCGGCGAGGCGGACGGCAACGACAGCTATATCGAGATCCACGCCGGCGCGGGCGGCACCGAGAGCAACGACTGGGCCGAGATGCTGCTGCGCATGTACCAGCGCTGGGGCGAGAAGCGCGGCTACAAGGTCGAGATGGTGGAATATCAGGCGGGCGACAGCGCGGGCATCAAATCCGCAACGCTGCTGCTGAAGGGCGAGAACGCGTACGGTTACGCCAAGACCGAAAGCGGCGTTCACCGGCTCGTGCGCATCAGCCCCTATGACAGTTCGGCGCGCCGCCACACCAGCTTCTCCAGCGTCTGGGTCTATCCCGTGATCGACGATGACATCGCCATCGAGATCAACGAGAGCGACCTCAAGATCGACACCTACCGCGCGTCCGGCGCCGGCGGGCAGCATGTCAATACCACCGACAGCGCGGTGCGTATCACGCACGTCCCATCGGGCATTATCGTCGCCTGCCAGAACGACCGCAGCCAGCACAAGAACCGCGCCGAGGCGATGAGCATGCTGAAGGCCCGCCTGTACGAGGCCGAACTGCGCGAGCGCGAGGAGCGCGCGATGGCCGAACATGCCTCCAAATCCGACATCGGCTGGGGCAGCCAGATCCGTTCGTACGTCCTGCAGCCCTATCAGATGGTCAAGGACCTGCGCACCGGCACCACCAGCACCGCGCCCGGCGACGTGCTCGACGGCGCGCTCGACCCGTTCATGGCCGCCGCCCTGGCGCAGCGCGTGACGGGCGAGGCGGTCGAGGTGGAGGACGTGGAATGAGCACGCGTTCTCCTCGCTCACGCTCGGGTTCGGCACCGGCCCACTCCCCCCCCCGACCACCCGTTACGATCGTACCCTGTGGGGGGTCGGGAGGGGGAGTGGGCCGGTGCCGCGCGCTTCAACGCACCGGTCTGACCTCCTTGCTCGTCCTCGCAGCGCTCGCCGCCTGCCAGAACGCCGCCCCCGCTTCCGCGCCGCCCAAGGACGGCGCCTTCCCCGAGGCCAACCGCCCGGTCGCCACCGTCGTCGCCACGCAGTTCTCCAACGAACCGGCGCGCGAGGCGGCGAACGAGGCGCGGATCGTCATGGACTGGGCCGGCACGAAACCGGGCATGACGGTGGCCGATATCGGCGCGGGCGAGGGCTATTACACCGTGCGCCTCGGCGACCGCGTCGGCGCCAAGGGCCGCGTGCTGGCGCAGGACATCGACCGCGCCGTTCTCACGCGGCTCGGCGAACGCGTGGCGCGCGACCGGCTCGACAATGTCTCGATCATGCTCGGCGCGATGGACGATCCGCGCCTGCCGCCCGCCAGCTTCGACCGCGTGTTCATGATCCACATGTACCACGAGATCGCCTCTCCCTACGCCTTCCTCTGGCACCTGCGCCCCGCGCTGAAGGGAGACGGCGAGGTCGTCATCGTCGATGCCGACCGCCCCACCGCCAACCACGGCACCCCGCCCAAGCTGCTGTTCTGCGAGTTGCAGGCGGTGGGATACCGGCTGACCGGCTACGAGGAGCGCCCCGACATCGGCGCCTACATCGCCCGCTTCGCGCCCGAAGGCGACCGGCCGGAGCCCGCCGCGATCCGGCCCTGCGCCGCGCCGGAGGCCGGGGGCGGCAAAGGCTGACTGCGCCGCTGAAATGCAGCTTCACGGGGCCGCCGCGTAAGGTGACACGGGTTACAGCCCATCCCCCCGCATCTTCGGGTGACCCGAACGATTCCATCGACGAACCGAGCGCCGGCCCGCGCGACGGGCGCCGCCCGAGCCTGCATGGGGATCGCCAAGGGTCACATGGGTCACACAGTCCAGAGAAGAAAATCCCCGCCCCCGGACCGCCCCCGCCAACCCCGCCGCGCGGCGAGCAGGCGAGGGTGCCGAGCCGATGCGCCAAAAAGCGCGAGCGAATCCAACAGCATGGGTCATGGGGTAGTGTGGCATGAAAGTGAGGTTGTAGGACAGGTAAAAAGTTGCGGATCAGGCTGCCATCAGCAGTTCGATTCGCTCTAGCTGCTCGAAAAACTCGAAACAAAGCTGATCCCGCTCGTCATCGGGAAGCCACCGCGTCATCTGCGGGAACACCACCTTGTTGTAGCGATAGGTGCGTTGATCCCACATATTTTCAGGTGTGACGGCGCGCGCGGAGGTAAGGATCGCGTGCGCTTCCGTCCGAATATCCGCCGGGTCCGGCTCCCAGCTTATAGCCGGCCGGTCGTCGGCAAACCCAAAGCCCAGTTGGCCCGTCCCATTCGAATCTTCGTTCATGGTGGTCCCGTCTGATCGATGCGCTTTGCGTGAGCGCCAGATCGCGATACCAGAACAACGATCGAGGGGGAACGCGTGTCTCAAACAATAACTGTGCAAAAACTTGTGGGCGAATTCGGCGCTGCCGCCAGGCAAAAGCTCGAGGCGGGCGGCCAGCCCGAGGATCAGCTGCGCGGCCCGCTCGAAAATCTGCTGCATGGACTGGCGGGCCTGGCCGGCTTGCCCGGGGGCGCGCTGGTGCTGACCGGGGAAAAGTCATTGGCCGATCTTCATACGCGTCCCGATTATGCGGTTGAGGTCCAGCACGTCCTGACCGGTTTCATCGAGGTGAAGGCACCGGGGAAGGGCGCGGACCCGCGCGGTTTTTCCGGCAAGCATGACAAGGATCAATGGCAGCGGCTGAAGTCCCTCCCCAATCTGATCTACACCGATGGCAATGCGGTCAGCCTGTGGCGCAATGGTGAGCGCGAAGGGGAGATCGTGCATTTTGAAGGCGACGTTCGTTCGTCCGGCGGCATGCTCAGCGCGTCGAATGCACTGTTGGCGCTGGTCAGTGATTTCCTCAGATGGACGCCGATCCCGCCGAAAAACCCGGAACAGTTGGCGCAAACCTCCGCCCGCCTGTGCCGCTTCCTGCGCGACGAGGTGCTGGAGCAGCTGGGAATCGACAACGCCGCGCTCACCAGTCTCAAAGAGGACTGGCGCACGCTGCTGTTTCCCGATGCGGACGATCCGACCTTTGCCGATGGCTATGCCCAGGCGGTGACTTTCGGCCTGCTGATGGCGCGATCGAAAGATATCGCGCTGACGCCCGATCTGGACGATGCGGCGAAGGAGCTCGCGCAGTCGGCCACGCTGATCGGCACCGCGCTGCGCCTGCTGACCGAGCAGACGCTGCGGAACAGCCCGGCGCTCAAGACGCTGGCGCGCGTGCTGGATGCCGTTTCCTGGGCGCAGGTGTCCAAGGGCGATCCCGAAGCGTGGATCAATTTTTACGAGAATTTCCTGCAGGTTTACGACAAAACGCTGCGGCGCAAGACCGGGTCTTATTACACCCCGCCCGAAGTGGTGCAGGCGATGGTGCGCCTGTGCGACGAAGCGCTGCGCGCGCCGGGGCGTTATGGTCTGGCGCGCGGCCTGGCCGATCCCTCGGTGCATATCGCCGATCCGGCGGTGGGGTCTGGAACCTTTCCGCTGGCGATTCTGCGCAAGATCGCGGCAACGGTGGAGCATTTCGATACGGCGGGCGCGGTGGGCGGCGCGATCACCGAGGCGGCGAAGCGGCTTTATGGCTTCGAGCTGCAATTCGGACCCTATGCCGTGGCGCAATTGCGGCTGCTGGCGGAGATGCAGACGCTGGGGGCCAGCGGTACGCCGCAATTGTTCGTCACCGACACGCTGGCCGATCCCTTTGCGGATCAGGAGACGGGGCAGGGCATCTACAAGGAGATCAGCAAGTCCCGCCTCGCCGCCGCCAAGATCAAGCGCGAGGCCCCGATCACGGTGGTGATCGGCAATCCGCCATACAAGGACAAGGCCAATGGCAAGGGCGCGTGGATCGAAAGTGGCAGCGGGAACGAGCCCGCCAAGCTCGATGACTGGCAGCCGCCCGCCGAATGGGGCGTGGGCGCGCATACCAAGCACCTGCGCAATTTATACGTCTATTTCTGGCGCTGGGCGGCGTGGAAGGTGTTCGAGCAGGGCACGGACGGATCGGGCGAGCATGACGGCATCGTCTGCTACATCACCGTGGCAGGTTTTCTGAACGGTCCGGGCTTCCAGAAGATGCGCGCGGACCTGCGCGCCAAATGCGACGAGATCTGGGTGATCGACTGTTCGCCCGAGGGATATCGGCCCGACGTTCCTACTCGAATTTTTGAGGATGTGATGCAACCGGTCTGCATTGTGCTCGCTTCGCGTTCACCCGATACCGATGCAGAGACACCCGCGACGATCTGCTATCGCGCGTTGCAAAAGGGTACGCGCGATGACAAGTTTGATGAACTGGCAGAGGTCTCGCTGGACGGGCAAGCATGGGCCGAATGCTCGGCCAAGTGGCAAGCCCCGTTCCTGCCAGCGAGGGGTGGAAGTTGGGCCGATTTCTGGCCGCTGGGCACGGTAATCGGCGATGCGGGATCAGGAGTAATGCCCGGTCGGACTTGGGTCGTTGCCCCGGACGCTGCCTCGCTTGAGCGGCGGTGGGACAGACTGCTCGGTGAAAAGGATTTGGAAAAGGCTGGCGACCTGTTTCACCCACATCTTCGAAAAGGTAAGCCGGGCGATCGGCACATTGCCAAACCGGCCAGGGCTCTGCGTTGGGCAAAACTGGACATGCTCTTCGCCATCCCCGAAGCGCGCAATGTCCTGAAAGAGAAAGACAGAGATCGTAGGGTTCTGGCGGAGCGATCGCTGAAAGGGGAAAGGCCTGTCCCCTACGGATTTCGATCCTTCGACCGACAATGGATTTTGCCGGACGCGCGCGTGATTAATCAGCCCAATCCCGGGTTATGGGCGCGGAATGGCAAGGCGCAGATCTATATTACAGGCATCATGGATCGCGGTCCGACCAATGGACCTGCTTTCACGCTTACCGCAAATATTCCGGACCTTCATCACTACAACAATCGCGGCGGCCGCGTTTTTCCGCTCTGGAAGGACGCCGCCGCGACGCAGCCCAATATCTCGCCCGATGTCGTCAAGGCGCTCGCCGCCGCTCACGGCGCGCCGGTCGATCCGGTCGATGTGTTCGCCTATGTCGCGGGTGTGCTGGCGCATCCGGCCTTCACCGCCGCGCACCGCGATGATCTGGTTCGCCCCGGCCTGCGGGTGCCGCTCACCGCCGACAAGGCGCTGTTCGACCGCGCGGCCAAGCTGGGGCGCAACGTCATCTGGCTCCACAGTTTCGGCGAGCGCATGAAGGACGGCAAGCCGGCGGGTGAACCGCGTCTGCCGAAAAACCGGCAGCCCAGCATCCCGGCCGCGCATCCGATCCCGGCCGCTCCGGAGGATTTCCCCGATACGCTGGATTACGATGCGGCCACGCGGACGCTCAAGATCGGCAAGGGCCGCATCGAACAGGTGCCGCCCGCGGTCTGGCATTACGAAGTGTCGGGCAAGAACGTGCTGCGCCAGTGGTTCAGCTATCGCAGGAAGGACCGCAGCCGCCCCGTCATCGGCGATCGCCGCCCGCCGTCGCCGTTGAGCCAGATACAGCCCGATCACTGGCTGCCGGAATATACGACCGAACTGATCAACGTGCTGAACATCCTTGCCATGCTGGTCGAACTGGAGCCCGTGCAGGCCAAACTGCTGGAGGCAATCGAGGATGGTCCGCTGGTCGGCGCGCCGCCCGCCTGATCACGCCGCCTTCAGCGAGGCGATCGGCAGGTCCGTGGCTTCGAGGCTGCCGAGGTCCAGCTTGCCGGATGCGCCGTCTATATCGAGGCCGACGACATTGCCGTCGCCGTTGAAGTCCACGTTCAGCCCGGCGGCAATCTCGCGGGTTTCGGCGGACGTGGCACTGGACAGCTCGATATAGAGGCTGTCGGTCTCGCGGTAATAGTGCAGCTTCATGATGCGTTCTGCTCGACGTTCATTGGCTATGCGAACCCCTCGAAACCTTGTGCTTATTCTGGCGCTTGAGAAAGAACAACCCTTCGACAGGCTCAGGGCGAACGGAATAAGAGATGGCCTGCTGCACCCGGATCAAAGTACCACTTTGATCCGATGTTTTATTCCTCCCCCATCCGAAGCGCGGCGATAAACGCTTCCTGCGGGATGCTGACATTGCCATATTCGCGCATCCTGGCCTTGCCCTTTTTCTGCTTTTCCAGCAGCTTCTTCTTGCGGCTGATGTCGCCGCCATAGCATTTGGCGGTGACGTCCTTGCGCATGGCGCTGATCGTCTCGCGGGCGATCACCTTGGCGCCGATGGCGGCCTGGATCGGGATCTTGAACAGGTGGCGCGGGATGAGGTCCTTCAGCCGCTCGCACAGCTGGCGGCCGCGGGCCTCGGCCTCGCCGCGGTGGACGATCATGGCGAGCGCGTCGACCGGTTCGTTGTTGACCAGGATGTTCATCTTGACCAGATCGCCCTCGCGCAGGCCGATCTGCTCGTAATCGAAGCTGGCATAGCCACGCGAAATACTCTTCAGCCGGTCGTAGAAATCGAACACCACTTCGTTGAGCGGCAGTTCGTAGCCCACCTGCGCGCGGCCGCCCACGTATGTCAGCTCGGTCTGGATGCCGCGGCGGTCCTGGCACAGCTTCAGGATCGATCCGAGATATTCGTCCGGCGTGTAGATGGTCGCCTTGATCCACGGCTCCTCCATATGATCGATATGGACGGGATCGGGATAGTCGGCCGGGTTGTGCAGATACTGCACCGATCCGTCGGTCATGGTCATGCGGTAGACCACCGACGGGGCGGTGGTGATCAGGTCGAGATCATATTCGCGGGTCAGCCGCTCCTGGATGATCTCGAGGTGGAGCAGGCCGAGGAAGCCGCAGCGAAAGCCGAAGCCCAATGCGGCACTGGTCTCCATTTCGAACGTGAAGCTGGCATCGTTGAGGCGCAGCCGCCCGATGCTCTCGCGGAGTTTCTCGAAGTCCGCGGCGTCGACCGGGAACAGGCCGCAGAAGACGACGGATTGCACTTCCTTGAAACCCGGCAGCGCCTTGTCTGCGCCGCCCTTCACCGTGGTGATAGTGTCGCCGACCGCGGTGTCGGCGACTTCCTTGATCTGCGCGGTGATGAACCCGATCTCACCCGGTCCCAGTTCAGGAAGGGGCGTAACCTTTGGTTTCATGCAGCCGACGCGGTCGACCAGATGCTGCGATCCCTGCTGCATGAAGCGGATGTTCATGCCCTTTTTCAGGACGCCGTCGATGACGCGGACCAGGATGACGACGCCCAGATAGGGATCGTACCAGCTGTCGACGAGCATGGCCTTGAGCGGTGCGTCGCGGTCCCCGGTGGGCGGCGGGATGCGCTGGACCACGGCCTCCAGCACCTCCTCGATGCCGATGCCGGATTTGGCGCTGGTCAGCACCGCTTCGGAGGCGTCGATGCCGACGATGTCCTCGATCTCGGCGCGCACTTTATCGGGCTCGGCGGCGGGCAGATCGATCTTGTTGATGACGGGCACGATCTCATGGTCGTGCTCGATCGACTGGTACACGTTCGCCAGCGTCTGCGCCTCGACGCCCTGCGCCGCGTCCACCACCAGCAGCGCGCCCTCGCACGCGGCCAGCGAGCGGCTGACCTCATAGGCGAAGTCGACATGGCCGGGCGTGTCCATCAGGTTGAGCGCATAGGTCTCGCCGTCCGCCGCGGTGTAGTCCAGCCGCACGGTCTGCGCCTTGATGGTGATGCCGCGCTCGCGCTCGATGTCCATGCTGTCGAGCACCTGCTCGGTCATTTCGCGTGTCGTGAGGCCGCCGGTGTACTGGATCAGCCGATCGGCGAGGGTGGACTTGCCGTGATCGATATGCGCGATGATCGAGAAATTGCGGATATGGGAGAGGTCGGTCATGCCGCGAGCGATTAGCGGGGACGCGGGGGGATGTCATCCGGGTTGTGGCGGAGGGCGGCAAGCAGCGCCAGCTTCACACGCTTCACACTGTCCAGGGGCGAAAAACGGCGGGCTGCGTCAACGGCGCGGAAGTTCGCAAAGGGCGCGACACGGGGGGTGCCCGTCGCCTCCCCGGCGAACGCGCGCAAGGACGGCGCGCACGGCGGGCGGAGTGGGGGCCGACGATGGGAAAGAGCGAGAGTGCTTATAGCGGATGAGGTGGCTGTAGGACAGCGCTTTGATGCAGGCCCATTATGATATGGCCGAGGTCCGCAAACTGGCCGATGAAATTCAGGTCGAGCCTATAGCCGAACCGGCCTAGGGAAAACTTTCTCCGGGAATTGCCATCCCCGCAATAGATCGGGCAGCCCCCGATCCGCTGAATCCACGACCGCGCATTTTCCCGATTGCCAACCCTGAAAATCGGCATAAGCATGCGCGCGGCTGGTTGCCGAACGCCAGGGTTGGGCCTGCGTTCCAGGAAAGGTGGATTGCCCTCATGATCTTCGGACGCGTAAAGCCGCTCGATGCGATCCTCGCCACGGCGGAGAAGAAATCGCTCACCCGCAGCCTCGGGCCGTGGCAGCTCACGCTGCTCGGCGTCGGCGCGGTGATCGGCACCGGCATTTTCGTGCTGACGTCGGAGGCCGCGCAAAAGGCCGGGCCGGGCATGATGTGGAGTTTCGTCATCGCCGGGCTGGTCTGCGCGGTCGCGGCGCTCTGCTATTCCGAATTGGCCTCGATGGTGCCGGTGGCGGGATCGGCCTATACCTACACCTATGCGGTGATGGGCGAGCTGCTCGCCTGGATGGTCGGCTTCGCGCTCATCCTGGAATATGCGGTGGCGGCGAGCGCGGTGTCGGTCGGCTGGTCCGGCTATTTCGTGGGGCTGCTCGCCAATGCCGGGATAGTTTTGCCGATATCGTTGACGCAGGGATTCTACGCGCCGGGCGGGTTCATGAACGTGCCCGCGCTGGTGATCGCGCTGCTCGTGACCATGCTGCTGATGATCGGCACCACCGAAAGCGCGCGGGTGAACGCGGTGCTGGTGGCGATCAAGGTGACCGCGCTGACCGTGTTCATCGTCATCACCATCCCGATCATGAAGGGCCAGAATTTCGATCCGTTTTTGCCCAATGGCTGGTCCGGACCGGGGCTGGGCTCGGGGCTCGGCGCGGTCGGCGCGGCGGCGTCGATCTTCTTCGCCTATGTCGGCTTCGATGCGGTGTCGACCGCCGCGGAGGAGACGAAAAATCCGCAGCGCAACGTGCCGATCGGCCTGATCGGGTCGCTGCTCATCTGCACCATATTCTACCTGCTGGTTTCGGCCGGCGCGATCGGCTCGATCGGCGCGCAGCCGATCACCGGGCCGGCGGGCGAGATCCTGCAACCCGGCAGCACGCCGTTCGCCACGCAGTGCCAGTCGCTGCTGGCGGCGGGGCGCGAGCCGCTGGTCTGCTCCAAGGAGGCGCTCGCCTTCGTGCTGCGCCAGACCGGGCACCCGGCGCTGGGCAACGCCATCGGCATCGCGGCGTTCCTGGCGCTGCCGTCGGTGATCCTGATCCTGCTGTTCGGCCAGACGCGCATCTTCTTCGTGATGGCGCGCGACGGCCTGCTGCCGGGCAAGCTCGCCACGATCCACCCGAAATGGAAGACGCCGCATGTGATCACCATCATCACCGGCATCGCGGTGTCCGCCTTCGCCGCGTTCCTGCCGGTGGGCGAACTGGCGGATTATTCGAACTCGGGCACGCTGTTCGCCTTCTTCATGGTGGCGCTGTCGGTGCTGATCCTGCGCGTGAAGCAGCCCGGCCGGCACCGCCCGTTCAGGACGCCGTTCGTCTGGATCGTCGCGCCGCTCGCCATCATCGGCACGGTGGGGCTGTATGTCAGCCTGCCGCTGAAGGCGATCCTGGTGCTGCCGATCTGGGGCGCGATCGGTCTCGTCATCTATTTTCTCTACGGGTACCGCAAGAGCAACGTCGCTCTCGGCATCGTCGATGTCCCCGAGCTGGACAAGGACGCCCCGCCCGAACCGCTGCCGCCGCATTGATCGAAGCCAAATCCTCCCCTCGCGCAGCTGAGGGGAGGGGGACCGTTCGCGAAGCGAATGGTGGAGGGGCACGGGCGCTTCGATTTGCTCAGACGCTACGGCGAGGGGAGCGCTGCCTGCCCCTCCACCACCAGCTACGCTGGCGGTCCCCCTCCCCGTTCCGGGGAGGATTTAACTAGCCCTTGCACCCGCCGCGCACCCCGCTAGCCTCCAGCGCAAAAGGAGAGCCTATGCGCCATATCGCGATCATCGGGTCCGGCCCGGCGGGTTATTATACCGCGGAGGCCGCGCAAAAGGCGTTCGGCGAAGAAGTGCGGATCGACATCGTCGACCGGCTGCCCACCCCCTTCGGGCTGATCCGCTTCGGCGTGGCGCCCGATCACCAGTCGATCAAGGCGGTGGCGCGGCGCTACGAAAAGGTGGCGCTGTCCGGCAATGTGCGCTTCTGCGGCCATGTCTCGGTGGGGCAGGACGTGTCGATCGCCGAGCTGCAGGACCTGTACGACGCGGTGGTGCTGGCGACGGGCGCGCCGCACGATCGGCCGCTCGATCTGCCCGGCGCGGACCTGCCCGGTGTGTACGGCAGCGCGGCGTTCGTCGGCTGGTATAACGGCCATCCCGATTTCGCGCATCTCGATCCGCCGTTGGACGGGCGGCATGCGGTGGTGGTGGGTAACGGCAACGTCGCGCTCGACGTCGCGCGCATCCTCGCCAAGACCGAGGCGGAGTTCGCGGCGAGCGATATCGCGGCGCACGCGCTCGCCATGCTGATGGCGGCGAACACCGAGGCGATCACCATCCTCGGCCGGCGCGGGCCGCACCAGATCGCGATGACGCCGAAGGAACTGGGCGAGCTCGGGCGGCTGGAACGCGCCGCCCCGCGCGTCGATCCCGCCGATTTGCCGGAGGCGGCGGCCGATGCGCTGCTCGAGCCTGGCATGCGCAAATCGGTCACGAGCTTGCGTGAATTCGCCGCGATCCCCGAGGCGTTTCGCGCCGACAAGCCGGTCGAGATCGATTTCGATTTCTTCGCCTCGCCGGTGGCCATATTGGGCGAGGGCAAGGTCGAGGGCGTGCGCGTCGAGCGTACCGCGCTGGATGCCGATCTGCGCAGCATCGGCACCGGCGAAACCTACGACATCCCGGCGCGGCTCGTGGTCACCTGCATCGGTTACCGCACCCCGCCGATCGAGGGCGTGCCATACGAACATGGCCGCGGTCGGTTCGCCAACGACAAGGGGCGCATATTGCCGGGGCTATACTGCGTCGGCTGGGCGCGGCGCGGGCCGACCGGCACGATCGGCACCAACCGGCCCGACGGCTATGAACTGGTCGAGACCATCGCCGAGGATATTGGAGATGGCGGCGGCAAGGCGGGCCGCGCTGGGCTGGACGCGTTGCTGGAGGAGCGCGGCGTCCGCATCGTCACCTTTGCCGACTGGCAGAAGATCGACGAGGCGGAGATCGCCCGCGCCATGAAGGGCCGGCCGAGGGAGAAATTCGTGAGCGTCGAGGACATGATCGCCGCGCACCGGGACTGAGGAAGCGGTTGCGGCGGAGTCTCGCCCAAAAAAAACCACGTCACCCCGGGTCGAGCCCGGGGTGACGAGGAATTTTGGGCTGGTGTCAAGCGTCGCTTGAAAGCGCCAGCTCTTCAACCCGCGACCGCTACTCCGCGCCGGCGGCACCGCCCGCCACGCCGTCCGTGCCGGAGCCGCCCGGCATCCCCGCAAAGGTGACGACGCTCTCCGCGCCGCCCGCCGACAGCGCGGAGACGCCGAACAGGTTGTTGTCGATGATCACGCCTTCGAGCACGAGCTCGGTCTGCCCGGCGGGGACGTTCATGGCGTCGGTCCACTCTTGCGTGTCCGCGCGGCGCCAGTGGACGCGGTAGCCGGCGGCGCCGGGCACGGCAGCCCAACTGACCGTGGTGTCCGCGCTGACCGCGCCTTCGATCTCGGCGCTGGCCGGGGCGGCGGGCGCGGTGGCGAGTTCGCGCAGCACGTCGATGTTGAGCGCGGCGACGCGGGCGAGATAGTCGAAATCCATTTTATCGATCGTATCGCCGTACACGCGGCCGTCCTCGGTGCGCAGGTCCTGGTGCTGGCGGTCGTAATGCTCGACCACCTCGGAAAAGCGCACGGCGGGATAACCGCGCTGCAGGAACGGGATATGGTCGCCGCCGCGGCGGAAGCGGTCGGGGCGGCGGATCGCCAGCACCTCGAGCCGTCCGGGCGCGGCGGAGGCGACGCGGTCCACCGCCTTGGCCAGGCTGCGCGACGGGCTGTCGTCCTCGCCGCCGATCGCGCGCTGCATGGCCACGCCCTGCTCGTCGGCGGCGGCGCGAATGCCTTCGCTGAACACGCGCACCTGATCATCGACATGGCTTCCGCCGATGCCGTTCGAATTGCCGACGATATCGTTGTTGAGCACCGCGCTCACCGTCCAGCCGCGCGCCTCGGCGGTCTTGGCCAGCAGCTCGCCGCCGTATAGCCCCTGTTCCTCGCCCGACAAGGCGGCGTAGATGATGGTCGCGTCGAATGTCTCCTTCGACAGCAGCCGCGCCGCCTCCAGCACCACCGCGACGCCCGAGGCATCGTCATTGGCGCCCGGCGCGTCGGCGTTCACGTTCATCACATCGGTGACGCGGCTGTCGATATGCCCCTGGACGATGACCACGCGTTTCGGATCGCCGGTGCCGCGCTGGATGCCGAGCACGTCCTCGATGCGCACGCCTTGCGGAATGCGGTCGCCGGTCACCGTCTCGCCGATCGTCTCGACCGCGATGCAGCCGCCGCAATCCCTGGAGATCGCGCGAAACCGCTCGGCCGCCCAGGCCCGCGCGGCGCCGATGCCGCGCTTCGGGTCGGTGGCGGAGGACAGCGTGTGCCGGGTGCCGAAATCGACCAGCGTCTGGACGCTGTGGCGCAGCGCGTGCGGGTCCGGCGCGGCGTACGTATCGGCGCTTTGGGCGGCGGCGGCGGTGGCCAGGAGGAGGGCGGGGATGAGGAGGAATATTTTCATAGGAGCGGAGCTTAGCCTAAAAACGCCGCGCCAAGAACCCGCTTGTTCAATCGCCCGCGTCGGCCAGCTCGGGCAACGTCGCCGACCAGGCGGCCAGCTCGTTGAACGCCAGCGGCGCGTGGAAATGCAGCCCGGCGAAGCCTTCGCGCCACCAGCGTATGTCGGCCTTCTTGCGGCCGAGCCCGTCGATCCCGATGCGCAGTTCGCTCGATGCCCTGAGCCGCCTGGCGACCGCGATCCTGGCGCCGGCAAGCGAGATGTCGCGCAGGCGCACCTGCAGCACCTCGCCCGCCACGTCGATCGCGGCGGGAGCGTTCATGCGCAGCCGCTGCGGGCGCCGGTCGAACTCGCTGGTGGGCAACGCGATCAGCGCGGCGATGTCGACGCTGTTCTCGAATTCGAAGCCGCAATGATCGCCGCGTGCCCAGCGCTTGTGCATGCGCACGACGTGGCCGCCCAGAAACTCTATGTCGACGGTATCGATGCCGTCGATCGGCCCGAACAGCTGCAGCTTCATGCCGCTGCTGGAGATATCGCGCATGATGCAGAAGCAGTCATGATCGGCCAGCAGCAATTTGGCGGTGCGAAAGACGACGCGGTGGCGCTCGTTCGAGCGGCGGTCGGCACCGCCCTCGCTGTCGATCAAGCTGCCGCGCGCGACCTGAGTCATATCTTGCCTTTAGCCGGAGCCCGGTCCGCCGTTTATCGCGCAAGTGGTTAAGATCGCCTCATCGGACGTGGTTAAGGTTTCGCAAACCATTCGCTCACTCAAGCGAGTTACGCCAGCGCGGCGTCGCCGACGAAGGGATTGGTCTGGCGTTCGCGCCCGAACTGGCTCGGGCGGCCGTGGCCGGGGATGAAGCTGGTGTCGTCGCCCAGCGGCCATAATTTCTGGGTGATCGCGTCGATCAGATCCTGGTGGTTGCCCATCGGGAAATCGGTGCGCCCGATCGAGCCTTCGAACAGCACGTCGCCGACGATGGCGAGCTTCGATGCCGGGTGGTGGAAGACGACATGGCCGGGCGTGTGGCCGGGGCAGTGATAGACGTCGAGCACGAGATCGCCCACCGTCACTTGGTCGCCGTCTTCCAGCCAGCGGTCGGGCTCGAACACCGCGCTGTCCAGTCCAAACCGCGCGCCGTCCTCGCCCAGCCGGCTGATCCAGAAACGGTCGGCTTCCTGCGGCCCCTCGATCGGCAGGCCGAGCTCCTTCGCCAGCTTGCCCGCCTCGCCGCAATGATCCGCGTGACCATGGGTGATGAGGATCTTCTCCAGCTCCACGCCCGTCTGCTTCACCGCGGCCTTCAGCTTGTCGAGATCGCCGCCCGGATCGATTAGCGCGGCCTTGTTCGTTTTCGTGCACCAGATCAGCGAGCAGTTCTGCTGGAGCGGCGTGACCGGGATCATCGCGGCTTTCATGGGCGGCGTGGGCTGGGCGGGGTTGGAGATGATGTTCGGCATGGCGGAGGATGTGGCGGGAGGCGTGCGCGAACGCAAGGTCAGTGGATTGGTTCGAATGAAACGTTCGCTTCGCGTGCGACCACCTCAAGGCGACGGTCGAAAGTCCATAGTTCGGTATTCTGCGAAATCAGGACGCTGGCGAGCAGATGCGCGTCGACCAGCCCGATGCCTCGGTTCCAGAGCCGGCGTCGTTCCACCATGGCCATGACTTCCTCGTCGCTGCTCTTCGTCAGCATCCGCAAGCGCGACATGGCGGCGAGTTTGGTTTCTCGTGACGCCAGCGACCCGAGGGCCAGCTCGCCGATGACGAAGGGGTGGCAGAGTATCTGACTGGCGCCAAGGCGGTTGGAAAAGCGCTCGTTGGCAGATCGGAAATGATCGATCCAGACCGAGCTGTCGGCCAGGATCCTCATTCTTCTCGGTCTTGCGGGAAGCGGCGGCGCGGCGCGGCGGTGGCACCGGGGTCGCTGCCGCCGAGCGCGATAAGCCGCCGGGCACTTTCGCGCGCGATGAGGGTTTTCAAGGCCTCGCGAATTAAAGGTCCGCGTTCGTTGATACCGGTAAGCTTGGCGGCATCTTCCATGAGGGCGTCGTCAATGGTGACCGTGGTTCGCATGTACTGTCTCCTCTGCACCATTTAGCGCACCGGTTGATGCGTTACAAGATGCACTAAATATTCTCATCCTCCAGCGCCCAGAGCGGCGCGTCCAGTGCTTCGGCAAGCTTGCGGCGAGTCTTGGGCGTGCCATGCCCACCACCGGTTTCGATACGGCTGATCCACACCTGGCTGAGCCCGGCACGGCGCGCCAGTTCGGACTGGCTGAAGCCTCGATATTTGCGCCATGCGGCGACAGGGTGAAGGTCGTCGGCAATCATGGAATGCACGACTTCGCCCGGAACCGTGCCTTCGCCCGCCTCGATGCGAGCCATTTGTTCGCTGGCCAAAAGCAAATCCTCGGCATCTTCAGCGGCTTCGATCAGCCGTTCATATTCGGCGTGCGTCAACACCACCATTCTGGTGCCGTCGGGCGCGTCGAAGGTTTGCGGTTCCTGTCCCATGTCAATCCATCTCAATCATATGCCGAACCCCGAGGAGCAATGCGCACGATGTGATATGTTGCCCTCATTGTCATATATTACGCGCCAATCACCCACGCGTAGACGCAATAGTCCCTTTTCGCTGCCTTTCAGCCTCCGGATATTGTTCGACAGCCTTTCAGGTTGCGCCGCCAGAAGTTCGATCTTGGCGACTATCCGGTTCGCGGTTAAGCCGTCGATCCTCTGAAGCGCCTTCAAAGCTTCTCGGCTGTATATAATTCGCTGCACGATCGATGAATATTGTTCGGAAGCGCCGCCGTCAATAACGAAACGTTATAGTCGCCTGCCAGCCCACACGACGCGGCCCATGATCTCGACTGCGTCCGGTTCCACATTGTCCAGTCGGGGATAGGCGTCGTTGTCGGACAGCACGGACAGCCTGCCGCCGGGTGCGCGGGCGAGGCGTTTGACCATCAGCGTGCCGTCCATGCGGATTACATGCACGCCCTCGCGCAGCGGGCGGGCGGCGGCGGCGCGGTCGACCATGATGTCGTCGCCGTCGGACAGCGTCGGCTCCATGCTGTCGCCCTGCACGGTGATGAGCGAGGCGGCATCGGCGCGGATGCCGAGCTGCCGCAGCAGCGCCGGATCGAACGCGATCCGGCCGGCGCCCCGCTCCTCGCCGACCTCCGCGCCGCCGCCCGCGGAGGCGCCGACGGCGAGCCGGTCGATTGCGACATAGGACGATTTCCTATCGGATGCGCCGCCCAGCAGATTTTCGTCGACGCCGAAGAATTCGGCAATGGCGCGGCGGTCTCGCTCGGCCAGATGTCGCGGGCTTCCCCTCCGGATAAACTGCTGGATATAAGCCGGATTCTTACCAATCAGTCGCGACAGCCCAGCATAGTCGCCGCCTTTCTCCTCGATCAGCCGCTCCAGCGCGCGTCGTTGTTCGGTCTCGTCCATATATCCGCCATACCAATAGGAATAATCCTAGACAAGTAGGATTTCGAAAGGAACATAGCAAGAACAACGATTCGCAACAAGGAGTAAGACGATGCACATCGGACGACTGGTCGAACGATTTCTGCGCGAAATGAACATGCCGCCGACCACCTTCGGACGAAAGGCGATCAACGACCCGCGCTTCGTGCGGGACCTGCGCAATGGACGCGAGCCGCGCGCGGGCACGGCCGGGCGTGTGATCGATTTCATCGCGCGCGAACGGGCACAGCGCGATGCGGCATGAAGCGCAGTTGCATTATGGGCTCAGCCGCGGCGCGGGCCGTTTCGTCCGGCAAATCCTCGATCTCGCGGGTCCGGACTGGGTGGTCGAGCGCGCGGGCGAGCGCCCGTGGGCGAGCGTGACCTTTGAAGGCATGCGGGTACGCGCAACCTTGCGTTCCGGCGGGCGCGGCGCGGCGTGCAGCCTTTGTCAACTTTGCGCAACAATCGAACAGGCGGACTATGGCGTGCACCGCTATCTCGTCGCGGATGTCGCGGCGCGCGATGATGGCGGGAAGCTCGGCATCGAGGCGCTGCTGATCGAGCGGGCCTGACGCCTCAGGCGCTGCGCCGGTTCATCCGCTCGAGCGTTTCCAGCGCGGCTTTAAGCGCCTCGTCCATGTCGTCGGCGGGTTCATCGGGCGTTGCGACGGCCTGCACCGGGCGCGGCGACAGCGGCGGCAGTTCGTCCTCGTCGAAATCCGCCGCAACGGAAGCGTCCGCCGGGGGTTCGATGGTGTCCGGTGCGGCAGGCTCCGCGATCGGATCGGCCGCTTCGCCGATGCCCGGAGCAGGTTTCGCGGTCTCGGGGGCGCGCACGGCGCGCAGGCGGCGTTCGAGCCGGTCGACCAGTTCGCCGAGGTCGAGATCGGCATAGGACAGACCGTCTCCGGCGGTCACCGGTCCGTCGGCCTCCGCGGCTTTATGCAGGTCCTGTGGCGGTGGGCCAAGCGGGCGCCAGGCTCGCGGTTCAAGCGTCGTGGCCGCAGCCGGCACGGCGCGCGGCGCAGACATGTCGGCCGCCGGATCGACGGGCGGCTCGTCGAAGCCGCCGACCTCTTCGGACGCCGCAGGTTCGGGCTGCGCAAATCCCCCGTCTACATCGCCCAGATCGGCGCTGGCAAAGATCGGGCGGCGCGGGGGGGCGTCGGGGTGGCGGTCCGGTCGGTGCAATCTGGGCAAGTCGTCGAAGCCGCGAATGCCGCGTTCGTCGCCGGACTCGCGGCCGGCCAGGCCATCGAGCTTGTGCTTGACCCGCGCGAACCAGCCGGCGGGCGCGCCGCCGTCCGCGCTCGTCTCATTGCTATCGGCCGTAGCGCCGGAGCGGCGGACGCCGCCGAAGCGGGGCATGCGGAAAGGGGCGGCGGACATGGGGCTTTCTCCCTGATTGTCGCGAGCTGGCCGGGCGCCGTTGCCGAGCAAGGCGAGCACGATTCCGGCAACCACCACCGCCGCGACGAACGCGATGGCCAGCCGCGCGGTGGCGCCGAGCGGCGGAGCGGTTTGCGGGATGATCTCGGACAGACCGCTCGAGGCGGTAAAGTTCTCCATCACCCCGACCGGCACGACCAGGGTGATCGCGCTAGCCGCGCAGCCCGCCAGCAGCGCGGCGGCAATGGGCAGATGATGCTTTTCCAGTCTCATGGCCGCTCCAAACTCGGCGCGAAGCTCAGGCCGCGCGTCCTACGGAGGATCGCTGTAGCAGCGAATGGTAAACGGGATCGTAACGATGGACGTTCCTCGCCCAGTCGCGCTCGCGATGCACAAAGGCCTGCGCATGATCGCGCCGACCTTCCCAGCCGCCGCGATCGTGGAGCAACCCGGCGACGGCATCGGCCAAGGCCTCAGGATCGTCCGGCGCGAACAGCGTGCCGGTGCGGCCATGCGCGATCAGCTCGCGATGGCCGCCGACGTCGGAGGCCGCTACCAGACGGCGCTGCGCCATCGCTTCCAGCGGCTTCAGCGGCGTCACCAGCTCGGTCAGCCGCATCGCCTTGCGCGGATAGACCAGGATATCGACCAAGCTGTAATAGCGCTCGACCTCTTCATGCGGCACGCGGCCGGCGAAACAGATCGAATGCGATGCACCGGAAGCCGCCGCCTGCGCCTTCAGCGCCGCTTCGCACGGACCGCCGCCGACCAGCAGCAATTGCGTGCCGGGCTGGGCCATGCGGAGATGCTCCATCGCCGCTATGGCCACGTCGATCCCCTCATAATCGTAGAAGCTGCCGATGAAGCCGACCACCGGGCCATGGCCCAGGCCGAGCTGTGCGGCCAGTTCGTCGTCTCGCCGCCGGGGGGTGCCGAACAAGTCGAGATCGACGCCGTTGGGCGCGACGATGATCTTGTCCGGATCGATGCCACGCGCGATGAGATCGCCGCGCAGCCCCTCGCAGATCACCGTCACCGCGTCGGCCTGCCGCACGACATGCGTCTCAAGCGCGCGGGTGAGCTTGTAACGTGCGCTGCCTTCGGTCCCGGTGCCGTTGCCCACCGCCGCGTCCTCCCAGAAGGCACGGATTTCGTAGACGAACGGCAGGCCGAGCCGTTGCACCGCGCGGTGCGCGGCGAGCCCGTCCAGCACCGGCGAATGCGCGTGGATCAGGTCGAACGGCCAGCGTGCGTGCAGGTCGCAGATACGGTCGGCGAGCATCGCCACCTCGCGATATTCGCGCATCGGCGAGGGCAGCGCGGTGTGACCGGGGGTGCGGTAGAAGGTCAGCCCTTCGTGGAGTTCAGCCTTTTCGCCGGCGCCCCCGCCATTGGCCGAATGCCTGAGGCCGGTGAGCCCGGCGACCTGCCATCCGGCGCGCTCCTGCGCCTTCATGATCGCGCGGGTGCGGAAGGTATAGCCGCTGTGCAGCGGCAGGCTGTGGTCGAGGACGTGGAGGATGCGCGCCATGGCCTTGCGAATGCCGCAAAAGGCTTAACGGGCCGTCAACCCAAAGCGATTAGGGCGCGTGGAATATAGAGGAGCGAGCCCGCCGCCGCCGATGATCGACCATTTTTCCATCCTGCTCAGCCACGGCCTGCTGCTGCTCGCCTTCTGGCGGTTGCTGCGCCGGCCCGAGCTGGACGACGAGCCGGCGCCCGCCCCCTCGCCCGGCGGCGAGGACTGAGCGCCGATGCGCGATCTCTATCTGCTCGGCTTCCTCGGCCTGTTCCTGCTGTGCGGGCTGCGCAAGCCGTTCCTGTTCACGCTGGTCTACGCCTATGTCGATATCGTCGCGCCGCAGCGGCTGAGCTATTTTCTGCTCAATGCCGTGCCGGTCTCGCTGGTGGTATTCGCCTTTGCGCTGCTGGGTTTCCTGATCGACCGCGGCAAGCGGGACGCCCGCTTCTCGCCGCGGCAGGCGTGCATGCTCGTGCTGCTCGCCTATGCCGGATACACCACGCTGACCGCCGACGTCCCGCTCGCCGCCGCGGAGAAATGGAGCTGGGTGTGGAAGGCGCTGGTGTTCGCGATCTTTTTGCCGCTGACCCTGCGCACGCGCTTGCGCATCGAGGCGCTGGCGCTGACCATGGTGCTCTCGCTCGCGGCGCTGGTGGTGAACGGCGGGATCAAGACGCTGCTGTCGGGCGGCGGCTACGGCGCGCTGGTGATCCTGGTCGAGGACAATAGCGGGCTCTACGAAGGCTCGATCATCAGCTGCGTCGCCATCGCGGTGATCCCGCTGATCTGGTGGATCGCCCGGCACGGCACGATCTTCCCCTCCGCCGATCCACGCTGGCGCAAAGCGATGGGGGCGTTCGCGCTGGCGCTCACCTTTGCCTGCGTCCTGATCCCGATCGGCACGCAGGCACGCACCGGCCTCGTCTGCCTCGGCGTGCTGTATGTGCTCTCGCTGCGGTTCTCGCGCTACAAGTTCGTCTATGCCGGAGGCGCGGCGCTGCTGGCGCTGGCGGCCGTCCCGTTTCTGCCGACCAGCTTCAGCGACCGGATGGGCACGATCCAGAATTACGACAAGGACGAATCCGCCTCGACGCGGCTGGCGGTCTGGGCGTGGACCTGGGATTATGTGAAGGCGCATCCGGGCGGCGGCGGCTTCGATGCCTATCGCCAGAACAAGCTGCGTTACGAGCTGCCGGTGATGGACGCCAACGGCTTCGACACCGGAAACGTCGACGTGCACGAGGTGGTCGACGAGGGCCGCGCCTATCATTCGAGCTATTTCGAGATGCTCGGCGAGCAGGGCTTTTTCGGGCTCATCCTGTGGCTGATCATCCATGTCGGCGGGGTCTGGCGGATGGAGATGGTGCGGCGGCGCTACCGCAGCAGCGAGCGCGAGGACGAGCGTTGGATCGCCCCGCTGGCGCAGGCGCTGGAGAACGGGCAGATCGTCTATCTCACCGGCTGCCTGTTCGTCGGCATCGCCTATCAGCCGTTCGTCTACATGCTGATCGCCATGCAGATCGGGCTCGACACCTATCTGGCGCGGCGGCGCAAGGCCGAGGGGTTTCGGACAATGGCGGCATCGCTTCGACTGGCCGGGACGCGCGCCGCCGGCGCCCGAACCGGTGGAGGGTCGGTTTGAACATTCCCACCCCCGTCATTGCGTCGCCTGCGGCTCGGCTCGCAATGACGATTATCTTATCCGCATCGGTCTTGGCTGTAATCTCGAAATCCGCACCGACTCGCCATCCCTGAACCGCTGGCGTGGACATGGACCCGGCAGCCGCCTATCTCCGCGCCCGAACCGGCCCCCGCGGCCGCGCGAGATGCACAGATACGGGAGCGAGCGACATGGCCGGCAAAGCGACCGATCCCCTGACCAAGCCAGTCCCCCTGCCGAAGCAGGACGAGCTGGCGGCCGCCTGGAAGCAGGTGACCGACTATTGGGATTCCACCGCCAGCTGGTTCCAGCTGCACTGGGTCGAAGTGCTGATCGGCATGGCCGTGGCGGCGGTGCTGTTCGTGCTGCTGTCCGCGCTCAAGCGGCTGGCATCGCGCTATGTCCGCCGGAGCGAGGACTTGACCGGCTACCGCGTGATCATCGGCCGGGCGATCGCCAAGACCACGCGCAGCTTCCGCTTCCTGGTCGCCGCCGAGCTGGTGGTGACCTATGCCGATGCACCCGGCTGGCTGGAACGCACGATCGGCTTCCTGTTCACCATCGCGGTGGTGCTGCAGATCGCGATCTGGGTGCGCGAGCTGGTCATCGGCTTCATCGAACGGCGCAGCTATGCGGGCGAGGAGACGCACGAGACGCTCGACAGCGCGATGACGCTGATCCACATCTTCGTCAGCTTCATCATCTTCGCCATCGCCCTGGTGGCGATCCTCGGCAATCTGGGCGTGGACGTGACCGGGCTGGTCGCGGGTCTGGGCGTTGGCGGCATCGCCATCGGCCTCGCCGCGCAGGGCATTTTCGCGGACCTGTTCGCGGCCGTCGCGATCATCTTCGACAAGCCCTTTGCCAAGGGCGACACGATCCAGTTCGACAGCTTTTCCGGCACGGTCGAGGAAGTGGGCCTGAAGACCACCCGCGTCCGCGCCGTGAACGGCGAACTGATCATCATTTCCAACGCCAATCTGCTGAACAAGGAAATCGAGAACCTGACGCGCCGGCAATATCGGCGCACGCGGTTCGGGATCACGCTCATCTACCAGACAGCGCCGGAAAAGGCGGACAAGGTGCCCGACATTCTGCGGGACGTGATCGAAAGCTGCGGCGCGACGTTCGTGCGCGCGGGCTTCGTCGATTTCGGGTCGAGCTCGATCGACTTCCAGGTCGATTTCGACGGACCGGCCGATTTCGCCGCCAGCTACGCGCTGCGCCACCGCGTCGGCATCGCCATCTACGCGCGCTTCGCCGAGGAGGGCCTCGAATTCGCCTATCCCACGCAAACCACCTTCACCGCCGCACCCGACGGCGAGATGATCCTGCCCTATCCGCAGGTCCAGCCGGTCCGGCGGATCGAGGGGGAGGCGGAAGGATAGTCATACCGGGAATGGATCTGCCTGCCGTAACGGCAACCCGTTTTGCTTGAGAAAAAAGCCGCGAAGCGCCATGGTCGCGCCATACCGGATAAAGGAGAGCGGCATGGCCGAAACGATCGCGCCCGCGGCGCTGAAGGACAGGATCGGCGAGGAGCTGGGCGTATCGGACTGGGTGACGGTCGATCAGGCGATGATCGATACCTTCGCCGAGGCGACGGGCGATCACCAGTTCATTCATGTCGATCCCGAGCGGGCGAAGCTGACCCCGTTCGGTGGCACCATCGCCCACGGGTTCCTGACGCTGTCGCTGCTCCCGCGCCTCGCGGCGGCGGCCGACATGCCGCGGCCCGAGGGTCTGAAAATGGGGGTCAACTACGGCGGCAACAAGGTCCGCTTTCTTGTCCCCGTCCCATCCGGATCGCGCGTGCGCGGTCGCTTCAAGCTGCTGGAACTGGAGGAAAAGCGCCCCGGCCAGTGGCAGCAGACGCAGTTGTTCACCGTCGAGATCGAGGGGCAGGACAAGCCCGCGCTGATCGCCGAATGGATCAGCCAGTTTTTCGTTTGAAAGGGTTTCTCACGCAAAGACGCAAAGCCGCAAAGAGAAGAAATTGAGCAGCCGAATTGAAAATCTGGCGAAGATCGCAGTCGATGCCGGCTTTCATATCCATCGGGATTTAGGCCCAGGTCTGCTGGAATCCGTTTATGAAGCGGTCCTGGCATCCGAACTGGAAAGGCGCGGGTTGAAGATTGACCGGCAAAGGCCGGTCGAAATTAGATATCGGGGCGTCGTAGTCCGGGAAGGTTTCCGTGCGGACATTCTCGTCGAAGACATGCTGCTGATAGAATTGAAGTCGGTCGAACGAATGCAACCGGTTCATGGCAAACAGGTTCTAACCTATTTGAGGTTGTTGGACCTGCCGCTGGGCCTCTTGATGAACTTTGGTGGCGCCACCTTCAAGGAAGGCATAAAACGTATTGTCAATAATCATGACAACTTCGCGCCTTAGCGTCTTTGCGTGAAACCATAAAAAGAAGCGCTTCCAGCCCCATAGCGAACCCGAATATCCTTCCGAGCCGTTCGATCCCTGTTTAACAAAAGGAATATCCCATGCGTGACGCCGTCATCGTTTCCACCGCCCGCACCGCCATCGGGCGTGCCTATAAGGGCGCGTTCAACAATACCCAGGGGCCGACGCTCGGCAGCTATGCGGTCAAGGCCGCGGTCGAGCGGGCCGGGATCGACGGCGGCGAGGTGGACGACTGCATCATGGGCGCCGCGCTGCAGCAGGGCACCACGGGCGGCAACGTCGCGCGCCAGATCGCGTTGCGTGCCGGGCTGGGCGTCACCGTGCCGGGCATGACGATCGACCGGCAATGTTCGTCGGGCCTGATGAGCATCGCCACCGCCGCCAAGCAGATCGTCATCGATCGCATGGACTGCGTCGTCGCGGGCGGACTGGAGTCGGTTTCGCTGGTGCAGACCAAGGACATGCGGGTCGCGCCCGATCCGGAACTGCTCGCCATGCACGGCGCGATCTACATGCCGATGCTGCAGACCGCCGAGACGGTGGCGCAGCGTTACGGCATCGGCCGCGAACAGCAGGACGAATACGCCCTGCGCTCGCAGCAGCGCACCGCCGCCGCGCAGGCCGCGGGCAAGTTCGACGACGAGATCGTGCCGGTGACCACGGTGATGAAGGTGCAGGACAAGGCAACCGGCGAGATTTCCGACAAGGAAGTGACGATCAGCAAGGACGAGGGCAACCGGCCCGAAACCACATTGGAGGGCCTGAGCGGCCTGAAGCCGGTGATGGGCGAAGGCACCTCGATTACCGCGGGCAACGCCTCCCAGCTTTCCGACGGCAGCGCGGCCAGCGTGCTGATGGAAGCTTCGGTGGCCGAGCAGAAGGGCCTGACCCCGCTCGGCCGCTATGTCGGCATGGCGGTGGCGGGCACCGAGCCCGACGAGATGGGCATCGGCCCGGTCTTCGCCATTCCCAAATTGCTCGAGCGCTTCGACCTCAAGGTCGACGACATCGGCCTGTGGGAACTGAACGAGGCGTTCGCGGTGCAGGTGCTCTATTGCCGCGACAAGCTCGGCATTCCGGACGAACTGCTCAACGTCAACGGCGGTTCGATCTCGATCGGGCACCCTTACGGCATGACCGGCGCGCGCTGCACCGGGCACGCGCTGATCGAGGGCAAGCGCCGCGGCGCAAAACATGTCGTCGTGACGATGTGCGTCGGCGGCGGCATGGGCGCGGCGGGGCTGTTCGAGGTGCTGTGACCTCTCTCCCCTTCAGGGGAGAGATACGAAGACTTGCTGCTTCGGCAGCTAGTCGAAGTTGAGAGGGGCGCGAAACGGCACTTCCCCTCTCCCAACCCTCTCCCCTGAAGGGGAGAGGGCTATTGCGGTCACTCCATCACCACCCCGCGTACCATGACCCAGTCGACATGCTGCAGCGTGGTCGCGTCCTCCAGCGGATTGCCCTCCACCGCGATGATATCCGCCGAAAAACCCGGCGCGATCCTGCCGACCTCGCCTTCCATGTCGAGCAGCCGCGCCGCGACCGTGGTGGCGCTGGCCAGCGCCTCGCGCGGGGTCAGCCCGGCGTCGACCATCATCTGGAACTCCTCGGCATTGCGGCCATGCGCGAACACGCCGGCATCGGTGCCGAACGCGATCGGCACGCCCAGCCGCTTGGCGATACCGACGGCCTTGCCGACCTCGCTCAGCGTCATGCGGATCTTGTCCTCGACCACCGGGGTGTAGATGCCTTTGCCCAGTCCCTCGGATACGCCGCGAAAGGCCAGGAGCGTGGGCACGAGATAGGTGCCTTTCTCCTTCATCACCTCAAGCGCCTGCTCGTCGGCGAATGTGCCGTGCTCGATCGAATCGATGCCCGCCGCCGCCGCCGCCTCCACGCCGCGCGCGCCGTGGGCATGCGCGGCGACCTTGAGGCCGAGGCTGTGGGCGGTATCGGCGATGGCGGTCATTTCTTCGTCGGTGAAATGGGCGCCGAGCCCGCGGCCCTGCTGGCTGAGCACGCCGCCGGTCGCGGTGATCTTGATGAGATCGGAGCCGTTCTGGCTGGCGAGCCGCACCTTGGCGGCGCACTGGACCGCGCCGGTGCAGGTGAAACCGGGATCGAGAACCAGATTCACTTCAGGGGTGAAGCCGCTGACGTCGCCATGTCCGCCGATGATCGACAGCGGCGGACCGGAGGCCAGAATGCGCGGCCCTTCGATCAGCCCCTCGGCGGTGCCCCGGCGTAGAACGAAGGCGGTTTCCTGCGCCGAGCCCACATCGCGCACGGTGGTAAAGCCCGCCTTCACGGTTTTCCGCGCGTTCTTGGCGCCGACCACCACGCCCCATTCGGTCGGCTCGGTCGCTTCCTTCCAGAAGTCGCCGCCCGGATCGCCGGTGAGATGGACGTGCATGTCGATCAGGCCGGGCAGCACGGTCTTGTCCGACAGGTCGATCACGTCCGCGCCGGTCGCGGTGCGATCGATGCCGGCCGTGATCGAGACGATCCGGCCGTCCTCCACCACGATGGTGGCCGGGCCCATCGGCTCGGACGCGGCGTCGGCGATCAGATTGCCGGCCAGGATGGTCTCGGCGGCAACCGGCGCGGCGATGCCGAGCAGGGGCAGAGCGAGCAAAAAGGCTTTCATGTGTTCTCTCCGGTCGGCGAACCGCGCGGTCGTTTCACCGGCGATTCGGTTCCAAGCCGGCCGGCGGAAAGCCGGAAGGTCACAAAAGGCGCGATACGTCCCCCCCTTGTCGGCCCTCCCCCGAAGCCCGCACGGGGCGATGAGGCTGGGACGATCGGAGCGGGGCGTTCCATGAGACGTAGTCTAAGCCAAAAGACGCGATGTAGGACAGGACAAAGTTGCGGAGCGGGAAACGCGCCCGCCCGACCCGCCATGAGTGGGGGCAGGGAAACACTTGCAAGGCGGATCGCGTCCGGGGCAGAGGGGCAACCGATCATGGATGTGCCCACCACCCGATCCGAGCTTCGGCAATTCGCGCAACGTCATCCCTATGCGCTGGCCGCGCTGGCGGGAGTCTTCACGGCGATCGGGTTCGCCCCGCATTACGGCTTCGTCGCCGTGCCGCTGTTCGCCTTCGCGCTGCTGATCCGGCTGCTGTTCGAAGCCGGCAACAAGCGCCGCGCGTTTCTGATCGGCTGGCTGTTCGGGCTCACGCATTTTTCCGTCGGGCTGAACTGGATCGCCACCGCCTTCACCTATCAGGCGGAAATGCCGGCCTGGCTCGGTTGGATCGCGGTGGTGCTGCTGTCCGTCTATCTCGCGGTCTTCCCTGCGCTGGCGGGCCTTGGTGCGTGGTGGATCGCGCGGGGGCGGCCGATCGCCTTCATTCTGGGCTTTGCCGGCCTGTGGATTCTCACCGAATGGATGCGCGGATGGCTGTTCACCGGCTTTCCGTGGAACCCGCTGTCGAGCATGGTCGTCGACAACGGGATGCTGCCGCAGCTGACGCGGCTGATCGGCACCTACGGTCTGTCGGGCTTGCTGCTGCTGGTACCCGGACTGCTGGCGCTGGCGGGACATATCGGCAAGCGCGACCGCGCCGGATGGGCGCTGGGCGCCGCCAGCCTCGCGGTCATCGCCGCGATGTTCGTTCCCAAAAACGCGCTCAGCGATCCGCTCCCGGAATCCGGTTCGCACATCGCCATCGTCCAGCCGAATATCGGGCAGGACATCGCCAACGATTCCGCGCGCTACGAGGAGTTCTTTCAGCGTCTGGTCCGGCTGTCGCGGCCCGATCCGGGGGCGCCTCCGTTCGACCTCGTCTTCTGGCCCGAGGGCGCCATCCCCGATTATCTCGAAAGCGGCTATCCGCGGCGGTTCTACATGAACACCACCTACGGCGCCGCGGCCGAGCTGGCGCGCGCGCGGATCGCCGACATCGCGCGCGGGGGCCTGCTGATCACCGGCGCGCAGGATCTGGAGCTGACCGGCGACCGGCTCACCGGCGCGCGCAATGTCGTCACCGCGATCGGGCCGAGCGGCAATCGAATCGGCAGCTATGCCAAGGCGCATCTCGTGCCATATGGCGAATATCTGCCGATGCGCGGCCTGCTCGAGCCGATCGGCCTGTCGCGGCTCGTCGCAGGCGCGCTCGATTTCGATCCCGGTCCCGGTCCTCGCACTCTGCCGCTGCCGGGCGAGCCGAAAATGGGCGTACAGATCTGTTATGAGATCGTGTTTTCCGGCCGTGTCGTGGACGGGAAGGATCGCCCCGCCTTCATCTTCAACCCGTCGAACGATGGCTGGTTCGGCGCCTGGGGTCCGCCGCAGCACCTGAAGCAGGCGCGGATGCGCGCGATCGAGGAGGGGCTGCCGCTGGTGCGCGCGACCACCACCGGGATCAGCGCGCTGGTCGATGCCGACGGCCGGGTCCTGCAATCGCTGGGTCCGGGCGAGGAGGCGCGGATCGACGCGATCCTGCCGCCCCCGCATGCGCCGACGCCCTTTGCGCGCTTCGGCAACTGGCTCGCCATCCTGCTCGCCGCGCTGCTGATCGCGGGCGGGATTGCAAGCGCGCGCGCGCCCCGCTAGGGCGCATATAAAGCATTCTTTATATCATCCCGAAATCGAAGAGGCATTTCCTCCATGCGCAGCGATTACATCTTCACTTCAGAGAGCGTCAGCGAAGGCCATCCCGACAAGGTCGCCGATCAGATTTCGGACGCGGTCGTCGATCTCATGCTGGAAAACGATCCCGAATCGCGGGTGGCCTGCGAAACGCTGACCACCACCAACCGCGTGGTGCTGGCGGGGGAAATCCGCTGCCAGCCGCTCTACGACGCCGCCGTGCACCGGCTGACCCATGGCTGGGCGCCGGGCGCGCGTCAGGCGATCGAGGAGGCGGCGCGGCGTACGGTGCGCGATATCGGCTACGAACAGGACGGCTTCCATTGGGAGACGCTGGAATTCGAGAATCATCTGCACGGCCAGTCGAGCGAGATCGCGCAAGGCGTCGACGCGAAGGACAACAAGGACGAGGGCGCGGGCGACCAGGGCATCATGTTCGGCTTCGCCTGCGACGAGACGCCCGACCTGATGCCGGCGACGCTGGATTACGCCCACAAGATCCTCTCGCGCATGGCGGCGGACCGCAAATCGGGCGCGGCCGACTTCCTGGAGCCAGACAGCAAGAGCCAGGTGACGCTGCGTTACGCGGACGGCAAGCCGGTCGGCGCCGAGGCGCTGGTCGTCTCCACCCAGCACGCGCCAGGCTATTACCATCATGGCGGCGAGGGTGACGCGAAGCTCTACGGCAGGCTCACCGACTATATCCGAGGCGTGTTCGACGATGTGCTGCCGGACGGTTTCGTCGGCGACGACACGGTGATCCACGTCAACCCCACCGGCCGCTTCGAAATCGGCGGGCCGGACGGCGATGCCGGGCTCACCGGCAGAAAAATTATCGTGGATACGTACGGGGGCGCGGCGCCGCATGGCGGGGGTGCGTTTAGCGGCAAGGACCCGACCAAGGTCGACCGTTCGGCCGCCTATATCACGCGGTATCTGGCCAAAAACGTCGTCGCCGCGGGGCTCGCCGCGCGCTGCACGATCCAGCTGAGCTACGCCATCGGGGTGGCCGAGCCGCTGTCGGTGTACGTCGACATGCACAATACCGGTTCGGTCGACCCCGCCAAGCTGGAGACCCTGCTGCCGCAGCTCGTGCGCCTCACCCCGCGCGGCATCCGCACGCAGCTGGGGCTCAACCGGCCGATCTACCAGCCGACCGCCGCCTACGGCCATTTCGGCCGCGACGTGCAGGGCGACCTGTTCCCGTGGGAAAAGACCGACCTCGCCGACCAGCTCAAGGCGGCGTTCTGATCCGCCGCCCATGACGGCCTGCACCAATGACGGCCTATAAGAAGGGCGACCCGACCACGCTGAACCGGCTCTACGGCCGGTCCAGGGGCAAATCGCTGCGGGGGCGCCAGCAGCGGCTGATCGACGCGCTGCTGCCGCGGATCGCGGTGCCCGGCGAGGGGCCGGTGACCGCCCGGGCGCTCTCGGGAACGGACCGGCCGCTGCATTTCGAGATCGGCTTCGGCTCGGGCGAGCACATGGCGGCGCGCGCCGACCTGCTGCCCGATCACCTGTTCGTGGGCGCGGAGCCCTTCGTCAACGGCGTGGCGGCGGCGCTGGCGCACATCGAGGACCGCGCGCTGCCCAATATCCGGCTGCACCACGGCGATGCGCTCGACGTGCTGGCGCGCATGCCGGACGGGTCGCTGAGCTTCGTCTATCTGCTGCATCCCGATCCCTGGCCCAAGGCCCGCCATGCCAAGCGGCGGATGATGAACCCGGGGCCGGTCGACCTGATCGCGGCCAAGCTGAAACCCGGCGGCGAATTTCGTTTCGGCACCGACCATCCGGTGTATCTGCGGCATGCGCTGATGGTGATGCGGGAGCGTGCCGAGTTCGAATGGCTGTGCGATCGGCCCGCGGACTTTCTCACCCGGCCGGGAGGATGGACCGAAACGCGCTACGAAGCCAAGGCGCGCGCGCAGGGCCGCGAGGTCTGGTACTTCCGCTACCGGCGGCGGGAGGACTGAGGCCGTCCGTCCTCGACCGGGCGGAGCGGCGCCTTGGGCTCGTGGCCCGTTCACCTCACCAAAGGCGCAATTTCATGAAACTCTACGGCTCGTCATTCTCGCCATTTGTCAGAAAAGTTCTGGTGTTCTGCCGGGAGGCAGGGATCGACCACGAACTCGTCGGTATCGGCCGCGTTTCGGCGTCGGTCATGTTCCGGCGCGGCGCTGCGAAGCGCCCTCACCACTGCGACTAAGCCGCCGCTTCGCGCCGACTAAGTCTCGTTCCTCTCCCGCGAGCGGGAGAGGGGAAGAGAATAGCCTTCTCCCGCCCGGGCGGGAGAAGGATACGCAAGCTTAGAGCGAAGCTCTTAGCTGAAGTTGGATGAGGGTGGGTGGCGCGTCAGCGCCAGCGATGGGTCGTCGCGGCGCTGCGAAGCGCCCTCACCACTGCGCCCCGGATCAAGTCCGGGGCTCGTTCCTCTTCCGCAAGCGGGAGGGAGGATGGAAGTCCATATAACCAAAAAGGAACAAATCGCTTGACATCGTCACGCTAATATGGCACATATAGGAACGATCGAGATAATGCGATTCGGGGCGTCGGCTCCCGCCTGTCGGGCGGGGGCCTTTTTCATGCCCGGTCTGGAATTGGGAGAATGTCATGACGGAGACGTTGATCGGGCCGCAGCGCGGCCTGCCATTGCAGCGGCGCAGGGTGCGCAAGGACGGATGGACCGACAAGCGGCGCACGATGTTTCTGAACGCGCTGGCGGACAGCTGCAACGTCAAGCTTTCGGCGCAAGCGGCGGGCCGGTCGGCGCACACCGCTTACAAGCTGCGCGACCGCGATCCGGAGTTCGCGGCGCATTGGCAGGCGGCCCTGCGCATCGGCTATGAGCGACTGGAGACCGCCTTGCTGCGCCGCGCGTTGCGGCTGACCGGCGCGCACGAGTCCAATGACGGCGAATGGGCGCCGGACGACGCGCCGGATCAAGGCGGCTCCGCCCTGTTCGCCGACATGACCGTATCGCAAGCGATGGACTTGCTGAGCAGGCACAAGGCCAATGTCGCCGCCGGGGGCGGCGCGAATATCAACGTCCGCCATATTCCGACGTCCGACGAAGTGGACGAGCTGATCATAGACCGCATCGCGGTGCTGAAAAGGCAACGGGAGCGATTGGCTTGACCGGCGGCCGCAGCGAAGCCCTCGCCCAATTCATATCGCTGGACGAGCCCGGTCAGCGCATGGTGCTCGGCCGCATGCCGCCCCATTTCAAGCTCGAACTGTCCGAGCGGTGGCACGGCTTCGAACATGGCGGGCAGCGCATGCCGGGGGGAGATTGGCGCGTCTGGCTGATCCGCGCCGGGCGCGGCTTCGGCAAGACGCGGGCGGGGGCGGAATGGGTGAGCGAATTCGCAAGGCTCAATCCGGACGCGCACATCGCGTTGGTCGGCGCGACCAGCGAGGATGCGCGGCGCGTGATGGTCGAGGGACGCAGCGGGTTGCTGAACGTGGCGCGCAGCTGGGAACGGCCGCGCTGGAAGAAAGGCGCGGGCGAGGTGCATTTTCCGTCCGGCGCGGTGGCCACGGTCTATTCGTCCGAAACGCCGGACGTCTTGCGCGGGCCGGAACATCACGCCGCCTGGTGCGACGAGCTGGCCAAGTGGCGCCAGGCCAAGCCGGCGTGGGACAATCTGATCTTCGGGCTGCGGCTCGGGTCCAATCCGCGCGCGGTCGTCACCACCACGCCGCGCAGCGTTCCGATCATGCGGCAGGTCATGGCGATGAAAAGGTTCGTCGAGACGCGCGGCGCCACGCGGGACAACCCGCATCTCGATGGCGATGTGATCGCCGATCTGGAGGCGGAATACGGCGCCAGCAATTTCGGGCGGCAGGAGCTGTCGGGCGAGCTGATCGACGATGTCGAAGGCGCGCTGTGGGGCCGCGCGCTGCTGGAGGCGCGGCGCTGCGCGGTGCCGGAGGTGAAGGACCGCCGCCGCGTGGTCGTCGGCGTCGATCCGCCGGCGGGGGCGGGGGCGGGCGATGCCTGCGGGATCGTCGTCGCCGCGCTGACCGGGCCGGACCGCGCGGTGGTGCTCGCCGACTGCAGCGTGGCGGGCGAAGGCCCGGCGGGCTGGGCGCGCGCGGTGGCGCGCGCCGCCAGGGAATGGGGCGCGGACCGGGTGATCGCCGAGGTCAATCAGGGCGGCGCGATGGTCGAGAACGTGCTGCGCGCGGCCGACGCGGTGCTGCCGGTGAAACGGGTGCACGCCAGCCGGAGCAAGACGGAGCGGGCCGAACCGGTGGCCACGCTCTACGAGACCGACAAGGTGCGCCATGCGGGCTGCTTTCCGGAGCTGGAGGACCAGCTGTGCGGGCTGCTCGTGAACGGCGGCTATGCCGGCCCGGGCCGCTCGCCCGACCGCGCCGACGCCGCGGTCTGGGCGCTGGGCGAGCTGCTGCTGGGCCCAAGGCGGGCGACGGCGCGGGTGCGCTGGCTGTGAATACGCAAAATCCTCCCCGGAACGGGGAGGGGGACCGTTCGCGAAGCGAATGGTGGAGGGGGCTCTCCGGATCGCGCGTTGCTCTCGAACGAGAGCCCCCTCCGTCACGCGCTTCGCGCGCGCCACCTCCCCATGAACGGGGAGGATCCAATTCAAAGGCGATTATGTGCTTTGCAAACCCAGTCGGATGGAAATTCAGAAACGGCATGGCTCCGCCTTTCTTTGCTGGCATCTCAAGCCTCATGGCGATCCCGCCCGAGACCCCAGCTTTCGCTGGGGTGACGAACAAATGAAACGGGTTTGCAAGGTACATAATCGCCAATTCAAAAGGACATCATCATGACCATTCTCAACTCCCTGCGCCTCGCCTTCAAAGGCGCGGGCGCGGCCGAACGTCCGCGGCTGGCGCGCTGGTTCAGCTCGCCCTGGGGCGCATCGTTCACCGATGACGCGCCCTTCTCCTATGAAGCCTCGATCCGCGCCGGCTACGAGCGCAATCACGTGGCGCAGCGTGCGGTGCGGATCGTGGCCGAGGGCGTCGGCGGCCTGGCCGTGACCAGCGCCGCGCCCGGCCTCGCCGCGCTCGCCAATGCGTCGAGCGCGGGCCAGCGCCTGTTCGAGACGGTGAGCGCGCAGCTGCTGCTCCACGGCAACGCGTTCGTGCGGATTCTGCGCGGGGCAGGCGAGCCGGCGGAGCTGTTCGCGCTGCGCCCCGACCGGGTGACCATCCTGCCCGACGCGCGCGGCTGGCCCGCGGTGTTCCGGTATCGCGCCGGCGAAGCGGTGGAGGCGATCGACGCGGTCGGCGCGGACGGGCGGCCGCAGATCGTGCACATCAAGGGCTATCATCCGCTCGACGATCATTACGGGCTGGGCTGTCTCGGCGCGGCGGCCGAGGCGATCGCGGTGCACAACGCCGCGACCCGCTGGAACCGCGCGCTGCTCGACAACGCCGCGCGGCCGTCGGGCGCGCTGATCTTTAATCCGGGCGACGGCGCGGAACTCTCGCCCGAACAGTTCGCGCGGCTGAAGGCCGAGCTGGAGGGCTCCTATCAGGGGCCGGGCAACAGCGGGCGGCCGATGCTGCTCGAAGGCGGGCTCAGCTGGCAGCCGATGGCGCTGACCCCGGCGGACATGGATTTCGCGGGGTTGAAGGAGGCCGCGGCGCGCGAGATCGCGCTGGCCTTCGGGGTGCCGCCGATGCTGCTCGGCCTGCCCGGCGACAACAGCTACGCCAACTACCGCGAGGCGAACAAGGCGCTGTGGCGGCTCACCCTGCTGCCGCTGGCGCAGACGATCTGCGAGGCGCTCGGCGAGGGGCTGGCGGGCTGGTTTCCGGGCGCCGCGCTGACCGTGCCGATCGACGATATCCCGGCGCTGGCCGAGGACCGCGAGCGGCTCTGGGCCAGCGTGACCGCGGCGGATTTCCTGACCCGCGAGGAAAAGCGGGAAATGCTGGGGCTCTGACAACCCCCCTCCCACGGGGTGGGGAGGATCGAGGAGATTGCACATGAAGACCGACGACATGCTGGCCGGGCTCGCCGCCGAGGCCAAGCGCGAGGGGATCGACGTGGTGACGCTGCGCGCGATCATCGAGGAGGCGAGCGACGCCGGCGCGGCGCGCGCGCTGGAACGGCTGGGCCTGTCCGACGGCGCGGCGCACGCGGACGTCAAGGAACTGCGCCAGCTGTTGGCGGCGTGGCGCGAGGCCAAGCGCGGCGCGCTGAAGGCGGCGCTCGACTGGCTGGTCAAGGGCCTGCTGGCGCTGCTGCTGATCGGGATCGCGGTGCGGCTCGGGGCCGGGGAGTGGGTGCGGTGAGCGGTCTCCTTGCTCCCCTCCCGCTCGCGGGAGGAGCGGGCGGGCCCGCCTTGTTTTCTCCCTCCCCGCTCGCGGGAGGAGCGGGCGGGCCCGCCTTGTTTTCTCCCCTCCCGCTCGCGGGAGGGGCCGGGGGTGGGCCCGTTTTGCGATCGTCGGAGCGCGATCCTGCGGACCGCGCGCCCACCCCCAACCCCTCCCGCGCGCGGGAGGGGAGCAGCCTCCGCATCGCCGGATACGCCGCGATCTTCCATATCGAGGACCGCGGCGGCGACGTCATCGAACCGGGCGCGTTTACCCAGAGCCTCGCGGCGATCGAACCCGGCGCGCTGCCGCTGCTGTGGCAGCACGATCCGCTGCGCCGCATCGGCACCGTCACTTATGCGGCCGAGGACCGCAAGGGCCTGCGCGTGATCGCCGCGCTGACGCCCGAAGGCGCCGCGCTCGCCCGCCGCGATTGGCACGGCGGGCTCAGCTTCGGCTACCGCGTGAGGGCGAGCGAGGGCGAGCGTCCCCGGCGCCTGCTGCAACTCGATCTCGTGGAGGTGAGTTTGGTGCGGCTGCCGATGCAGGCGCTGGCCAAAATACACCTCCGATCGGGTTAGCCTGTTCGTCCGACCACCCAGCGCCGCCCCACCGGGCGGCTTTTTTTCGTCCAGAATCCACCCCAAGAAAGGAATTACCCATGGATATCACGACCACCGACGCGCTCTCCCAGCCGGCGATGACGCCGCAGCCCGATCCGCTGGAGGCCTCGTTCGAGGCGGTGCTCCGCGCCGACGAGCACGCGGCCAAGATCGGCGGGCTGCGGACCGACGTCGATCAGCTCAAGACCGATGTGGGCGGGCTGCGCGCCCGCATGGACAAGGTCGCCGCCGCCGCCGCGCGGCCGGTGCTGGCGGGCGCTGCCGCGGGCGAGCCGGGCGATGCGCCGGTTGCCGCCGCGCCCGAGGTGAAGAGCTTCATCGAGGGCTATCTGCGCCGGGGCCGCGAGACCGAGGTGAAGGCGATGAGCGGCGCTTCGGGTCCCGAAGGCGGCTACGCCGTGCCGCGGCAGATCGACGCGCTGATCGGGCGCTCGCTGCTCGACATCTCGCCGATCCGGTCGATCGCCACGGTGGTGCAGACCGGCACGGCGGGCTACCGCAAGCTGGTGACCACCGGCGGCACGCCGTCGGGCTGGGTCGGCGAGACGGCGGCGCGGCCGGAGACCGACACGCCCGATTTCGCCGAAATCGCGCCGCCGACCGGCGAGCTCTACGCCAACCCCGCCGCCAGCCAGGCGATGCTCGACGATGCCGCGTTCGACGTGCAGGCCTGGCTCGCCGACGAGATCGCCCGCGAATTCGCCCGGGCCGAGGGCGCGGCGTTCGTGAACGGCACGGGGGTGAACCAGCCCAGGGGCTTTCTCGCCGCCCCGGTCAGCGACTATCCGGACGACATGCGCGCGTTCGGGGAGTTGCAATATTTTCCGAGCGGTTCGGCGGGAAGCTTCCGGACAACCAATCCGGAAAACACGCTGGTCGATCTGGTGCACGCGCTCAGGCCGGCCTACCGTCAGGGCGCGGCGTTCGTGCTGAACTCGGCCACGCTGGCGCGCATCCGCAAGTTCAAGACCGCCGACGGCGCGTTCCTGTGGCAGCCCTCGCTCGCCGCCGGACGGCCGGACACGCTGCTCGGCTATCCGGTGGTCGAGGCGGAGGACATGCCGGACATCGCGGCGGACGCGCCCGCCATCGCGTTCGGCAATTTCCGCGAGGGCTATCTGATCGCCGAGCGCACCGCCACCAGCATCCTGCGCGATCCGTTCACCAACAAGCCGTTCGTGCATTTCTACGCGACCAAGCGCGTCGGCGGCCAGGTGATGAACGCCGAGGCGATCAAGCTGCTGCGGTTCTCGGCGAGCTGAGGCAAATCCTCCCCGGAACGGGCACCCATCAAAATACTACTTTGATGGGACCCAGCGGGGAGGGGGACCGCCGACGCAGTCGGGGGTGGAGGGGTTTCCCCATGAAGTAACACTTCATGGGGACCCAGTGGAGGGGTTTCCCCATCAAGTAGCACTTCATGGGGACCCAGTGGAGGGGTTGCCCCATGAAGTAACACTTCATGGGGACCCAGTGGAGGGGCCGGGGCGCTGGCATCGCAAAGCTTGCCCCCTGCGAAGGAACCGCTTCGGCCCCTCCGTCACGATGCCTGTCGGCATCGCGCCACCTCCCCGTTCCGGGGAGGATTTAGACCGGCCCACCAAGGCCGTGCGCGCATCCGGCCGTCTCCCCGCCGGATGCGGGCTTTTTTCATCCTCAACCGAAAGGCCGTTCCCATGCGCTTTCCCCCCGGTCTGGTTACGACGACCGCGCCCGATCCCGGCCCTGCCGCGCTCGCGTCGCTGAAGCAATATCTGCGCATCTCGGTCGAAACCGAGGATGCAGCCCTCGGCGAACAGCTGCGCATCGCCTACGAGCTGTGCGAGCGCTTCCTGGGCGTGACCCTGATCGTGCGCGACATCGCCGAGGTGACGACCGCGGGTTCGGGCTGGCACGTGCTGACGCATCGCCCGGTGATCGCGATCGACGCGGTCGACGGGCTGCTCGCCGACGGGCCGGATATCGCGCTGCCGGTCGCTGCCTATGCGCTCGATATCGCCGCCGACGGCGGCGGGCGTATCCGGATCGAGCGGCCCGGCGCCGCCGGGCGGGTGCGGGTGCGTTACAACGCCGGGATCGCGGGCTATTGGGACGGCGTGCCCGAGCCGCTGCGCCAGGGCATCGTCCGGCTGGCGGCGCATGGTTACAGCGAGCGCGGCGGCGCCGCCCCGCCGCCCGCCGCCGTCGCCGCCCTGTGGCGGCCCTATCGCCGCATGGTGCTGGCATGAGCGGGGCGGAGCGGGTGACGCGCGCCTTGTCGCGGCGCGGGACCGACATGGCGGCGCGGCGCGTGGAGCGGCGCAAGGCGCTGCTGGCGCAAATCTATGGCGAGGCGCTGCCGGACGCGGAGGTTTCCGAGGATGCGCGCGGCGTGACCGTGCGGGCCAGGCGGCTGCGGGCGCGGCTCTTCGCCGATGCGTGGGCACGCTGGCCGGGGAGCTGGCTGCGATGAGCGCGGCGACGGTCCTGCGCGCGGCGGCGCTGGCGGCGCTCCGGGCGGACCCGCTGCTGGGCGAGCAAGCCAACGGGGTCTATGGCCGCGTGCCGCCCGGCGCGCAGCCGCCGTTCCTGTCGGTGCCCGACATCGCCTCGGTCGACTGGAGCACCAAGACCGCGCGCGGCCGCGAATTGCGGCTGGCGGTGCTGATCGAGGTGGATCAGGCCGATCCCTCGCCGCTCGGTCCGCTGGCCGATGCCGCCGAAACCGCGATCCTGGCCCTGCCGCGCGATCTGCCCGGCTGGCGCGTCGCGAGCATCGTCTATGGGCGCGAGCTGGCGAGCGACGAGGGCAAGCGCCGCCGCCGCCTGATCGAATTCCGCGCGCGGGTTCTGGCCACCTAAATCCTCCCCGAGCTCGCTCGGGGAGGGGGACCATGCGCAGCATGGTGGAGGGGTGAACAGCGCAACGCCCCTTCCAGCGCCCTTTCGCTTCATCGCGCGGCTTACCCCTCCACCCCTCGACTGCGTCGAGCGGTCCCCCTCCCCCCGCTTCGCGCGGGGAGGATTTTGTTTCACCAAAAGGAGAACCATCATGCCGGCCGAAAAAGGCAGCGCCTTCCTACTCAAGATCGGCGACGGGGCGGCGAGCCCGGCCTACGCCACCGTCGCCGGGCTGCGCACCACGCAGCTGTCGATCAACGGCGAGGCGGTGAACGTCACCAACAAGGATAGCGGCGGCTGGCGCGAACTGCTGCCCGGCGCGGGCGTGCGATCGGTCAGCGTGTCGGGCGCGGGCATCTTTACCGGGTCCGACGCCGAGACGCGGCTGCGCGCCCACGCGCTGGCCGGCGCGATCGACGATTACGAGCTGAGCTTCGAGAGCGGCGAGCGCATGCGCGGGCGTTTTCTCGTCAGCCGCCTCGACTATGCCGGCGATTACAACGGCGAGCGCAACTACACGCTGAGCCTGGAAAGCTCGGGCGCGGTGGCGAGCCTGTAAATCCTCCCCTGCCTTCGAAATCCTCCCCGGGACGGGGGGGTGGCGCGCTGCCGCAAGGCAGCGTGACGGAGGGGCCGGGACATTTGCTCCGAGAGGCACCGCTTCGGCCCCTCCACCACCAGCTTCGCTGGCGGTCCCCCCCCGTTCCGGGGAGGATCTAAAGGAGAATCGACATGACCAACCCAGTCAATCCCAACCGTTCCAACCCAGCCCGCGGAGAAGCGCCCTTGCGCATCGGCGGCGAGACGCTCGTCCTGCGCCCGACCTTCGCGGCGCTGGTGGCGGCCGAGGAGGAGCTCGGGCCGCTGTTCGCGCTGGTCGAGCGCGCGGCGGCGGGGGAGCTGCGGCTGGGCGAGCTGGCGGCGCTGTTCTGGCATTGCCTGCATGGGCCGCCCGAAGCGCTGACGCGCGAGCGGTTCGGCGAGGCATTGTCGGAAGCGGGGCTGGCGGCGCTGACCCCGGCGCTGCGCGTGCTGCTGAAGCAGATATTGCAGGGGCGGTGAGATGCGTACCCTCACGCCAAAGACCGTCATCCCGGACATGGGCACCCATCAAAGTAGAACTTTGATGGACCCACTTGATCCGGGATCCAGGGCGGAAGGGCAATCCGGTTGGGCTCCTGGATTCCGGGTCAAGCCCGGAATGACGGCTATGAAGACGAATGACGACGCCCGCTTCCAACGGGCCGCTCTCTCCCTCTTCTCCCATGCCGCGCTCATCCTGCACTGGCGGCCGGACGATTTCTGGTCCGCCACCCCGGCCGAACTGGCCGCCATCTTCATGCCGCCGGCCGATCAGTCCGGCGGGCCGGACCTTGCCGCATTGATGAAGGAATTCCCCGATGGCCCCGATCGAAAGCGAGACGAATGATGGATGAAGAACTCGAAACCCTCGTCGTCGGCGTGCGCGCCGATACGCAGGGCTTCGCCCGCGACGTGCAAGCGATGCGCGCCGAGCTCGACGGGCCATTGGCGGACGGGCTCGAACGCGCGGGAAACGCGCTCGAACGCGGGCTGTCGGGTGCGATCCGGCGCGGGCAGTTCGGCTTCGAGGAGCTGCGCGACGTGGCGCTGTCGGCGCTGGCCGAGATCGCGGCGGCGGCGGTGCAGTCGGGGATCGGGTCGCTGTTCGGCGGCGGCGGTCGGGGGAGCGGCGGCTCAGGTGGCGGGGCGTCGCTCGGTGCGATCCTGGGGCAGCTGATCGGCGCGCCGGGCCGGGCGACCGGCGGCCCGGTATCGCCCGGCCGGGCGTACCGGGTAGGCGAGCGCGGGCCGGAATGGTTCGTGCCGACATCGAGCGGCAGGGTGGAAACCGGCGGGCCGGGGGCCGGGCCGGTGGTGAACCTCACCGTCAACATCGCCGATCGCGGCGGCGGCGCTCCGCAGGCGCTGCAACGCTCCAGCCGGCAGGTGGCGCGGGCGGTGAAGCGCGCGCTGGAGGGATGATTCTTATCACCAACAACAACGTCACCCCGGACTTGATCCGGGGTCCAGGGCGGGATGGCACTGCTGTTGGGCTCTGGATTCCGGATCAAGTCCGGAATGACGTCACATTTCAAGGGAGACCCCCATGCCCCACTGGCTGGCCAAGGCGGCCGACGCAAAGGTCGTCGAACGCGACCATATGGCGCGCTTCGACGCGCGCTTCTGGACGGTCGATTTCCCGCGCCCGATGATGGCCTCCACCGTCACCACCGGCCCCGGCGCGCTGCGGGTGGATGCCGTCTTTTACAATAGCGACGATCTGGCCGGACTGATCTGGGAGAGCGAGGACCGCTGGGACCATCCGCTGCTCGCCTATGAGACGGTGCGTGACTATGCGCGGCTGACGCTGCGCTTCCACTGGCGCTCGAGCGGGATCATGCCGCTGGATGCGATCGACGGGCCGACGCTCACCATCGAGGGACGCGACGCGAGCGGGGCCATGCGCAGCTGGTATGTGCGGCTGTGGAATTACGCCGTCGGAATCCCTTCCGACGCGGCGATCACGCTGCCGTTCAGCGCGCTCGACGGCGGGTTCCTGCTGCCGGGCGAGGCCGATCCGGTGCACCCGCACGATATCGACCGGATGTTCGTCTCGCTGGTTCCTCCGTCCTATACCGGCCGACCAGGGCGACTGGCGCAGCCCGCCGGGGGCTGGGTCGAGATTACCGGCATTGCCTGCGATGGCGAGCGGGCGGTGATCGGTCTGGCCGATGCCATGCTGCCCGAGCATAAGCTGCGCATGGCGACGGGCTATGACGACGCCTACAACCAGGCGCCCGAACGGTTGCTGCGGCAGATCCGCGCGCTCGGCTATCGCGGGATCGTCAACCATTATGTCGGCATGAGCCATTATTTCCGGCTCGAGACGAACGGGCCGGGGCTCTACGTCAGTCTGGCCGGCGGCACGCTCAACGCCCCCTGCGCCGCCTGGCACCGCGATTTCGCGGCGCGGGCCATCGCCATGGGATTCGAGACCATCTTCTCGCTCAGCTTCGAGCTGTTCGACGAGCATTGCTGGAACGACTGGAAGCAGCGCGCCGAAAACGGCGATGCCGCGCGCACGGGCTGGGAGCCGCCCTCGACCTTGCTCTCGCCCGCCCAGCCGCAAGCGATGGGCTATTTGCAAACGGTGGGCCGCGCCTTTGCCGCGATCCAGCGCGATGCCGGGCAGCATGTGCGCTTCCAGATCGGCGAGCCCTGGTGGTGGATCATGCCGGACGCTGGAGCGGGGTCCGGGGCAGGCGGACGAATTTGCCTTTACGACGCGGCGGCATGGACGGCCTTTGGCGACGCCATCGTTTCGATTCCAGACATAGCGGGCGACAAGACGGCGGCTCAGCAGGCGATGCTCGACAGAGCGGGGGACATGCTCGCCGCCTCCACCGCGGCGCTGGCCGATGCGGTCCGCGGCGAGGCGGGCGCGGTGGGCGCGACGCTCTATCTGCTGGT
This sequence comes from Novosphingopyxis sp., assembly GCF_965218915.1. Classification (GTDB taxonomy): domain Bacteria; phylum Pseudomonadota; class Alphaproteobacteria; order Sphingomonadales; family Sphingomonadaceae; genus Novosphingopyxis. The sequence continues at coordinate 2,851,540 of NZ_OZ244708.1, read as the reverse complement.
GTATCTGCCCACGGTGCTCGGCCGCGACGCCCCCGACGCGCAGCGCGCGAACGTGCCGCTCGGCTGGGCCGCGCCCGCGTTCGACGTGCTGCAGCTGGAAGATTATGACTGGACCGTCGCGGGCGACCATGCCGGTACGGCGGTCGGCATCGCGGCGATGACCGCGCGGCTCGGCTATCCGCCGGAGGCCCAGGAATATTTCGCGGGCTTCGTGCTGAAGCCCGAGGACGCGCCGCAGTGGCAGGCGATCGCCCGCGCGGTGGAGCTTGCCGAAACGCGCACGCCGGGCCGCAACTATGTCTGGGCGCTGCCGCAGGTGGCGCGCGACGGCTTCACCTTTTTCACGCTGGAGGAGGACGATATGCGTAGCTTCGACGATGTGCGTTTCCCGATCGCGATCGGCCGGCATGCCAGCATCGCGCCGGAATTTTCGACCGGCATCGTGACGACCCTGTCCGGTCACGAACGCCGATCGAGCGACTGGGCCGATGCGCGGCTCGCTTTCGATGCGGGACCGGGCGTTCGCGGAGAGGCGGATGCGGCGCGGCTGATCGCCTTCTTCCGCGCGCGCCGCGGCGCGGCGGTGGGCTTTCGCTTCACCGATCCTACCGATCACAGCTCGGCGGGCATGACGGGCGAGCCAGGCCCGTTCGACCAGCATGTTGCCACGGGCGACGGCCTTGCCACCGATTTCCCGCTGACCAAAAGCTATGAAGAGGGCGCCACCGAGCAGCGGCGGCGGATCACCAGGCCGGTGGGCGGCAGTGTGCGCGTGGCCCTGGACGGCGTGGAGATGCAGGGTTTCACGCTCCAGCCGCTCGGCATATTGCGCTTCGACGTACCGCCGCCCGCGGGCGCTTCGATCACCGCGGGCTACCGCTTCGACGTGCCCGTCCGCTTCGCCGAGGACCGCCTGGATATCGCCGGGGCCACCTACGGGGCACGCGAAATCGCGAGCGTGCCGCTGATCGAGGTGAAGGAATAGGCTTTTGACACGCGTCGCCAGCTCCGCGATATCGCAGCCTTGAGATTGACATTCGCGGGACAAGCGGCTATGTCGCCAATGCGATATTGATAGCGGCAGTTATCAACGAAGTTTCAAGGGGCGCGCCATTGCAGTGGTTGCGTCCCTTTTATATTGGAGGCCGGGTTGCAGCCCGGCCCCCTCACGTCACTTGTGACGAGCAACCTCGATGATTTTAAGCACCAAAGTTGCAAAGGCAATTACCACCAAGGCAATTGCCAGTGCGATACTGATTTCTGCGATAGTTATCACCTCCGTCCCGCGGCCAAATTGCAGCTGGGCTGCTGCCGCCAGCTCGTTCTAGCGGTGGGCTTGCGCAATTCCATAGTTATCGAGCAAGTCACCCAGCGACTTGCGAGCAAGTCAGACGCTACGTCTCATAATGCCAAATGTCCGGGATGTTTGGCTTTCTAAAATCATCAAATCGACGTTGGAGCCGAACATGACCCATTGGCTCGACGAGCCCTGCGCCACCACCGCTTTCGCCTGGACCTTGCGGCGGCGCGACGGGGTGGCGCTGGGGTTTACGTCGCACGACCGCGATCTCGTGATCGACGGGCTGCTCCACCGCGCCGGTCCCGGCATGGTGCCCAGCGCGATCGTCGAGAACGTCCGGCTCGATGCCGACGGGCTCGATGTCGATGGCGGGCTCACCAGCGATGCGATCAGCGAGGCGGATCTAAACGCCGGGCGGTGGGACGGCGCGGCGCTGGAAATCCGGCTGGTCGACTGGACCGATCCTTCGCGCCAGCGCCAGCTCGCGAGCGGCGAACTCGGCGAGATTTCGCGCGGCGGCAACGCGTTCAAGGCGGAGCTGCGCGGGCCCGGCGCGGCGCTCGACCGGCCGGTGGCACCGCGCACCTCGCCCGGCTGCCGCGCCGATTTCGGCGGGGCGCAGTGCGGCGTGGACCTGATGCGCCATCGCCGCGAACGGCCGGTAATTCTGGCGGAACAGGAGCAGCTGGACCTCTCGGGCCTAGCCGATGGCGCGCTTTATCGTTTCGGCCGGCTGCGGTTTCTATCCGGTCGCAACACGGGGACGATCCACGATATCGCCGATGGCAAGGAGGCCAGGATCTGGCTGACGCAACCGCCCGCCCTTGCGGTGGAACCGGGCACGCGGGTGCTGCTGAGCGAAGGTTGCGATCGTTCGATCGCGACCTGCGCGGCGCGCTTCGCCAACGCCGTCAATTTCCGCGGCGAACCGCATCTGCCGGGCAATGATCTGCTCACGCGCTATCCAGGAGGGCGCTGATGAGCGAGCAGAGCGCCATCGCCGAGCGCGCGCTGGCGCTGGTCGGCACTCCCTTTCGTCTGGGCGGGCGCGATCCGGCGAGCGGGATCGATTGCATCGGCCTGGCCGCGCTGGCGCTGGGCGGTGCGGACGATGTTCCTTCCGGTTACGCGTTGCGCGGTGGTGACGGTGCGCGCTGGCACCGGTGGTTCGAAGGTCGAGGCTTCGCGAAGATCGCCGGCGGCGGCCCCGGAGACCTGTGCCTGGTGCGCGCGGCGCCGCTGCATTTCCATCTGCTGGTCGCGGTCACCGGCGGCTTCGTCCACGCCCATGCCGGGCTGCGGCGGACCGTCTTTCTGCCGGGCGCGTCGCTTTGGCCGATCGATTCGTTCTGGCGTTTAAAGGACTGCCCTTCTCCCGCCCGGGCGGGAGAAGGATACGGAGCCTTGCGTCGCAGACGCTAGGCGAAGGGCACCCCACAAAGTAATACTTTGTGGGGACCCCGAAGTTGGATGAGGGTGGGTGGCGCGTGAGCGCCATCGATTAGGTCGACGCAGCCGGACAATACCCTCACCGCTGCGACTAAATTCGCTACGCTCATTAAGTCTCGCTCCTCTCCCGCCAGCGGGAGAGGAAAAGGGAAGAAGGAGAAGCCGTCATGGCGACCATCGTCCTGAACGCGGTCGGCTTTGCGCTGGGCGGGCCGATCGGCGGAGCGCTCGGCAGCCTGGCGGGCCGGGCGCTCGACGCGCAGATTTTCGGCGGGCCCAAAAGCAGGGAGGGGCCACGGCTCAAGGAACTCGACATCCAGACCTCGAGTTACGGCAGCGAGATCCCGGCCCTGTTCGGCGCCATGCGTGTGGCCGGGACGGTGATCTGGGCGACCGACCTGATCGAGCATGAGGATGAGGAAGGCGGCGGCAAGGGCCGGCCGAGCCAGACCAGCTACAGCTATTCCGCGAGCTTGGCGGTGGCCTTGTCGAGCCGCCCCGCCACGCGGATCGGACGCATCTGGGCGGACGGCAATCTGCTGCGCGGCGAGGCGGGCGACTTCAAGGTGGAGACCGGCTTTCGCTTTCACTCCGGTTATGGCGATCAACCCGCCGATCCGCTGATCGCGCAGGCCGAAGGCGATGAAGCACCGGGCTTTCGCGGACTGGCCTATGCGGTGTTCGAAAATCTCCAGCTCGCCGACTATGGCAACCGCATTCCGTCGCTGGGCTTCGAGCTGTTCGAACGCGGCGGATCGGTGCGGCTGGTCGAGATCGCCGGCGAAGCGAGCGGCGGGCGCGTGCGCGGCGACGATCCGGCGACGGTGCGCGGCTTCGCCGCCTCTGGAACGGCGCGGGACGTGGTGCAGCTGATCGTCGAAGGCACGGGGCTGCGGCTCGCCCGCGGCGGCGAGGGCTTCCTGCTGAACGGGCAGCCGCCGCGGGGCGGCGCAATATCTGATCCCGTCGTGACCTTGGGAGCGGAGGCGCTGGATCGGCCCGAACGCAGCCGCGCCCCGCTCGGCGACTATCCGACCGCGATCGAATATCGGCATTATGACATCGCGCGCGATTATCAGGCGGGCCTGCAGCGCGCGCGCCGGGCGGGCGTCGGCTGCGGCGTCGCCCGGCTCGATTTTCCGGCGGCGATGACGGCGGACGAGGCGATGGTCCTGGCCGTATCGCTGGCCCGCCGCGCCGGAGCCGAGCGTGAGCGGTTGCGGCTCGCCGTCGCTCATGGGGCCGACGATCTGCGCGCGGGAAGCACGCTGGACTGGGACGGTGCGCGGTGGACGATCTCCGAAATAGAGCATCGGCGCGGGGCGATGCTGGTGACCGCGCGGTCGCTGGCGCGGACCACGCCGATCGCGGCCGGGGGCCTATCCGGGCGCGCGCTGCGCGAGGCCGATCGGGCACACGGGCCGACGCGTCTGATGCTGGTCGAGCTGCCCGACATCGCGCGCGGCGGCGGTGACAGGCCGGTCGTCGCGGCGGCGGCGGCGGGACTTTCACCGGGCTGGCGCCGGGCGGCGCTCTCGATCGGCAATGGCGGCGATTCGCTGCGCCCGATCGGCGTGACGGCCCCGGCGGCGGTCATGGGCGTGCTGGAATATCCGCTGGCCGCGACGCCGCCGGGGCTGGTCGATGCGCGCAGCCGACCTGTCGTGCGCCTGCTCAACCCGGAAATGACTCTGCGCGACGCCGATCGGGCGGCGCTGCTCACGGGCGCCAATATCGCGGCGATCGGCGGCGAGGTGCTGCAATTCGAGCGGGCGGTGGCGCTCGGCGAGACGCTTTATCGGCTCGAGCGGCTTTACCGCGGGCTTTACGGAACCGAGGCGCACGGCGATCATGCAGCGGGCGGGACGTTTCTGCTGCTCCAGCGCGACCGGCTGCGCCTGCTCGAAGGCCCCGAGATCGCCGCGGGCCTGCCGCTCAGCGCCGCGGCGCTGGGGATCGCAGACGAACGCGCCGTCATGGCGAGCGTTGCGATCACCGGCCGGGCCGCGCTGCCCTTCGCGCCGGTCCATTTCACGGCTGAACCGCTGCCCGGCGGCGCGCTGCGTCTGCGCTGGGTTCGGCGCAGCAGGCTGGGCGCGGAGTGGTCGCTTAGCGTCGAACCGCCGCTCGGCGAGGACACCGAGCTTTACCGTCTATCGGCGACCGATGACGCTGGCACGCCGCTGGCGCAATGGGAGACGGCATCCCCGCAATGCGTGGCGGTGGGAACGATGCTGGGCGATTGGCGTGAAGGCGGCGTCGATAGGTTGCATTTTGCGGTGCGCCAGGTCGGCCGCGGCGGGCTGTCTCCGGCGGCCCATATAGCTGTCTCCTTGAATTGACGATCACCTGAAACGGAAGGATGAATGCGATGACGGACCTGACGACCGGCCGGATGGCGTTGCCGCTGCTCGCGCTCGCCCAGGCGCAGAAGGAACTGACCCATAACGAGGCGCTGGCGCTGATCGACCTGCTGTTGCATCCGGTGGTCGAGGACCAGCTCGACGATCCGGGTTCGCTGTCGCCGATTACCGGACAGTGCTGGCTCGTCGGGGACCAACCGACGGGCGCATGGGAAGGCCACCCCGGCTGCATCGCGGGATGGACCGAAGGCGGCTGGCGTTTCGCCCCGCCGATCGACGGAATGCAATTGTTCGACCGGTCCGGGGACGGGACTTCGATCTACCGGAATGCGAACTGGACCGCGCCTCCTGCTCTGGCCGTGCCATCGGGTGGTTCGGTGATCGATGTCGAGGCCCGCGAATCGCTGGGCGTGCTCATCGCGGCGATGCGGCGTGCCGGCCTGACGATCGTGGCGGGCGATTAGGATGCCCTGGTTCCGGCTAACATGGCATTTTTACAGGGATTAACCGTGAAAAGGAGACATTTTCGCAACAGTCGGAACTATTGCGTACTTGCACCCGTTGCTGCGACCGGATAGTAGACCACTACCAAATTCAGTTCCTAAATAGATAGAGGGGAATTTAATGCGTAAGCTAGCCATAGGTGTGGCACTCGCCACCACCGCGCTCACGCCAGCGATGGCACGTGACGGCGCGTGGTATGCCGGAGTCGAAGGCGGGGCAATGCTCGTCGAAGACACCGACTATGACGTGAACGGGATCAACCAGGATCTCACCGTCGATCACGACTACGGATATAATGTCGACGGTATCGTCGGCTATGATTTCGGTGCTTTCCGCATCGAGGCCGAAGTCGGGTATCAGAGCTCCGAGGCGGACGAAGTCATCGTCGGGCAGCAGGGAATTCCGGGCGATATCCTTGCCAGCAGCGTCAGCGATATCAATGGCGATACCAGCGTTCTGAGCTTCATGTTGAACGGTATGCTGGACTTCGGTGACGACGACGGCATCCAGGGCTTTGTCGGCGGCGGCGCGGGTGTCGCGCGAGTCGACGAGAATTTGTCGCGGGCCACGAACTTCCTCGACGATTCGGATACGGGCTTCGCCTATCAGGCCATCGCCGGTGTGCGGGCTCCGTTGACCGATAATTTCAGCGTCGGACTGAAGTACAAGTTCTTCACCGTGCCGAATGTCGATCTCGTCAGCACTGCGGGCGACGACTATGAGGGCCGTTATCGCTCGCACAGCATCCTCGGCAGCCTGATCTTCAACTTCGGTGCTCCTGCCGAGGCTCCCTATGTCGCGCCGCCGCCGGCTCCTCCGGCGACCACCGCGCCGCCGCCCCCGCCGCCCCCGCCGCCGGTTCAAACCTGCAACAACGGGCCGTACATCGTGTTCTTCGATTGGGATAAGTCGAATCTTCGTCCCGATGCCGCTACGGTGCTCGACAATGCGGTGGCTCAGTACGCCAATTGTGGTTCGGCCCGCGTCATGCTGGCCGGTTACACGGATACTTCGGGTACCAAGACCTACAACGTCGGTCTCTCGCAGCGTCGCAACTCGTCGGTTCAGTCCTATCTGCAGTCCCGCGGTATTCCGCAGGCCCGGATCGCGACCGAAGCTTTCGGCGAAACGAACCTTCGCGTCCCCACCGCAGACGGTGTGCGCGAACCGCAGAACCGCCGCGTGGAAATCACCTACGGGCCTGGCGCCGGTTACTGATTTCTCGCTCCAAGCGAACAATGGAAGGGGCCGGTTGCAAGACCGGCCCTTTTTTTGTCCGTGTCACGGCTTCAAACGCTTGGCGGCATCACTGGCGACAGCCTTGGAAACTTCGCTCATGTTCGATGGTTGTCTCCCCTGAACCGCATCACGGGAGACAGGATATGCGAAACCTCATCATCATCGGTGCCGCCGCTTCGACACTCGCGCTGTCGGCCTGCCAGAAGGAACCGGCCGACGACGCGGACCAGGTCGCGACCGTTCCAGCAGGGAGTGCGGCAGCGGCCGGCGCCGGGCCTCAGGCGATCGCCATGCTCAAGACGGCCGACGGCAGGTCGGTGGGTGAGGTAAAGGTGATCCAAGACGGCAACGGCCTGAATCTCATGCTCGACGTCAACGGGCTCCCGCAAGGCAACCACGGCATCCACATTCACAGCGTGGGCAAATGCGATGCGCCCGATTTCGAGAGTGCTGGCGGTCACTGGAATCCGACCGACAAGCATCATGGCGTGGCCAATGACGCGGGACCGCATCTGGGCGATTTCGTCAATCTCGAGGTCGTCTCGGATGGTACCGGCCATCTCGAACGTCCGATCCTCGGCGCCACGCTCGAAGGCGGCCCGAACGCGCTACTCGATGCCGATGGCGCGGCGTTCATCGTTCATGCGGGCAAGGACGATCAAATGAGCGATCCCTCGGGCAACAGCGGTGCGCGCCTGGCCTGTGGCGTGTTCACCAAGGCCGGCAGTCTCTAGCCGGTGTAGTCCGGTTTCGTACCCTTAGAAATCCTCGCCGGCGGCGGCGGCTCGCTTGTGGGCGGTCGCTTCCGATGCGGGCAGCAGTCTGGACGCGACGATCGCCGCGATCAGCGCGATCGGCACCGTTAGCAATAGCGACAACACTCCGGTTGCGAGATTTCCTGTGAGCGCCGAAATGCGTCCGGCCAGATAGGGCCCGAGTGCCAGACCGATCAGCGTGGTGCCGATGAAAAAGCTGGCCGTGGCGGTCCCGCGCATACGCGGCAACACCAAATCCTGGGTGGTTGCGGCTGCGGCTCCGAGCGCACAACTGGCCAGTGCCTGCGCAGGAAACAGCATCGCGTAAAACAGCGTCAGATCGCGGGTGGTAAAGGCGGCGACCACCGCGGGAATCGGTGCGATGGCGCCGAAAATCACCACCCACAGCCGCCCGGCCGGATGGCGCGTGCGAAGCTTGTCGGCGGCCCAGCCCCCCGCGATTACGCCCAGGAAGCCGGCCGAGGCGCCGATGCTGCCGACCACCCACCCGACTTCGCTCTCCGACACCCCAAAGGTGCGCAGCGCGTAAGGCGAGGCCCAGAAGCTCACCGAATAGGTCAAAAAGGCGTTGAGCCCGTAGGCGAGCACGGTCAGCAAAAAGGCCGGCGTGCCGAGGATCAGCGCATAGGTCGGCGGATCGGTGCGCCGGAGGGTGCTGGCCCAGCTGTAGACGGCATAGACGCCGATGCCGACGGCGGTCCATTGGAGCAGCGGCTCGCCCAACGCGATCAACCCGCAAACGCATCCAGTGACGAGCAACGCGACCGCAACGTTGCGCAGCAGATTGCCCGAGCGCGCCGCGCCGATCAACGTCAGAGGCGGCAAGATCGTGACGAGTTCCGCAAGGAAATCCCTGAACGGGTGCGGGCGGACTTTGCTTGCAAAACCCTCCGACTGACCCCGCACCGGCTCGCGCAGCGTAAACACCCACAGCGCCAGCAACAGCCCGGGAATGCCGACGGCCATGAACGCCGCCTGCCAACCGGCCAATCCCAGCGGCGCCAGTTCCTTTACGGGATAGGCCTTGTTCCAGTTCTGCACGACCAGTCCGCCGAGGCCGAGCGAAAGGCCGCCGCCGATATACAGCCCCGAACTGTAGAGCGCGAGCGCCAGACCGCGACGCTTCTTGGGAAACCAGTCGGAAATCAGCGAATAGGCACTCGGGCTGGCGGTCGCCTCGCCGATACCGACGCCGACGCGGGCGCCGCTCAGCATCAGGCCGTTGCGCGCGAGCCCCGACAGCGCGGTCATCACCGACCACAGGCTGAGCCCAAGCGTCATTAGTCGCACCCGGTGCCAGCTGTCGGCCAGCCGTCCGAGCGGGATACCGAACAAGGCATAGAATACCCCAAAGGCGGTGCCGTAGAGAAAGCCGATATCGCCGTCCGTGAGGTCGAGGTCGCGCTTCACGTCCTCGGCGAGGATCGAAAGTACCTGCCGGTCCACGAAATTCAGGATATAGACAAGTATCAGGACCGACAGCACATACCAGGCGTAGGCCGGTGTCCTGGCGTCCGGATCGATGACGTCCTCCGTCGATGCGGGTGCTTGCATGGGCCTCTCCTTGCCTCTTCGTCCCGCCGCTGTATCAGAGCGCCGCGCTTGTGCAATCGCAGGGAATTGCATGGCAGCGTCCGGTTCGCTGCTGCCCTCCACATTGCGTTGGCGACCGGACCGGCTCGGCGATCAGCCGAGCGCATACTCCGCCACGGCCTGATAATGCGACCCGCCGCGTCCCATATGGCTTTCGAACAAGATGAAGCGGTCGGTGACGAACATCGGCGGATGTAAATCGGCGTGGCGAGCGAGAAAGCGCCCGATCGGCCCGCTGCCGCCGTTGAGCCGGGCGAGCGTGATATGCGGCAGGAATTTGCGGCGATCGTCCTCATGGCCCAGATCGCGGCAGACGCGATCGATCTTTTTTTTCAGTGTAGCCAGCGGCTCGCTCGGTTTTACGCGCGCCCAGACCGACTTGGCCGCGCCCCTGCGCTCGAAATGCCCCATGCCCTCGATTTCGACCGCGAACGGGTCCATGCGGATACGGCCCAGCGCCTCGGCCAGTTCATTGGCATCGGGCCGCGCTACTTCCCCCACAAAGCGCAGGGTCACATGCAGTTGAGCATCGCTTTGCCAGCGCGCGTTTTCGATACCGTCCAACGCCGCGAGGAGCGTATCGCGCGCCGCTTGCGGCGGGCGCAGGCCGATGAACAGGCGGTGTGACATGGCGGCCTGATCTAACCCGGCGGACAGCGCGCGCGCAATCACTTGAAAATTGTTCGCATAAAGGCGATATTCATAGCTGCAGTGGCAATGTTGCCACCACTAAAAACTTGGGAGTTTCTTCATTATGGCATGGCCCGATCCTAGAGCGACCGGAGCGCGGACCTATCCCGGCCAGGCCGGTACCAGCGAAGTCTTCGACGAAGGCCTTCGCTCCTATATGCTCAAAATCTACAATTACATGGCAAGCGGCGTGCTGCTGACGGGCATCGTCGCAATGCTGTTCGCGCGTGGCGGGATGGATTCTCCGGCCGCTCATGTCTTGCTTGGCGGCGGTCCGCTGGCTTGGATCATCATGCTATCGCCGCTGGCAATCGTGTTCGCGATGAGTTTCGGGCAGAACCGTTTTTCGACCGGCACGCTTCAGGCGATGTACTGGGGCTTTGCGGTCCTGATGGGTCTTTCGCTGAGCACCATCTTTTTGCGCTACACGGGTGCTTCGATTGCCACGACCTTCTTCGCGACCGCCGGGGCTTTCGCGGGCCTCAGCCTGTGGGGTTATACCACCAAGAAGGATCTGAGCGGCTGGGGCACGTTCCTGATCATGGGCGTTATCGGATTGGTCGTGGCCATGCTGGCGAATATGTTTTTCCAGTCCACGGTGCTCGACCTTGCCATCAGCGCCATCGGCGTGCTGATTTTCGCCGGTCTCACCGCCTACGATACGCAGAAGCTGAAGAGCCTCTATGTGCATGTTGCTGGCACGGACATGATGGGCAAGGTCGTGATCATGGGCGCGCTCCAGCTCTACCTTGATTTCATCAACATGTTCCTGTTCCTGCTGCGTTTCATGGGTGCCTCACGCAGCTGATTTTCAACGTTCAGCATCGATAAACGGACGCCCGGTCAGCTTTGCTGCCGGGCGTTTGTGTATCTCTGTCCGTCGTTTCAGGGGTTTCAAATGGACGCGCTTGGTGTCACACGGGGCACCGGATTTCGTGAGGGTAGGATTGCATGTTCAAGATCGTCGCCCGGGCCGCGTTGCTGGCCGGACTGACCACGTTGGCCGCCTGTGCGGCTCCGCCGCCGCCGGCCCCGCCGCCGCCGCCGATCATCGTGCCAGCCAGCGCGCCGCCGCGGCCGATCCCGCCACTCGGCGCTGCCACCGGCATGTATATCCCGCCCAAGGGTGTCGACGACGTCCGGCTGACGCCCAATCGCGGCCTCGAGAGCGACGAGACGGTGTGGAATTTCCGCTCGGCCTTCAACGTCGCCGCGCTCAATTGTCTGCAGCCTAAATATCTGCGTTTCGCGGACGATTACAAAAATTATCTCGATGCGCATCGCACGATGCTGAACCAGGTCAATCTTCGTCTCGATACGACCTATCGCTCGCGCTATCCGGCGGGCGATCCCAAGCGTATCCGGGACACCAGCTCAACCGACCTCTACAATTATTTTTCGCTCCCCCCGGTAACCAGCGGTTTTTGCGACCTGATGCTGGATCTCGGTCCGCAGGCCGCCTTGGTGCCGCCAGAGGAACTGCCGGCGTTCTCGGCGCGCGCGCTGGGCCTGATCGACGACCTGTTTATCGAGTTCTACGACAATTACGCCGAATATCAGCGGCGCCTTGCGGCGTGGGAAGAACTTTATGGCCGGCTCGGACGCGTGACGGTAGAAAATCCGGGGCAGTCCAATTGAGCCCCCTACAGGCGGCGGCGCTCAGCCGCCCTCGCCCTGCATTTCCACGATCAGCGCGTTGTCGATCGCCTTGGCGGCCTGATAGGCCGGGCGTTCGGTAAGCCGCTTCGCATAGCGTTCGAAGCTGTCCCGCTTGGGCAGGCCGCCGAACTCCTGGCCCCAGATGATCTGCGATCCGAAATAGACGTCGGCCATGGTGAAGCGGTCGCCGCAGACATGATCGCGGCCCTGCAGCTGCTGGTCGAGAACGTCGACGACGCGCTCGTAGCTGCCGAAGCCGACCATGGCCTGCTTGTCGTCGGGAACGCTCCAGCCCATCGAATTGGCGACGATCGCCTGCTCGACCGGGCCCGCGGCGAAGAACATCCAGCGATAATAGTCGGCGGTCTCCCCGGCCTCGGGCGCGAGTTCGGCGTCCGGATAGGCGTCCGCGAGATAGGCGCAGATCGCTGCGCATTCGGTCACCACATCCTTGCCGCGCACGATCGCCGGCACCTTGCCCATCGGGTTGATCGCGAGATAGTCGTTCCCCTTCATCGTGCCGCCGTAATCCAGGATATGCTGCTCGTAATCGGCGCCGGCCTCGTGCAGCGCCCAGCGGGCGATCTGGCCGCGCGACATGGGATTGGTGTAATAGTCGATATCGGCCATCATGCATCTCCTGGAGCTTCGATTCCAGCTGGCGCTATAGCATGACGATGACGGCTGCGCGACGACGTCAGCGCGGCGGGTCGGCGGCTTGTTCGTCGCCGCGCGCCTGCGTTTCGGCTTGGTGCTGGGCCGCCTCGACCGCGCGCTCCAGCTGCTCGCGGCGGCGATCGAGCTGGTCCAGGCGGCGCTGCGTTTCGTCATCGGGATCGATCCGGATTCCCCCGCGGTCGATGCGCACGCCATTGCCGCCGACATTGCCGTCGATCACCAAGCCCTCGTCGGGATCGAACTGAACGTTGGGCACAGGGATCGATCCGTCGGGGATGAGGGCGGGTTCAAGCTCCGGCTTGGGCTCCGGCGCCGCGCGGGGAGCGGCGCCGGGGATCGCGCCGATCATGAAATCCTTCCACATCCGTGCCGGAATGCCGCCGCCGCTGGCGCGTCCGAGCGAGCTGTTGTCGTCGCGCCCGATCCATATGCCGACCACCAGATCGCCGGCAAAGCCCACGAACAGCGCGTCGCGGCTGTCCTGGCTGGTGCCGGTTTTGCCGAACGCCGGTATGGCGAGCCGCGCCGCGCGGCCCGTGCCGCTCTGGGTATTGGCTGCCAGCAGATCGCGCATCTGTGCGCGCACGCGTCCGCCGATATCTTCCCGTCCGTCGAGCAACCTCCCGAAGAAGCCTTTTTCGCCCTGTGCAATGGCGTGCGGCTCGACCGGGGCGTAATCGGACGCGATCCCGGCGAAGGCGGACGTCAGGTTCAGCAGGCTGATTCCCGCAGAACCCAAGGCAACGCTGGCATTGGCCGGCAGCGTCTCGTTAATGCCCAGCGACCGCGCCGCGCGGCCGATCGTAGCGCTGCCGAGCTGCTGATAGAGTTTTACCGCCACCACATTGCTGGACACTGCGAACGCATCGCGCAGGGTGATCCGTCCGCGATAATGTTTTCCGGCATTTTCGGGGCGATAGTCGCCGGTGGTGATCGGGCTGTCCTCGACCAGCGTGTCCGGCGTCATGCCGCTTTGCAGCGCGGCGAGATAGACGATCAGCTTGAACGTAGAGCCCGGCTGGCGGCGCGCCTGCACCGCGCGGTTGAATTTCGATCTACCGTAGTCCTTGCCGCCGACCATCGCGACGACCTGCCCGTTCGGGCGCATCGCCACGATTGCAACCTCCGCCCCGGCGGGGGCCGAACGGCGGGCGATCCGCTCGGCCAACCGCTGCAGTCGGCCGTCCTGCGTGGTGCGGATGTGCACGGTTTTATAGCCCGCATCCTCGGTCACCGCGCGCGCCTGTCCCAGCGCCCAGTCAGCAAAATAGGAGCCGGCTGGCATCGAGGATCCGGGGCGATGGTCGATCGTTGCCGGTTTGACCGCGCGCGCCGTGTCGGGCGTCATGTAGCCCGCTCCCGCCATTGCCGAGAGCACCACCTTTTCCCGCGCGACCGCGCCCTTGTAATTGCGGGTCGGCGCCAGCGTGGAAGGGGCCTTGACCAATCCAGCGAGCATCGCGCCCTGCGTCAGGGTCAGCCGTTCGGGCTGACGGTAGAAATAATGCATCGAAGCGGCGCGCAGCCCGTAGACATTGTCTCCGAAATAGGCGTTGGACAGATAGCGCTCCAGGATCTCGTCCTTGCTCAGCCACGCCTCCAGCCACAACGCGATCGGCACCTCCTTGAGTTTGCGCCCGACCGTCCGGTCCAGCTTCAGATAGCTGAGCTTGGCCAGCTGCTGAGTAATCGTGCTGCCGCCTTGCTGCGTGTCGGAGCGCAAATTGCTCCACAGCGCGCGAGCAATGCCATGCGGATCGATTCCCCAATGATCGTAGAAGCGCCGGTCCTCGACCGCAAGGAACGCGTTTACGACATGCGGCGGAAGATCGGCGATCTCTACCGGCTCGGCCATGGTCGGCCCCTTGCGCGCGATCGCCTGGCCGCCTTGCGTCTCCAGCACGATCTGCGGCGGCACCAGCGGCTGCGCGGTGCGCGAGACCGGCACGAACAGCGTGAGCCAGCCGATCAGCAGCACCAGCAGTACGAACGCGGTGTAGATCGCCCATTTCAAATAGCGCCAGCGCCAATGGCGGCGTAGCCAGCCACGATGCGGCGGCTTTTCCTCGGGTGTCGGAAGCGGCGCGGCGGCGATGCCGTAATCGTCCCAGTCTATTGCGCCGCCATCGCCGGGCGCGTTCGGCCAGCCGCGAGGCAAATCTCTGGGTCCGTCGCTCATGCTGGCTGTATTATACGGACAAGACAGGATGGGCGAGGGGAAATTTGCATGTGGCGCGGCTGCGGTAAGCGTCCCTGCCGTCGGCCGAATTGGTGGGTCCGGGCGCCCACCAGAGTGATGCTCGTTTCATGGTTTGGCTTCCGTTTCCTGAGCAAACGAGCCGTGGCGCAGAAAATGCACGACCTGCGCTTGCACCGCCCCGTCCCAGATCATCGCCATGTGCGAGACCGGCATGACGATATGGTCCGCCTCGCCCCGAAGATGCGTCGCGGCGACCGAGACCTTGCCGTCATGCGGCCCGGGCATAATGCGCGCTGAAAAGATCGGCACGCCGGTCGGCCGGTTTCCGGCGATGATGCCGATCGGATAGTCGACCTCGCCTAGCAGGCTCTCGACCCGTTCCGGGCGGCGCAGCGACAGCACTTCTTCGGCGGGGCCGAAAAACGTACCGGAAATCCGTGCGCGCGCGAGCAGGTCGACCCATTCGCTGCCGCCATGGGGCGGGCCGAGCATCACCACTTTATCCATAGCCTTGGGCCGTGCCCGTGCGATCAGCGCGCGTGCGACCAGCCCGCCCATGCTGTGGGTGACGAAATGCACCGGGCCATCCTTTACGCCGTTCAGCATGGGAAGCAGTTCGTCGACGATCTGCTCGAGCGGATGCAGCCGCGAACGATAGGGCAGCGCCAGCGTGGCGAACCCGGCCCTGTGCAGGCTCCGCCCGACCGGCAGCATCGTGATCGGCCGCATGCCGAAGCCGTGCAGCAGGATGACGGTGCCATGTTCGCTCATCGCATGTCCGCCAACAAAAAGCGGGCAGCGAATCCCATGATCCGCTGCTCCTTGCCGCTTATTTCGCCTCGCTCGGCTTTTTCGGCTTGGTCTTTTTCTTCTTGCCTTTAGCCTTGGGCGGCGCGGGCGTGATTTCGAAGGTCGGCTGATCGTCCTTGATCCGCACGCTCACCTCGCCGCCATGTTCCAGTTTGCCGAACAACAGTTCTTCGGCGAGCGGTTGCTTGAGCTTCTCCTGAATCAAACGCCCCATCGGGCGCGCGCCGTAAAGCCGGTCGTAACCGCGTGTCGTGAGCCAGGCCTTGGCTTCATCGTCCAGGCTGATGTGAACGTTCTGCTCCTCCAGCTGCATCTCCAGCTGCAGGATGAATTTTTCGACGACGCGGGCAACGACTTCGGTGGGCAGATAGGCGAACGGCACGATCGCATCGAGACGGTTGCGAAACTCCGGCGAGAACAGGTTCTTGACCGCTTCCTCGCTGGCGTCTTCCTTCGAGATGTTGGCGCCGAAGCCGATGCCTTCCTTGGCCATGTCGGACGCGCCCGCGTTGGTCGTCATGATCAGGATGACGTTGCGGAAATCCACCGTCTTGCCGTGGTGATCGGTCAGGCGGCCATTGTCCATTACCTGAAGCAGGATGTTGAACAGGTCCGGATGCGCCTTTTCGATCTCGTCGAGCAGCAGCACGCTGTGCGGGTTCTGGTCGACCGCGTCGGTCAGCAGGCCGCCCTGATCGTAGCCGACATAGCCGGGAGGCGCGCCGATCAGGCGGGAAACGCTGTGGCGCTCCATATATTCGCTCATGTCGAAGCGCTTCAATGGAATGCCGAGGATCGAGGCGAGCTGGCGCGCGACCTCGGTCTTGCCGACGCCGGTGGGGCCGGAGAACAGATAATTGCCGATCGGCTTGTCCGGATCGCGCAGCCCCGCCCGGCTGAGCTTGATCGCCGAGGACAGCGTTTCGATCGCTCTGTTCTGGCCGAACACCACGCGCTTCAGATCGCCCTCCAGGTTGGCGAGCGAGGATTTGTCGTCGCTCGATACCTGTTTGGGCGGGATGCGCGCCATCGTCGCGATCACCTTTTCGATCTCGGTCGGCGTGATCATCTTGCGGCGGCGGCTGGGCGGCAGCAGCATCTGCATGGCGCCGACCTCGTCGATCACGTCGATCGCCTTGTCCGGCAGCTTGCGGTCGTTGATGTAACGCGCCGAGAGCTCCACAGCGCTGCGGATGGCGTCGGGCGTGTATTTGACGTTGTGATGTTCCTCGAAGGCGGAGCGCAGGCCGGCGAGAATCTTGACCGTATCCTCGATCGTCGGCTCGTTGATATCGATCTTCTGGAAGCGGCGGAGCAGCGCCCGGTCCTTCTCGAAATGGTTGCGGAATTCTTTGTAGGTGGTCGAGCCGACGCAGCGGATCGTGCCGCCCGACAGCGCGGGCTTCAACAGGTTGGAGGCGTCCATTGCCCCGCCGGAGGTCGCGCCCGCCCCAATTACGGTGTGGATCTCGTCGATGAAAAGCACCGCGTGTGGCAGCTTTTCGAGCTCGGACACGACCGATTTCAGCCGCTCCTCGAAATCGCCGCGATAGCGCGTGCCCGCGAGCAGTGCACCCATGTCGAGCGAGTAGATCGTCGCTTCCTTCAGCACGTCGGGGACGTTGCCTTCATGAATGCGGCGCGCCAGGCCCTCGGCGATAGCCGTCTTGCCCACGCCCGGCTCGCCCACGTAGAGCGGGTTGTTCTTCGAGCGGCGGCACAGGATCTGGATGGTGCGATCGACCTCCAGCGAGCGGCCGATCAGCGGATCGATCCGGCCGGCGGCGGCCTTGGCGTTGAGATCGACGGTGAACTGTTCCAGCGCGCCGTCCTTTTTCGACTTGCCGTCCTTTTCCTCGGACTTTTCCCCGGGCTCGGCCGGTTCGTCGGAGCCTTCGACCTCGCCGTTCTTGCCCACGCCGTGGCTGATATAGCTCACCGCGTCGAGGCGGCTCATGTCCTGCTGTTGCAGGAAATAGACCGCATAGCTCTCGCGCTCGGCGAACAGCGCGACCAGCACATTGGCGCCGGTGACGAGATCCTTGCCCGAACTTTGCACATGCAGGATTGCGCGCTGCACCACGCGCTGAAACCCGCTGGTCGGCGAGGGATCGACCTTCTTGCCCGTAACCCGCAGCGAATCCAGCTCGGTGTCGAGGTAGGCCGATACCGCCTCGCCCAGCTCGCCCATGTCCACGCCGCAGCTCTGCATCACCTTGGCCGCGTCGCTGTCGTCGATCAGCGCCAGCAGCAGATGCTCCAGCGTGGCATATTCATGACGACGGTCCGAGGCGTTCATGAGCGCCTGGTGCAGGGTTTTCTCGAGGGATTCGGTGAAGCTGGGCATTGGGAAGGTCTCCGGTGCGGCCGGGGAGCCGCATTTGGGTGCGAGCGGTCAGCGCCATGATGACGGGCTTTCGCGTCGGTTCAAGCTCTATGTCGGATTTTCCCGCGCGGTTTCAACGGGGCGAAGATTATCCAAACGCTATTTCTTGAACAACGCGTCGGCATTGGCGCGGTGGCTGACAGCGGCGTTCTTCTTGCTCTCGCAGCGGGCGATCTCACCGGTCAGCGCGGCGATGCGCGCGTCGAGCTCGGCCACCGAAAGCGGATCGAGATCCTCTCGCAGCAGCCGGGTGAGCGGCTCGGACGGGCGGGGTTCGTCGGCATCGGTCATGGACGAAATGTTGACGCGGGCGCGGCGTCTGTCAATAACTCCGCGATGTCGCGACGGGGACCGCGGCCATGGACGAGGGCATAGCAATGAGCCGAGGCGCCGATCTACCGCACAACATGCGCTGCATAGCGATCGAAGGCGCCGGCGATTCGGATGTCCTGAAACCGGTTGAGCGCCCGCTGCCGCGGCCCGGGGCAGGAGAATATCTGATCAAAGTTTCCGCCGCCGGGGTCAACCGGCCCGACGTCCTGCAGCGCAAGGGCCATTATCCGCCGCCGCCCGGCGCCTCGGACCTGCCGGGCCTGGAAATCGCGGGCGAGGTGGTCGCGCTGGGCGAAGATACGGGCGACGAGCTGCTCGGTCAGCCGGTTTGCGCGCTGGTCGCCGGCGGCGGCTATGCCGAATATTGCACCGCTCCTGCCGGGCAGTGCCTGCCGGTTCCGGATGCGATCACGATGGAAGAGGCCGCGGCGATCCCGGAGACACTGTTCACCGTGTGGCACAATCTGTTCGAGCGCGGCTATGCCGGGCAGGGCGAGCGGGTGCTCGTCCATGGCGGCACCAGCGGGATCGGGTCGATGGCGATCAAACTCGGCGCGCTGTTCGGGCTGACGGTTTATGTCACCTGCGGATCGGACGAAAAATGCGATGCCGCACGCGCGCTCGGCGCAGTCGATGCGATCAATTACAAAGCCAGCGATTTCGTAGAGGAGATCAAGCGGCTGACCGGCGGCGAGGGCGTCGACGTCGTGCTCGACATGATCGGCGGCGATTACGTTCCGCGCAATCTTACCTGCCTTGCGTCCGACGGCCGCCATGTCTCGATCGCCTTCCAGCGCGGCGTCAGCGCCGAGATTTCTGTCATGGACATCATGCAGCGGCGGCTGGTGCTGACCGGATCGACCTTGCGCGCGCGTGACGGCGGCTTCAAGGCGCTGCTCGCCGACGAAATCCACCGCAATGTCTGGCCGCTGGTCGCCGAGGGACAGTTGAAGCCCGCCATCGACAAGGTGTACCCGCTGGCCGAGGCGGCGGCCGCGCACGAACGCATGGAAGCAGGCGACCATGTCGGCAAGATCGTGCTCGCTATTTGACCGTCGATCGGCATTTTCGTCATTGCGAGGCCGCAGGCCGGGCCGAAGGCGACCGTAGGCCAACCAATCCAGAGCCGCTGCGACGCTGTATCAGCTCTGGATTGCTTCGTCGCCTCACGGCTCCTCGCAGTGACGGCGGTGTAAATCATTTAATCTGGTAGCGAACAGCGACCTACTCCTGTGGATAAACTGTTGAAACGGAGTGGACTGTAAAAAAAGCTTCATTCCTTCACGCTTGCTATGTCATAATGCGCTGGCATCGACGGTCCATCCACTGGGGATCGACTTGGGAGGGAGCTGCCATGAACGCTCTGACCGATTTTCCACTACCGCTCGACGAGAAACTCTACGACGACCGGCTGCGCTTGCGCCCGCAAGCCAAGGATGTGCACCGCAAGAAGTACCGCACCGTCTGGATATCCGATGTCCATCTCGGAACGCGCGGGTGCAACGCGGAAATGCTCATCGATTTTCTCGACCATGTCGACAGCGACACCATGTATCTGGTCGGCGACATCATCGACGGCTGGCGGCTGAAGAAGAAATTCTATTGGCCCGCGGCGCATAACGACATCGTCTGGCGCATCCTGAAGCGCGCCAAGCGCGGCACGCGGATCGTCTATGTGCCGGGCAATCACGACGAGATGTTCCGCCAGTTCACCGGCCTCAACTTCGGCGGGGTCGAGATCAAGCGCGCGGCGTTCCACGACACCGCCGACGGCCGCCGCCTGCTGATCCTGCACGGCGACGAGTTCGACACGATCATGCTCGCGCATCGCTGGCTCGCCTTTGTCGGCGACACCGCCTATGCGCTGATGATGCGGCTCAACCACATCACCAATCTGGTGCGCAGGCGTATGGGGCTGTCGTATTGGTCGCTGTCCAAGGCGGCCAAGCACAAGGTCAAGAACGCGGTCGAGTTCATCTCCCGCTTCGAGGAGCTGGTCGCGCGCGCGGCGCACCAGCGCGGCGTCGACGGCGTGGTCGCCGGCCATATCCATACCGCCGAATATCGTATGATCGACGGCGTGGAATATTATAATGACGGCGACTGGGTGGAGGGCTGCACCGCGCTGGTGGAGCATTTCGACGGGCGCATGGAAATTCTGCACTGGGCCGACGAGATCGCGCGGCGCGATGCGGACGAGGCCGCGCTGGCCGAGCCGATGCTCGAGGCGGCGGAATAGCCATCTGATGATTTTGGCGATTACGTACCTTGCACACCCGTTTCCTTTTTTCGTCACTCCAGCGAAAGCTGGGGTCTCGGGCGGGATCGCCATGAGGCCTGAGATGCCAGTTTTCGCTGGCATGACGAAAAAGGAAAGGCGAAGCTATGCCGTTCTGAATTTCCATCCGACTGGGTTTGCAAAGCACATGATCGCCATGATTTTAGAACCCTCTTTCCCTGTGCTCCTGCGAAGGCAGGAGCCCATCATCAGAGGGTGCCTGCTGGGCTCCTGCCTTCGCAGGAGCACGGAAATTCCGACATTCCCTGAATGCGCCCCATGAAGATCGCGATCGTCACCGATGCCTGGCATCCGCAGGTCAACGGCGTGGTGCGCACGCTGACCAGCGTGTCGCAGGAACTGCGCGACATGGGGCATGAGATTTGCGTCGTCTCGCCCGACCAGTTCGCCAATTTTCCTTGTCCGACCTATCCCGAAATCCGGCTGGCGCTGGCGACCAGCCGCACGGTCGGCGCGATGCTCGAAGAGTTCGCGCCCGACGCGATCCATCTGTCGACCGAAGGGCCGCTTTGCCTCGCCGCACGCCGTTGGTGCGTGCGCCACGGCCGTGCCTTCACCACCGCCTTCCATACCATGTTCCCCGATTATATCGCGCGGCGGACGGGGGTTTCGCCCGAGCTGATCTGGCCGCTGATGCGCCGCTTCCATGCCCGCTCGGCCCGCGTGATGGTGGCCACCGACAGCATCGCCGCCGAACTGCGCACCCACGGGATCGAGCATCTGGCGCATTGGGGCCGCGGCGTGGATCTTGCCGCCTTTTCACCGGACGCCCGGCGGCCCGCGCGCTACTCCGGTTTGCCGCGTCCGATCCTGCTCTATGTCGGCCGGGTGGCGGTGGAAAAGAATGTCGAGGCGTTCCTGTCCGCCGACGTGCCGGGCAGCAAGGTCGTCGTCGGCGATGGCCCCGCGCGCGACGAACTGAAGGGGCGGTTTTCCGACGCTCATTTCCTCGGGCCCAAATCGGGTGAGGAGCTGGCCGGTTGCTATGCGGGCGCCGACTGCTTCGTCTTTCCATCGCGCACCGATACATTCGGCCTCGTGATGATCGAGGCGCTGGCCTGCGGCACGCCCGTCGCGGCCTATCCGGTGCCCGGCCCGCTCGACGTGTTGAGCCGCGAAAGCGGTGCGATGGCCGAGCGGCTGGAGGACGCCATCGCCACCGCACTGACGCTCGACCGGGAGGCCTGCGCCGCTTACGGCTCGCACTTCACCTGGGCGGCGAGCGCGCGCGAATTTCTCGCCGCGCTGGAGCCGTCTTCGGACGCCGTGCAACCGCCCCGGGCCGCCTGAACGCAAGTCCCCGATCTGCGAGCCTTGCCGCCGCCGCCGCTTTGCCCTACATTCTGCCGCAACACGGCCATCCCGCGAGGGGTGGCCCTTATTGTTTGGAGAAAATACCGTGGCCCAGAATTCGGCTCCCCTGATGCCCCACGCGACTGCCGCCTGGCTGGTCGACAACAGCTCGCTCGGCTTCGACCAGATCGCCGATTTCTGCGGTCTGCATATTCTGGAAATCCAGGCGATGGCCGACGACATGACCGCGAGCAAATATACCGGCCGCGATCCGGTGCGCGCCGGCGAGCTGACGCTGGAAGAGATCGAGCGCGGCCAGGCCGATGGCGATTACAAGCTGCAGATTCAGAAAGGTCCGGACCAGGTGCGCCGTACCAAGGGCCCGCGTTACACGCCGGTGTCCAAGCGACAGGACAAGCCCGACGGCATCGCCTGGCTGCTGCGCAACCATCCGGAAATTTCCGACGCGCAGCTGTGCAAGCTGATCGGCACCACGCGCAACACGATCAACGCGATCCGCGATCGCAGCCACTGGAACATCGCCGAAATCCAGTCCAAGGACCCGGTGACGCTGGGCCTCTGTTCGCAGCGCGAGCTCGATGCCGTCGTCGCCAAGGCGGCCAAGAAGGCGGGCATCGAGGAGCAGGGCGTCGACGAGGCCAAGCAGGGCGTCGACCGCGCCGCCCTGATCGAGGAACTGCGCGCCGAACGCGCCGAGGAAAAGCGCCTCGCCGAGGAAGCGCTGCGCGAGGGCGAGGATGCGCCGGAGGGCAGCGAAGGCGAACCCGCCGCGCCGCCGCAGGGCGAGGAACTCACCGCCGAGAACCTGTTCAAGCGGTGAGGCTCTTGGTGCGGGCCTCGGGCCGCGCCAGTTTGGCCTTTAGCAAGCCATCTCCAAAACGGTTCGTCATGCCAGCGAAAGCTGGCATCTCGGGCGTCAATTCGATGCGGCCCGAGACCCCAGCTTTCGCTGGGGCGACGAAGATGGTTGGGTCAGCTTGGGTCCGGTAGCCGTTACGCGTCCTCATTCTCGATCCGGTTGCTCCCGCCACTTCGCTCGCTTACAGCAGTGTCAGCAGGCGGAGGTGGATATATGGACGAGAGCATCTGGAGCGGTGAAAAATACCGGCATCCCCATGGCTGGATGCAGGAGTTCGCGCCGCTGACCGTGCCGCAGATGTTCGCCGCCTCGGTGCGCGAACGCCCGCAGGCCCCGCTGATCGATTTTCTCGGCCGCAAGTTCAGCTATTCGGATGTTGCCGCGCGCGCGATGCAGGTGGCCGCCGGGCTGCACGCGCTGGGCCTGAAACCCGGCGACCGTGTCGGGCTGTTCCTGCCCAATGTTCCGCATTATCTTGGCGCCTATTATGGCGCGATGATCGCCGGGATGACGGTGGTCAATTTCTCGCCGCTCTACAGCGTCGCCGAGCTAGGCCATCAGGTCGCGGACAGCGGCACGAAGCTGCTGATCACCGTCGATGCCACCGCGCTGCTGCCCACCGCGCTCGCCGTGCTGAAGGACAGCGCGCTGGAAAAGCTGGTGGTGGGATCGGTCGCCGAGGCGCTGCCGGTGACCAAGGGGCTGGCCTATCGCCTGCTGAAGCGCGCCGACGTCGCGCATATCCCGAAGGACAAGGCGGTCACGCGCTGGTCCGCGCTGGTCGATAATGACGGCCATCTGGCCATCCCCGAACCGCAGCCGGACGATGTGGCGCTGCTGCAATATACCGGCGGCACCACCGGCACCCCCAAGGGCGCGATGCTGACGCATCAGAACCTCACCGCCAACGCCCGCCAGATCCAGCTGATCGATCCGGGCACCGTGCCGGTCGACCGGATCATGGGCGTGCTGCCGCTGTTCCACGTGTTCGCCAATGCCTGCGTGCTCAACCGCACCGTGCTGCGCGGCGGCGAGATCGTGATGCTGCCGCGCTTCGATGCGGGCGATACGCTGAAAGCCATCGCCCGCACCAAGCCCATATCGATGCCGGGCGTGCCGACGATGTACCGCGCGCTGCTCGATCATCCGGCGATCGGGCGCACCGATTTCGCCTCGCTCCAATATTGCATCTCCGGCGGCGCGCCTTTGGCCGAAACGGTGAAGACGCGCTGGGAGGACGTCACCGGCTCGCGGCTGATCGAGGGCTATGGCCTCACCGAAAGCTCGGGCGTGGTGTCCAGCAATCCCTATGAAGGGCCGGGCAAGATCGGCACGATCGGCCAGCCGATCCCCGGCACCGACGTCAAGCTGCTCGACAAGGAAGACCCGTCGCGGCCCGCGCCCGATGGCGAGCCCGGCGAACTCGCCTTTTCGGGGCCGCAGGTGATGCGGGGTTACTGGAACCGGCCCGAGGCGGACAAAGAGGTGTTCGTCGGCGACTATCTGCGCACCGGCGATGTCGCGACGATCGACGCGGACGGCTTCATCGCCATCGTCGATCGGCTGAAGGACATGATCGCGGTCGGCGGCTTCAAGGTCTTCCCCAGCCATATCGAAGACGTGCTCTACACCCATGACGCGGTGCGCGAGGCGCTCGTGATCGGCGTGCCGGACGAATATCACGGCGAACTGCCCAAGGCGTTCGTGACGCTGAACGAGGGCGCGGAGGTCGACGGCGATACGCTGACGGCCTGGCTCAACCCCAAGGTCGGCAAGCATGAGCGCGTGAAAGCGGTGGTGGTGCGCGGCGAGCTGCCCAAGACGATGATCGGCAAGCTGGATCGCAAGGCGCTGCGGGCGGAAGAGGGGGTTTAAGGAGGGTGGACCGAATGGCGGTTTCTGGGTGTATTCTGTTGAAAACTGTCGCCCACTAGATATCGTCACCCCGGGCTTGACCCGGGGTCCAGCTTTTTCCTCACGATATGCATTTTGGGCAATATCGCAGGAGCCGCTTCTGCCAAAGCATTTGGTGCCGCAATGACCGTCGGCGTTCAGCAGCTGGACCCCGGGTCAGGCCCGGGGTGACGGTGAAGGAAATGTCAGCCATCGCGTCGTCAGCTGACGTTCGATCACTGCAACACCGTATCTGTCGAAACGATCTCCACATCGGCCATCATGCCCAGATAGGCTTCGAGCCAGATTTTGTGCGCCGCGCCGACGATCACGAGAACATGGCCGCCAGGTGCTCGCGCGCTGGCCTCGCGGATGTTGGCGGCGATCCGCATGTTGCGCACTTCCCATCCCGCCACGCGCTTGCGGCCGACATCGTCTTGGGTCGGTCGGTCGATCACCCCGAGCCATTCGATTTCGGATGACCGCCGGTTGATGATGGGAGAATTGAGCTTGCGATATTCGCCAAGCGTTTTCTCGCCATCGGTCATCCGCGACACGTCACCGCGATCCTCCAGCACCGGCTCGGCGTGAACCCGTTCGAGCAGCGCGGGAAAAACCGATTTGCCAAACAGATCGGCTTCGTGCGGCGTGAACGTGCTTTCCTCTTGCGAATCGGCCGGATCGATGCGCTCCAGGCCCAGACGCGCCGCCAGGCGCGCGGCAATCGTCACGCTTTCATTGTGGGATTCGCCCAGCTCGCCCAATTGGGTTGCGAGCCGCCCGGAGATGCCGTCCCCCGCAATCCGTTCGCCCTCGGGCAGACGCCACCATTGCACCAGGGCCGAATGAGGGTCTCCGGCCGCGGCGAACAACGCCGCCAGACGTCGGCGCTGCACGGGTTCGGGATTCGCCGGCCAATCCAGCAGCAATCTGCCGACCGCCGCAGCGGCTTGCGGCATGTCCATATCGAGGCCGAGCCCCGCTTCGCTGGCCATCCGCAAGGCACGTCCCCCGTAAGTTGCGGCGGTTTCGGGAGAGAGCTCCCGGTACGCCCATAATTTGGTCAGCGTGGGGCCGGGCTGATCTTCGGTCGTGATCACATCCGGCTTGAATGCCGCGAGCCGATCCAGCAGCGCTTCCAGGACCTCGGGGTCCCAGTCGTCGGGCGTGTTGCCGAGGTGGGCCGTTCCCAGCACCATGATCCGCGTCGGTTCGCCATCGATCTTCGCCTGATAGTCGCGCGGATCGAAATTTTGCGCCGAGGCCCAGTTTGGTGTGCAGAATATCGCCAGGTTCAGGAGCATGGCCGCCGCTAAACGGTTCATCATTTTTCCTCGACTATGCCAATCCACTCGCTCCGCCACTGTAGTAATCATATACCACACCGATAACGTCAAGCGCTGTCTCGCCTCGGTTCCGCAAAATTCGTTCGCGCGGGCGGGAATGTCGGCCATAGTTTGCCAAGCCAAGGCCTTGCAATGTTGGGAAATTTATGACCTCATAGGAGGAATATACTCCAACCGCTCTTTGCCGATTTGTAGGAAACTCTATGTCGCGCTTTTGCAATGCATCTGCGGAGTTTTTGTAGCCTTTGCGCAATTATATTACGTAATTGCGTGGCATGAAGCGCTTTTATTTTGCATTCGATTGATACCGATTGACATTGTACAAAAAACAGTACAAGCGTTATTTATGCACGTAGAAACCTATTCCGATGTCCGCAAGAATCTGAAGGCGATCATGGATCGCGTGGTGGCGGACAGCATGCCGGTGGTGGTTTCGCGCCAGCGCGGTGCATCGGTGGTGATGGTCTCGCTCGACGATTGGAATTCGATCGAGGAGACGCTGTATCTGCTCTCGTCCCCCGCCAACGCCAAGGCGTTGATGGAGGGCATCGCGCGACTCGACGCGGGGCTGGGTGAGGAGCATGAACTGATCGATCCCGATAGCGGCGAGACGTGAAGCTGACGTTCGATATCGAGGGCTGGGAAGGCTATCTCGATTGGCAGCGCGAGGGCGGGGCCGGCCTCAAAAAACTCAACGCACTCATCGCCGAATGCCTGCGCGGTCCATTTCGCGGCACCGGTAGGCCGGAACCGCTCAAGGGCAATCTGAAAGGCTGGTGGTCGCGCCGGATCGATTACGAGCACCGGCTGGTTTACCGGGTTCGCGGTCAGGGAGACGGGCAAGCGCTGGAAATCCTCCAGTGCCGGTATCATTATTGATCAGTCGGCGAACACCGTCTTGGCATTCATGAATTCGTGCAGACCGAATGCGCTGAGTTCGCGGCCGTAGCCGGAGCGCTTGATGCCGCCGAACGGGGCTTCGGGCATGGATGCCAGCACCTGATTGAACGCCGTCATGCCCGATTCTATCTCGTTGGCGAAGCGTTGCTGCTCGGCTTCGTCTTGCGTGAACACCGCCGAGCCGAGACCATAGGGCGAGGCATTGGCGATGCGGATGGCGTCGTCCGCGTCCTTGGCTTTGAACACCATCGCCACTGGGCCGAACAGCTCTTCCTCCATCAGCGGATTGTCGGTGGTCATGCCCGAGATGATCCCGGCGTCCATATAGGCGCCGGTGTCGCCCACTGCCTCGCCGCCGAACTCGACGACGGCGTCGGTCTTGGCGACCTCCTTCATCTGGTCCAGCACGGTGTCGCGCTGCTCGAAGCTGGAAAGCGGACCCATCGCTGTCGCCTCGTCGAACGGGTCGCCCCATTTCACCGCCTTCATACGCTCGCGGAATTTGTCCATGAAATCGTCATAGACCTCGGCATGGACGATCATGCGCTTGCCGCAGATGCAGCTTTGCCCGGTGTTCTGAATGCGCGCCTTGACCGCTTTCTCGGCGGCGTCCGCGATGTCGGCCGATGGCATGACGATGAACGGGTCCGATCCGCCCAGTTCCAGCACCATCTTCTTGAGCTGCTTGCCCGCCGTCTCGGCGACCGCGGAGCCTGCGCCTTCGCTGCCGGTCAGCGTGGCGGCGACCACGCGGTCGTCCGCCACGATGCCCGCCACCGCATCGGCCTTGATCACCAGATTCTGGAACAACCCCTCCGGCGCGCCGGCACCGCGGATCACCGCGTCCATCATCTCGGCGCAGCCCATGGTGACGCTGGCATGTTTCAGCAGGCCGACATTGCCCGCCATGATCGCCGGCGCGATGAAGCGCACCGCCTGCCACAGCGGGAAATTCCACGGCATGATCGCGAGCACCGGACCCATCGGCAGATAGCGCGTGTAGACGTTGCCGTCCGCGCGCTCCCATTTCACGTCCTCGAGCAAGGCGGGCCCATGCTCGGCGTAATAGCGAAAGGCGGTGGCGCATTTCGTGGCCTCGGCCTTGGCCGAGGCGAACGTCTTGCCCATTTCCAGCGTGATTTGCCGGCCGAGCTGATCGCTATGTTCCTCAAAGGCGTCGGCGATGGCGGACAGCAGGACGGTCCGCGTGCCGTAATCGCTCTTGCTCCAGTCGGCATAGCAGTCCGACGCCTTGGCCAGCTTCGTCTCGATCTCGGCTGCGCTGAGTTCGGTATATTCCTCCAGCTTTTCGCCGGTGGCGGGATTGCGGGTGGTGATGCTCATGGGCTCGCTCCTGATGGCTTTGTCAGGACAGCGCGAGAACGGGGGGAACGTTCCGCGTCTATTCGGCGTCCGCCTGGTCGCTCGGCCCCGAATCAGCGGGCGGGCTGCCGTCGGCGGAGACGTCGCCGTCTGTTACCTTTGCCCCATCCTCGGTGCTCTCTGGCTGGTCGCCAGCGGTCGGTGCCTGCGAGCGGACATCGTCGATCGCGATCATGTCGTCGCCGATCGTGCCGTGCAAATCGTCGACATTGTCCATCACCGTTTCCGATACCGGGCCATTGTCTGCGGTTGCCGCGTCGTCGCTCCTTCCGCCGCACGCCGCCAACCCCGATAGCGCCGCCAGGATCGTTATTCCATGCCGCATGTCCATGCTCCGTCTATCGCCCGCCGACCGCCGCCAGGAAGGACTCGAAATGGCGTTTCAGGGCCGCGTCGAGATCGGTTAGCCCTGCGTCGATACCGAGTGCTTTCATGCTCGTCACCGGAAATTCGCCGATACCGCAGGGCACGATCCCGCCGAAATGGGTGAGATTCGGATCGACATTGACCGAAAATCCATGCGCCGTCACCCATTTGCGCACGCGCACGCCGATTGCGCCGATCTTGGCCTCGCGGCGTTGGCTGTCGTCGCACCAGATGCCGATGCGCCCCTCGGCACGCCGCGCGGCGATGCCCAGTTCGGACAGCGCTACGATCACCCAGTCTTCGAGTGCACGGACATAGCATCGGATATCGCGCCCGCGCTCGTTCAGGTTCAGCATGACATAGCCGACCCGTTGGCCCGGCCCATGATAGGTGTACCGCCCGCCGCGGCCGCTTTCGTACACCGGGAGCCGCGCGCTGAGGAGTTCGGAGGGATCGGCGCTGGTGCCGGCGGTGTAGAGCGGCGGATGTTCGAGCAGCCACACCAGCTCACGCGCCGCGCCCGCATGGACGGCGGCCTGCCGCGCATCCATCCGCGCCACGGCTTGCGGATAGGGAACGCGGCTGTCGGCCACGTCCCACTCCACCGGCGCGATCCCCGCCTCGCGTCTCGCCATTGTCTTGCCGGTTAGAAATTCCATCGAACGTCCAGATGGACCGACGAACGACGGGCGGCAAGTCTTGTCAGTATCGGATGCTGCGGTTAGGAAAACCGAGTTCGGGAACAGGGAATCGGTTCAAATGTCGCAGAAACTGGATTTTTCGAACGCGTGGAGCGAGGCGCTCGCCTTGTTGTCGGCGCACAAGGAGGCGGCGCTCGCCATTGCGGGTGTATTCCTGTTCCTGCCGCAGATCGTTTTGGGTTATCTCGCCGGCAATATCGATGCGTCCGGCGTGCAGACTTATAATCAGGTCATGACTGTGTACGAGCAGTGGTTCACTGCCAACGGCTGGTTTCTCATCCTGGGCATATTGGTTTCGATGATCGGTTCAATCGCGCTCTACGTGGTTTTTCTGCGCAGTAACCAGACCATCGGCGAGGCGCTGATTACGGCGCTGAAATTGTTCATACCGTTTCTGCTGCTCGGTATTCTGACCGGGATTTTAGTTCTGATCGGGTTTTTTCTGTTGGTAATTCCGGGGATTTATCTGGCGATCAAATTTTCGTTGGGCGGTGCGGTGATCGCCGCGGAAAACATTGCCAATCCCATCGAGGCAATGAAGCGCTCCTGGCGCGCAACCAAGGGCAACAGCCTGCGCATCTTCTTCTTCCTGCTGATCGTGTTCATCGTCGGGCTGGTCGCGCTGGTGGCGGCAACCGCGGTGATCGGTATTCCGATCGGCCTGCTGCTGCCGCAGGAGGCCGCGTTGTTCGCCAACAATATCGTCAGTTCGGCGGCCAGCGCGGTGTTCAGCGTGGTGTTGGCTGCAGTTTATGCGGCCATCTACCGTCAACTGACCAGCAGCTTCGACCAGCGCGTGCTCGAAGAAACCTTCTAGCAGAGAAGGGCCCGCCGCGCACCCGCTCAGTCCCAGCGGGCCTCGGGCGGCAGGCTCATCAGGATCGCGTCGATATTGCCGCCGGTCTTGAGGCCGAACAGCGTCCCACGGTCGTAGATCAGGTTGAATTCGGCATAGCGCCCGCGCCAGGCGAGCATACGCGCGCGATCCTCGTCGTCCCAGCTGTGGTCCATGCGCCGGCGCACGATCGCGGGATAGATGTCCAGAAACGCCTCGCCGACATCGCGGGTGAAGCGGAAATTGCGTTCGAACAGCGCGTCGCTGCCAGTTTCCAGATGGTCGTAGAAGATGCCGCCGACGCCGCGGTGGACGCCGCGGTGCGGGATGAAGAAATATTCCTCGGCCCATTTGGAATAGCGTTCGTACACGTCCGGACCATAGGGGCTGCAGGCGGCGCGCAGACGGGCGTGGAAGCTCGCGGTGTCTTCATCATAGGGGATCGGCGGATTGAGGTCCGCGCCGCCGCCGAACCAGCGCTTGGTGGTGCTGAGGAAGCGCATGTTCATATGCACCGCGGGCACATGCGGATTGGCCATATGCGCGACCAAGCTGATGCCGGTGGCGAGGAAGCTCGGATCGTCCTCGGCGCCGTTGATCGATCGCGCGAAATCCGGGTTGAACGCGCCGCCGACGGTGGAGACGTTGACGCCGACCTTTTCGAACACCTCGCCCTTCATCACCCCGCGCACGCCGCCGCCGCCCGGCTGACCCTCAGGGTCCTCGCGCTGCCAGTCGGCATAATCGAACGAGGCGTCCGATCCCGCCTCGCGCTCGATCGTCGCGAACGCGGCGCATATCCGGTCGCGCAGTTCCTCGAACCAGGCGCGGGCGCGCGTCTGCTGGTTGTCCAGCGCGAGACCGGTGGTGTCGGGGGAGTGGCCTGGCATGCTGATCCTCTAACGCGTCATCGAAACCGTCCGCTCCGGCGTAGCGCCTCGGAGAGCGCGATGCCAGCGGCGACCGCCAGATTGAGCGAGCGGAAGCCCGGTTTCATCGGAATGCGAAGCGCTTCGCCAACCGCCCCGCGCACGTCGTCCGGCACGCCTGCGCTTTCCGATCCGAAAATCAGCTGATCTTCGGCATCGAACGGAAAATCGTAGAGCGAGCGTTCGGCCTTGCTGCTGAGCAGGACGAGGCGTCTGCCCGCCCGCGCCCCGGAATAATGCCGCCAGTCGGCATGGCGCGTCACGCTCGCGGCCTCGGCATAGTCCATGCCCGCACGTCTCAGCGCGCGGTCCGAAAAGGCAAAGCCACACGGTTCGATGATGTCGCACGGCACGCCGAAGCAGGCGGCGAGGCGCAGGATGGTACCGACATTGCCGGCGATATCGGGCTGAAACAGGGCAATCTGCATGGCACTGGCAGTAACCCGCATCGCGCGAAAGTTGAAGCGCATAGGCCAATTCCGTTGCGGTCTCGAAACGGCTTGCGCAGCCGATCGTTACGGTGCCGCACTATACTAAAAAGCGGTTGGCAGGGTGGGCGTGCCCGGCTATCAGGCCCGCTGAATCGAAGCGCTGGATCGACGAACCGATCCGCCTCGGCCTCCAGGAAGCCCGTGTCTCCCCGGCGGCGTCAGGTCATGCGCGCAACATTTGCAAAGGTCTTGCATGGCAACGGTCGAACAGGCTGATCCGGTCCTCAAGGAAGGCGAAGAGGGCGTGCGCCGGCGCGATTTCATCAATATCGCTGCGGTAGCCGTCGCCGGCGTCGGCGCGACGGTCGCGGTGATTCCGCTGGTCAACCAGATGAACCCCAGCGCGGATGTGCTCGCCTTGTCGTCGACCGAGATCGATATCTCCTCGATCCAGCCGGGCCAGGCGATCAAGAGCACCTGGCGCAAGCAGCCGATCTTCGTGCGCAATCTGACGCCCAGTGAAATCGCCGAGGCGAATGCGGTGAACGTTGCCACGCTGCGCGATCCGCAGACGCTGCAGGAGCGGACCGAGGAGGGTAAGGAGAACTGGCTGATCACGTTGGCGGTTTGCACCCATCTCGGCTGTATCCCGCTGGGCGCGGGCGAAGGCGAGAACAAGGGGCCGTTCGGCGGCTATTTCTGCCCGTGCCACGGTTCGGCTTACGATACCGCCGCCCGCATCCGGCAGGGTCCGGCACCGAGAAACCTCGAAGTGCCACCTTACACATTTTCTTCCGACACCGTCGTTCAGATAGGCTGAGGACCGACCGATGAGCTTTCCCTGGGCCGCACATTACGAGCCGAAAAATCCGGCGATGCGCTGGATCGACGAGCGCCTGCCGCTTCCGCGGCTGGTCTACAACGCGGTGGGCGCGGGCTATCCGGTGCCGCGCAACCTCAACTATTTCTGGAATTTCGGTGTGCTCGCCGGCGTGGCGCTGGTCATCCAGATCGTTACCGGCATCATCCTGGCGATGCATTACCGCGCCGATATCGGCGTCGCTTTCGACAGCGTCGAGATGTTGATGCGCGACGTCAATTCCGGCTGGCTGATGCGCTACGCGCACAGCAATGGCGCGAGCTTCTTCTTCATCGTGGTCTATATCCATATCTTTCGCGGCCTCTATTATGGCAGCTACAAGGCCCCGCGCGAGATGATCTGGCTGCTCGGCCTGGTCATCTTCCTGCTGATGATGGCCACCGCCTTCATGGGCTATGTGCTGCCGTGGGGGCAGATGAGCTTCTGGGGCGCGCAGGTGATCACCGGCTTCTTCTCGGCGATCCCGATCGTCGGCGAGCCGATCCGCCAGTGGCTGCTCGGCGGCTTCGTGCCCGACCAGGCAACGCTGAATCGCTTTTTCTCGCTGCACTATCT
This sequence comes from Novosphingopyxis sp., assembly GCF_965218915.1. Taxonomy (GTDB): domain Bacteria; phylum Pseudomonadota; class Alphaproteobacteria; order Sphingomonadales; family Sphingomonadaceae; genus Novosphingopyxis. The sequence goes on along the minus strand of NZ_OZ244708.1, from coordinate 2,818,869 downwards.
GCTGCCGTTCGTGATCGCGGGCACCATCATCCTGCACATCTGGGCGCTGCATATTCCGGGCTCCAACAACCCCACGGGTGTGTCAGTCAAGGGTCCGCAGGACACCGTGCCGTTCCATCCCTATTACACCGCCAAGGACGGTTTCGGTCTGGGCGTCTTTCTGATCCTGTTCGCGATCCTGGTGTTCTTCCTGCCCAATTCACTCGGGCATCCGGACAATTATATCGCGGCCAATCCGCTTTCGACGCCCGCGCACATCGTGCCCGAATGGTATTTCTGGCCGTTCTACGCAATCCTGCGGGCGTTTACCGTCGATCTCAGTTTCTTCGGCCTGTTCACGATCGTGCCTGCAAAGCTGCTGGGCGTGACGGCGATGTTCGCATCGATCCTGATCCTGTTCTTCCTGCCCTGGCTCGACAACAGCCCGGTGCGTTCGGGCAATTACCGGCCCAAGTTCAAGATCGCCTTCTGGCTGCTGGTGGCGGATATCCTGGTTCTGGGATTTTGCGGCGTGCAGCCGGCCGAGGAGCCGTGGGTAATGCTGGGCCAGCTCGCATCGGCCTATTATTTCGCGCATTTTCTGATCATTCTGCCGCTGATCTCGCATTTCGAGAAGCCGCTGCCGCTTCCCGGTTCGATCACCGAGGCGGTGCTGCACAAGCATGACATCAAGGGCGAGCGCGACGCGCTCCCGGGCATGGGTAGCGACACCCAGCCCCAGCCGGCCGAATAAAGGATCGACGACTTCCGATGAAAATCCTTCTCAACCTTCTCGGCGTCTTTCTCGTCGGCATGCTGGTCTGGTCGTTCGGGGCGGGGCTGGTGGATTATATTAGCAATCCGCCCGAAAAAAGCGTGGAGCACGAGTTTCACCGCGAGCCGCTGGACGTCCATTTTCCAAGCGATGGTCCGCTCGGTACCTATGACAAGGCGCAGCTGCAGCGCGGGCTGAAGATATTCCGCGAGGTCTGCGCCGCCTGCCACAGCCTGCATCAGGTGTCGTTCCGCAACCTGACCGATCTGGGCTATTCCGAAGACCAGGTGAAGACGATCGCCGCCGAATGGCCGATCGAATCGCCGTCGATCAATCCGGATACCGGCGAGGCGGCCACGCGTCCCTCGCTGCCGATCGATCACTTCCCCTCGCCCTATCCGAACGAGGTCGCCGCGCGCGCCGCCAACAACAATGCGGTGCCGCCGGATCTTTCGCTGATAAGCAAGGCGCGCGAAGGCGGCGCGCCCTATGTCTATTCGTTGCTGATCGGCTATCGTCCGGTGCCGGCGAACCTGCCAGAAGCCAACCGCCCGCCGATGGGGCTGCATTACAATCCTTGGTTCGCCAACTTGAACCTAGCGATGCCGCCGCCGCTGACGAGCGCGGGCCAAGTGACCTACGACGACGGCACCCGGTCGACGCTCCCGCAAATGGCCAAGGACGTCAGCGCATTCCTGATCTGGACGGCCGAGCCCAAGCTGCCCGCGCGCAAGCAGACCGGCTGGGCGGTGATCCTGTTCCTGCTGCTTGCCACGGGGCTGGGCTACATGGCCTATCGCAACGTCTGGATCGACCAGAAGCATTGATGCCGGCGCTGCCGTTGCAGACCTCGACGGGGTGACGGCAAAATCCCTTCTGCGATGGCGTATCGCCGCGCCGTTCAGCGGATCACGCGGCTTAGCGTCTCCTGCCATTGCTCGATCCGCAGCGCGCGCGTGCTTTCGGTCATCTTCGGCTCGAACAGCCGGGATTCGCCGCGCATGTGCTCGGTTGCTTCGGCGATGTCGTCGCAGACCTCCGCGCCGCACGCTGCCAACATCGCCGCGCCCAGGGCGGTGGTCTCGATGAAATCGGGGCGTTCGACCGGCAGGTCGAGGATGTCGGCCAGGTCCTGCGCCATCCAGTCGTTCGCGGCCATGCCGCCGTCGATGCTGAGGCTGGTCCAGGCCGCGCCGTCGGCGGCAAACGCGGTCTGCAGGTCGTGCGTCTGGTGCGCCATCGATTCCAGCGCGGCGCGCGCCAGATGCGCCCTGCCGGTGGAGAAATCCAGTCCGTCGATGAGCCCGCGCGCATCCGGCCGCCAGTGCGGCGCACCGAGACCGGACAACGCCGGGACCATGACCACGCCGCCATTGTCGAGCACCGAAGCGGCGAGGTCGGCGGTCTCGGCGGCATCGCGCAAGACGCCGAGCCCGTCGCGCAGCCATTTGATCAGGCTGCCCGCCACGAACACCGATCCCTCCAGCGCATAATGGCGCGCGCCGTCCTGCTGGTACAGGATGGTCGAGAGCAGGCGGTTCGACGAGCCGGACGGGGTGGTGCCGCTGTTCGAAAGAACGAAGGCACCGGTGCCGAAGGTCGCCTTGGTATCGCCGGGGCACAGCCGCGCCTGGCCGATGCTCGCGGCCTGCTGATCACCGGCCATGCCGCAGATCGCGATCGGCTTGCCCAGGATGGCCGGATCGGTCTTGGCATAGCAGCCATGGCTGTCGACGATGGCTGGGAGCGCGGTTTCGGGCACGCCAAACAGGTCCAGCATCTCCGGATCCCATTCATCCTTTTCCAGCGCCATCAGCGCGGTGCGGCTGGCATTGGAGGCGTCGGAAATATGCAGGCCGCCGGTCAGCTTGAACACCAGCCAGCTTTCGATCGTGCCGAACGCCAGCGCATCGCCCGCCGCGCGGACTTCCTCCTCATGATCGATCATCCAGCGCATCTTGGTGGCCGAGAAATAGGGATCGAGCAGCAATCCGGTGCGCGTCTGGACCAGCGGCTCCATGCCGCGCTCGATCAGATCGCGGCACTGCAGCGCGGTGCGGCGGTCCTGCCAGACGATCGCGCGCGACAGCGGCCGGCCGCTGCGCCGATCCCAGGCGACCACCGTCTCGCGCTGGTTGGCGATTCCGATCGCCTCGATCCTGCGCGGACCGCCCGCGCGCTCGATGATCGCGCGGCAGCAGGCCAGGGTCTTGTCCCAGATCTCGTTCGCGTCCTGCTCCACGCGTCCCGGCGCGGGGAAATATTGCGCGATCTCCAGTTGCTCGCTGTCCAAGCATTGCCCGGACCGTGTGAACAGCATCGCGCGGGTGGAGGTGGTACCTTCGTCGATCACCAGAATATATGCGGCCATGGCCGTGCCTCTCGCGATTTGCCCGGATAACAAAGTGTACCATCCGCCGCTGCAAAGGAAAGCGCAGCCTGCTAGGCAAACGCAATGTACGATCTGGCGATCATCGGCGGCGGCGTGAACGGCTGCGGCATCGCGCGCGACGCGGCGGGGCGGGGCCTCAGCGTCGTGCTGCTGGAGAAGGACGATCTCGCCGCGCATACCAGCTCGGCGGCAACCAAGCTGATCCACGGCGGCCTGCGCTATCTCGAACAATATGAGTTCCGGCTGGTACGCAAGGCGCTGAAGGAACGCGAGGTCTTGCTGCGCGCGGCCCCGCACATCATCTGGCCGCTGCGCTTCGTGCTGCCGATCGACCGGGGTATGCGGCCCGCATGGATGCTGCGGATCGGGCTGTTTCTCTACGATCATCTGGGGGGCCGCGAATGGCTGCCCGCGACGCGGCGGCACGATCTGACGACCTCGCCCTGGGGCGCGCCGCTGGAGGCGCGGCTGAAACGCGGCTTCAGCTATTCCGATTGCTGGGTCGAGGACGCGCGGCTCGTGGTGCTCAACGCGCTCGATGCGCGCGAACGCGGCGCCGACATTCGCACGCGCACCGCCTGCACCGGGCTGGTGCGCCGCACCGATCGCTGGCTCGTTTCGGCCGGCGAAAAGCGGTTCGAGGCGCGCGCGCTGGTCAACGCCGCCGGTCCCTGGGCCGATGCGGTGGCCGGGCTCGCGAGCCCCGATGGCGGCCACGCCTTGCGGCTGGTCAAGGGCAGCCACATCGTGGTGCGCAAGGCCTATGAGGGCGACCAGGCCTATATTTTCCAGAACGGCGATGGCCGCGTGATCTTCGCCATCCCCTATGAGCGGGATTTCACGCTGATCGGCACCACCGACCGGCCGCATGGCGACCCCGATCGACTACCGGAAGCCAGCGCAGAGGAGATCGCCTATCTGATCGACGCGGCGAATGGTTATCTCGCGCGCGACCTGACCGGCGAAGACGTCGTCTGGACCTATAGCGGCGTGCGCCCGCTCTATGACGATCACGAAGCCTCGGCGTCCGAGGTGACGCGCGACTATGTGCTGAAGCTCGATTGCGAAGGCGGCGCGCCGATCCTGTCCGTGCTGGGCGGAAAGCTCACCACCTATCGCGTGCTGGCGCAGGAGGCCTTGGACCGGCTGGGGCCGCTCTTGGGTAATCGCAAGCCGGCTTGGACCGCCCATGCCGCGTTGCCGGGTGGCGATTTTCTCGTGGATGGTTTCGATGCGCTGGCGGCGGAATTCGCCCGCAGCTGGCCGTGGCTCGGCGAGGAAACGGCCGCGCGCTATGCCCGCGCCTACGGCACGCGAACGCGGGCATTGATGCACGGTGCGGACAGTGCCAAGGACATGGGAATCCTATTCGGTGCCGGGCTCAGCGAGCGCGAAGCGCGCTATCTGATCACGGAGGAATTCGCCTGCACTGCCGCGGACATTCTCTGGCGCCGCACCAAGCTGGGATTGCACTTGAGCGAAGCCGAGCGTGTGCAATTCGTGGCCTGGATGGAACGCGGGGGCGCGGCGAACCCGGATTGACGCACAATGCGCGGGCTGGCAAAAGCGCGCGGCGCGACGCGGGTATAGCTTAGTGGTAAAGCACCAGCCTTCCAAGCTGGCTATGCGGGTTCGATTCCCGCTACCCGCTCCAAATTTGCGTCGATTGACCTCCGCGTCCACCACCACGCAGGAATACGCCGATCATGTTCTTTCCAGACAGCCAATGGCTCGACCTGAGCACTCGCGCTATAGCGCTGATGGGCATCAGTCTGGGCTTCGTGGTGCTGTGCGTGCGGGTCTTGGGATTGCGCAGCTTCTCGAAGATGACGGCGTTCGATTTCGTCGCGACGGTCGCTACCGGATCGCTGCTGGCGAGCGCGGTGACGGTGAGCGACTGGCTCGCCTTCACACAGCGCCTGATCGCGATCGCGACGTTATTCGCGGTGCAATTCACGCTGGCACGTCTGCGCATCCTGGCCGATCCGGTCGAGGACGCGCTGAGCAACGAGCCGCGGCTGCTCATGCGCGACGGCGTGATCGACGAGCAGGCGCTCGAGGAGGTACGCGTCTCCAAAAACGATCTCCTCGCCAAGCTACGCGAGGCCAACGCGCTTGACTTCGATCAGGTGCGCGCGGTGGTGCTGGAGACGACCGGCGACGTTTCAGTGCTCCACGGCCCGGACATCGACGAGCGCCTGCTGGACAATGTGCGCGGTTATCGCTGACGCGCCGGCGCCGACAATGTACGTGGCATGTTACAATTCGCGACAATTTGGGGCTTCGGCCGGCACATCTGCGGGACATATGGGTGCTATTCCGGTCATTGTGACGTGAACGCCGGTTGGCTGACACGTCCGCTCAGATGACCTGAACGGAGTAGAGTATCATGAAAAAGTCACTTTTCCTCGGCGGCGTGGCCTTGCTCGCCATCGGCACTGCAGCCCTTGCCCAGCCGGGCGGCGAGCGGGACGGTTCCAGAACGCGCGCCGAAGTCGCGGCTTCGGTCGACGCGCGATTCGCCAAGCTGGATGCGAACCAGGACGGCGTTCTCGACGAAGCCGATCGCGCCGCGCGGCAGTCGCAGCGTTTCGCCAAGCTCGACGCCGACAATGACGGCGCCTTGACTCAAGCGGAGCTAGCGGCCGGTCACGAGGCCCGCCGGGAGAAGGTGCGGCCGCGCCGCGCGAACCGCTCCGAAGCCAGCGCGGAGCGGAAAGCGAAATGGGCCGAGCGTCGTGAACAAAGTGCCGGCAGGCGCGGCGATCGCTTCGCGGCGATGGACAGCGATGGCAATGGCAGCCTCAGCGCGGCAGAATGGGCCGCCAAACCGAAGCGTCAGGATCGTGCCGAAGGTATGTCCGCGAACACTCGCCGTAATGCCAGGCATGGTCGCCGCGGTATGGGTATCATGAAAATGGCCGATGCCAATGGCGATGGAGCGATTTCTTTGGAAGAAATGCGCAACGCGGCACTTGCACGTTTCGACAAGGTCGATACGGACGGTGACGGAACGATATCCGCCGCCGAGCGTCAGGCCGTACGCGATGCGCATAAAGCGCAGCGCGCGGCGAAGCAGGCCGGCTGAACCGGACCGGTGCTGCGCTCATCCTCCCCCCGAGCGCGGTATCGGGAGGGGTACGGTCAACTCTCAGGAGGGACGCCGTGCCCCTCGCACCTGGTAAGGGGCACCTGATGCCCGGACGGCCCCATCTCCTGCTCGTCGACGACGAGCGATCGATCCGCGATCCGCTCGCGCGCTATCTGGAGCGGCAGGGCTTTCGCGTGACCGAAGCCGACGGCGCGGGGGCCGCGCGGTCTTCGCTGGGCGGCTATGGCATCGATCTGGTGCTGCTCGACATCATGATGCCCGGCGAGGACGGGCTCAGCCTGACGCGGCATATCCGCGAAAAGGGCGAAATTCCGGTAATTCTGCTGACCGCGCGGTCGGAGGAGACCGACCGGATCGTGGGTCTTGAAATGGGCGCGGACGATTATGTCGTCAAACCGTTCAGCCCGCGCGAGCTGGTGGCGCGGATCAAGACGATCCTGCGCCGCGCCGCGCAGGGCGTGCGCGTCGAGGGCGGCGAATCGACCGATTATCGCTTCGCCGGCTGGACGCTGAAGGCCGCCGAGCAGGAGCTATATTCCGAGGATGGCACATTGGTGCCGATCTCCAGCGGCGAATATCGCCTGCTCGAGGCGCTGGTCCAGCGGCCGGGGCAGGTGCTCAGCCGCGATCAGCTGCTCGATCTCACCCAAGGGCGCGAGGCGGGGCCGTTCGACCGCGCGATCGACAATCAGGTCAGCCGGCTGCGCAAGAAGATCGAGGCCGATCCCAAAAATCCCACGCTGATCAAGACGGTATGGGGCGGCGGCTATCGGCTTGCGACCGAAGTCCGCACCGGACGGTGAGGCGTCTGCCCCAAAGTCTCGGCCGTTTCTGGCCGCGCACCCTCGTCGGACAGATCGTGCTGGCGGCCGCACTGGCGCTGGCGCTGGCGCAGGCGTTCAATTTCGCGCTGCTGCTGCGCGGGATCGAACAGCAGGCGATGGCTCAGGCTTCGGCCTTTGCCGGAAGTCGCCTGATCTTCGCCGCGTCCGACGGCGATCGCTTAGGACAGGCAGGGCAGGATCGCCCACGCGGCAGGCGAGGCCGCGCGCGCTTTGCCGGACGGTCGATTTCTGACGGCGACGCACCGCCGCCGGAAACGGGCCGCCCGCAGCCCGAGCTGGCGCTACGCATAGCGGAAGCCGCCAAGGAGGGCGGGGTGGATTTTCGTAGCGTGCGGGTCGCGCTGGTCGATCGCAATGACGTGCCTGTCGACATGCGGCGGCGCGCCGGCAGACGCGGCGCGCTGCGCGACCGGATGCAGCCCGAGGCCGAGCGTCCGACGCGTTCGCTGATCGTGTCCGCGCAGCTGGCTTCGGGCCGCTGGATCAGCACGGCGGCGTCTGTTCCGCCGCGGCGCGCGCCGGTGATCGGCTGGCTGATTTTGCAGACGCTGATCCTCTATCTCGCGGTGCTGCTGCCGCTCGCCTTCATCGCGCACCGCGTCACCCGGCCGCTGCGTGCGCTGACCGGGCGCGCCAACGCCTTTACCGCCAGCGGCACGGACGAGCCCTTGCGCGAGGAAGGGCCGGAGGATCTGCGCGAGTTGATCGCCGCGTTCAACGCGATGGCGGCGCGCGTCACCGCGCTGATCGGCGAGAAGGACGTGATGCTCGGCGCGATCGGCCATGATCTGAAAACGCCGCTCGCCGCGCTGCGCGTGCGCATCGAATCGGTCGATGACGATGTCGAGCGCGACCGCATGGCCGATTCGATCGACGAGATGGTCGGTATATTGGACGATATCCTGATACTCGCGCGGCTCGGCCGTTCGGGCGAGGAGATGCGCCGCACCGATCTCGCCGCGCTCGCCGAAACGGTGGTCGAGGAATATGCCGATCGCGGCGGCGATGTCCGTTTGGCCGAACCCGACGGCTCCGTGATCGCCGATCTCAGGCCCGTGCTGGTCCGCCGCGCGCTGCGCAACCTGATCGGCAACGCGCTGAAATATGGCGCCCGCGCCCGCGTCTCGGTGTCGCGCGAGGCGGGATCGGTGCTGGTGCGGATCGAGGATGACGGGCCGGGGATCGATCCGTCGATGATCGAGGCGATGTTCGAGCCGTTCGCCCGCGCCGAAGCCTCGCGCAACCGCGCCACGGGCGGCAGCGGCCTCGGCCTCACCATCGCGCGGGCCATCGCGCGGGCGCATGGCGGAACGGTGTCGCTTGAGAACCGCGCGGGGGAAAACGGAGCGGGCGGGGGGCTGACCGCCGAGCTGCGCCTGCCGAGCGAACCGCCGCTGGCGGCGGGCGGCGGCAATGCCTAGCTAGAGGCCATGGACGCAATCCCGATGCACGATCCCGAAACCGGCGAGAAGCTGTCGGCCGCCACGCCCGCGGCCACGGTGGTGATCTTCCGCACCGATCCGGCGGGCGGCCCGCCGCTGCTGTGCATGGTCGAGCGCTCCGCGAAGATGGCGTTCGCGCCCGGCGCGGCGGTGTTTCCAGGCGGCCGGGTCGATCCCGACGATCACGCGCTGGCCGAACGGCTCGCGCCCGATCTGAACGGGAGCGAAGGCGCCGCGCGCATCGCCGCGATCCGCGAGACGCTGGAGGAAACCGGGCTCGCCATCGGCATCGTCAGGGATGGCGCCCGCCCGCCCAAGCACGAAAGCGACGCGGCGCGGGACGCGCTCAACGGCGGCGCGCTCTTCTCCGAGCTGCTGACCCGCTTCGGCTGGTCGCTCGATCTGGCGAGCATCACCCCTTGGTCGCGCTGGCGGCCGCCCGGATCGCTCGAGACGCGCATCTTCGACACGCGCTTCTACATCGCCGATGCGGGCGATGCGGAGCTGAGGGGCGTCGCCGACCAGACCGAAAACACCTCGCTGTTCTGGGCCGGCGCGCAGACCGTGCTGGACCGCGCCGATGCGGGCGCGCTCACGATCATCTTCCCGACGCGCCGCAATCTGGAGCGGCTGGCGTTGTTCGGCGATTTCGCCAGCGCGAAGGCCCATGCCGACGGCGTGCCGGTGCGCATGGTGCTGACCTATGTCGAGGAGCGGGCCGACGGCAAATATATCTGCCTGCCGGACGGCCATGGCTATCCCGTGCTGGATGAGCCGATCGAACGGGCGCTGCGCGGCTAGCTAAGGCTCTTCCCTCGTCACCTCAGCGAAAGCTGGGGTCTCGAGCAGACTCGCGATGAGGCCCGAGATGCCAGCTTTCGCTGGCATGACGCAGCAAGGTTTGGTGGGGTTCTTGCCACCTTAGTCCTCCGGAGCGATGGCGACTTTCAGGCCTTCGAGCGCATCCGTAATCGGAACCTGACAGCTGAGCCGCGAATAATCGTTGCGATGGTCGGAGCTTTCCAGAAGATCGTCCTCGTCCATATCCATTTTGGGCAGCTTGGCCATGTAATCGGGATCGACATGGACGTGGCAGGTGGCGCAGGAGCAGCAGCCGCCGCACAGCGCCAAGAGCTCGTCGAACCCGTTGTCGCGGATGGTCTCCATCAGCGTGAAGCCGTCTTGCGCCTCCACCGCGCGCTCTTCGCCATCGCGTCCCGTAACCCTGATCGTCGGCATATCGGCTCCTGAGTTCCTGTTTCGCGGGCCGACATAAGGGCGCGCGCCGCGGATGGAAAGGGCGATTGCCTTTCATCGCCAGCGCGCTTATCGGCGCTGTCAGGCCATGGGTTCCCGCTGCGAGGCGGGACGAAGAGGGAAGCCGGTGGGGGATCGAACGTCCCGAACCCGGCGCTGCCCCCGCAACTGTGACCGGCGAGCGATCGTCCCGATATGCCACTGGAGCCTCCATGCTCTGGGAAGGCGGGACGAACGCGGTGACCCGGGAGTCAGGAGACCTGCCCAGGGCCGCTGTCTTTTCGGCCGGGCGGGGTGCACCGGGTGAAACGGGGGCTTTTCCTTCGCTTGACGGCATTTTTGAACCGTCATGCGAAAGGATTTCTACCTCGTGAATATTTTGAAACTCAGCCTGCTGACAGGCATATTCTGTCCGGCGCCGCTCTTCGCGCAGGCCGTCGACAATCTGCCCGAAGCGTCGCAGGATGCCGACATCATCGTCACCGCGTCTGGCACCGAGCAGCCGGTCGAGGAAAGCGGCCAGGCCGTCACCGTCATCACGCGCGACCAAATCCAGGAGCATCGCTCGATCGACGAGGTGCTGGCGCGCACGCCCGGCGTCACCGTGGCGCGCAATGGCGGCATCGGCCAGACCAGCGGCGTGTTCATCCGCGGCGCCGAAAGCTATCAGACGCTGGTGCTGCTCGACGGGGTCAAGATCAACGATCCCAGCGCGCCGCAGGGCGGGGTCGATTTCGGGCAACTGCTCGCGGGCAATATCGCCCGGATCGAGGTGTTGCGCGGCCCCAGCGGCACCGTCTGGGGCAGCCAGGCGATCGGCGGCGTGGTCAACATCGTCTCCGAACAGCCGAGCGAAGGTTTCGAAGCGCGCGGCCGCGCCGAATATGGCTACCGTGACACGGCGCAGGGGTTCGCCAATATCGCCGGGACCAGCGGTTTTCTGGAAGGCAGCGCGGGCGTGGGCTATCTGCGCTCCGACGGCATCTCCGCTTACGACGAAAATCTCGGCGCCACCGAGCGCGACGGCTATGAGAATTTCACCGCCAACGGCAAGCTGCGCGCGCATCTCGGCGAGGCGCTGAGCGTGGACGCGCGGGGCTATTATATCGACGGCCACACCGAATTCGACGGTACTCCGCCGCCCAGCTTCCTGCTGACCGACACCGGCAGCTTTTCCGATAATCAGCTGTTCGTCGGCTATATCGGGGTCAATCTGGCGCTGCTGGGCGGCCGCTTCCAGAACCGCCTAGCCTATACCTATACGGACGTGAAGCGCGACAATTTCGATCGGCAAGACGGCGCGGACGTGCCGAGCTTCCTCAGCCGGGGCAAGCTCGACCGGTTCGAATATCGCGGCCGCTTTACGCCGGTGGACGCGGTGACGCTGCTGTTCGGCGCGGAAACCGAAAAGTCGCGGCTGAACACATTCTTTCCGGCGTTCGATCCCGGTCCCGATCGCTTCGAGCAGCGCCAGAACGCGGTCTATGGCCAAGCGATCCTGCGTCCATTCACCGGCCTGACGCTCACCGGCGGGCTGCGCTACGACGATCAGGAGGGCGGCGAATCCGAGACGACGTTCGGCGGCAACATCGCCTACACGCCCAATGGCGGCGCGACGCTGCTGCGCGGCACCTATGCGGAAGGGTTTCGCGCGCCATCCTTGTTCGAAAAGTTCAGCGATTTCGGCACGCCGTCGCTCGCCGCCGAGCGGGCGGACAGTTTCGACGTGGGCATCGAGCAGAATTTGCTGGGTGATCGAGCACAGGCGCGCGTCACTTATTTCAACCGCGACACGACCAACCAGATCAGCTTCGACAACGCGACCTTCACCTATCTCAACATCGCCGCAACCCATGCCGAAGGGGTGGAGGCCGCGGTGCAATTGCGGCCGACCGACCGCTTCGATGTCACCGGCCAATATAGCTGGATCGACACCAGCAACCGTTCGCCCGGCGCCAATTTCGGAAACGATCTGCAGCGCCGCCCCGAAGAGACGGTGAGCGTCTCGGCGGACTGGCGCAGCCCGTTCGGCATCGATCTGGGCGCCGGCGTGCTGGTGGTCGGCGACAGTTTTGAAGATGCTGGCAACACCAACATGCTCGACGGCTATGTGCTGGCGGATATCCGCGCCTCTTACGGCCTGACGGACGGGATCGAGCTGTTCGGCCGCGTCGAAAATCTGTTCGACGAGGAATATCAGACCGTCTCCGGATACGGCACGCCGGGCCGCGCGGCCTATGCCGGTGTGAGGGCGCGTTTCTGATGGGCAGGTTGGTGTGATGGCAAGACGGGCGGCGTCCCTGTTGCTGCTGGCGGGCCTTGCGGCCTGCGGCAGCAACGCGGCCGCGCCGCCCGTCGCTCCCCCAAACAATCCGCAGCGCATCGTTTCGCTCAACCCGTGCACCGATGCGATCCTTACCCAGCTGGTCCCCGCCCGCCGCATCGCCGCGATCAGCGACTATTCGCGCGATCCGCAGGCGAGCTCGATGGACGTGGCCATGGCGCGCCGCTTCGCCAGCGTCGGCGGCACGGCGGAGGAGGTGATCGCGCTGCACCCCGATCTGGTGGTGACCGGCGGCCACCTCGCGCCCGCCACCCGCAATGCCCTGGACCGGCAGGGGATCGCGGTGCAGGTGTTCGGCGTGCCCGCGACGATTGCCGAGAGCCGCCGGCAGATTGCCGACATGGCCGCCGCGCTGGATGCGCCCGAACGCGGCGCGCGGCTGCTGGCGCGGATCGATGCGGCGCTGGCGGCGGCGCGCTCCGATGCGCATATCCCCGCGCTGGTGTGGATGGGCGACGGGCTGGTGCCGGGGCAGGGCACGCTGGTCGGCGATATGCTGGAGCAGAGCGGTTTCATCAATGCCAGCGCGTCCTATGGGCTGGCGAGCTGGGACATCCTGCCCAGCGAATATGTCGTGGCGAAGCCGCCGCGCGTGGTGTTCATGGACCGGCGCGGCGTGACGGCGGCGGCCGGATCGCGCGAGGACGGCGCGCGGCGGCGGCGGATCGCGGCGCTGCGCGCGAGCGGGCAGGCCGTGGCTATCGCCGACTTCCCGCAGAACCTGCTCTATTGCGGCGGGCCGACGCTGATCCCGCTGGCGCGGCGACTGGCGCGGGCACGCGAGATGGCGGAATGAAACACTCATTCCCTCAAAATTTCCGTCGCTCCGGCGAAAGCTGGGGTGTGGATTCACGTTTGAAGTGCAACAGTTGGTTGAAGTCTGTTGAATGCCTCAGCGGGGGTCTGAAAGTCGAGGCATTTTCTTGGGGTGTGATTGTATGCGTTGACGGCATTGACGAGGGCTTTGGGTTCGAGGGCGGCAAGATCGGTCTTGCGCGGCAGGGCACGGCGCAGACGACCGATGGCGTTTTCGACGCCGCCTTTTTGCCAGGGGCTGTGCGTATCGCAGAAGAAGGTGTCGAGGCCGAGCTGGTCGGTGAGCTGATAATGCAGCGCGAACTCGGTGCCATTATCCACGGTCAGGCTTTGCCGGAGCACCGGCGCGATCGGGGCGAGCAGCCCGCGCAGATGGCGGGCGGTGCGGATTGCCTTTCGATCCGGCGGCGCATCCAGCATGGTGTAGCGCGACTGGCGTTCATGGACGACAAGCAGTCCTTGGCCGGGGCGGGCAAACAGCATGTAATCGGCTTCCCAGTGGCCAGGCGTGCATCTGTCGTCGGCCGCGCCCGGCCGCTCGTCGATGGAGCGGCGGCGTTTGATGAAGCTTGCCGGACTGCCGCCTCTCATGCCCAGCCGTCCGCGGCGGGATTTGCGGCGTGGCAGCAGGCGATGCCAGTAATCCTTGTTGGCCGATCGATGATAGACGAAGCGGTAGATTGACTCATGGCTAACGACGGTGCGACCATGTTCGAGCGCCAGCCGGCCGGCGATCTGCTCGGGGGACCATCCCATCGCAAGGCGGTCCTTCACCAGCTGTGCCAGGTCCGGCTGGCGCGCCAGCTTGAAGCGTTTGTCCCAGCGTCTTCGCCGCTCGGCGAGGTCATGAGCCCTGCCCGGGTCGTAGCCACCGCGCCAAACCTTGGTCGGCTTGCCATTGCGTTCCAGTTCGCGGCCAATCGTCGAGGGCGCGCGTCCAAGCGCCGCTGCGATCTGCCGCGAAGATTTACCGGCTGCATGCAGCCGATAAATCTCAATCCGCTCATCGAGGCCGAGCTGGCCGTAACATCTTCCCATCGCGACAACACCCTTAGCAGGTGTTGCACTTGTTCCGTGAGTTCAGGGAGCCCATCCCGTGTTTCAAACCAGATCAAGGCTTGTCTGGTGGGAACCCCGGCGCGAACTAGCCCGTACGGCCCGATACATCGCTCAAACGAAAGTCGGCATAGGCTCCCGCCTTCGCGGGAGCGACGGGGTGTTTTCAGGAGAACCAGCGCATGAGCCGGTCCGCCAAACTTGCCCTCCTTACGGCGCTCACCGTCCTGCTGTTCGCGCTCTCGCTGATGGCCGGGAAAGTCTGGGTGCCCTTCTCGGCCTGGTTCTCGGACGATCCGCGCTGGTGGATCATCCTGGAGTTGCGTCTGCCGCGCGCCATCCTCGGCGCGGCGATCGGGGGAATGCTCGGCCTGTCGGGTGCGGTGCTGCAGGGCTATATGCGCAACCCGCTGGCCGATCCCGGCGTGCTCGGCATCAGCTCGGGCGCGGCGTTCGGGGCGGTGGCAGCGATCTTCTTCGGGCTCGGCGGCAGTCTGCTGATCCTGTTCGGATCGGCGATGGCGGGCGCGGCGGGCGCGATCCTGCTGCTCGGCATCTTCGTCGGCCGCTCGGCGAGCGCGGTGTCGCTGATCCTGGCGGGCACGATCCTCGCCAGCTTGGGCGGCGCGCTGACGGCGTTTCTCATCTCGATCTCGCCCAATCCGTTCGCGACCAGCGAGATCGTGACCTGGATCATGGGCGCGCTGACCGATCGCGGCTATGCCGAGGCGGCTTACGCGCTGCCGTGCATCGCGGCGGGCGCGGCGCTGCTGCTCACCACCGGGCGCGCGCTCGATGCGCTGGCGCTGGGCGAGGAGAGCGCGCGGTCGCTGGGCGTGCGGATGGGCGCGTTGCAGGCGCTGATCGTCGGCGCGGTCGGGCTCGGCGTCGGCGCGGGGGTGGCGGTGACCGGCGTGGTCGGTTTCGTCGGGCTGATCGTGCCACATCTGCTGCGGCCATGGTTCGGCGAGCGGCCCTCGGCGCTGCTCTGGCCCTCCACGCTGGGGGGCGCCGCGCTGCTGCTGGCGGCGGACAGCCTCGTGCGGCTGGCGCCCGGCGCGAACGAGGTGAAGCTGGGCGTGGCCATGGCGATGATCGGCGCGCCCTTCTTCTTCTGGCTGCTGCTGCGTTACCGAGGACGGATTGCATGGAACTGACGGCCACGGACCTTGTCCTGCTTCTGGGAGAGACGCGCGCGCTGGACGGCGTCTCGGCGGCGTTCCAGCCGGGGTGCATCACGGTGCTGCTCGGCCCCAATGGCGCGGGCAAGAGCAGCCTGCTCAAATGCCTCGTCGGCCTCGCCGAGCCTGAAGGCGGTAGGGTGATGCTGGGCGGTGCGCCGCTGCGATCGTTGAAGCCGCGCGAGCGGGCACGGCGCATCGCGTATCTGGCGCAAGAGCCGACCGTGCACTGGAACCTGGCGGCAAAGGAACTGGTCGCGCTCGGCCGCCTGCCGCATCGCGGACCGTATGGCGGACCATCGCAGGCCGATGAGGCGGCGGTGGCCAAGGCGCTCTCCGATACCGAGACCATGCATTTCGCCGCGCGCCCGATCCACAGCCTGTCGGGCGGCGAGCGGGCACGCGTGCTGCTGGCGCGGCTGCTGGCGGGGGAGCCGCAATGGCTGCTCGCCGACGAACCGCTCGCCAGCCTCGATCCCGCGCATCAGCTCGATATGCTGCGGCTGTTCCGCAGCGCCGCCAATCACGGCGCGGGCGTGCTGCTGGTGTTGCACGATCTCAATCAGGCCGCGCGCATCGCCGACGATGTGCTGATCCTGAAGCAGGGCCGGATCGCGGCGGCGGGCGCGGCAGCGGATGTGCTCAGCGCCCGTCTGCTCAGCGACGTCTACGAGACCCCCATCGGCGAAGCCGCCGGACCCGATGGGCAGCGGCTGTTCTACGCCGGGCAGGCATAGGAGTGGTCGTCGCAAGCTCCGCTATCCGCCTCCAAAAATGATCGTCCTTGGCCGCCCGCGCCATCCTTCCTATGTCCGAATCAAAGCCAATCCGGAGCGAATTTCATGACGACCCATCATCTCAGCGATGCGCGCTACGCGCCGGTGATCATCATCGGATCGGGTCCGGCGGGCTATACCGCCGCGGTCTATGCCGCTCGGGCCAATCTCTCGCCGATGATCATCTCGGGCGTCGAGCTGGGCGGACAGCTGATGACCACCACCGATGTCGACAACTGGCCGGGCGACGACGCCGGCGTGCTCGGCCCCGATCTGATGGAGCGGATGAAGAACCATGCGACACGGTTCGGCACCGCGCTCGTCACCGACCATATCGAGGAGGTCGATTTCTCGCAGCGCCCGTTCAGGCTGACCGGCGGGGCGGGGCATTATCTCGCCGACACCGTGATCATCGCCACCGGCGCGAGCGCGCAATATCTGGGGCTGCCATCGGAACAGGCGTTCATGGGCAAGGGCGTGTCCGCCTGCGCCACCTGCGACGGGTTCTTCTACAAGGGCAAGCCGGTGGCGGTGATCGGCGGCGGCAACACCGCGGTCGAGGAAGCGCTCTACCTGTCGAATATCGCCAGCCACGTCACGCTGGTGCATCGCCGGGACAAGCTGCGCTCGGAAAAGATTCTGCAGGACCGCCTGTTCGAGCGCGAGGCCGAGGGCAAGCTGACCATCCTGTGGAACCATGTGCTGGACGAGGTACTGGGCGATCCCACGGGCGTCACCGGCATGCGGGTAAAATCGACCCAAGATAGCGCAACGCGCGATATCGACCTGCACGGCGTGTTCATCGCGATCGGGCACAAGCCCAATACCGAGCTGTTCGAGGGACATCTGCAGATGAAGGGCGGCTATATCCGCGTCGAAAGCGGATTGGCCGGCAACGCCACCCAGACGAGCGTTCCAGGGGTGTTCGCCTGCGGCGACGTGATGGACCATGTCTACCGCCAGGCGGTGACATCCGCCGGAACCGGCTGCATGGCCGCTTTGGACGCCGAAAAATTCCTGGAAATCGAGGGTGTTTCGGATTTCGTGAATGTTGCGGCCTGAGGGCTTCGTCGCGCTTGCGGAACGCTTCGACCACGGCTAAAGCGAAATCGATCGGGAACCGCAGCCCTATCAACCCATTGATGCGGTGGAAACGGAGCCGTAACAGCGACCCGTTCACACGCTAAGGAGTGAAGTCTATGAAAAAGTTTATCGTTCTGCCGATGGTCGGCGCAGCCGCTATCGCCCTTTCCGCTTGCTCGCCGAGCGCGGATGAGACCCCGACCGACACCATGACCACCGACACGATGGCCGAGCCGGACGCTATGGCGACTCCGGATACCATGATGACGGGTGATGCCATGATGGAAGGCGATTCGATGGCGACCCCGATGGCCGGCGACTCGATGTCCAGTGATTCGATGTCCAATGATTCGATGGCTACACCGATGACCGACAAGTCGCCGATGACCGAAGACAAGATGTAATTTCCGTTTTCGAACCATTAGAGACGCGCCCGAACCGATCGGTTCGGGCGCGTTTTTTATTGCCTGTTTTTATTTTCCGCCGAAAATGCCGACGGCGATCGATGCGCGTGGAACGATCAGAGCTTTCTGGCGGAAATCATCGGGCCGCCATCGGCGCTCTGTACCAATATGGCGCTGCGATAAGCGCTATTGGAGCTGACGGGCACGCTGAAGCTCGCCGCGCTGCCGGTCCATTGGCCGATCTTGCTCAGATCCCGCACGATGTTCTTGTGGGGTAGCGTCTTCCCACCATTTTCGCCCGCCTTGATCGGCACATCCAGCTCGCGCGGATCATAGCGCACCAGCCACACCGTGGCCGGCTTGGCGGTCTTGCCCGCCGCGATGCTGACTTTTCCGTTCACCGCCTTGATCGCCGGGCCTTTCAGGCCGCCCGCCTTCCTGATTTCGGACGCCAGCTGCTGCGGGTTGCTGCCCACGATCGCGGTGCGGCCGTTGATGATCACCTGCGGCGTGTAGACCTTGGCCCGGCCTCCGGCATGGGCATATTCCCACTGCCGGTCGGTAAAGGCCTGTTTGCCGAACGTGTCCTTCCAGCCGAGCCGGTCCCAATAGGTCACCGAGAAATTCAGCGCGAGCACGCCCGGATCGCCGGCGATCGCGTTGACATTGCGGTTGGCGGGCGGGCAGGAGCTGCAGCCCTGGCTCTGGAACAGCTCGACGACCACCGGCTGGGATGCGGAGGCGGATGGGGACGCCTTGGCGGCCTGCGCGGGCTCGCGGGCCTGCGCCTCGTTTGCCGGTGCGCTCGAACAGGCGGCGGCGAGCGTCGCGCTCGCGGCCAGTGCGAATGTCATAGATTTCATCATGTCGATCCTCATTGTCATGCCGTAAACACCGGCTTCATGTGCCCCCGCATTGCGGTTAAATCCCTGCATACCATTCATAATCGGCGACATCTTCCCAATAGCCGCCCTTGCCTTCCCCGATCGTGTCGAGGCTGGCGACGGCTTCGATGCCGTTTACATATTTGGCGTTCTTGTATCCCAATTGCCGTTCGATGCGCATGCGCACCGGCGCGCCATTGCCGATCGGAACGGTATCGCCGTTCATGCTCCAGGCCAGAATCGTCTGCGGATGGAAGGCATCGACCATGTCGATCGATTCGTAATAGGGCGTGTCGCCGAACTTGTCGGCGCAGCGAAACACGATATAGCGCGCCTGATCGGACAGCCCGGCCAGCTTCAGGATCGGTCCCAGCTGCGGCCCCTGCCATTTGCCGATCGCGCTCCAGCCTTCCACGCAGTCATGCCGGGTGATCTGCGCGCGCTGCGGCATGTGCCTGATCTGGTCCAGGCTCAGCGCAAACGGCCGCGCCACCATGCCGGTGACCGGAATGCGCCAGTCGGCGAAATTGGTTGCCATATGCCGCAGATATTCGGCCGATTTGGGGAAGTCGTTGCCGTTGGTCCGGAACGTCGGGCTCATGTCGCGCTCGCTATATTCGGTGGCGAGCGCGTTTCGGGGTGACAGTGCGCGCTGGAGGCCGTGGTTCAGCCCGTCGACCTGGTCGAGCACCGAGGCCGCGCTTTCGCTCTGGACCAGCGCGTCGCAGCCCGAAAGCATCAGGCCGCCCGCGCCCGCCGCCATGCCGCTCAGAAAGCGCCGGCGCGGAAGGATCAGCTTGTTGCTCATGCGCTCTCTCCCTGCAGTTCGTCGGCGCGTTCTTCAGGCAATCTGTAACGTCCGGTGATCATCGAGCGGATTTCGTTGATCGGCCCCGCCAAGATCACCATCAGGATATGGACGATGAAAAAGCCGACAAGCGTCCAGGCGCAGATGAAGTGAATCGAGCGCGCCGACTGGCGGCCGCCGAACACATCCAGCAGCAGGCCCCAAGGCGCGTCGATCCCCGGCGACATGGTCAGCCCGGTCAGGATCATCAGCGGCAATAGGATGAAGATCACCCCGACATAACTGAGCTTTTGCAACATGTTATAGTTGCGCGCCGCCGCCCCGGTGGGGAATTTCAGCTTCGCGTGGCGTTTGATGTCGTGCCAGATATGGCTTGGGCGCCACTCGCGTTTGTGGATGTGCAGATCGCGCTTTACATGGCCGTTGAACAGCGAGAACGCCATGTAGAACAGCACGCCGAATGCCAGCACCCAGGCGAAAGCGAGATGCCAGCGCCGCCCCTCGGCCAGGCTGTAACCCGAGGGAATGGTGATCCAGGAGGGAAAGGCGCGGGCGTTCGGCTGCCCGTTCGCGCCCTGCGACAGCCCGAGCACGCCGGTGGTGACGATCCGCGCCTCGCCGATGCGCAGATAGCCGTCGCCCTGCGCTTGGCCGATTTCCAGCCAGGCCGGATCGGCATTGGCGCCATATTGGCCCCAGTAAAGCCGCGGATGCGCGTTGAAGATCATGAGGCCGCTCATCAGCATCACGATCAGCGCGAGAAAATTGACCCAGTGCCAGATGCGTGTGGAGAGCCGGTGCCGCTTGACGACGTCGCCGCCAACAGGATCGCGGCCCGCAACTTCATCGTCCATTCGCTCATTCTCCGCACGCGCGGATTCGATAGCCGCCTCGTCTGCGCCGTCGTTCATGCGGGGTACCTCCTGATGCTAATGCGTATGGGGGAGGCAAATAGTTACATCGCGGCGGGAATATTTGCACGCGATACGAACGCAACCGGTCAGAACGCGAGGCGGCGGCTGGGCCCGATATCGGTTGTTTGCCGATCGTCCGCAATTTGGCATAGCGAGGCAGAAGCGGATATTCGCGATCAACGGTGATGTCATGCAAGCGTACAAAAATGCCGTGGCTTCCCCTCCCAACCTGTACACATCGAGCCTTGTTCTTCGCCGTCCTTCCGAGCAGGACATTCCCGCAATCGTCACGATCGCCGGAGACTGGGAGGTCGCCAGTCGGCTGGCTCGAATGCCGCATCCATATGGCGAGGAAGAAGCGCGCTTTTTTCTGGACGTCATTGTTCCGGCGGAACTGGCGTGGGCTATCGTGGATCGCACTTGCGGTAACCTGCTCGGTGTGATCGGACTGGCGCCAAATGAGTACGAAGGTGCCGAACTGGGATATTATATCTCGCGGCAGCACTGGGGGTGTGGCATCGCAACCGAAGCGGCCTCTGTCGTCGCAGCTTACGGAGCGGGTCTCGTCGGACAGGATCGGCTCATCTCCACGTTTTTCGCCGACAATCCCGCCTCGGGACGGGTTCTTGAGAAGCTGGGTTTCGTGAAGCAGGGTTCGTCGAAAGAAACTTGTCTGGCGACAGGCGGCGCCAAGACGGCAGTGAAGATGGGTCTTGCGTCAACGACAGTTCTCGAGGGTTTTGAATAGACCGCGTCACGGTGATTCGTGCCTCGGAAATAGCCGGGAGCGGCAACTCCGCATTGAAACCAAAGACTTGTAATGTTGGAAACTTTCTGAACCTAGGGCTGGGAAATTTTCTGTCGCGTTTTTGCAATGGTTTCGCGGTCACTTTGTAAATTTTGCACCATTTTGTTGCGTCATGGCCCGGCAGTTCGAGCGTAACATTGCGTTGCTGCTGTTGCATTTCCCGGGTCTGCTCAACTGGCTGGATGGCAACAGCGTGCTTGATAGCGCGCGCGCGGGCCAGTAGCGCGGGCGCCTTCAGACAAGGAGCTCTCCCCTCATGACCGCCCCCAAGAACGACCGGCCCCGGAAAGTCGTCCTCGCCTATTCCGGGGGGCTCGACACCAGCGTCATCCTGAAATGGCTGCAGGTCGAGAAGGGCTGCGAGGTCGTCACCTTCACCGCCGATCTGGGGCAGGGCGAGGAGCTGGGGCCGGCGCGCGCCGGGGCGGTCAAGATGGGCGTGCCCGAGGACCAGATCTTCATCGAGGACCTGCGCGAGGAGTTCGTGAAGGACTATGTGTTCCCGATGATGCGCGCCAACGCCCGCTATGAGGGCGATTATCTGCTCGGCACCGCGATCGCGCGGCCGCTCATCTCCAAGCGGCTGATCGCAATCGCGCGCGAGACCGGCGCGGACGCCATCGCCCACGGCGCGACCGGCAAGGGCAACGACCAGGTGCGCTTCGAACTCAGCGCCTTTGCGCTGAACCCCGACATCAAGATCATCGCCCCATGGCGCGAATGGGACCTTACCAGCCGCACGCGCCTGATCGAATATGCCGAAGAGCATGACATCGACGTGCCCAAGGACAAGCGCGGCGAGGCGCCGTTCTCGACCGACGCGAACCTGCTCCATACCTCGTCCGAGGGGCTGGTGCTGGAAGATCCTTGGGAGGAGACGCCGGATTACGTCTATTCGCGCACGGCCAATCCCTGGGATGCGCCGGACGAGCCGCAGGATATCGTCATCGGTTTCGAACAGGGCGACGGCGTGTCGCTGGACGGCAAAAGGCTTTCGCCCGCAGCGCTGCTGGAGGCGCTCAACGATCTCGGCCGGGACCACGGCATCGGACGGCTCGATCTGGTCGAGAACCGCTTCGTCGGCATGAAATCGCGCGGCATGTACGAGACGCCGGGCGGCACCATCTACGCCGCCGCGCACCGCGCGATCGAGCAGCTGACGCTGGACCGCGGCGCCGCGCATCTGAAGGACGAAATGATGCCGCGCTACGCCGAACTCATCTACAACGGCTTCTGGTTCAGCCCCGAGCGCGAGATGCTGCAGGCGGCGATCGACCACAGCCAGGCCAAGGTGACGGGCGAGGTACGGTGCAAGCTCTACAAGGGCGGCGTCCACGTCACCGGCCGCCGCGCCGACGTGAATTACGACCTTTATTCCAAGGACGTGGTGACGTTCGAGGACGATGCCGGCAAATATGACCAGCGCGACGCGGAGGGCTTCATCAAGCTGAACGCATTGCGGCTGCGGCTCCTGGGGCGTCGGCCGAAATAGACGAACGCCGATGATGAGAAGGCGGTGGCAAACAAAGGCCCATCTTCACCGTCCGCTTACCTTTGAAGCTTAAGCCAGCGGCAATGAACGATAGCGCGCCATCCGCTTCGCCACGCCCCGTGTCCGCCGTCAGCTACGGCGTGGGTCTGTGCGGCGTGGCGGGCCTCGCGCTGTGGGTCGTCGCCGCGCGCCAGTTCGGCGCGCTGGCCGGAATGCTGGGTTTCGCCGGCCTGCCCGAGCGCGCCGACGGTCCCTATGCGGCGCTGCTGGGTGTCCTCGCCTGCGGGTTGCCGATGGTCGGCTGGTCGCTCTTCGTCGACAAGGTCCACCGCCGCGCCTCCACCGGGATCGACTGGTCGCTCAGGCGTCCGCTGGCCGAAGTGCTCGATATCTCGATCGTCAAGATCGCCGGCTATTGGGCCACCTGGGCGCTGATCGCCGCGATCTATGCGCTGGGCCGGTTCTGGTGGACCACGCAATATGCGAACTACCCCTTCTCGATGGCGCTGTTCGAGACGGCGTTGATCCCGCTGATCATCCTTTCTGTGCCTTATATCGTCTGGCTCGATCGGTATCTGATCGATGCCAGGGACGGCGCCTGGCATTTCGGCGCGTGGATCGCGGGGCGCGAGGGGTGGGACAAGGCGATGATCCACCACCATTTGCGCGCCTGGGCGGTGAAGGGCTTTTTCCTGGCCTTCATGCTGTCGATCGTGCCCGGCGGTTTCCAGCAGGTGGTGAACTACGATGTCGCCGACGTGGCGCGAAACCCGGTATGGATCGCCAATGCGCTGATCACCACCATGTTCCTGGTCGACGTGCAACTCGCCACGGTCGGTTATCTGCTAACGATGAAACCGCTCGACAGCCATATCCGCACCGCCAATCCCTATCTCGCCGGCTGGCTCGCCGCGCTGATCTGCTATCCGCCGTTCACGCTGATGAACACGGGCGGCCCGCTCGATTATCACGTGGCGACGTCGGACTGGGCGATGTGGTTCGCCGGGCAGCCGGCGCTGCTCGCCATTTGGGGCGCGCTGCTGGTGATATTGACCGGCGTCTACGCCTTTGCGACGGTCGCCTTCGGCCTGCGCTTCTCGAACCTCACGCATCGCGGCATCCTGACCCACGGCCCCTATGCCTGGACGCGCCACCCCGCCTATGTCTCGAAAAACGCCTATTGGTGGCTGGCGACGCTGCCGTTCATCGTCACCAGCGGTAGCGCGGTCGATGCGGTCCGGAACACCGCGCTCCTCGGCATCACCAGCGCGGTCTATTACTGGCGTGCGCGGACCGAGGAGAAGCATCTGCTCGCCGATCCCGTCTACCGCGAATATTACGATTGGGCCGAGGACCATGCCGCCTGGCCGCGCCTGCTGCGCAAGCTCAGCGGCGGCCGCATCGGCAAACGGGGGAAGATGGGCGATGGGGAAGTGGTGGCGGCGGAGTAGGGAATTTGTGCTTCGTCATTCCAGCGAAAGCTGGAATCTTTCCACCGTTGCAGCGCTACCGCGCCTGAGATCCCGGCTTTCGCTGGGATGACGAACGCGTCAAAAACTTTCCTCATCGTAGACATGGGCCACATCGCCATGCCACGCGCCGTGATAACGCTCGAGCAGGCGCTCGGCGGGGGTCTTGCCGCTGGCGACGATCTCGTGGAGCGGATCGAGGAAGCCGGTTTCATTGTCGCCGCTCGAATTTAGGCGCGCGCGGGCGGTGAGGCCTTGCGCGGCGATCGCCAGTGCCTCCCTGGCCAGATCGCGCAGGGTGCCGCCGCCGGGGATCGCGGCCTTGAGGCCCTGTTCGGGCACCGCGTCGCGCAGGGTCTGGCGCTCCTCGATCGTCCAGTGCCTGACCAGGCCCCAGGCGGCGTCGAGCGCGGTCTGGTCGTAGAGCAGCCCGACCCACAGCGCCGGCAGCGCGCAGATCCGGTTCCACGGCCCGCCGTCGGCGCCGCGCATTTCGAGGAAGCTTTTGAGCCGAACCTCGGGAAAAGCGGTCGAAAGATGATCCACCCAGTCGCTGGCGGTGGGCTTTTCGCCGGGCAGGACGGATAGCCGGCCGTCCAGAAAGTCGCGGAAACTCAGGCCCGCAGCGTCGATATAGCGCCCCTCGCGGAACACGAAATACATCGGTACGTCCAGCATGTATTCGACGTAGCGGTCGTAACCAAAGCCGTCCTCGAACACGAAGGGCAACATGCCGGTGCGCTGCGGATCGGTGTCCGACCAGATATGGCTGCGATAGCTGAGATAGCCGTTGGGCCTGCCCTCGGTGAAGGGCGAATTGGCGAACAGCGCGGTGGCGAGCGGCTGCAAGGCAAGGCCAGTGCGGAATTTCTGTACCATATCGGCTTCTGAGCTATAGTCCAAGTTCACCTGAATGGTGCATGTGCGCAGCATCATGTCGAGCCCGAGGCTGCCGACGCGCGGCATATGGTCCATCATGATCTTATAGCGGCCCTTGGGCATGACCGGCAGGTCTTCGCGGCGCTTGTCCGGCCACATGCCGAGCCCGAGAAAGCCTTTGCCGGTGGCCGCGCCGACCTTTTTCACCTGGTTCAGGTGGCGTCCGGCCTCCGCGCAGGTCTCGTGCAGATTGTCGAGCGGGGCGCCGGAAAGCTCCAGTTGTCCGGCCGGTTCCAGGCTGACGGTGCCGTCATTGCCGCTCATCGCGATGACGTTGTCGGTGCCGTCGGGGCCGATTTCCTCGACCGGCTTCCAGCCATAATCCTGCAGCGCGAGCAGCAGATCGCGGATGCCGCCAGCCTCGGCGTAGCTCGGCGCGGCGTGGCTATCGCGGCAATAGACGAATTTCTCATGTTCGGTGCCGATGCGCCAGTCCGCCTTCGGCTTCTCCCCGCCAATCATGGGGGCAAGGAGATCGTCGCGGTTCTCGATGACCGGATCGTCGCTCGTCGATGTGGACCGCGTGCTCATGCGGCTTGCTGTAGGAAGCAAGGGCCGGGAAGGGAAGGGGTTGGGTAGCGATTGAAGACTTTATCGGCTCTCCTTCCAGACCGCCAGTCCCGAGCTTGTCGAAGGACGTTTTGCATCGACCCGGACTGCTGCGATCGAGAAGCGCCCTTCGACAGGCTCAGGGCTGCGGATAGTATCATTTGCCATCCCAATCCCCACGTCCCGCCATCCACAGGCTCACCGCCGCCACCGCCGCCGTATCGGCGCGCAGGATGCGTGGGCCGAGCGATACCGGCACCGCTTGTGGGAGTGCGCGGATCGCGGCGTTCTCCTCATCAGTAAAGCCGCCCTCGGGACCGATTAGCACCGCCGCCGGCCCGTCATGCGCGCGCAGCGCGCCGCGAAAGCCGCCGCCGCCGCGCTCGTCGCAGAAGAACAGCTGCCGGTCCCCCGGCCAGTCGGCAAGTAGCGCGGCAAACGGCGTCAGGTCTGCCAGTTCGGGCAAGGCGTTGCGTTCGCATTGCTCGGCGGCCTCGATCATATGCGCGCGCAGACGGCCCTCCTTTATCTTGTCGACCACCGCGCGCGCGGTGGCCACGGGCACGAAGCGCCGCACGCCCAGCTCGCTGGCCTTTTCGGCGACCCAGTCGAAGCGCTGGCGCTTGATCGGCGCGGCGCACAGCCAAAGGTCGGGGACCTCGTCGCGCGGGCGCAGCAGCCTCTCGGCGCGCACGGTGAGGCGGCGTTTGTCGGCGGCGACGACGGTCGCGGCATAATCGCCGCTGCGGTCGTCGAACAGCGTGAGCGGCGCGCCTTCGGCAAGGCGCATTACCTTGAGCAGATAATGGGCAGGCGGCCCGTCCAGCGCGATCTCCGCGCCCTCGGCGAGCGGCTCGTCGACGAACAGGCGTGGGGAGGAGCGGGGCGGCCAGGCGGGGGTTGCGGGCATCACATTTTCCTCGTCATCCCGGACTTGATCCGGGATCCAGGGCGTAAACGGTGAAGTTTGCGCTATGGGACCCTGGATGCCGGATCAAGTCCGGCATGACGGTTTTGTCGATGCGCCGCGCTCCCGTCTCGACTTCACGCTTTCAAGCAGGTTATGGAACTCCGGTGCGAAACGATCACGGCGTCTCCGTCCCCGACAGCGAGCATCGCGGGCTCACCGGCCTGCTGCCCGCGCCTGCGCGGCCCTATGCGCTGCTGGCGCGATTCGATCGCCCGATCGGCTGGTGGCTGCTGTTCTGGCCCTGCGCCTTCGGGCTGGCGCTGGCGGGGGGCGCGGCGGAGCGCTGGGATTTGCTGCTGTGGCTGCTGCTCGGCGCGATCGCGATGCGCGGGGCGGGCTGCGTCTACAACGACATCGTCGACCGCGATCTCGATCGACAGGTCGCGCGGACCGCCGCGCGTCCGCTGGCGAGCGGGGCGGTGTCGCTCAAGGCGGCGTGGATATGGCTGGGTCTGCTCTGCCTGATCGGGCTAATCGTCTGGTTTCAGTTGAACTGGACCGCGCGGCTGGTGGCGTTCGGCAGCCTCGCGCTGGTCGCGGCCTATCCCTTCATGAAGCGCATCACCTGGTGGCCGCAGGCATGGCTGGGCCTGGTCTTCTCGTGGGGCGCGCTGGTGGGATGGTCGGCGTGGACCGGCACACTCCCTTTGGGTACGATCCTGCTCTACGCCGGATGCATTTTCTGGGTGATAGGATATGATACGATCTACGCGCTGCAGGACCGCGAGGATGACGCGCTCGTAGGTATACGCTCGAGCGCTCTGCGGCTCGGCGGGCAGGTGAAAGCGGGTATCGCAGCTTGCTACGCCGCGGCGCTGGGTTTCTGGCTGATGGCGTTGGGACAGCGATTTCCTGACCCGTTCGCCTATCTGGCATTGCTGCCGGTGACGGGCCATTTCATCTGGCAAGTCTCGACGCTCCGCGCCGATAACGGAGCGAATGCACTGGCCAAATTCCGGTCGAACAGGTTCGCGGGACTGCTGATGGCCCTGGCCTGTTTCGTGGTGGGATCCGCCTGAAGCCTCAAGCGAGGGCGCTCAAGCCTTAAGGAAGCGCTTTTTCCAGAAACACGACATCGTCCTGCTCGGCAACGCGCATCATGGCGCCGCATCCGCTGGGTACGATCGGGCTGGGGGCTTTCATGTCGTCGACCAAGCCGCCCTTGAGGGCATCGGCTTCGGCGTCGGTGAAAATGTAAAAGTCGGTTTTGTCTAGTTGTTGCATGAAAGCATTATAACAGCTCTCGCCCGAAATTACAAATGCGAGCAATATTATTATTCCGCGGCGAGCAATTCCTCTGCCGCATTGAGGTCCACCGAAACCAGCCGGCTGACGCCGTGCTCCACCATGGTGACGCCGAACAGCCGGTCCATCCGGCTCATCGTGACGGCATTGTGCGTGACGATCAGATAGCGTGTCTCGGTTTCCTTGGTCATGCGTTCGAGCAGGTTGCAGAAACGCTCGATATTGGCATCGTCGAGCGGCGCATCGACTTCGTCGAGCACGCAAATCGGCGCGGGATTGGTCAGGAACAGGCCGAAAATCAACGCAATCGCGGTCAGCGCCTGCTCGCCGCCCGACAGCAGCGTCAGCGCGGCCAGCTTTTTTCCCGGTGGCTGCGCCATGATCTCCAGCCCCGCCTCGAGCGGATCGTCGCTTTCGATCAGCTCCAGATGCGCCGCGCCGCCCTCGAACAATGTGCTGAACAGCCGCCGGAAATGGCCGTTGACCGCCTCGAATGCGCTAAGCAGTCGTTGTCTTCCCTCGCGGTTGAGACTGCCGATCGAACCGCGCAGGCGGTGGATCGCCTGACCCAGCTCCTCGGCCTCGGCGCGGCTGGTAGCGATCTCCAGATCGAGTTCTTCCAATTCGTCGTCGGCGACGAGATTGACCGGCCCGATCCGCTCACGCGCGGCCTGCAATTTTTCGAGCTGCGCGGATGCCTCGGCCGCTGGCCGTTCGTCGGAAGACTCGAAGTCATGCGCCTGCGGCAGATCCTGCGGCGCGCATTGGAAGCGTTCGGACGCGATGCGCAGCATCTCCATCCGCCGCGATTCCTGATTGTCCGCGCGCGCCGCCGCTCCGGCGCGTTGCTCGCGCGCGCGCGACAGGGCCTCGTCGGCGGCGGCCAGCTCGGTTTCTACGTCGCGCAAGGCCGTGCCCGCTTCCTCGAACTGCGCCTCGTGCAGCGCCAGCGCTTCGGCGGCGGCGGCGCGTTCGCTTTCGAGCCGCCCGATGTCCTCGTCCAGAACATCGGGGCGCCCGGCGATCGTCTCCAGTTGCTGGGCCGTCGCCTTGCGGCGCTTGGCAAGCGCCAGCTGGCGCTCCTTGGCCTCGCTCCTGCGCCCTTCATGCGCGCGGATATCGGCCTGCAGCCCGGCGCGCCGCTCCCGGGTCGCGGCGAGCGCCTGATCGAGCGCGGAAAGCGCCGCCTGCCGCGTGCGGAGCAGATCGCGCATCGCATCGCCCGATTGTTCGAGCTCGGCGGCGCGGCCACGCAATTTTCCATCCTCTGGCAGTTCGGACAGGGCCGTCTCCGCCAGCACGAGCTGCTGCTCGGCCTCGACCTTGCGGTCGGCATTGGCGTCGAGCCGCGCCTGCAGATCGGTGCTGAGCCCTTCGCTGCGCTCGATCCGGCCCTCGGCCCGGTCCTTGTCGCGCCGTGCCTCGCGGCCCGCTTCCTCCGCCGCGCGGGCCTGCTCGCGTACGCCGGCGATCGCGACATCGATCGCGTCGCGCTGCGCCGAAAGAGCGCTCTCCTGCGCTTCGAGCGCAGCGATTTCGTCCGCCTCGCGCTCGATCAGTGTGCCGAGTTCGCCCAGACGGTTGCGGCGCGCCAATTGCTCGGCCAGATCGCCGGCGACGGGCACGGTCGCGGTAAAGCCATCCCAGCGGCGCAGGCGCCCGTCGCGGGTGACCAGGCGCTGGCCGGTGGCGAGCGGCTGGCCGTCATCGGCATTCACGACCCAGATTTGCGCGAGCCGCGCGGCGAGGGCGTCTGGTGCCTCGACATGATCGCCAAGCCGGTCCGCACCCTTCGGCCCGGCAACATCCCGTGCTTCCGCTCCCGCCCAATAGCGCGGCGCATCGTCGCTGAGCGCGGCGTGGAGATCGTCGCCGAGCGCGGCGGCGAGCGCGGTTTCATAGCCCGGCGCGGCGCGCACCGCGTCGACCGCGCGCTTCCCGCCGCCTTTTTGCGCGGACAGCGCCTGTTCGATTGCCTTGGCCTCGGCGCGGTACCCGGCGAGCTGCGAACGCCGTGCGGATAGCGATTGCGCCAACTCGTCGGCCCGCGCACGCGCGGCTTCGCGTTCGGCACGGGCTGTGTCCCAATTAGCATCCGCGGTCTCGGCGGCCTTTTTCTGCTGGGCGATGCGCTGCTCGGCTGCCGCCAGCTGCGATTTGAGCGCCGCGACATCGGGCAAGTCCGCCAGCGCCGCTTCGGCGCGCGCGCGGTCCGCGGCGATCTCGTCCAGCCGCCGCTGCGTCGCCGTCTTTGCCGCCTCGGCCACCTGCCGATCGGCGTCGATCCGCGCCAATTCGGCGCGCGCCTTGGCGAGCGCCAGTTCGTTCTCGCGCGCCGCCCGATCGGCCATATCGAGCTCGCGCTCCGCCGCCGGGCGCGCGCCTTCGAACGTCACCAGTTCGCCGCCGACGACCTCAATCGTCTCGCGCAGCCCGTCGAGCCGCTCGATCGCCTCGCGGCCCCTCCGGTCCTCCTCGGTCAGGTCTTCCTCGATCTGTTCGGTCTGTCGCCGCAGGTCAGCCAGCCGCGCGCCGAGCTGCGCGCGCTCGGCCTTGAGCGAAGCCAGCCGTGCATCGATTCTGGCCGTCTCATCGCGCGCATGGCTGTGCTGTTCGCGGGCCGCTTCGAGCGCCTTGGACGCGCCGTGCCGTGCGATCTGCAAGGTTTCGCGGCGCCGGCCAGCCTCTTTCGCTGTGGCTTCGGCGGCGTCCGCCTCTGCGCGCGCGGCGTCGGCGGCGCGGCGTGCATCGCGCCAGCGGACATGGATCAACCGCGCTTCGGCCTGCAAAATGTCCGCCGACAGCGCCTTGTAGCGCTGCGCCGACTTGGCCTGCCGTCGCAGTGCGGTGGCGCGTGCGTCCATGTCGGACAGCATCACATCGACCCGCTGCAGATTGGTTTCCGCGCCGCGCAATTTCTGTTCGGCATCCTTGCGCCGCGCGTGCAGCCCGGCGATGCCCGCCGCTTCCTCCAGCATCATGCGGCGTTCGGCCGGCTTGGCCGCGATGACGGCGGCGATGCGGCCTTGGCTGACCAGCGCCGGGCTGTGCGCGCCGGTCGCCGCGTCGGCGAACAGCAGTGCGACATCCTTGGCCCGCACGTCACGGCCATTGGCGCGGTAAGCCGAACCCGCACCGCGCTCGATCCGGCGCACGATCTCGATTTCGCCTTCATCAATTCCGACGGGTCCGGCGGTGCCTTCCTCGGCCTCGGCGAGCAGCGAAACCTCGGCGAACTGGCGCGGCGGCCGGGTGGCGGTGCCGGCGAAGATCACGTCTTCCATGCCGCCGCCGCGCATCGATTTGGGCGAGTTCTCGCCCATCACCCAGCGGATCGCCTCGAGCAGGTTCGATTTGCCGCAGCCATTGGGGCCGACCACGCCGGTCAGCCCCGGCTCGATGCGCAGTTCGGCGGGCTCGACGAAGCTCTTGAATCCGGCCAGGCGCAGCTTTTTCAGGCGCATGAGGCCGCGCCCGACGATATCGAAACCGCGCTTGTAACCCCCCGGTGCAAAGGCCGCTCCTTCTTAGCGGGCGCCCGCGGCCATCAGCGCTTCGCTGACGCCTTGATAGCTGTTGGTGTCGATCTTGTTGCCGTTGAGGATGAAGGTGGGCGTGCCGCCGACCTGGAACTCGGTGGTCGCCCGCTCGCCATTGGCGGCGAATGCCTTGATCCGCGCGGGATCGGTCAGACAGGCACGCGCCTGCGGTTCGGACAGGCCGCGCGCCTTGACGAAATCGAGATAGCCGAGCTTTTCGGCGAGGATCGTGGCGACCTTGTCCGGCTGGTCCTGCACCGCAGCGAGCTGTTCCTGCGGAAGGCTGCCGGTCTTGTCGAGGAAATCGGACTGGTTGGCCATCATCTGGTCGAGCATCGGGAAAAACGCTGCGGGCTCGACGCAGGTGCCGAGCAGACTGGGCGCCAGATCGAGCGCGCCATGAACTGGATATTCGCGGAATTCATAGCTGACCTTGCCGGTCGAAATGAAATTCTTCTTGAGCGGCGCCATCCCCTCGACATCGAACTTCGCGCAGGTCGGGCAGGTGCGCGAGCCATATTCGATGAGCTTGATCGGCGCATCGGGGTTGCCCATGAGATGGCCGCCATCGGCGGTCTTCGCGACCGTCTCGGTCCAGTCTCCGCCCGACGGCGGCTTGACCGCCGCCACCGGATCGCCCGTGGCCGAAGCGCCGTCCGTGGCATCGCCGCCGGAGCAGGAAACCAGTGCCAGCGAAAGCGCGGCCAGTGCGAAAGTCGGTTTGATCATCCTGTAGTCCTTCTTAATAAATTCACTGCCACGGCTCGGAGCACTCCGCCGCGTGGAGGCGGCGTGCGTTCGTCGGGGTTTCGGTCGGCATTCAGGCTTTCGGCAATAGCGGCTTGAGCGCCGCCCATCCATAGACGTCTTCGAGCAGCTTGCCGTTCAGCATGAAGGACGGCGTGCCCTTGACGCCCAGCTTCTGTCCGCCCTCGCTCATATCGGCGATGAGCTTTCGGGCTTTCTCGTCGGCGAGACAGGCGTCGAGCTGCGCGGGCGTGAAGCCGCGCGACTGCATCAGGCGGTAGAGCCCGGTGTCCTTCGCGATCTTGCCCAGGCGTTCGGTATAGCTGCCTTCGAACCAGCTTTTGCGCGTTTCGGGTGTCGCGGTCTTGGCCGCCGACAGCCAGACATTCTGATTGCGCATGATCAGATGATGATTGTCGAAAAACTGCGCGGGCGTGCCGCAGCGCGCGAGTATGGCGGCGGTTAGGTCGATCGGATCGCGGATCAGGTTGCGCAGCTCGAAACTGGCGATGCCCTTGCGCACATAATCCGCCTTCAATTCGCCCGCCGCCTCGGTCTCGAACACGGCGCAATGCGGGCAGGTATAGCTGGCATATTCGACGATCTTGGTGCGCGCCGTGGCGCTGCCTAGCAGATGTCCCCCGGCAGGGGTGATCGAGACTTTGGCGGCCCGCTGCGCGGTGGGCGCGGGCGCGGCGGCGGTCAGCAAAGGAACGGCGCCGATAAGCGCGGTCGCGGCGATCAGGGTACGCAATGTCATGTCACATCCTTGTCGGCCATCTGCCGCGCCAGCGATTCGAGCACGGCGGCAAGTTCGGGATCGGCGATATCGCGCAAACCTTCACCGAGTTCCATCGGCACGGGTCTGAGCGAGGGCGGCCCGGCATCCCGCTTGAGCCGCGCCTCCTTGGGCGGTTCTATGATGCCGTGGATGAACTTCAGCTTGTCGACCGCGGCATAACCGAAAAAGCGGTTTACCCGTTCGACGATCTCCGGCGCGACATGCTGCATCAAGGTGGCGTGCGCGCCCGACACGGTAAGCTCCAGCGTGCCGCCGGAGCGCTTGCCCGAAGGGAAGCGGATCGCCTGCGGGGCGGATACCTCGGCATAGCGCTCGCCCACGATTTCGGGCCAGCGGGTGACCACCGAGCTTTGCACGAAGCCGAAGCGGCGAAAGGCGGCGCGGCCGATCTCGGGCATCAGGTCGCTGATCGCCTTGGCCTCTCCGCCGCGCGGACGCGCATAGGGGCGCGGGCCCTTGGCCCTGGGCTTAACATGCGGTTTGGCGGACTTTTTCGTGCCCGGATTGTCTGTGGTCGGTTCAACCATAGCGCCCCCCATGCCATAGAAGCGCGATGCCAGTCGATATCAAAGACCGCCACGCCGTCGCCGAGCGGCTGCTCGCATATTATGATCGCCATCGCCGCAGCTTGCCTTGGCGCGCGCCGTCCGGGCAGACACCCGACCCCTATGCCGTGTGGCTGTCCGAAATCATGTTGCAGCAGACCACGGTGGCGGCGGTGACGCCCCGCTTCGCGCGCTTCCTTCTGCGCTGGCCGAGGCTGGCCGATCTGGCCGCGGCGGACGAGGCCGATGTCATGGCCGAATGGGCAGGGCTCGGTTATTATTCGCGGGCGCGCAATCTGGTCGCCTGCGCGCGGGTGGTGACCGAACAGCATGGCGGGCGGCTGCCGGACAACGAGGCGGCGCTGCGCAAGCTGCCGGGGATCGGCGACTATACCGCCGCCGCCATCGCCGCGATCGCATTCGGACGGCGCGCGGTGGTGATCGACGCCAATATCGAGCGGGTGGCGGCGCGGCTGTTCGCGATATCCGAGCCGCTGCCGGGAGCGAAAAAGGCGATCCGCGCGGCGACCGATGCGATCACGCCGGACGCGCGGGCCGGGGATTTCGCGCAAGGCCTCATGGATCTCGGGTCCGCCATCTGCACCCCGCGCGATCCGCAATGCCTGATTTGCCCGCTCGGTGCGTCCTGCGAAGCGCGCGCCTCGGGCAAGCCGGAGGCATTCCCTGTAAAGGCGCCGAAAAAGGCCAGGCCCGAGCGGCACGGCACCGCCTACTGGATCGAGCGGGACGGGGCGGTGGCGCTGGTCAAGCGTCCGCCGCGCGGGATGCTCGGCGGGATGCGCGGGTTTCCGGACGATGGTTGGCACGCGGGCGCGAATGGCGATGGCGCGCCGCCGATCGAAGCCGCATGGCGCATCGAGCACGCCGCGGTCCGGCACGGCTTCACGCATTTTTCGGTGACGCTCGATTTGGCGCTTTGCATCGACGCCCCAGCCGATATGGTTGGCGGGCAATATTGGCCGGTCGCGCGGCTGGACGAGGCGGGCCTACCGACCTTGTTCGCCAAGGCGGCGCAGCGATTTATGGAGATGAGGCGACATGCGACATGAGCGTTTGAGCAAGCTGAACCGGCGCGGATTTCTGGGGCTGGCCGGCATGGGCGGCTTATGCGCGCTCGCCCCGTCGCCGCTCTGGGCGATGGCGCGGGAAAGCGGCGACTGGCCCACCGTTACCGCGAAAATCCGGTCCTATGTCGAAACCCGTAAGCTGGCGAGCGCGATCGCCGCGCTGGGCTGGGGCACGGATGAGCCCGAATATATCACCGCCGGCAACCTCTCGCTCGAATCGGATGTGGCGGTCGATCGCGACACGCTGTGGCGGCAATATTCGATGACCAAGCCGATCACCGGCATGGCCGCGATGATGCTGATCGGCGATGGCAGGATGACGCTCGACCAGCCGGTTGCCGATTTCATTCCCGAATTCGCCGAGATGCGCGTGCTCACCGATCCGGGCAGCAGCCTCGATTCGGTGCCCGCGAAGCACCCGATCACGATCCGCAACCTGCTCACCCACACCGCGGGGCTCGGCTATTCGATCATCACCAAAGGCCCGCTGCTGCAGGAATATCTCGATCAGGGCATCCTACCCGGCGTGGTCAGCCGCGAGCCGATTCCCGGTTTCGAGGGCGGCGCCGAGGTGCCTCCGCTCGACGAGTTCGCGCGCCGCGTCGCCGCGCTGCCGCTGATCGCAGAGCCCGGCACCCAATGGAGCTATTCGATCGCGCTCGACGTGATGGGCCGGGTGATCGAGGTCGCCAGCGGCATGAGCTTCGGCGATTTCCTGCAGACGCGCTTGTTCGATCCGCTGGGCATGACCAGCAGCTTCTTTCAGGTGCCGGACAGCGAAAAGGGCCGTCTCGCCACCAATTATGCGGTGATCGGGGGGCTGCTGATCCCGATCGATCCGGGCGATACCAGCATTTTCCTCGACAAGCCCGCCTTTCCGTTCGGCGGCGCGGGGCTGGTCAGCTCGGCGCGCGATTATGACCGCTTCCTCGCCATGCTGATCGGCAATGGCACATTGGACGGCGAGCAGGTGATGCGGTCGGAGACGGTCGATCTGGGCACGTCCAATCTGTTGCCCGAAGGCGTGGACCTGACAGGCACCTGGGTCGCGGGGCAGGGCTTCGGCGCGGGCGGCCGGGTAGGGCTCGGACCGCGCGCGGGCACCTACGGCTGGGCGGGCGCGGCCGGGACCATCGCCGCGGTCGACCGCAAGCGCGGGCTGCGGGCGGCGGGCTACGCGCAATATATGCCGTCCGAGGTCTACCCTTTTCAGAGCGATTTCATCGGTTGGGTCTATGCCGATGCGCTGGCACAGGCTGGGGAAAAGGTGGCCGCCTGATGGTCGCCGATCCCGGCTTTTGCGCGCCCGGGCTGGATCGGGCCGATCTGCTGCGCAGCGATCCGGATGGCCTGCGCGCGGCAATGATGCGCCCGTCCGCGCGGCTGCTGCGGATGACCGGGCTCGATCCCGACATCGCCGAGGACGGCGGACTCGCCTGGGGCAGCCTGGCCGAGGCGGACCCCGAAGCCGAGCTGCTGCTGCTCGGTCTGGACGGTGCCGCGCCGCGCTTCGTGGCGGTCGGCCATGCGCCGGGGCCGGGGCAGCCGATCCCGCTGCTGTGGCAGGCGCTGGCTGCCCTGCCGGAGCGCGATGCAGCGATCTATGCCGCCGCGCGCAGCCTGGTCGATTGGCACGCACGCCACCGATTCTGCGCCCGCTGCGGCAGCGAAACCGCGTCCGAAAAGGCCGGATGGGCGCGGTGCTGCCCGAACTGCCATGCCGAGCATTTCCCGCGCACCGACCCGGTCGTGATCATGCTCGCCGAGCATGGTGGCCGTGTGCTGCTCGGCCGTCAGCCGCAATATCCGCCGCGCCGCCTGTCCGCGCTGGCCGGTTTCGTCGAGCCGGGCGAGACGTTCGAAGGCGCGGTGGCGCGCGAGCTGCACGAGGAGGCGGGCATTAGGGTGTCCAACATCCGTTACATCAAGAGCCAGCCCTGGCCGTTCCCGTCCTCGCTGATGATCGGCTGCTTCGCCGACGCCGAGGACGACGCGCTGACCATCGATACTACCGAACTGGAGGAAGCAATCTGGGTCGATGAGGCGGGCGTGCGCGCGGCAATGGCGGGCGAGCCGGACGCCCCGTTCATCGCCCCACCGAGGCTGGCGATTGCGCATCATCTGCTGGCGATATGGCTCGAACTGCAGGACTGAGCCCGGACCGTGCGCGCATTTCAACCAAATCGAAAGCATTGTTTCCGCATAACGCGTCATGACCCGCTTGCGGGTACCGGGTGCCAGCGACTCGCTGGCGTCCGAACGGTTTCGATCAAAGGACGCGCCAAGCATGGCCCATATCATCATTGCCGACGACGACGAGATCGTCACCGACATCGTCAGCGAGGCGTTCCGCTCCTATGGCCATTCGATCGGCGTGGTTGGCAATGGCGAGGACGCGCTGGGCGCGATCAGCGCCAAATCGCCGGACCTCGTCATCCTCGACTGCAACATGCCCAAGATGGGCGGCCTCAACGCGCTCCACGCGATCCGCACCCACCCCAAATTCTACCGCGTCCCGATCATGATGCTGACCGGCAACACCAGCAGCAAGGATCAGGAAATCGCGCTCTACACCGGCGCCGACGCGTATATCACCAAGCCGTTCGACCCCGATTTCCTGGTGTTCGAGGCCGAGGACATCATCGCCAAACACCGCCAGGCCGCCTGAGCCCTCGGTCGCGGCGCGTAATATTGTTGTGCAAAGGCTCCAAAAGTGGCCGCTACGTCATTGCAAAAACGCGACATGAAATTTCCTATATCGCAGGGCGCATCGTCTTCCCGACCAGCGCATGAAATTTCCAACATTGGGGGATACACCTCCGACAATGGATAGCGAAGACCGCTTTTACGCCACCCTGTTCCTTGGTCTCGAACGGCCATTATCTGGTGCAGCCGCGATCTTGCCGGGCGGCGAGGGGCTTTCGGCGCGCTGCTGCTCACATTCTTCGCGGGCGGCATCGCAAGGCTGATTTCCCGGGCAATCGTTGGACCGCCGAGCGATCTGTTCCCGTTCCTGGGTTCGCTCGAACTGATCCTGCCACCAACTTTCTGTTGCTGGAGCGAGCGGCTTCACGAGCGTTCGAACTTATAGCAACCGGCGGCCGAAAGCGATCCATTTGCCGGCATCGGAACGCCAATATTTCCTTAGCCGAAGCGCCATTCCCAAAAACTTTGGCACCGCGGATATTCTCACTTTCCAGCGGTCAAATCCAAAAACTCTCTTTCATATGTAACATTTTTCTGACATATGAATATTATGAATCGGATAGCCGATCCCGATGATGATTTGCTCAAGAGCTGCGCGGCGCTTGCCAATCCGCTTCGGTTGCGCATTCTCGCCGCGCTTACTCAGCGTGGCCGCCAATATGTCAGCGAGCTTGCGAGGCAGATCGGGATCAGCCGCCCACTGCTTTATCTTCATCTGCAAAAACTCGAAGCTGCCGGATTCGTGCGCAGCGAGTTGGCCTTGTCGGAGGATGGCAAGGCGTTGAACTGGTTCGAGCTATGCGACTTCGAAATGACTTTATCACCCGAGGCCATCGTGGCCGCCGCTGCGAAAATTACAGAAGAATCACCGACCACGGAGTAAGTAATATGAGCCCCGAAATATACCTTCTGACCATCTCTTTACCCTTGCTGACGGCGATAATCGTCTTTGCCATGAAATATGCCTCATCATTCGCCGCAGCGCGCGCCCGGCTGGTGGAGGGCGGTACGATGAAGGCGCTCGCCGAAGACAGCGCGGCACACCAGGCTCGAACCGCCAATTCGCTCGAAGCAATCGAACAGGAATTGTCGCGGCTGTCGCGTTCGCTCTCGGCCGTCGAAAGGATGCTCGAAGATGTCGGTTGAAGTCATCTATCGAAGGAAGCAATCATGGATGAGATAAGGAAACACGCCAGAGTTGCCGGCCTGCTTTATCTGGCCGTTGCCATTATCGCTCCATTCAGCCTCTCCTATGTGCCCAGCCAGCTTGATGGATCGCCGGGAAATATAGTGGAAAAGATACAAACGCATGAAACTCTGCTGCGTCTAAGCCTGATCAGCGAGATGATCTATCAGGTAATCGAAGTGTTCATCACACTTGCCCTGTTCAACCTGTTTCGTAAGACTAACCCCCGCCTTGCCATGCAAATGCTTGTGTTGGGCCTGTTGCCTATACCTATGGTATATTTGAACCAGCTGACCGAATGGGGAGCGATAACCCTCGCAGTGCAAAATGGATCGCTCTCAACAATGCCGCCAAGCGCCAAAGCCGAAATTATAGGCTTTCTTCATCACCTTTACGGTCAGGGGCTTGTTCTCGCCGGAGTTTTTTGGGGCCTCTGGCTGATACCCTTGGGGCGGCTGATCATATTAAGCGGTTTTCTGCCAAAGTTTCTTGGAATGTCCGTCATTATCGGAGGGCTCGGATATCTGGTCCATGTCGTTGCGACGCTGGCTCTACCCTCTTTGTTTTCTCCGGCGGTTATCCAATCGCTCAATCAGATAGCCAGTATAATGATGATTGGCGAGGTTCCGGTTATTTTCGGGTTGCTATGGATCGCGTTCAAAACATCTCCCTCGGAATCGACAGATGGTAAAATACCCAAGGAGGGCGAATGAAATGCACATGAAGGAAACTCAAATGGTAACCCCAAGGCCAATCGAAGTCTCCGTGTTTCGCCTGTCGATTTTGCGCGCTTATTATGTTCTGATGGCAGTCGGAACGATGGCGATATTCTGGCCCGATCTGATTTCGCATACGAACGATTGGGGGATAGACACAGGCGCGCAATACAGTCTGCTGGGCGCGCTTACTCCGTTTGCGCTACTCGGGCTGCGATACCCGTTAAAGATGCTTCCCATAATTCTCTATGAGTTTGCTTGGAAGGCACTGTGGTTCATCTTTGTGGTTGCCCCTCTGTGGAGCAATGATGCGATGACCGAAGGCGTATGGGCCAATGTGTTTGCCTGTGGAATCGCCATAGTCTTGACCCCGATCGTTCTGCCGTGGCGCTATTTCTGGCAGGTCTATGTGGCTGCACCGACGGATCGCTGGCGATAGCGGTTATCAAAGAGGTGCTTATCGATTATCTGCCAGTCTGCCTCCACCAAACTCACCCCCTTCAGATCAGCCCCAGTTTCGTCAGATCGCCGATCATCCGCGCCGGCATCGCGGTCATGGCGTCCTCGTCGCCGTCGAGATCGGCGGGAGCGTCCTGTTCCTCCAGATAACGCCAGCCCTGATGGGCGCGCTTGGCGCGGCTGCGCACGGGGACGAGTTTGGGCGACAGCAGGATGCGCGTGCGGCCGTCGGGCGCGGCTTCGAAGCCGAGAATTTCGGTGCGCGCCATGATGCGGTGCGCGATGATCCAGTAGAGCGAGCCGCCGATCATTTCTTCGTAACGCTTGGGGCGATAGCGCGTGGTGTGGGACAGGCCGTTCTCCGCCTCATGCCGCGCGCGCAGGCGCTGCTGCAGCTCGGCGAAGCTTTCGATGCGATAGGCGATCTTGGTCATGTTGAGCGGCATGGGCTGGATGTGGTCGCGCGGCGGAAGATGGCAATGGCTGTTCTCCCCTCCCGCTTGCGGGAGGGGCTGGGGGTGGGCGCGAGCGAAGCGAGCTTCGACACTATCCGCGAATCGCTTCGCGAGCGATTGCTGGTGCAATCGCACCCACCCCCTAACCCCTCCCGCAAGCGGGAGGGGGATTGCTTGCATCTCACCCCACCAGCCCGCTCGCCACGGCCAGGCCCAGGAAGATCAGAAAGCCCATGGAATCGGTTATCATGGTGACGAACACGCTGCTCGCCACCGCCGGATCCTGATTGAGCCGGTCGAGCAGTACCGGCACCAGCACCCCGGCCAGCCCGGCGATGATCACGTTGAACAGCATGGCGCAGGCGATCACGCCGCCCAGCATCGGATTGGAGAAGACCAGCGCGGTGCCAAGGCCGATCAGGATTGCGATGGTCGCGCCGTTGAGCACCGCCACGCGCAGCTCGCGTCCGACGATCCGCGCGGTGTTCGATCGGGTGAGCTGGTTCATGGCCAGCGCGCGCACCGCCACGGCCATGGTCTGGGTGCCCGCATTGCCGCCGATCGAGGCGACGATCGGCATCAATATGGCCAGCGCCACCATCGCCTCGATCGCCGCGCCGAACGCGGCGATGATCGAGGAGGCGACGAGCGCGGTGCCGAGATTGGCGACCAGCCAGCGCACGCGCGCGCTATAGGTCTCGCGCAGCGGCTCGTTGATGTCGCCTTCGCCCGCGCCCGACAACAGCAATATGTCCTCGCCCGCCTCTTCGGAAACGATGTGGACGATATCGTCCGCCGTGATCACGCCGATCAGGCGCCCCGCATCGTCGACCACGGCGGCGGAGATCAGCGCATATTTCTGGAAGCGCTGGGCGACCTCTTCCTGGTCCATGCCGACCGGGATCAGCGTCTGGTCGCGCTTCATCACGTCGCTCAGTGGAATGTCGCGCGGGGTACGCAGGATCCAGCTGAGATGGCAGGTGCCGATCGGCCGGTGCTGCGGATCGACGACGAAGATTTCCCAGAATTCGGTGCTGAGATCGCCGCCGTCGCGCAGATAATCGATCAGCTGGCCTACGCTCATATGCTCGGGCACCGCGACCAGATCGCGCTGCATGATGCGCCCGGCGCTTTCCTCGGGGAAGGACAGCGCGCTCTCGATCGCGGCGCGGTCCTCGGGATCGAGCTCGTCGAGCACGGCACGCTGGTCGGCGTCGTCCATCTCCTCGATGATCGCGACGGCATCGTCGGTCTCCAGCTGTCCGGCCAGCCCGGCGACGCGCGCGGCGGGCAGCGCGTCGATGATGTCGTCGCGGACATAGTCGTTGACCTCGGCCAGCACCTCGGCGCTGACCAGATCGCCGATCGCCAGCGCCAGCGCGGCGCGCTCGTCGGCGGGCACGATCTCGAACAGATCGGCGATATCGGCATTGTGGAGCTGCTGGACGAGGGCGTAGGTTTCGTCGCGTTCGCCGGTCTCCAGCGACTCCAGCACGCTGGAGACGAAGCCCGGCATCAGCAGATTGTCGTCGTCATGTGTCTCGACATTCTGGCCTTCGGGCAGGGCTTCAGCGATATCGGCCATGACATTCCCCTTTCCGGTCCAGCGCCGCGTGTGTCGCGCACAGCCTAAGCACGCGCGAATGCTGCAACGCAATGGCGCCGATGCGGAATGGGTGGCGGCGCCAAGCGCTAATCCCTAGATCGGTTTTTAAACCAACCAACAGGAAAGCAACCGATATGGCAGACCAAACCCTCACCCTCGAACTGGACGACGGCCCGGTGGTGATCAAATTGCGCCCCGATCTGGCGCCCAAACAT
Source organism: Novosphingopyxis sp. (assembly GCF_965218915.1). Taxonomy (GTDB): domain Bacteria; phylum Pseudomonadota; class Alphaproteobacteria; order Sphingomonadales; family Sphingomonadaceae; genus Novosphingopyxis. The sequence goes on along the minus strand of NZ_OZ244708.1, from coordinate 2,777,265 downwards.
GTCGGGCGGATCACCGAACTGGCCAAGGAAGGCTTCTACGACGGCGTGGTGTTCCACCGCGTGATCCCGGGCTTCATGGCGCAGGGCGGCGATCCCACCGGCACCGGCACCAGCGGATCGGACAAGCCGGACCTGCCGGCCGAATTCAGCAAGGCATCGCATCAGCGCGGCACATGCTCGATGGCCCGCACCCAGGACCCGGACAGCGCCAACAGCCAGTTCTTCGTCTGCTTCGACGACGCCAGCTTCCTCGACGGGCAATATACCGTCTGGGGCGAGGTGGAGAGCGGCATGGAGCATGTCGACGCGCTGCCCAAGGGCGAGCCGCCGCGCGAGCCGGGCAAGATCAAGCGCGCGACGGTGGGCTAAAGGCTTAGACGGATTTGAATGATCGAAAGGGGCTGGAAACTTTGTTTTGCAGCCCTTTTTTACGTTTGGCGGCTTTCGGTGAACGCGCCTGAAACAACATGACGATCGCTCTGGCCGCCGGCACAACGGACCGTTAGACGAACGGCTTTGGGGGAAACTCGATGACCGCAGAACTGGCCATTGCCACCGATGGCTTGAGCAAGCGTTTCGGCGCGACGCAAGCACTCCGCGATCTTTCGCTCGCGGTGCCGGAACGGTGCGTTTACGGATTTCTCGGCCCAAATGGCGCGGGCAAGACCACCACGATGCGGCTGCTCCTCGGGTTGCTGAGGCCTAGCGGGGGCCGCGTCAGGCTGTTCGGTGCCGACGTCGCCCGCGACCGGGTTGCCGCGCTACGCGGCGTGGGTGCCGTGATCGAAACGCCCGCCCTGTACGAGCATTTGAGCGGCCGTGACAATCTGGCGTTGACCGCGCGACTGCTGAAGCTCGGCTCGAGCGAGATCGACCGCGTTCTGGAAATCGTGGATATGGCGAAGGCGGCCGGGCGCAAGGTCCGCGGCTATTCGCTGGGGATGAAACAGCGGCTTGCGCTGGGGCGCGCCCTGCTCGGAGAGCCGCGACTGCTGTTGCTGGACGAGCCGACCAACGGGCTCGATCCGGAGGGCATTGTGGTCATGCGCGCGCTCATCCGCGACCTGCCCGAACGACTGGGTTGCACGGTATTCCTGTCGAGCCATCTGCTCGCCGAAGTCGACCAGATCGCCGCGATCGTCGGGGTGATGAAGGAGGGGCGTCTGCTGCTTCAGGGAAGCAAGCGGGATTTGCTCGGGGACAGCAACATCGTGCGCATCGGTCTGGACGATACCGAGGCGGGCCGGGCGGTGCTGGTGAACGCCGGCGCGGCGATCGTGGATCAGGAGCCAGGGCAATTGTCGGTGCGTGCGATCGCGGCGCGAACGCCGCGCGAATCAGCGTCGCGCTTCAACGCGCTGCTCGTCGGAGCCGGGATTGCCGTTCATCGGCTTCAACTTGAAAGCCGGTCGCTCGAGCAACTCTACCACGACACCGCTGCCGGGGAGGGCGACCGATGATCGCGCGCCTCGTCGCTGGTGAAATCCGCAAATTGCGCGGCTCGCTCGCGCTGGTGCTCATGTTCGTAGCGCCGGGCCTGCTCGGCCTGCTCGGTTTCATCGTTCCGTTCAATATGGATCGGCCCCTGCAATGGGGCGAGGTGCTGGGATTGATGACGTTGCCGCTCTGGGTTTCCTTCGTCATGCCCATGGCTGTCGCCGCGCTGGCCGCGCTGTTCGGACAGATCGAGTATCGCGGACGCGCTTGGGATCATTTGCTGGCCCTGCCGGTGGCGAGATGGAAAATCTATGCCGCCAAGGCGGTGGTGATGGCGGCGATGGCGACGCTCATGACCGCGTTCGCCTTTCTGTTCGCCGCGGCAGGCGCCTTCATCGCAGGGACGATTGTCGGGCTGGTGCCGGAGGGCGATTTCGAAGTCGGCAAACTCATGCTGATCGTGCTGAAAATAGCCGCCAGCGCGTTGTTCCCCGTGGCGATCCTCACCTGGACAGCGTTGCGTTTCGCCGCATTCGTGGTGCCGTTGGCCGTCGGCATCGGCGGGGCGCTGGTGAGCGTGGCGATGCTGATCATGCAGACCGACAGGGCCGATTGGTTTCCCTGGGTCCTGCCTACGCTGCTTGGACGCTACCCCAATGAGGACTGGTATGTCTGGTACGGCCTGGCTGGCGGCCTAGCAGTTTTCGCGCTCATGATCGTCGATCTCGTCCGGCGCGAGATGCGCTGAACCTTGCGGTTCAAATGTCCGCTTCTACCAGCCAATCGTGAAATACGCGCACGGCGCGCCGTTCGAGCGCGCGGGGGCGGCAGACGAACCAGTAGCTGTAGGGGCTCTTCACCTCGATATCGAACAGCCGCGTCAACCGCTCGTCGCGGGCGTCGGAGAAATGGCTGCCATGCATGATGGCGACGCCCAGGCCTTGCGCCGCGGCCTCCAGTATCAGCGGGCCGGAATCCATCTGGTCGACCGAGGCGGGCCGCAGATCGGGCAGCCCGACTTCGGCGCGCCATGCCTCGAACGTGCCGGGCATCTCGCTGTGGACGAACACCGTTTGCCCGGACAGGTCGCTCGGTTCCTTCAACCCTTCGCTCTCGACGAAGTCGCGCGCGGCGATGGCGTAGATGGTGTTGGTGTCGAGCCGGCGGCTGTAAAGCTTGTCGTCGACCGCCGCCGCGATGATGATCGCCGCGTCGACCGCGTCGCCGAGCAGGTTCTCGGCATGGGCGGAAGTGACCACGTCGATATGCAGTCTGGGATAGAGCCGCCTGAGTTCGCCCAGATTGGGGATCAGCCGCTGCGATCCGAACAGCGGCAACACGCCCAGCTTGAGCCGGAAATCGGCATCGCGGTCGGTCACCGCCTCGACCGCGTCGGCAATCGCGTCCAAGGCGGGCGAGACCGCCTCGAGCAGCCGGTGCGCCTCGGCATTGGGCGCCATCGCCTGCGCCTTGCGGTCGAACAGCGGCTTGCCGATGAAATCCTCCAGCGCCTTGATCCGGCGGCTGAGCGCGGGCGCGGAGATCGCCAGTTCGCCGGCCGCGGCCTTGGCGCTGCCGAGCTTGACGGTACGCACGAACGCCTCGAGGGCACGTAGGGGGGGCAGGCGTCGCATCACTCTCCCAAGCGCATGAACATATTGCGCTGCAACAACAATATTACAACAAAAAGTCCAGCTTTTCTGCGATCTATTTAATCGCAATTGCATATTTTGCAAGCTGAAAAATTCTTTTCGCACTTGCACAATAATATGATGACAGGCATATCGATCCTGCCTTTCAGGCATCCTCTCCTAAGACTTTACAAGGGCCGGTGTTCGCACCGGCCTTTTTTTTTGGCAATTATGTGCTTTGCAAACCCAGTCGGATGGAAATTCAGAAAGTGCATAGCTCCACCTTGCTTTGTACGTCACGCCAGCGAAAGGGCACCCAACAAAGTACTACTTTGTTGGGACCCGGAAAGGGCACACAACAAAGTAGTCTTTGTTGGGACCCGGAAAGGGCACCCAACAAAGTACTACTTTGTTGGGACCCGGAAAGCCGGCATGTCAGGCCTCATGGCGATCCCGCCCGAGACCCCGGCTTTCGCTGGGGTGACGAACAAATGAAACGGGTTTGCAAGGTACATAATCGCCATTTTTTGGATATTCGCACATGGCGCCCTTCTCCCGCCTGGGCGGGAGAAGGATACGGAGCCCCGGATTTAATCCGGGGCGCAGTTGGAAGAGGGTGGGCGGAGCGCCAGCGCCATCGACCGGCGAACATCTTACCGAGCAAAAGCGCTTTACGTCACGCCGATAATATGTTAACCAAATAGGCTATGGGACGTGAAAAGAAACATCCAAGCTTTGCCATGGTTCGCCGCCAAGATCACGGCTTATTGCGAATGGATTTTTATAAACCCGGGTTTGCGGACAAGTTTGACAACTTAAGCGGCTCCGCCGCTCGCAACTTCCGCGCCCGCTTCCCATTGTAGCTGCAACCGATAATCCACGAGAGGGAGCCAGATGGCCGACGAGGAAACGCAGGACCCCCGGCAGGCGGGCCGCAAATTGCAGGTCGCCAACGCGAAAAAGGAAGACAGCGGCCGGGGCCTGGCACGCTTGTCGCGGCAGGTCATGGCCTCGCTCGGGCTGGTCCAGGGCGATATCGTCGCGATCGAGGGCAAGCGCACCACGCCGGCGCGTGCGATCGAGCCCTATCCCGACGACGAGGGGCTGGAGATCATCCGCATCGACGGCCTGCTGCGCGTCAACGCCGGAGTCGGCGCGGGCGAGCATGTCACCGTCAAAAAGGCCGAATCGAAGCCCGCCACCCGGGTCGTCCTGGCGCCGGCGCAGCGCGATTTGCGTCTCCAGGGCAGTTCGCAGGCATTGAAGCGGACCTTTATCGGTAGGCCGATGGTGGAGGGCGATGTCGTCGCCACCGCCGGGCAGCGCCGTGTCGAGCCGAGCGAAATGCCCCCGCAATTGCGCCAGATGATGAACGCGCCGGCCTTTTCGCTCACGGAAATCCGCCTCAAGGTGGTGTCCACCACTCCCAAGGGCCTCGTTCATGTCGACGAGCAGACCGAGATCGAGCTGCGCAGCGAATATACCGAACCCAAGGAAGGGCGCCGCGCCGACGTCACCTATGACGATCTGGGCGGCATGACCGCGACGATCGACCAACTGCGCGAGATGGTCGAGCTACCGCTGCGCTATCCCGAGCTGTTCACGCGCCTCGGCGTCGATCCGCCACGCGGCGTGCTGCTCCACGGCCCGCCCGGCACCGGCAAGACCCGGCTGGCGCGCGCCGTCGCCAACGAATCGGACGCCAATTTCTTCCTGATCAACGGACCCGAAATCATGGGCTCGGCTTACGGCGAATCGGAGCAGAAGCTGCGCACGATCTTCGAGCAGGCGACCGCAGCCGCGCCATCGATCCTGTTCATCGACGAGATCGATTCGATCGCGCCCAAGCGCGACCGCGTGCAGGGCGAGGCCGAGAAGCGCCTGGTCGCGCAGCTTCTGACCTTGATGGACGGGCTGGAGCCGCGCACCAATCTGGTGATCATCGCCGCCACCAACCGTCCGGAAGCGGTCGACGAGGCGCTGCGCCGGCCGGGACGCTTCGACCGCGAGATCGTGGTCGGCGTGCCCGATGAAGCCGGCCGGCGGGAGATCATGGCGATCCACACGCGCGGCATGCCGCTGGGCGCGAAAGTCGATCTCGACGAGCTGGCCCGCACCACCTACGGCTTCGTTGGCGCCGATCTCGCCGCGCTGGCGCGCGAGGCGGCGATCGAAGCGGTGCGGCGGATCATGCCCGAAATCGACCTGGAAGAGGGCACGATTCCACCGGACGTGCTCGCGTCGCTCGAGGTCACGCGCGAGGATTTTCTCGAGGCGCTGAAGCGGGTGCAGCCATCGGCGATGCGCGAGGTGATGGTGCAGGTGCCGCAGGTGCGCTGGGAAGATGTCGGCGGGCTCGACGAGGCGCAGCGGCAATTGCGCGAGGGGATCGAGCTGCCGCTGCGCAATCCGGACGCGTTCCGCCGGCTCGGCATCCGTCCGGCCAAGGGGTTCCTGCTGTATGGGCCGCCCGGAACCGGCAAGACGCTGCTCGCCAAGGCGGCGGCGCGCGAAAGCCAGGCGAACTTCATCGCCACCAAATCGTCGGACCTGCTTTCGAAATGGTATGGCGAGAGCGAGCAGCAGATCGCCAAGCTGTTCGCCCGCGCAAGGCAGGTGGCGCCGACGGTGATCTTTATCGACGAAATCGATTCGCTGGTGCCCGCGCGCGGCGGCAATGGCGGCGAGCCGCAGGTGACCGAGCGCGTGGTCAACACCATCCTCAGCGAAATGGACGGGCTGGAGGAACTGCAATCGGTGGTGGTGATCGGCGCGACCAACCGCCCGACTTTGGTCGATCCGGCGCTGCTGAGGCCCGGCCGGTTCGACGAACTGGTCTATGTTTCGGTGCCCGACAAGGACGGCCGGCGGCGCATCCTCGCCATCCATACCGCGAAGATGCCGCTGGGTTCGGATGTCGATCTGGACGAGATTGCCGGGCGGACCGAGCGCTTTACCGGCGCGGATCTCGAGGATCTGGTGCGCCGCGCCGGCCTGTTCGCGCTGCGTGAAGGCGGCAACGATGTGAGCGAGGTGTCGATGAGCCAGTTCAGCCAGGCGCTCAACGCCAGCCGCGCCTCGGTGACCGAGGAGATGGAGGAGGAATATCGCACCATCGAGTCCAAGCTGAAGCAGAACGCGATGCGCGCGCAGTCGATCGGGTTCGTGACGCCGGGCATGCTGGAAGCCAGGGGGGAGAAGGAGTAGAAACATCGTCATTGCGAGGCCGCAGGCCGAAGCAATCCAGGGCAATCGCAGCGCTGTATTCGCCCTGGATTGCTTCGTCGCCTGACGCCTCCTCGCAATGACGAGCATCGATGTTCTGATTTTGCGTCAAATCCGTTCGCTCTGAGCTTGTCGAAGAGCCGTACTTTCTACTTCGCCGGCTTTGCGGAAAAGAAGGGCAGTCCTTCGACAAGCTCAGGACGAACGGTGATTTGGCGCCCCCTCCACCCTAAGCGTCGCCCAGCCCCAGACGAACACGGCCGCCGCGATCGCCGCCGCCAGGATGAACACGCTCCAGCTGTTCTGGTTGTAGATATAAACGCCGAAGCTCGGCCCCAGGATGAACGCCGCGCCGTTGACCGAGGCGACCATGCCGGCGACCGCGCCCTGATCCTCCGGATCGACCGCGAGCGAGGCGCCGGCGGTGAAGCCGGGGCGGAACAGCGCGAAGCCCAGCGAGGCGATGCCGAAGCCCGCACAGATCTCGTACAGGCTATCGGCGGCGCCCATCATCAGCGCGCCGCCGGCGATGAAGCCCATGCCCGAGAGGATGCAGGCGCGCGGTCCCATGTGCAGCATCGGGATAATGCCCCATTGCGCGATCAGCGTCGCCGCCGCGCCCACGGTCAGCACCAGCGCGGTGGGTTCGTAGGCCGAGGTCGGCGCGGCGCGCAGGCCCAGCCGGTCGAGCACGAGGAAGCCCGCGACGAAGCTCAGGATCGCCTGCGCGTGCCCGCCGACCAGCCCGACGGCGAGCCAGTTGCGGATACGCGGATCGAGCCAGCGCAATCGGGTGCGCTCCACCGTGCCGCCGGGGTCGGCGGTGAGCGAACTCGGCGCGGCGCTGGCGAAGGGCTCGCTGCTGGCGAAGCTGCGCGTGGCGAAGCGCGGATCGTCGCTCGGCAGCCTGAAGCGCAGCGCGGCGATCACGACGAAGCCGATTGCGGCGAACACCAGCATCGGCCCGGCATCCTCGACCACCGGCAGGATGAAGAACGGCGCGAGAAACGGCCCGATGATGGTGCCGAGCCCGAAGCTGCTGGCGATCAGCGAGAGCGATCGGGTGCGCTGCTCGCGGTCGGTGCGCGCGGCGACATAGGCCTGCACGGCCGGCGGCGCGGCCGATCCGAAACCGCCGAAGATGCTGCGGAACAGCGCGAACACGATCAGGGTGACGCCGCCCGTCATCAGCCCGTTGAGCCCGGCGAACAGCACGAGGCCACAGCACAGCATCGAGATCGAAAAGGCGGTGACGCCCAGCGTCATCAGCGCCTTGCGCCCGCGCCGGTCCGACAGGCGCGCCCAGCGCGGCGCGGTGATGACCCACAGCAAAGCCGACCAGGTGAAGGCAGCGCTGATCCAGTAATCGGCGACGCCGAGCTGCGTGCCGATCGCGGGCAGCACGCTCTGCATCGCGGTGTTGCCGGCCGCGCTGATCAGCATCACCATGAACAGGATCGCCATCCGGCCCGTCGGGATGGCGGGCGCCTCGGCTTCGGTCATGCGCGGGGAAGGATCGGGGACCGGCGTCTCGGGCATTGTCGGCGCGCTCAGCCCTCGACGCGGCCGATGGTCCCGCTCACCGTCTTGTCCACCACGGTCACGACGAAATAGGCGAACGCCCAGTAGATTTTGGCGAAAATCCCGTCGCGTTCGTCATGTAGCTGCGGCGTGATCTCCAGCGAATCGCCTTCCATCCGGTCCATTCGCTCGCGGATGTGCGCGGCCGCCTCGGCGCTTTCGATGCGGACCATGATCTCCAGGTTCACGAACAGGCTGCGCGCGTCCATGTTCGAGCTGCCGGCATAGACGATATCGTCGATCACGATGCATTTCATGTGCAGGCGGCAGCGCTGATATTCCATGATATCGGCCTTGCGTTTGAGCAGATAGCCATGCGTCAGACGGTGCGCGGCAAGCGTGATCGCGTGATCGGTCCGGCCGGCCAGGATGAGCCGCGCGCTGCCGCGCCGCGCGAGCTGGCCGATGCGTTTCAATATGCCGCGGCCCGGTGAGAAATAGGCCTCGACCATGTCCAGCCGCTGGCCCTTGTCCAGATCCGATTTGAGCGCGCGCACCCACGGGCTGACCCGCCCCGGCCCGCCGATGGTCCAGCAGAGCGGCCCGCGGTCGCCATGCCATTCCTTGACCAGCTTGCGCAGCTTGCGCAGTTTCACCTTCTTCTGCTTCGAGACGGCGATGAGCTTGTCGTAATACTCGCCCAGCTGCCCGGCATCGGGACCGGAAACGAGCGTGCCCATGTCCTCCCAGCTGTTTTCCGGCGGATCAGCCTTGCCGAAATAGGCCGCGGCCATATTGAAGCCGCTGACGATGGCATGCTCCTCGTCGACCACCAGGATCTTCTGATGGTTGCGCACCAGCGCTTTGCTGGAGAAGGAGGCGGAGAATTTGAACCAGGTGCCGCCCAGTTCGAGAAACTTGTTGAAGAACGAATCATCGGTTTCGTCGCTGCCGACGGCATCGATCACCAGCTCGACCTTGACGCCGCGCTCGCAGGCCTTGCACAGCGCTTTCATGAAAGCCTCTCCGACCTCGTCCTGTCCGACCATATAGTAAAATGCGCGCACGCTTTTCCTGGCCATGCCGATGAGGCCGATCACGGCGGCGAGCCGATCCTCGGGCTCGTGATAGAAGCGCACCTCATTGTCCTCGACCTGGAAGACGGGGACGTCCATTTCGCGCGGATCGCCATATTTATCGGCGATGGTGTAGCCGCCGCCGGGGGCGCATGGTTCGGTCATGGTCAAGCCGCCATTTCGTCGGCGGTGAGCGTATAGAGCAGCTGCGCCCCGGCGCGCGCGCTGGCTTCGAGCCCGGTGGCTTCTGGCACCATCGCGGCGATGTAATAATCCGCCGCGGCGATCTTGGCCTTGAGAAACGGATCGTCGCCGTCGTTCGGTTCCGCGCGAGCGGTGGCGCGCTGCCTCGCCATCAACCAGCCGCATACCAGCGTGGCGAACATCGTCAGGAACGGCACGCTGCCGCCCAGCTTGTCGTCCACGCCGGCATCTTCCTGCATCCAGTGGAGCACGCGGCCGGTCGCTGCGGCGAGATCGGCGAGCGGGCCGGTGTCGCCTGCATCGCCGGTAATCCGATCGACCAGCCCGCGCGCCACCGCGCCGCCGTCCATCGCCAGCTTGCGCCCGACCAGGTCCGCCGCCTGGATGCCGTTGGTGCCCTCGTAGATCGGGGCGATGCGGGCGTCGCGGTAATGCTGCGCGGCGCCGGTTTCCTCGACGAACCCCATGCCGCCATGTACCTGAATGCCCAGGCTGGCGATCTCGATGCCCATGTCGGTGGCATAGGCTTTTGAAAGTGGCGTCAGCAGATCGGCGAGTGCGCGCGCGTCCTCATCGCCCAGCGTGGCGCGGTCGACCTGGCCGCTGGCGTAATACAGCAGCGCGCGGATCGCCTGCGTGCCCGCCTTCATGCGCAGCAGCATGCGCCGCACGTCGGGATGGTCGACGATCGCGACGGCATCGCGCGTTTCGGCCCCGGCGCGCGCGGACTGGACGCGCTCGGCGGCAAAGGCTAGCGCCTGCTGCGTCGCGCGTTCGCCGATCTGCACACCCTGCAAACCCACGTTGAGCCGCGCCGAGTTCATCATCGTGAACATCGCGCGCATCCCGGCATGTTCCGGGCCGATCAGATGGCCGATGCTGTCGCCATCCTCGCCGTAAGCCAGCACGCAGGTGGGCGAGGCGTTGATACCGAGCTTGTGCTCGATCGAGACGGTCTGGACGCTGTTGTCCTCACCGATCGAACCGTCCTCGTTGACGCGAAATTTGGGCACGAGGAACAGCGATATGCCGCGCGTTCCCGCGGGTGCGTCCGGCGTGCGCGCGAGCACGAGGTGGACGATATTCTCCGCCATGTCGTGATCGCCAAAGGTGATGTAGATTTTCTGGCCGCGGATGTTCCAGCCGCCATCCTCGCGCGGGGTGGCGGTGGCGGTGAGCGCGCCGACGTCGGAACCGGCCTGCGGCTCGGTCAGGTTCATCGTGCCGGTCCATTCGCCGCTGGCGAGCTTCGGGAGATAGGTCCGCTTCTGCTCTTCGCTGCCATGATGCGCGAGCGCCTCGACCGCGCCGACCGAGAGGATCGGACAGAGCGTCAGCGCCATGTTCGCCGCGCCCAGGCTTTCGAGCGACACGGTGGCGAGCGAGAAGGGCAGGCCCTGGCCGCCATAATCGGCGGGCGCGGCGATCCCGGCCCAGCCATTGGCGACATAGGCCCGCCACGCCGCCTTATAGCCCTCCGGCATCACCACATGGCCGTCCTGCATTCTCGCGCCGACGGTATCGCCGATGCGATTGAGCGGCGCGAATTCCTTCTCCGCGAAGTCGCCCACCCCCTCGACGATCGCCTGCACCATGTCGGGCGTGGCGTCGGCAAAGCGGTTGTGCCCGGCCAGCTCGTCGATGTCGGTGACATGCTTCAGCACGAACAGCTGCTCGCGGGTGGGGGCGGTGAACATGGGGCGGCGCTTTCCGTTATCGATATCGGGCGCTTATAAGCATGGACGGGACCATGCTGGAAGGGCGGCACCGTCTAAAGCGAATAAACAAAAGTGTCGCCCCCGCGGAGGCGGGGGTGTGGATTCACGTTTGAAGTGCAACAGTTGGTTGAAGTCTGTTGAATGCCTCAGCGGGGGTCTGGAAGTCGAGGCATTTTCTTGGGGTGTGATTGTATGCGTTGACGGCATTGACGAGGGCTTTGGGTTCGAGGGCGGCAAGATCGGTCTTGCGCGGCAGGGCACGGCGCAGACGACCGATGGCGTTTTCGACGCCGCCTTTTTGCCAGGGGCTGTGCGTATCGCAGAAGAAGGTGTCGAGGCCGAGCTGGTCGGTGAGCTGATAATGCAGCGCGAACTCGGTGCCATTATCCACGGTCAGGCTTTGCCGGAGCACCGGCGCGATCGGGGCGAGCAGCCCGCGCAGATGGCGGGCGGTGCGGATTGCCTTTCGATCCGGCGGCGCATCCAGCATGGTGTAGCGCGACTGGCGTTCATGGACGACAAGCAGTCCTTGGCCGGGGCGGGCAAACAGCATGTAATCGGCTTCCCAGTGGCCAGGCGTGCATCTGTCGTCGGCCGCGCCCGGCCGCTCGTCGATGGAGCGGCGGCGTTTGATGAAGCTTGCCGGACTGCCGCCTCTCATGCCCAGCCGTCCGCGGCGGGATTTGCGGCGTGGCAGCAGGCGATGCCAGTAATCCTTGTTGGCCGATCGATGATAGACGAAGCGGTAGATTGACTCATGGCTAACGACGGTGCGACCATGTTCGAGCGCCAGCCGGCCGGCGATCTGCTCGGGGGACCATCCCATCGCAAGGCGGTCCTTCACCAGCTGTGCCAGGTCCGGCTGGCGCGCCAGCTTGAAGCGTTTGTCCCAGCGTCTTCGCCGCTCGGCGAGGTCATGAGCCCTGCCCGGGTCGTAGCCACCGCGCCAAACCTTGGTCGGCTTGCCATTGCGTTCCAGTTCGCGGCCAATCGTCGAGGGCGCGCGTCCAAGCGCCGCTGCGATCTGCCGCGAAGATTTACCGGCTGCATGCAGCCGATAAATCTCAATCCGCTCATCGAGGCCGAGCTGGCCGTAACATCTTCCCATCGCGACAACACCCTTAGCAGGTGTTGCACTTGTTCCGTGAGTTCAGGGGGCCTATCCCGACTATCGGGACAGCTCAAACGATAGACTGGATAGGCTCCGGCCTTCGCCGGAGCGACGGAAATGATAAAGCCAGCCACCCAAACCAATATCGCCGAAGCCGCCGCCTTGCTGCGCGTGGGCGAGGCCGTGGCGCTGCCGACCGAGACGGTCTACGGGCTCGCCGCCGACGCCGCGAGCGCCGATGCGGTGGCGCAGATATACCGGATCAAGGGGCGGCCGAGCTTCAACCCGCTGATCGTGCATGTGCGGGATCTGGCGCATGGCGAGACGCTGGCGCATTTCGATCAGCGCGCGCGCGATCTGGCGGCGCGATTCTGGCCGGGTCCGCTGACGCTGGTGCTGCCGAGGCGGGGCGATGCGCCGTTGGCCGAGGCCGTGACGGCGGGCCTGCCGACGGTGGCGCTGCGCTGCCCGGCGCATGACGTGATGCAGGCTGTGCTGCGGACGAGCGGACTGGCGCTCGCTGCGCCCTCGGCCAATCGCAGCGGCGCGATCAGCCCGTCCGAAGCGGTGCATGTCGCCGCGTCGCTGGGCGACAGGGTGCAGTTGATCCTCGACGGCGGGCCGACACGGCAGGGGCTCGAATCGACCATCGTCAAGCTTGAGGACCATGGCTGGCGGCTGCTGCGTACGGGACCGCTGTCACCGGAGGAGCTGATCGAGGCGCTCGGGTCGCCGCCGCGCGCGAAAACGGGGCAGGGGATCGAGGCGCCGGGGCAGCTGGCGAACCATTATGCGCCGGTGAAGCCGCTCAGGCTGAACGCGCAAAACGCCGCGCCGGACGAATGGTGGATTGGGTTCGGGCCGGTGACCGGCGACGATAATCTTTCTTCTGCGGGCGATCTCGCCGAGGCGGCGGCGCATCTCTACGCCGCGCTCCACCGTGCCGATGCGGAAGGCCGCGCGCGAATCGCGGTAGCGCCGGTACCGGAGCATGGGATCGGCGCGGCGATCAATGATCGGCTTCGGCGGGCTGCGGCGGATTAGCTTAAATTCGTCAAGACGTATTTTGCAACCCATGGCTTTGCTCGTCACCCCAACGAAAGCTGGGGTCTCCGGCGGGATGGTTTTAACGCCCGAGATGCCAGCTTCGCTGGCATGGCGAACAAGGTGGGCGGAAATCTCCCGTTTTCGAGTGTCGTCAGAGAGGATTTGCAGGAAGAGGATCCCCCTTTCGACGGGTCAGGACTTACGATTTTCCGGATAGGGCGGAGCTTATATCCCGCCTCAAACCGGCTGATTCATCAGATAATCGATCTCGCGCTGCACCTTGTAAAGGTCGGCGCAGCTGTCGTCGCCCGGATCCTGGTCGCATTCACGTTGCAGCTTGTCGCGCTCGCGCGACAGCTTGCCGAGCCGCTGCTCGCGCTCGCGCAGCGACCGGCCGCGCTTCTCGTCGCGTTCGGACTGGCTGGTGGTGACCGCGTCGACGCCCGACCCCACGGCGTTGACGCCGGTCTTGGCGACCTTGACCGGCAGCGTCACCACATCGGCGACGGTGCCGAGGCATCCGCCGAGCAACGGAGCGGTCAGCGCCAGAGGCAGGAAACGCAGCAACATCATGACCCCAGACTAGCTCGTCCGGCGTGATCGTCAAATGAACAATCAGTTCAGCAGATCGGCGGCAAAGGCGCGAACCGTGTCCTTCATGTCGGGCCGTTCCAGCGCGAGCGCCAGATTGGCCTTCAGATAACCCGTCTTCGAGCCGCAATCGAAGCGCTCGCCGTCGAAGACATGCGCGTGGAACGGCTGGTTGCCGATCATCCTGGCCATCGCGTCGGTGAGCTGAATCTCGCCGCCCGCGCCGGCCTCCTGCGTTTCGAGCACGCGCATCACCTCGGGCTGGAGAATATAGCGGCCCGAGACGATCAGGTTGGACGGCGCGTCCTCCACCCTCGGTTTCTCAACCAGGCCGGTGACCTCGGTCAGGCTGCCGTGCGTCCGGCCCGGCGCGATCACGCCGTAGCTGGAGACCTTCTCCTTGGGAACTTCGAGTACGCTGATCATGTTGCCGCCGATGCCCCGATAGGCATCGACCATCTGCTTCATGCAGCCGGGGCGCCCATGCATGAATTCATCGGGCAGGAAGATCGCGAACGGCTCGTCGCCCACGATATCGCGCGCGCACCAGATCGCATGGCCGAGGCCGAGCGGCTCCTGCTGGCGGACATAGGCGCAATTGCCCGGTCCCAATTGCGTACCCTCCAGCGCGCTCATGTCCTTGCCGCGCGCGGACATGGTGGCTTCCAGCTCGTAGGCGATGTCGAAATGGTCCTCGATCGCGCTTTTGCCGCGGCCGGTGACGAAGATCATCTGCTCGATCCCCGCCTCGCGCGCCTCGTCCACCGCATATTGGATCAGCGGCTTGTCGACCACGGGCAGCATTTCCTTTGGGATCGCCTTGGTGGCGGGCAGGAAGCGCGTGCCCAGCCCGGCGACGGGGAAGACGGCCTTGCGGATCGGTTTCATGGAATATGCCCCATCGATAGATTAGCGGCGCAGGAGCTCACAAAGTTTTCAACTAAGGTGGACTGCCTAAACCGTTTCGCGCAGCCGGTCGGAAAAACCCTTTTTCAGCTTCTGCAGCTTGGGCGGGATCACCGCCATGCAATAGGGATTGCCGCGGCCTTCACCGTCCCAATAATCCTGGTGATAATCCTCGGCCGGATACCAGGTCGTCGCTTCCTCGACGGTGGTGACGATCCTGCCGCTGTGATCCTTCGCGGCGCGCTGGATTGCCGTTTCGGCTTCGGCTTGCTGATCGTCGTCCAGCGGGAAGATCGCGCTGCGATATTGCGTGCCGACATCGTTGCCCTGCCGGTTGAGCTGGGTCGGGTCGTGCGTCGCGAAGAAGATGTCGGCGAGATCGCCGAACGCGATGACGGCGGGATCGTAGGTGATGCGGATCGCCTCGGCATGGCCGGTCTTGCCCGAGCAGACCTGGCGGTAGCTCGGGTCCTCGACATGGCCGCCGATATAGCCGCTCTCGACTTCGCTGACGCCGCCGAGTTGCTTGAACACCGCCTCGGTGCACCAGAAGCAGCCGCCCGCGAAAATTGCCTGTTCGGTCATGGGAATTTCTTTCTCCAAAGCAGAAAAGACCTGTTGCACCCTAAATGGGATCGGCGGCGCGCGAGGCAAGGTCAGGCGGTATCGGTTTGTTGCCATCCTCGTCTCCCTCGCCGCGCGATGCGAGTAGGTACATCACCGGCACGACGATGCGCGAGAGGATGGTCGAGCTGACCAGTCCGCCGATGATGACGATCGCGAGCGAGGAATAGAGCGAGCCGCCGAACAGCGCGAGGGGTGTGAGGCCGCCGATGGCGGTCACGCTGGTCAGCAGCACCGGCAGGAAGCGCACTTCGCCGGCCCGCTCGATCGCTTCGCGCAGCTCCATGCCGCGCCCCCGCAACTGCTTGGTGAAATCGACCAGCAGGATCGAATTCTTGATCTCGATCCCGATCAGCGCGACGAAGCCGATCGCCGCCATGAAGCCGAGCGAATGGCCGCTGAGCCACAGCGCGACCAGCCCGCCGAACGTGCCGAGCGGGATCACCCCGAACACCACGATGGTGTCGCGGAAGCGCCCGAATTCGGCGACCAATATGCCGAAGATGCCGAACAGCGCGACCAGCACGACCGGGCCGAGATCGCCGAAGGTCTTGCCCACCGCCTCGGCCTCGCCGCCGACCAGGATGCGATAGCCCTCGGGAAGTTTCAGCCGGTCGGCGCGCCCCACGGCGGCCTCGGTCACGCGCGATGCCAGCGCGCCCGGCTCGGCCTGCGCGGTGACGGTGACGGTGCGCTGCAGGTCGCGCCGCGCGATTTCGGACGGGACGGACTTCAGGCGGGGATCGCTGATTTCGGCCAGGCGGACCGGCTGGCCAGCGCGCGTGGAAACGTAGATATCGTTCAGCGCATCGATCGAACTGTGACCGCCCGCAAGCGGCAGCCGCACCATCACCGGATAATCGTCGCCTTCCTCGTCGCGATATTCTCCCGCCGCTTCCCCGCTCAGCGCCAGCCGGATCGCGCGCCGCGCGCCGCCCGCCGGAATGTCGAGGAGTGCGGCGCGCTGCTCGTCGAGCCCGATGTCGAGATCGACGCGGTCGGTGGCGACCGGGTTCACCACGTCGCGTGCGCCCGGCGTGCTGCGCAGAATTGCCTCGATCTGCCCGGCGATGCGCTTCAATTCGGGAATCGACGGCCCTTCGACGCGTAGCGCGATCGGCGCCTCGATCGGCGAGCCGTTGCGGAAGCGCGAGATGGTGATGCGCGCGCCGGGGATGCCGGCCAGCTTGCGCCGCAGCCTTGCGATCATCGCGGTGCTTTCCCCGCCCTCCCAGCCGTTTGTCACCGCTAGAATCTCGCCCAGGCTGGCATAACGCTTGGACCCTCCGACGTTGTAATAGACCTGCATGTTGAGCGCGCCGACATTCTCCGCGCGCACCTTGATCGCGGGCTCGCGCGCCAGCAGCGCGCTCACCCGGCGTACCAGCGCATCGGTCTCCTCCAGGCTGGCACCTTCTTCGGCCTGCACGGTCACCCTGAAATGCGAGACGTCGGCATCGGGAAACAGGCTGAACCCGATCGCCGGCACCAGCAGGAACGCGGCGAATGTCAGGATCAGCGATGCGGCCAGCGTGCGGCGCGGCGCGGCGAGCGCGCGGTGCAGCACCGGGCGGTAAAGCCGTTCGATGCCGCCGGTGAGCCAGCGCAGGACCTTGTTGCCGTGCGCATCCTCCTCGCGCTTCAGCATACGGCTGGCCAGGAACGGGATGATGCTGAGCGAGATCAGCAGCGAGGCGGCGATGGTGTAGATGATCGCCCAGATGAAGCCCTTGACGAAATTGCCCGCGCCGCCGGGGATGAACAGCAGCGGGAAGAAGGCGAAGATCAGCACGCCGGTCGAACCGAGCAGCGCCGGGGTGATCTCCCGCACCGCCTCGATCGCGGCGACGGCGCGCGCCTTGCCCATGCGCAGATGCCGCGCGATATTCTCGACCACCACGATGCTGTCGTCGACGAGCAGGCCGAGCGAGACGATGAAGCCGGCGATGACGAGCTGGTTCAGCGTATATCCGGCGAGGAACATCGCCAGCAGGCCGGAGGCGAGCGACAGCGGGATCGCGATCATCACGATGCCCGAGGCGCGCAGCCCCAGCGGCAGCAGCGTCAGCAGCACCAGCAGCAGCGCGATCGAGAAATCGCGGCCGAGCTCGTCCATCCGCTGCACGATATCGCGGCTCTGGTCGAACTCGACCTCCAGCCGCATGTCGGGCGGCAACCGCTCGTTCCACCCGGCGATGTCGTTCACCAACCGGTCGCGCAGCCCGGTGACATCCTCGCCATCCTTTTGCTGAACCGAGATCAGCAGCGCGCGCTGCCCGTTATGGCGGGTGATGATGCGCTGTTCCTCCGCGCCCCAGCTCACCTCGGCGATATCGCCGACGGTCAGCAGGCTCCCGTCGGCGGCGCGCAGCGGCAGGCGGCGAATGGTGCCGAGATCATGATAGGCGCCGCCCGCATCGACGTTGAATCGTCGTCCAGCCGCCTCGACCGTGCCGCCCTTGGTCTCTACCCCGCCCAGCCGCAGCGCATCGGCCACGGCGGTGGCGGGCACGCGCAGCTGCGCGAGCCGTTGGCCTTCGATCGCCACGGTGACCTCGGGCTGCGGCAGGCCCTGCACCTCGGTCTCGCGCACGTCCGGATAGCGGCTGAAACTGTCGGTGATATCCTCGGAATATTTCTCCATCCGCCGCCAGCTGGCGCCGTCGCTGACTAAAGCGAGCTGCAGCGCGGCGGCGTTGGTGGTGCGGAAGCGGCGGAATTCGAACAGCGCGAGCCCCTGCGGCAACCGGCCGCGGATCGCGCCGACCTCGCGGGTGACGTCGTTGAAATACTGGTCGGCATCGCCCGACCAGTCGAACTCGGCGACGATCGTGGCCGATCCGTCGCGATTGTCCGATTCGATCTTGGTGATGTCCTGCAGTCCCTGCAGCACCTCCTCGATCGGCTTGGAGACGGTTTCCTCCATCGTCTGCGGATCGGCGCCGGGCAACACCGCGCGGATGGTGTAGACGGGTACCGGGAAATGCGGATCGACCGACCGCGGGATGGCGAGAAAGGCGCTGATGCCGAGCATCGCCAGCAGCAGGAACAGCACCAGGGTCAGCTGCCATCGGCGGATGGCGAAGGCGGCGATATTCATGGGTGTCGCCGCCGCCCGATCAAGGGGCCGGAACGGTTTCGGGTCTTGGGCCATCGGGCCCGGAGACGCGGACCCGCGTGCCCTTTTGCAACCGCTCGCCGCCGGCCACGACCACGCGCTCGCCCGGCCGCAGCCCGGCGGTCACCTGCACGCTGCGCGCGTTCATCCCGCCGATGGTGACGCTGCGTGGGCTCACGCGGCCATTGGTTTCGACCACCCAGACCAGGGCCTCGCCGGCGCGCACGTCGAACAGGGCGGTGGCGGGCACCGCGACTGCGCCGTTGCCGCTGCTTTCGGCGGGCAAGGTCAGCCGAACGCTGCCGATCTGGCCGGATTTCAGGCGGCCATTGGCGGGCAGGGCGAACACCGCGATGAAGCTGCCGGTCGCATCCTCGGCGCGGCCCTCCACCTCGGTCAGCACGCCGCTGATCGGCGCGTCGAGCCCATCGAGCGACACCTCGCCGGTCATGCCGGGCGTAAGCCTGGTCGCGTCGCCCGAGGTGAACGGCGCGCGCAGCACGAAGCCGCCGTCATTCTGCCCGATCACCAGAGCGGGCGTTCCCGCCGCGACGACCTGCCCCGGATCGACATTGCGGCTCAGGACCACGCCCGAGGAGGGGGCGTAGATGCGCGCGGTATCGGCGCTGAACCCCGCCTGCGAGGTGCGCGCCCGCGCCGCTTCGGCAGCGGCCTGCGTCTGATCGAGCTGCCCTTTGGTCACCCAGCCCTGCTCGTAGAGCGTGCTGATGCGCGACAGCTCCGCTTCTGCGCGGGTCGCCTCGGCGTTGGCGGCGGCCAGATCGCCCTGCACATTGGTGGTGTCGAGCGCGGCGAGCAGCGCGCCTTGCGACACGCGGTCGCCCTCGTTGAAGCGGACATTGGCGACGCGCCCGGCGGTGGTGAAGCCGAGCGGGGTCTCGCGCCGATAGCGCACGGTGCCGACGGCGCCGACCGAGCGATTCTCGGAGGCGGGCTGCGCGACGATGACCCGTACGGCCACGATTTCATCGCTTTTGGGGGCGTCCTCGGGCGCATCGCCCGCGCAGCCGCCGATCGCGGCAAAAGCGGCGAGCATGAATGCCAGACGATGCAAGCGGAGCTTCGACACCGATATTCCCCCCTCTCCCTTGCCGCGATCCTAATCGCATCGGTGCAAGATGAAACCGCTTTGTTCGAGCCAATCTATTCGAGCGGAGGCAAGGGATGCGTCAGGATCGGCGGCACCCGCGCGATCCCGCGCGTTTCGGCGGACGGCAGCGCGGCGATTTCCTCCTCGATCTGCGCCACGCGTTTCTGCCAGCGATAATGCGTGCCCTCGGTGAAGAGGCCTTGCCCATGCTCCTTGCCGAAGCGCGTCCAGAAGCGGACGGCGCCGGCGGGGTCGTAACCGGCATTGGCGAGCAGCCACACCGACAGCCGGTCGGCCTCCTCCTCGGTCGCCCGGATGCGTCGGCCGTTCTTGCCAAAGCCGCGCAACGGGCCTCGATCGATGTCGACCGCATTCAGCCGCTCGTGGTGGTGCAGGATATTGTGCGCCAGTTCATGCGCGACCACCGCGGCGAGTTCGCCCTCACCGTTTCCGCCGCCATCCTCCAGCGCATATTGTACCAGCGGGAGATTGACGTTGACCATCTGCGCGCTCCCGCCCCCGCCCGCATCAAGCCCGTCCTTGATCAGCAGTTGGAATCGACCTGCGCAGGCGGGGACGGGAGCGAGCGTGAACGACAAGGGCTGCCCGGCGCGGAGCAGCTCGAGCCGGATCGACGCCCCGGCGGCACGCGCGGTGGCGAACAGGTCCGCGATGCGCTGGATGCGGCTATAGGGGTCTTCCTCAAGCCCGTCCGCGAACGCGGCGATCGGGGTGGCGGCGGCGCCGACGCCGATGGTCGCCAGCGCATCGCCCGGGGCGATCCCCGCCGCTTGCCCCGGGCTGCCGGGCACGACCGCCTCGACTTCGACCGGGCTTTCGAACGCGAACACGCCGTCGATCGCCGCGCGGTCCCGATATTGCGCGATGTCGTGCAGTTGCAGGCCGGTGGCGCCGTCGAGCCGGTCGCACAAGGGCGCGTTGGCGGTGGCCAGCCGATAGCCGATCGTCGCCAGCTGCCCGTCGAGCGCCTGCAACTTGCGATAGGGCGAGGCGTCCTGCGCGCTTGCCGCGACGGGCGAGCAGAGCAAGGCGAAGCAGATGAAGGCGAGGGCGATCAGACGCATCGCCATGCCTCTAACGCCGTCAGCCTGAACCTGCGGCATCTCACGCACCGGCTCACGGCCCGGTCAGCCCGTGGCCGTTGAGCCAGGCCATGACCAGCGCGACCAGGATCATCACGCTGCCCGAGACGCGGCCGAGCAGCCGGTTCCAGTCGCGCCCCACCGCGAAACGGTTGGCCCCGGCGGCAAGCAGGGCGTAAGTGCCCATGCCGATGCTCTCCGTCACCAAGGTGACGCCCGCCAGGATCAGCACCTGCGACGCGATGCTGCCCGACGGGTCGATGAACTGCGGCACGAAGGCGGCGTAGAAGATCAGCGCCTTGGGATTCGACATGTGCACCGCGAGGCCATCGCCGAACCCGTTCCAGAACCCGCCGCGTCTTTCTCTGGCTTGCCGCCACCCGCCCGCGCGCAGCCACATCCGCGCGCCGGTCCACAGCAGATAGGCTACCCCCGCCCAGCGCAGCGCGGCATAGGCATCCGGATAGGCGGTCACCAGCGCGATCAGCCCGAGCCCGCTGAGCGCGAACCAGATCCAGTTGCCGACATGGATGCCCGCCACCGGCCCCACCGCCGCGCGCAGCCCCCCGCCCAGCACATGCCCCACCGTCACCATCGTCGCCGGACCCGGGGTCAGGCAGAAGATCAGATCGGTGACGATGTAGAGGATCAGCCGGTCGTTATCCATCCGGCCGAGCCATGCGTGTGGAAAAATGGATGGTCGTCACGGGTTCAGGCCGTTCCCGGAAGTTCGCAAAAGACGCGACACGGGGGGCGGGATGTCGCGTTCACCCGTTCGCCGCCATCGACGAACCGCACGTCTTGTGCGGAGATGGCGACCGCCCCTTTTCTGCCCAGCTTCACACGCTTCACACTGTCCAGGGACGAAAATGTGAAGTGCGAACTTTGCGCTGCGGAAAGGTCGAACGAGGCGGGATCGAAGGGGCGCATGACGGCGATGGTAGCGGCGCAAATCCTACTTTGACAGTACCGTGACGATGGAAGAACTGTCAGGGTCGATCCCACGTCACCGCCGTTATTCCGGATTTGACTGAGCGTCGGCTATCGATCCAAGAGCGGACGTTGACGGCTTTGACTCTGATCCCTGCAAGCTGCCATAAGACGCGGTATGACGCAGGCGTATTCAAACCAAGCATGGAACAATTTTGTCATGCTCAGCGATTGGCAATCCTATGAAGCTGGCTCCAGCAAGCGAGCAGCAGGAATCGCATCTTTGTTTATGGGATTGGCCAATAACGGCGGGTTAAACTCGTTTTTGACCTCAACTTACGATCTCGATGCTGAGGAGGTTCTGAGCGCCCTTTTGTCCGTTGGAGCGGTAAAAGCGTTGAGCCAGCTTCAAGCTATTCTGCAAGGATTAGGAACCGCTCTTCCCGTTTCATCGCAAAGTGAGCGCTGGGATGCTCTCGACCTATATTGGACTGATCCGTTGGACGAGTTCGAGACGCTTTCACTTGAAGCAGACGATGAACTTATGGCCGTTCTTACTCGCCATGTGCAGGAACACGAAGCATTTTACTCCGGTCTTGGGGAATGGCAGCCCCCGGTCGAGCAACCCGAGAAGCGAAATGTCCGTTTCCCACCCATTGTCGGTCATCCGTGGGTTGCAAGGGAGTCGCCAGCAAGTGGCCAGCAAGTAGCCAGCAAGTAGGGTGCATTGAGGCCTAGCCGAAATGCACGCGGCACCCGGTTTCGCCCACGCGCAATTCTGGCGGAGGCGCCCACGATCTCGTTTCGCTCCTCCACCGATGCCAGGACGAATAGGGCCAATCGTCCATTTCGGCGACGAGCGCATGCCTGACAGGGTTATGGTGGATATAATCGATATGCGCGGCGAGGTCGTCGTCCGTTATGACTGCAGCTGCGATGGTGCATTTTGCCAGGGCTCAATGCACTACATCGAATATGGTGAAAAAGCCCCCATATTTGCCCAAGAAAAAGGCGATTATGTACCTTGCAAACCCGTTTCATTTTTTCGTCACCCCAGCGAAAGCTGGGGTCTCGGGCGGATCGCCATGAGGCCTGAGATGCCAGCTTTCCGGGTCCCAACAAAGTACTACTTTGTTGGGTGCCCTTTCGCTGGCATGACGTACAAAGAAAGGCGGAGCTATGCTGTTTCTGAATTTCCATCCGACTGGGTTTGCAAAGTACATAATCGCCAAGAAAAAGGCCCGCCGGATCGCTCCGACGGGCCTTCTCTTTTCTCTCTAGGCTAACGCCTCACTCCGGCGCCGGACCCTCGCCGTCATTGTCGGTCACCAGTTCGCCCAAAGGCTCGCTGGTCGCCGCGGCGGCGTCGGCGTCCTGCTTCAGCTCCGCCTCGTGCTCTTCGGCGGCGGTCTGCGCTGCGATGAGCTCTTCCTGGATCTTGCGCTGCTGAGCGCGGAGCGCGGTGTCGCGGCTGCCCGCGGCCACGCGTACCCGGTTCATCGCCGCGCCGGTGCCGGCGGGGATGAGGCGGCCGACGATCACATTCTCCTTGAGACCGGTCAGCACGTCCTTCTTCCCCTCGACCGCGGCCTGCGTCAGCACGCGCGTGGTTTCCTGGAAGGAGGCCGCCGAGATGAAGCTGCGGGTCTGCAGCGACGCCTTGGTGATGCCGAGCAGGACCGGCTTGCCTTCGGCCTTGGTTTTGCTCTTGGTCAGCTTGGCGTTCATCGCGTCCATCTCCTCGCGATCGACTTGCTCTCCGGGGAGGAGCGTGGTGTCGCCGCCGACGGTGATCTCGACCTTTTGCAGCATCTGACGAACGATCGTCTCGATATGCTTGTCGTTGATCTTCACACCTTGGAGCCGGTAGACCTCCTGGATTTCCGCCACGAGGAACTCGGCCAGCGCCTCGACGCCCATGACTTCCAGGATGTCGTGCGGGTTCGGAGAACCGCCGATCAGATTGTCGCCCTTGCGGACGAAATCGCCTTCCTGAACGTCGAGCACCTTGGTCTTGGGGATGAGATATTCCACCGGATCGCCCTCTTCCGGCACGATCGCGATCTTGCGCTTGGCCTTGTAGTCGCGCACGAACTCGACCTTGCCGGAAATCTTGGCGATGATCGACACATCCTTGGGGATGCGTGCCTCGAACAGCTCGGCCACCCGCGGCAGACCGCCGGTGATGTCGCGCGTCTTGGCGGCTTCGCGGCTGACGCGGGCGAGAACGTCGCCCGCCTCGACCTGCTGGCCGTCCTCGACCGAGAGCATGGTGCCGGGACCGAGCAGATATTTCGCAGCCTCGCCCGAATCCGCGTCGAGCAGCGTCAGGCGGGGACGCAGGTCCTCCTTGGTGCCGCGGCCGGTCTCGCGATATTCGGTAACGACGCGCTGGGCGATGCCCGTCGCCTCGTCGGTCTGCTCGGTCAGCGTCTTGTTGTCGACCAGGTCCTGGAACTTCACCGTGCCCGGCTTTTCCGTGATCACCGGCTGGGTGAACGGATCCCACTGGGCCAGCTTGTCGCCCGCCTTCACCGCGTCGCCATGGTCGACATCGAGCACCGTACCATAGGCGATGCGGTGCACGGCCAGCTCGCGGCCTTCCTTGTCGGTGATGACGAGTTCGCCGGTGCGGCTCATCGCCAGGCGCCGGCCGCGCTTGTCGACGATGGTCGGCAGGTCGCGCAGTTCGATCGTGCCGTCATGCGAGGCTTCGAGGTTGGACTGCTCGTTGAGCTGCGCCGCGCCGCCGATGTGGAAGGTCCGCATCGTCAGCTGGGTGCCGGGCTCGCCGATCGACTGGGCGGCGATCACGCCGACCGCCTCGCCGATGTTCACCGGCGTGCCGCGGGCCAGATCGCGGCCATAGCATTTGCCGCACACGCCGACCTTGGATTCGCACACCAGCGGGGAGCGGATCCTGAGCGACTGGAGCCCCAGTTCCTCGAGCTTCGCCACCGCATATTCGTCCAGCATGGTGCCGGTCTTGTAGATGGTCTTGCCGTCCTCGACGATGTCCTCGCCGATCGTCCGGCCGAGCACGCGCTCGCCGAGCGAGGCGATGGTCGAGCCGCCCTGGATGATGGCGCGCATCTCCAGCAACCGGTCGGTGCCGCAATCCTCCTCGACGATCGTGCAGTCCTGCGACACGTCGACCAGACGGCGGGTCAGGTAACCCGAGTTCGCCGTCTTGAGCGCGGTGTCGGCCAGTCCCTTGCGCGCGCCGTGGGTGGAGTTGAAATACTCCAGCACGGTCAGACCTTCCTTGAAGTTCGAGATGATCGGCGTCTCGATGATCTCGCCGGAAGGTTTCGCCATCAGCCCGCGCATGCCGGCGAGTTGCTTCATCTGGGCCGGGCTGCCACGCGCGCCGGAGTGGCTCATCATGTAGATGGCGTTCACTTCGGCCTCGCGGCCGTCCTCGCCCTTCGGCGTGGCCTTCAGCTTCTCCATCATGGCCGCCGCCACCTGGTCGCCGCAGCGGCTCCAGGCGTCGATCACCTTGTTGTACTTTTCCTGCTGGGTGATCAGGCCGTCCTGATATTGCTGCTCGTAATCGGCCACGGTCGCCCGCGCGTCCTCGACCAGCTGCTCCTTCTCCTCGGGAATGATCATGTCATCCTTGCCGAAGGAAATGCCGGCCTTGAACGCGTTGCGGAAGCCCAGCGTCATGATCGCGTCGGCGAACAGCACCGTGTCCTTCTGACCGGTGTGGCGATAGACCTGATCGATCACGTCGCCGATTTCCTTCTTGGTGAGCAGGCGGTTGACGAGGTCGAACGGCACCTTGTGGCTCTGCGGCAGACATTCGGCGAGCAGCATGCGGCCCGGCGTCGTCTCGACGCGCTTCATATACTGCTTGCCCTTCTCGTCGGCCTGCGGGACGCGGCTGGTGATCTTGGAATGCAGCGTGACCGCGCCGACTTCCAGCGCCTGATGCACCTCGGCCATGTCGCTGAGCAGCATGCCCTCGCCGGGCTCGCCCTCGCGGTCCATCGACAGATAATACAGCCCCAGGATCATATCCTGCGACGGCACGATGATCGGCTTGCCGTTGGCGGGCGAGAGGATGTTGTTGGTGCTCATCATCAGCACGCGCGCTTCCAGCTGCGCCTCGAGGCTCAGCGGAACGTGGACGGCCATCTGATCGCCATCGAAATCGGCGTTGAAGGCCGAGCAGACGAGCGGGTGCAGCTGGATCGCCTTGCCCTCGATCAGCACCGGCTCGAACGCCTGGATGCCGAGACGGTGGAGCGTCGGCGCGCGGTTCAGCATCACCGGATGCTCGCGGATCACCTCGTCCAATATGTCCCAGACTTCCTTGCGCTCCTTCTCGACCCATTTCTTGGCCTGTTTGAGCGTCATCGACAGACCCTTGGCGTCGAGCCTGGCGTAGATGAACGGCTTGAACAGCTCGAGCGCCATCTTTTTCGGCAGGCCGCACTGATGCAGCTTGAGTTCGGGACCGGTAACGATCACCGAACGGCCCGAATAGTCGACGCGCTTGCCGAGCAGGTTCTGGCGGAAGCGGCCCTGCTTGCCCTTGAGCATGTCGGACAGCGATTTCAGCGGACGCTTGTTGGCGCCCGTGATCGTGCGGCCACGGCGGCCGTTATCGAACAATGCGTCGACCGATTCCTGCAGCATGCGCTTCTCGTTGCGCACGATGATGTCCGGCGCGCGCAGCTCGATAAGCCTTTTGAGACGATTGTTGCGGTTGATCACGCGGCGATACAGATCGTTGAGATCGGACGTCGCGAAACGGCCGCCGTCCAGCGGCACCAGCGGGCGCAGTTCGGGCGGAATGACCGGCACGACCTCGAGGATCATCCATTCCGGGCGGTTGCCCGAATCGATGAAGCTCTCGACCACCTTCAGGCGCTTGATGATCTTCTTGGGCTTGAGCGTGGACTTGGTCGTCTCCAGCTCTTCCATCAGATCGTCGCGCTCACGCTCCAGATCGAGGTCCATGAGCATGATCTTGACCGCTTCGGCGCCGATCCCGGCACTGAAGGCGTCCTCGCCATATTCATCCTGCGCCTCGAGCAACTCGTCCTCGGTCAAGAGCTGGAATTTCTCCAGCGCGGTGAGGCCGGGCTCGATCACGACATAATGTTCGAAATAGAGGATCCGCTCGAGCTGCTTCAGCTGCATGTCGAGCAGCAGGCCGATGCGCGAGGGGAGCGACTTCAGGAACCAGATATGCGCGACCGGCGCGGCCAGTTCGATATGGCCCATCCGCTCGCGGCGGACCTTGGTGACGGTCACCTCGACGCCGCACTTCTCGCAGACGATGCCCTTGTACTTCATGCGCTTATACTTGCCGCACAGGCACTCGTAATCCTTCACCGGACCGAAGATGCGCGCGCAGAACAGGCCGTCACGCTCGGGCTTGAACGTGCGGTAGTTGATGGTTTCCGGCTTCTTGATTTCGCCGAAGGACCAGCTGCGGATGCGCTCGGGGCTGGCGAGACCGATCTGGATCTCGTCGAACGTCTCGGGCTTGGCGACCGGATTGTTGAATTTGCTCAGTTCGTTCATTTTGCTTCCTCTAGTTCCCCTCCCGCTTGCGGGAGGGGATAGGGGTGGGAATATGTCGGGTGGGCCATCTCGCTTGAGATCAGGCCCACCCCCGACCCCTCCCACAGGACCCCATCAAAGTACTACTTTGATGGGACCCCAGTGCGGGAGGGGAGAAGTGGTTACTCCGCCGCCTGCGGCAGCGCGTCCGGGCCTTCGCCGTCTTCGTTCGTGTCGTAGGAGCGCAGGTCGACGTTGAGGCCGAGCGAGCGCATTTCCTTGACCAGCACGTTGAAGCTTTCGGGAATGCCGGCCTCGAACGTGTCGTCGCCCTTGACGATCGCCTCATAGACCTTGGTGCGGCCGATCACGTCGTCCGATTTTACCGTCAGCATTTCCTGCAAGGTGTACGCCGCGCCATAGGCCTGGAGCGCCCAGACCTCCATCTCGCCGAAGCGCTGTCCGCCGAACTGGGCCTTGCCGCCCAGCGGCTGCTGGGTGACCAGGCTGTACGGGCCGATCGAGCGGGCATGGATCTTGTCGTCGACGAGATGGTGCAGCTTGAGCATATAGATGTAACCTACGGTGACCTTGCGGTGGAACCGGTCCCCCGTGCGGCCATCGTACAGCGTCACCTGGCCCGAGCTGTCGAGCCCGGCGCGTTCCAGCATTTCGGACACGTCCGCCTCGCGCGCGCCGTCGAACACCGGGGTGCCCATCGGCACGCCGAAGGTGGTGTGCTCGGCCAGATCGACGATCTCGGCGTCGCTGCGCTCCTTGATCTCGTCGTGATACTCCTTACCATAGCTGATCATCAGGCGCTCGCGCACCGCTTCCGGCGGCGCGGCGGCCTCCGGATTCGGATTGGCCTGGCGCCATTCCTCCAGCGCATGGGAAATCTGCTGGCCCATGCCGCGCGCAGCCCAGCCCAGATGCGTCTCGAAGATCTGCCCGACGTTCATGCGGCTCGGCACGCCCAGCGGGTTGAGCACGATATCGGCATGCGTCCCGTCTTCCAGGAACGGCATGTCCTCGATCGGCAGGATGCGGCTGATGACGCCCTTGTTGCCGTGACGGCCGGCCATCTTGTCGCCCGGTTGGAGCTTTCTTTTAACGGCGACGAACACCTTGACCATCTTGAGCACGCCGGGTTGCAGCTCGTCGCCGCGCTCCAGCTTCTCGCGCCGATCCTCGAAATGCTCGACGATCAGCTTGACCGCCTGGTCGTACTGCGCCTTCACCGCTTCCAGATCGGACTGGACCTTGTCGTCCTTGACCGCGAATTTCCACCATTCGTGGCGCTCGGTCTCTTCGAGCAGCTCCTCGGTCAGATCGCTGCCCTTCTTCACGCCCTTGGGCACGCCGGTGGCGGTCTGGCCGATCAGCATCTCGCGAAGCCGGTTGTAGGTCGCACGGTTCAGAATGGCGCGCTCGTCCTCGCGGTCCTTGGCGAGGCGTTCGATTTCCTCGCGCTCGATCGCCAAGGCGCGCTCGTCCTTGTCGATGCCGTGGCGGTTGAACACACGGACCTCGACCACCGTGCCGGCCACGCCGGGCGGCAGACGCAGCGAGGTATCCCGCACGTCGGAGGCCTTTTCACCGAAGATGGCGCGCAGGAGCTTTTCCTCCGGTGTCATTGGCGATTCACCCTTGGGCGTGATCTTGCCCGCCAGGATGTCGCCCGGATGCACTTCGGCGCCGATATAGACGATGCCCGCCTCGTCGAGGTTGCGCAGCGCCTCCTCGCCGACGTTCGGGATATCGCGGGTAATGTCTTCCGGGCCGAGTTTCGTATCGCGGGCCATCACCTCGAACTCCTCGATATGGATCGAGGTGAACACATCGTCTTTCACGATCCGCTCGGAGATGAGGATGGAATCCTCGTAGTTGTAGCCATTCCAGGGCATGAACGCGACGAGCGAGTTCTTGCCCAGCGCCAGCTCGCCCAGTTCGGTCGAGGGACCGTCGGCGATGATATCGCCGGTGGCCACATGCTCGCCCGCCTTCACCAGCGGACGCTGATTGATGCAGGTGTTCTGGTTCGACCGCTGGAATTTCTGCAGCCGGTAGATATCGACGCCGGACTGGCCGGGCTCGACCTCGCCGGTCACGCGGACGACGATGCGGGTGGCGTCCACCTGATCGACGATGCCGGGACGCTTGGCCCCGATCGCGGCGCCCGAATCGCGCGCCACGGTGCCTTCCATGCCGGTGCCGACCAGCGGCGCCTCGGCGCGCACCAGCGGCACGGCCTGCCGCTGCATGTTCGATCCCATGAGCGCGCGGTTGGCGTCATCGTTTTCCAGGAACGGGATCAGCGACGCGGCGACCGAGACGAGCTGCTTGGGGCTGACGTCCATCAGCGTGATCTGCTCGCGCTGCGCCATCAGGAACTCACCGGCCTGGCGGCTGGAGACGATTTCCTCGACGAACGAACCGTCCTCGTTGAGATCGGCGTTGGCCTGCGCGACGGTGTGCTTCTGCTCCTCCATCGCGGAGAGGTAGACCACATCGTCGGTGACCTTGTGGTCGACGACCTTGCGGTACGGCGTCTCGATGAAGCCATATTTGTTGACGCGGCTGAACGAGGCGAGGCTGTTGATCAGGCCGATGTTCGGGCCTTCCGGAGTCTCGATCGGGCAGATGCGGCCATAATGCGTCGGATGCACGTCGCGCACCTCGAACCCGGCGCGCTCGCGGGTCAAACCGCCCGGCCCGAGCGCCGACACGCGGCGCTTGTGGGTGACTTCGCTCAATGGGTTGGTCTGGTCCATGAACTGGCTGAGCTGCGACGAGCCGAAGAACTCGCGCACGGCGGCGACCGCGGGCTTGGCGTTGATCAGATCGTTCGGCATCACCGTCGACACGTCGACCGAGCTCATCCGCTCCTTCACGGCGCGCTCCATGCGGAGCAGCCCGACGCGGTACTGGTTTTCCAGTAGCTCGCCGACCGAACGCACGCGGCGGTTGCCGAGATTGTCGATATCGTCGATCTCGCCCTTGCCGTCTTTGAGGTTCACCAGTTCCTTGACCACGGCGAGGATGTCCTCGGTCCTGAGCGTCGTCACCGTGTCCTCGGCGTCGAGGTCGAGGCGCATGTTCAGCTTCACGCGGCCCACGGCCGACAGATCGTAGCGATCGCCGTCGAAGAACAGGCCTTCGAACAGCGCGTCGGCGGTCTCCCGCGTCGGCGGCTCGCCGGGGCGCATGACGCGGTAGATCGCGTCGAGGCCCATGTCGCGGTCCTCGGCCTTGTCCGCCTTTAGGGTGTTGCGCATCCAGGCGCCGGTCGAGACGTGATCGATATCGAGCAGCTCGAGCTTCCTGATCTTCGCGTTGTCGAGCTTTTCGAGATTCTCGGCGGTGACCTCGTCGCCGGCCTCGATATAGATCTCGCCGGTCTTTTCGTCGATCAGGTCATAGGCGCTGTAGCGGCCGAAGATTTCCTCGGTCGGGATCAGCAGCGTCTCCATGCCGTCGCTCTGCGCCTTCTTGGCGGCGCGCGGCGTGATCTTCTGGCCGGCGGCGAAGACGACTTCGCCCGACTTGGCGTCGACGATGTCGAAGGCCGGCTTCTGGCCGCGCCAGTTGTCGGCCACGAACGGGATTTTCCAGCCGTCGCCATCCTTCTTGGCGGCGCGCTCGAACGTCACCCGGTCGTAGAAACGATCCAGGATCTGCTCGTCGTCCATGCCCAGCGCGTAGAGCAGCGTGGTCACCGGCAGCTTGCGCTTGCGATCGATCCGGACGTTGACGATGTCCTTGGCGTCGAACTCGAAATCGAGCCACGAACCGCGATAGGGGATCACGCGCGCGGCGAACAGGAACTTGCCCGAGCTGTGCGTCTTGCCGCGGTCGTGATCGAACAGGACGCCGGGCGAGCGGTGCATTTGGCTGACGATGACGCGCTCGGTGCCGTTGATGAAAAAGGTGCCGTTGCCGGTCATCAGCGGCATGTCGCCCATATAGACGTCCTGCTCCTTGATATCGAGCACGGAGCGGGCTTCGGTGTCGGGATCGACCTCGAACACGATGAGCCGCAGCGTCACCTTCATCGGCGCGGCATAGGTAATGCCCCGCTGGCGGCATTCCTCGACGTCGAATTTGGGGGGCTCCAGCTCGTAATGCACGAAATCGAGCTCGGACGTGCCGGCGAAATCGCGGATCGGGAAGACGCTGCGCAGCGTCTTTTCCAGGCCCGACACATAATCGATCGACGGGTCCGAGCGCAGGAACTGCTCGTAGCTCTCGCGCTGCACCTCGATGAGGTTGGGCATCTGGATGACTTCGTGGATATCGCCGAAAATCTTCCGGATGCGCTTCTTGCGCGTGGGGACGTCGACGAAACTGTCGGGGAGCTTGGTTGCCATGGGTGATCGTGCCTCGTTGAGCCGCTGAACTGGTTTTGCTGGCGCCGGGGAACCGAATACGCGAAAGGCCGCGAGGCCTGCTCCCCTGGAGGAGGCCTGCAGCTTGTCATACGCATCGGTAGAACCGGCCGGTCAATTCCTGGGAACGCTGCGCGACGGCGAACCCTTCCCGAACGGGCGGTTGCGTTGGATATAGGGCAGGGGTAGCGGCTGGTCAAGATGGCGGGAACCAAATCCTTCATACCGGGTTTGAATGGAACAAATCAGCAACGAAAGCCCAAGCTATGGCCGACCATATTGCCAATCCCAAGCTCGAAGACCATCCCGCCGACAATGCCGAAAAGGACCCGGAAAACTGGGTCACCGGTGATGAACCGATGACCGGTGCGCAGGCGAGCTATCTCAACACGCTGTGCGAGGAGGCCAAGGTCGAACTGCCGGAAAAGGGTTTGACCAAGGCCGAGGCGTCGCAGCGAATCGACGAGTTGAAGGCGAAGCTGGGGAAGTAGGCGCGGCGGACCCTTTTAAGACATATACTGCGCAAAAAAACCGCGTCGCTCCGGCGCAGGCCGGAGCCTATCCCATGTTTCGACTGGCACAACCATCCTAATTTAAGGCGATTATGTACCTTGCAAACCCGTTTCATTTCTCGTCACCCCAGCGAAAGCTGGGGTCTCGGGCGGGATCGCCATGACGCCTGAGATGCCAGCTTTCCGGGTCCCAACAAAGTACTACTTTGTTGGGTGCCCTTTCGCCGGCATGACGAACAAAGAAAGGCGGAGCTATGCCGTTTCTGAATTTCCATCCGACTGGGTTTGCAAAGCACATGATCGCCTAATTTAAGGGTTGGCGTTTACCTTGCCTGGATTCAGTCCGTCGCTCTTAAACCATAGGCGGGATAGGCTCCGGCCTGCGCCGGAGCGACGTCGTTTTTTGATCTCGGTTCTGCGGTTTGGGCGATCCAAGCTAGCGGTCGCAGTAACGGCATCGCTATATCAGATCACCGCCAGCTGCCGGTTGGTCAGCCGACCGCCATATTGCTTCTGCAACCGCACCTTGCGCGCCAGATCGTCGATGATCACGCCGGAGAAATCGACCTCGGTCAGATCCTCGATATAGCTGAGGCCGCCTGGCGTATCGACATTGACCTCCATCATCTTGTCGCCGGCGATATCGAGACCCGCCAGATACATGCCGTCGTCGATGAGCTTGGGGCCGACGATCTCGGCCACACGCAGCATCTCTTCGGTGGGCTTCACCATCTCCACGCCGCCGCCGGCCGAGATGTTCGAGCGCATGTCCTCGCTCTGGGAGAAGCGGTGCATGGTGGCGTAGGTGTCGTCGACCTTGAGCGGCCGCCCGTTGAGCGTGATCATGCGGATGTCGCCGCCCTTCGCGGCGGGCAGATATTCCTGGATGATGGCATAGCCGTCGCGCGTCACCGCTTCGATGATCTGGTTGAGATTTCGCTTGTTGCTCTTGTCGATGATGAAGACGCCTTGGCCGCCCGATCCCTGCAGCGGCTTGATCACGCCCTTGCCCTTGTGCTTCTTCAGGAACGCCTTCACCTCGTCCGCTTCGCGCGTGATGCAGGTGGCGGCGCGCACTTCCTTCGGAAAATTCTGGAAATAGGTCTTGTTGACGGCATCGGTGAGATGCTCCGGATCGTTGAGCACGATCACGCCGTGCGTCGCGGCGATCTGCGCGAACAGCAGGCCCGCGGGCGGCGCCCAGTCGCGCTCGCCCAGTTCCTGGGCAGGGTCGGAGCGCAGCATGAGGATGTCGTAATCCTCCACGCAGATGCGCTGCGGCGCGTTCTCGCTGTCGTGCAGATGCTTGAGATAATTTGCGTCGTTCTTGAACTTCTTCCGCTGGCCCAGCGTGGCCATCGCGCAGATCGTTTCTTCGGCATCGTAGATGAAATCGCCGAGGCCGATCAGCGCCACTTCATGGCCCAGCGCGCTGGCTTTGCGCGCCAGCCGGATGGTGGTGTAATTGTCTTGCTCGGTGGCGACGTCGTTGACGGCAAAGGCGATTTTCATGATTCGGGGGTTTCCTGGTAAAGCCGGGTGATATCGAGCGAGCGGAC
Organism: Novosphingopyxis sp.; assembly: GCF_965218915.1. Lineage (GTDB taxonomy): Bacteria > Pseudomonadota > Alphaproteobacteria > Sphingomonadales > Sphingomonadaceae > Novosphingopyxis. The sequence goes on along the minus strand of NZ_OZ244708.1, from coordinate 2,743,933 downwards.
CCGGTCGAGCCGCTTCATCGCGTCGAGATCGTCGAGATAGCGCGGCAGCAGATCGGGCTTCAGCAGCAGCCCCTCCTCGATCAGCTTTTCCAATGTGTGGAGCTGCTTCAAAGCGAACTTGCCGACGAACAATATTTCGAAATCGCCGTCGTTCGCGAGATAGGCCATCACTTCCATGATCCCGCGCAGATAGACCGCGTCCTTGGTCAGCCCGCCGCCGCGCTTGGCGCGCAGGGCGGTGTGGAACGCGCTGTGCTCGTCGAGCTTGTAGTCCTCGTAGAGCGCGGCGAAGATCTCGGCCATCGAGGCTTCGGTGACCGCCATGTGCGCCGCCTCGACCCGCGCCGCGAGCACGCGCAGCCGTGCGGGCGGGAGATAGCCGCACAGATATTCGGCGAGGACGGCGAGGCCCTCCTGCATCCGGTCGTAATCGGCGAGGCCGCATTCGAGCACGCGCAGCGGCTGCATCCGGCCATTGTGGCGCGTGACGCTGTGGGTGCCGATTTCGTGCGAGAGCAGCGGGATGATCCGGCCGCGCTCGATCTCGTAATCGCAGGCGACGTGCAAGTCGCCCTGCACGGTGACGAGCTGCGTGCCGGGGTTGGGGTTTTTCACGACCTTCTGCCGGAAATCCGGACTGCGTTCGCGATAGGCCCGCATCTCTTCCTCGGCGCAGGCGATCACCGCATCGGCATCGGCATCGCGTGGCCCGGCGTCGACAATCGGCACTTCGTCGCGGATCGTGCGCGCGGCAGACAGAAGATTGTCCGCGACATTGCCGAACAGATCCAGACTCGCCAGCACGAAGCCGGGCTGGTCGCGGAAGCGGATCAGTTCGATCTGACGGTCGAGCTCGCGCTGCTTCTCGATCAGCAGCGCCTCGAACATCGGGCTGTCGAAATCGTGAAAATGGAGTGCAAACAGATCGCGCCGCATTTCGGTGAGGTTGTCCGGCAGCGGATCATATTCGAATGCCGGCGCTTCCTTGAAACCGCTTTCGCAAAAGCCCGTCCAGATCGCGCTGATATTGGTCGGCGTCAGGCGGCTGAGCCAGTCGATCTCGTCCTCCAGCTGTTCCAGCTTCTCGTCGATCCGCAACGTCTGCGGGTGGAGTTCGATGTCGATATCGCTCATCGATCCTGTTTCCCGGCCATCTTTTCAAATGCCTTGCGCGCGCCCTCGACCGCGAGCAGCAGCCCCTGGCGAAGATGCTGAAGCGCGAAGATGTCCGCCTCCTCGCTCCATTCGTCCATGAAGATTTTTTTGTATTCCAGCGTCATGATGCAGGCTTTTTCGCCATAGATGCCGTGCAGCCATTCGGGAAAGTTGCCGCCGTCCTCCCAGCGCACGTTGATGCCGACCGAGGGGGCACCGCCGTTCACCGGCACGCTGCGCAGCGTCTCGGCGAAATCGTTCAGGAGATCGCCGTAGACTTCCTTGTTCAGCGTCGTGGCACCGATATCGATATCGGGGTTCTTGTCGGCCGGCGCGGGCTCGCCATCGGGGCCGTTGCGTTTGAAATTATAGCTGTGGATGTCGAGCAGCAGGATGCGGCCATATTGCGCGATCCGGTCGTCGCACAGGCGGCGCATCGCGCGGTAGAAACGGTCGTGAATCTCGCGGCTCTTGTCCATCTGCTCGGGCGGCAGATCGTCCTGCCAGATGCGCAGGTCCCAGGTCTTGGCCGGATCGCGCGTGATGCAGATGTCGCGCGGCCGGTTGAGATCGCATTCGAAGCGCGAGACATTGGCGCGCACGCTGGTGTCGGCGACGGTGAGGAAATAGTCGGTGAGCGGGTCTTCTTCGCGCAGCCGGCCTTTGTCGGGAATGGCGAGCCAGGGTTTCAACTCGTCGCGGATGCGGTGCCCGCTGTGGATGGCGGCGGCGATGACGGGGCCCTCGCCGTCCTGGACTTGCCAGTCGGCCCCGTCGGCGGTGATCATGTCGGGAGAGTAACGGTTCATATGGTGCATCAATGGGCGGGGGGGCGATTGGTTCAGAATAGGCCAGCCAAATCCTCCCCGGAGCGGGGAGGGGGACCGCCGACGAAGTCGGTGGTGGAGGGGCCGAAACGGTGCCTTTTGAAGCAACCGTTTCGCCCCCTCCGTCACAATGCCTCACGGCATCGTGCCACCTCCCCGTTCCGGGGAGGATTTTGGTTAGTCACCGGCGAACGCGATCAGGTGCCGCGGCTCAACCCCCGCCTCGCGCAGCCGCTGCGATCCGCCCAGATCGGGCAGGTCGATCACGAACAGCGCCACGTCCACCACCGCGCCGCGCCCGCGCAGCAACTCGATCGCCGCGAGCGCGGTGCCGCCGGTGGCGATCAGGTCGTCGACCAGCAGCACGCGCTGGCCGGGCGCCACCGCATCTTCGTGCATCTCGATCCGGTCGGTGCCATATTCCAGCATGTAATCCACGCCCACGCGCTTGCCCGGCAGCTTGCCCTGCTTGCGCAACATCACCTTGCCCAGGCGCAACACATAGGAAAGCGCCGAAGCGATGATGAAGCCGCGCGCCTCCAGCCCCGCGATCAGGTCGAAGCGCTCGCCTTCCACGGTGCCGGCCAGCCGGTCGATCGTCGCGCGGAACCCCTCGCCGTCGAGCAGCAGCGTCGAGATGTCGCGAAACCGGATGCCGGGCTTGGGATAGTCCGGAATGGTGCGCACCAGCGCGGCGAGATCGGCGTTGTCGGTCATGGGATCGGGCATGATGGGGCGGGTCCGGTCGGTCATGGGAGAGCCGCGATAGAGGGAGCCGAGGGGCCTCCTGTCAAGCGCCTGGCCGAACAGGGCGGATCACAGTGACTGGCGCCCGATTGCCAAGCGCGCGATTTGCTGATACTTGCACGCTTAGGGAGAAGTTCATGAAGAAGATCGGCCTAATCGGATTGACCGTCTTGGCGCTGGCCGTTGCGGGTTGTGCGGCGAAAAGCGAATCGGCCAAGACCGACAAGCCCGTCTACTCGATCCCGGTGCCGCTCGCCTGAGCGATGGCTTCGGTGATGGCATCGCCAGCACTGGCTGACATGATCCACTGATGTGAGGGCGGCCCCGTCGGAGCCGCCCTTTCCCGTTTCAGAACTCCGGCCGTGGCCGTGGTTATGGCCGATTACTTCAGCTCGACGGTGCCGCCGGCCGCTTCGATCTTGGTCTTGATCTCTTCGGCTTCGGCCTTGTTCACGCCTTCCTTGATCGCCTTGGGCGCGCCCTCGACGAGCGCCTTGGCATCGGTGAGACCCATCTGCGTGATCGCACGGACTTCCTTGATGACCTGGATCTTCTTGCCGCCGTCGCCGGTGAGGATCACGTCGAATTCGGTCTGCTCCTCGGCAGCCGCAGTTTCACCGCCACCAGCGGCCGGGCCGGCAACCGCAACGGCTGCGGCGGCGGAAACGCCCCACTTCTCTTCGAGCGCCTTGGAAAGCTCGGCGGCTTCCAGGACGGTGAGTTCGCTCAGCTGCTCGACCAGCTTTTCGATGTCTGCCATGATGTTATGCTCCGTTTTCTAGTCTAGTTTGGTTTAATCCGCCATCCCGGGCTCGATCCGAGTCCGGGATGACGAGATTGATGGATATGGTTCAGTCTTATGCGGCTTCTTTTTCGCCATAGGCGTTGAAGACGCGGGCCAGTTTCGCGGCCGGTTCGGCGACGACGCGGGCGATCTTGGTTGCGGGCGCCTGAATCAAGCCGACGATCGTCCCACGCAGTTCATCGAGCGAGGGCATCGACGCCAGCGCTTTGATGCCGTCCGCATCGAGCAGGGTATCGCCCATCGCACCGCCGACAATTTCAAGCCTGTCGTTGGTCTTGGCGAAATTGATCGCAACCTTGGCGGCGGCGACCGGATCCGGCGATGTGGCGAGCGCCGTCGGGCCAGTCAGCATGTCGCTGAGCTGGGCATAGGGCGTCCCGTCGAGCGCGATCCGGGCAAGGCGGTTCTTGGCGACCTTGTAGCTGGCGCCGGCGTCGCGCATCTGCGAGCGCAGATCGGTGGACGCCGCCACCGAAAGCCCCAGATTGCGTGTGACGACGACAACCGCGGCTTGCGTAAAAGTACTGTTCAGCGCTTCCACCGCATCGGTCTTTTCAGCACGGTTCATGCTTTTCTCCTTGTCTGTGCAACGGGAGGCCAGGCCGCCCGCTCCACACGCGATTGCGAAAAAGGCGAAGTGATCCGCCATCTCCATCTTTCGTCACCCCGGACTTGATCCGGGGGCCAGAGCCCAACAGCAGTGCCATCTCGCCCTGGATCCCGGATCAAGTCCGGGACGACGTTCGTTTGTCCGTGGGGAAAAATTCACGGCCCGTGCTGCGGCAATGGAGCGACAGCGGGGCGGGGACAGGCATTGGGGCCGATCCCGGTGCATAATTTTGATCCCCGTCTAGGCTGGCGAATATTAAGGGGGCGGGCCCCCGCCGGCTGTCTCGGACGGTGAGCGACCGGTGAACCGGTCGGTCGAGGCGGGGCAATAGCGGTGCGGGTGGGGAAGTCAAGCCCCGTGCCGCTCTGGCGTTCCACGTAACCAAATGGTTCAAAGTTGACAAGGTCGGCGCGAAACCATGTCAAAACCGCGCAACAATATTTCCCACAATCGCGATATTGGCGAGGGGGAGACTCGATCAGACAACTTCCGACATTTCAAGCGCTCGCGGAGCGGCGCCTTGGCGGACATCCGGCACGGATCGGGTGATTTTTCCGCGAACCGATCCCGCCGACGCGCGTTGCCTCTTCCCCCATCTCTCGCAAAGGGCCCCTCCCATGACCGACGCCTCCCAATTCACCGATCCCATCGAGGAACAGCCCCGCATGCCGGGGTCCGAAGCCGAGATGGACGACCAGCCCGACTGGCGCCCGCGCTTCGCCGGATCGGACCGGCTGGGCGGCAAGGCGGCGATCGTCACCGGCGGCGACAGCGGTATCGGCCGGGCCGTCGCGGCGCTGTTCGCGCGCGAGGGCGCGGATGTCGCCATCGTCTATCTCGCCGAGGAGGAGGATGAGGACGCCGCCCGGACCAAGGCGATCGTCGAAGGGGAGGGGCGCAAGGCGATCACGCTGCGCGGCGATCTCGGGGACAGCGATTTCGCGCGCGAGGTGGTCGACGAGACCGTCGAGGCGTTCGGGCGGCTCGATATCCTCGTGAACAATGCCGGCGAGCAGCATCCCGATCACGATCTGGAAGGCATTACGGAAGAGCAATTGCGCCGCACCTTCCAGACCAACATCTTTTCGATGTTCTTCCTGACTCAGGCCGCGCTGCCACATCTGGAGGAGGGGGCGGCGATCGTGAACTGCACCAGCGTCACCATGTACAAGGGCGCGCCGATCCTGCTCGATTACAGCGCCACCAAGGGCGCGATCACCGCCTTCACCCGCTCGCTCAGCCAGAACCTGGTGGAAAAAGGCATCCGCGTGAACGCCGTCGCCCCCGGCCCGATCTGGACCCCGCTCAACCCTTATGGCGGCCAGCCGCCCGAGGAGATGGACGATTTCGGCGAGAACACCCCCATGGGCCGCCCCGGCCAGCCGAACGAGGTGGCGCCGGCCTTCCTGTTCCTGGCCTGCGCCGATTCGAGCTACATGAGCGGACAGGTGCTGCACCCCAATGGCGGGATGGTGGTGCAGGGGTGAGGATCGGCGTCGGTCGGCCTTGACGGTGAGCCGACGCCGCTTTGCCGGTTACGAATTACTGCCGGAGAGCCGGTAGGCATAAAGACCTCTCGTCCGAGATGAAATGACCAGCACATTATCCGGCGTGATCGCCAGCGAGCCCCCCTGATCTGCCGACCAGACGGTTGGAAAGGCCGAATTCTGGATGTCGATGGCGTAGGTCTTGGAATCATTGGCGACAAAAAGATGACTTTCGGTCAACACCAGGTTGCTGTTCAACGGATCGACGCCCGAGCCAAGATTGATCGAACCGTCCACCGAACCATCGGCGGTATCGATGATGTCGATGATACGACTGTCGGCACGGATGGCATAAAGCTTTCCATCACGCAGTGCGGGCTCGCCCCCGTAGCTCCGCTTGGTGCGCCAAAGGACCGAATCGCTTTTGATGGAAAATGCCACGAGCGGCAGGTTCACGTCCTGCGGGCGATTGTCGGAAAAGGTGAACACGCGCCCGGTGCCATCAAGAATGGGAGCGCCGAAATAGGAGCCGTAATAGCTCAAGCCGACCGAGCCGAAGAAGGGATTGCGGATATTGTGCGCAATCTCGCCGCTCGATCTGTTCAATGCCACGAGATAGCCGGAACTGAAGAAATATACGAACCTGGCATCGGCTGCGACGCTCTCGCCCTCCTGAACATAGCCGCCGTTGATCTGGGTCGTGTCGGTCACCCACCGGCGGGTTCCCATGGCCGAGTTGTATCCGAAGACCACATTCCCGTAATAACCTGCCTGAAGATAGAGTTCATCGTCAAACGGTGTCGGCGTTCCGGAATTCGCAAACTGGCTGGAATAGGACAGCGAGCGCAAATACCGGCCGGTTTTGGCGTCGATAACGTCGATTGGGATATTTCCGGAAGAAATGTCCATGGCGGCGCTGACTACCCGTCCATTTGAATAGCTGGGCGCACTGTAATAATTTTTGTTACCGAGGTCATAATCCCATATTATCCCCCCGGTGCCGGAGTCGATCGCGCGCGTTTGCAAGTTGATCTGCGAACCATAAGGCGGCGCGAGATTAACGAAGAGGCTGCCACGGGTCGCCGCGATGCCGGTTATACGGTCATTTGCGGAAACGGGCATGGTCCAGGCGCTTGCGAAATTGACAGCGTCATACTTTACCGCAACATACCCGCTGTGCGCGGCATCGCGCTGGAAGGTGGCCCAATCCTTCAGTCGCACGTCCAGATTGACGGTGAAACTCGACGTCGAACCGGGATAAACGCTGTTGCAACTGCTGGTGGTGCAGAGGCGGAATGTGACGGTGCTGACGGTCTTGCCGCCTTCGGCAAAGGGTATGGTCTTCAGGGAGACGGCATAGCTTTTCCCGGAAGCGGCCGGGGTGCCGTTCAGCCTGTAACGCTTACCGTCAACCGCCACAACCGCAACGATCGGCTGCGTGCTCGTGCCGCTATACTCGGCGTTGAAGCCAAAGGTTGCGATCTTGCCTTCATCGACATTCACATTCGCCGACTTGTTTGAAAGCGTTACGGACAAAGTCGATAGCGGTGGCGGTGGCGGTGTCGGCGCGGTCGTTACCGGTGAAGAGGACCCCTGGTCGCTACCTCCGCATCCTGACAGTGCAACGATCGCAAATGCCGAACATATATAAGCCAAACCGTTAGAACGCATCTTTTCCCCCATAACTCGGACATGCAGGAGGGATCGCCAAACCGCGCGCAGCACGCTTGCCGCGCTACAGGACGTTCGGCGCCCTCGAGCAAAGCTTATCTAAAATTTTCAGGAATCTACTGTCTCCCCCTCTTATTTTTTATCAGCCTATTGTTGGCATGCAATGAAAAAGATCAGGTTCCGCTTAATTGCACGAAAAAGGCCGGGCGTCGCCACCCGGCCTTTCCGTATCTATTGCGTCATTCCGGGCTTGACCCGGAATCCAGGGCGTCAGCAAAGCGCCACTGGACTCTGGATCCCGGATCAAGTCCGGGATGACGGTTGATTTGGGTGTGCGTTACGCCCCCGGCACGTCCGCCAGATCGACCTTCACGCCGGGACCCATCGACGAGCTCAGCGCGACCTTCTGGACGTATTTGCCCTTGGCGCCGGCCGGTTTGGCCTTGGCGATGGCGTCGGTGAACGCGTCGAAATTCTTGCGCAGCTCGGTTTCGGGGAAGCTGGCCTTGCCCAGTGAGCCGTGGATGATGCCCGCCTTTTCGACGCGGAACTGCACCTGGCCGGCCTTGGCCGCCTTGACGGCGCCCTCGACGTCGGGGGTGACGGTGCCCAGCTTCGGGTTCGGCATCAGGCCCTTGGGACCCAGCACCTTGCCGAGGCGGCCGACCACGCCCATCATGTCCGGCGTCGCGATGACGCGGTCGTAATCGAGATTGCCGGCCTGCATGTCCTCCATCAGATCCTCGGCGCCCACCTTGTCGGCGCCCGCCGCGGTGGCCGCGTCGGCCTTGTCGCCGCGCGCGAACACCGCGACCTTCATCTCCTTGCCCGTGCCGGCGGGGAGCGACACCATGCCGCGCACCATCTGATCGGCGTGACGCGGATCGACGCCCAGGTTCATCGCGACCTCGATCGATTCGTCGAACTTGGCGGTGGCCAGTTCCTTGACCAGCTTGATCGCATCATCGACGCCGTAATGCTTCTCGCGGTCGATCTTGCCCTCGACCATCTTCTGCTTCTTGGTCTGCTTGGTCATGATCTCAGCCCTCCACCACTTCGAGGCCCATCGACGTGGCAGAGCCCGCGATGATCTTCGTTGCGGCCTCGATGTCGTTCGCGTTCAGATCCTTCATCTTCGCTTCGGCGATTTCCGCCAGCTGCGACTTCTTGATCTTGCCGATGAAGCCCTTGCCCGTGGTGCCCGAGCCCTTTCTCAGGTTCGCCGCCTGCTTGATCAGATAGCTGGCCGGCGGCGTCTTGGTGATGAAGGTGAAGCTGCGATCCGCGTAGACCGTGATCTTGGTCGGGATCGGCATGCCCTTTTCGAGCTCCTGCGTGGCGGCGTTGAACGCCTTGCAGAATTCCATGATGTTGACGCCGCGCTGGCCCAGCGCGGGGCCGATCGGCGGGGAGGGATTGGCGGCGCCCGCGGGCACCTGCAGGTTGATGAAACCCGTTATCTTCTTGGCCATGACGGCCTCCTTTCATTCTACCGGGCGCGGCGAAAGGCGTTGCCCGATCAATTAAGCGGTCCAGCGGCAGTCCGAAGAAAGCCTCCCGCGCGGAAAGCCCTCTCCCCTTCAGGGGAGAGGAGCGAGACTTGGCGGCTTGCCGCCTAGTCGCAGCGGAGAGGGGGTTACGTCCCCTCTCCAACTTCGTCTAGCGAGCAAGCTCGCAAGACTTCGTATCCTCTCCCCTGAAGGGGAGAGGGAAACTCATTTCGCCAGTTCGACCTGTTCGAAATCGAGCTCCACCGGCGTCGCGCGGCCGAAGATCGAGACCGACACCTTGACACGGTTCTTCTCGAAATCGAGCTCTTCCACCGCGCCGTTGAAGCTGGCGAACGGGCCGTCGAGCACCTTGACCTGATCGCCGATCTCGTAATCGACCGAGACGCGCTTTTTCGGCGCGTTGGCGGCTTCTTCCTTGGTGTTGAGGATGCGCGCGGCCTCGGCCTCGGTGATCGGTTGCGGCTTGCTCGCGCCCAGAAAGCCGGTGACCTTGGGAGTGTTCTTGACGACGTGATAGACGTCGTCGGTCATTTCCAGCTTGGCGAGGACATAACCGGGGAAGAATTTGCGTTCGGACTGCACCTTCTTGCCGCGGCGGACCTCGGTCACGGTCTCGGTCGGCACCTCGACCGCTTCGACCAGCTGCGAGAGGCCCAGCCGCTCGGCCTCGGCGACGATCGCGTCGCGCACCTTGTTCTCGAAACCGGAATAGGCGTGAATGATGTACCAGCGTTGCATGTCGGTGTTACTATCTTTCGTATTAGCCGGCGAGCGACAGCAGGAAGCCGACGATACCGTTGAAGATGGCGTCGACGCTGGTGAAGAAGACGGCGAGAATGGCGGTCATGATCAGCACCATGATCGCGGTCTGCACGGTTTCCTGGCGCGTCGGCCAGACGACCTTCGACACCTCGGTGCGCACCTGGCGGAAAAATTCTCCGGGATTGGTCTTGGCCATGATCTCACTCGTCTCTCACGGCCCGAATCATGGGCCAGAATATCGCCTTCCGGATAAGCGGGATCGCTCCGGGACGCTGGGTCCGGGAGCGATATAGGCCCGTATTTCGGAAGAGCCAGTGCTTTAGCGATGGAGCGCGGCGAAGGCAAGGGGTGCGGTGGTTATGACCGGAGGGCGCTGACGGCGGTAGAACTTCGTATCGCAGCTGATAGAAATGCTGCTGCGGCAATTGCGCCGCATGTCAATGGAGAAAGCGCATGACGTTTGCAGAAATGTGCATTTTCTCGGCGTGTTGATCGCCTTTGCGACCTCGATTCTCAAGGTCGTGGAGCTTCACGCAAAGAGTAGCACCTGAAGGGGGCGGGTTGCAGTCCGTCCCCGGATGCTTTTCAGCTTTTTCACGAGAGTCAGAAATGATTGAGCCCCTGACCGTTGCAGCGGCAGGGGCTCAATCAATGGCAAATCGCATTGACGTTTGCCCTAACTCTGTAGGGCTACCCATCCTAAAAATCAATGAAATTGCACCAGGCAATTACAGGGGGCGATGGCAGGAGTGGAGGGACTCGAACCCACGGCATTCGGTTTTGGAGACCGACGCTCTACCAGCTGAGCTACACTCCTATCGTCGGCTATCGCCTGAACGCGCGGCCTTAGCGGCGGCGGGCGCGAAGGGCAAGCGGAAGACTGGCGCGATCATGGGCGTTCGCTATAACGCCCGCGATGCCGCTCGACCTCGACCTTCTCGTCATGGCCTATGCGAACGGCGTCTTTCCCATGTCCGACGCGCGCGACGATCCGGAAACCTTCTGGATCGAGCCGGAGCGGCGGGCGATCCTGCCGCTGGATGGGCTGAAACTCTCGAAATCGCTGCGCAAGACGATCCGGCGGGACCGGTTCACGGTAACCGCCGACATCGCGTTCGACCGGGTAATCGCTACTTGCGCCGAGACGGCGGCGGACCGGCGCGACACCTGGATCAACGAGGATATCGAGCAGGCCTTTCGCATTCTCCACGCGCGCGGGCTGACGCACAGCGTGGAATGCTGGCAGGACGGCGAATTGGTCGGCGGGCTGTACGGGCTGGCGCTGGGCGGCGCCTTTTTCGGCGAGAGCATGTTCAGCCGGAGGACCGATGCGTCCAAGGTCGCGCTGGCCTGGCTGGTCGCGCGGCTGCGGCTGGGCGGCTTCCGGCTGCTCGACTGCCAGTTCATGACCGATCATCTGGCGACGCTGGGCGCGGTCGAGATTAGCCAGGCGGCCTATTTGTCCTTGTTGGCGCGCGCGGTGCCGGGGGATCCGCGCAGCATCGCCGATCAGATCGTATCGTCGGGCTCGTCCGGCTCGGGAACATCGGCATCATCCGGTGCTTCCTCGGTCACCGGCGACTGGTCCTCGTTCGACCGGTTGCTCGCTCCTGACGGAGTTTCGGTGGTGACGCCGTCGAGCGTTTCTTCCTCGCCCGGGAAGCTCATCCTGCAGTCCTTGACCCAGACGTCATAAAGCCCGCTCTCGACGACGTTGGCCGCAGGGTGATTCTTGAACAGCCAGCCGGAGAAGCGGCGACCGAACCGGTCCGGCCCGGTCTGCCCGCTGCGCTTGGCGTTGACGAACAGCTGCAGGAACGCGCCGGCATCGGCATAGGTTTCCCATGGCGCGGTCTTTTCGCAGGCGCGCAGGCGGATGATCGCCTGATTGCCGATGCGCACCGACTCGCCGGGCTTCAGCTCGTAATCCTGGCTCTTGCCGTTGCGCTTGTTGAGGAAGCCGATCACGGCCACGCGTTCGGCCATCGGCGTGCCGATGCCTTTGGTGACAGGCATCACCGCGTCCTCGTCTTTCGACGCCTGCGCCTTGGACGTGGGCTGCGCGTTCGGCATCTCATTCGCGTCGCCGCAGCCCGAGAGCAAGGCGACAGCGCCGAGAAGCAGCGCGGCAGAAGCCAGGGCAGCGGCGCGGTTCATGCGTCGCCGGGGGTCCAGGCCTCGTAATCGCCGGTGGCGCGGGCGCGGTGGCCGCCTTTTTCCAGCGCGCCGGCGGGGCGATAGGCGTTCGGTGTGCCGGTGAGATTTCCGGTCGGTTCCTTCTCCCAGATGCGCGCCGGGGGCAGATAGCTTTCCGGTTCCTCGTCGAACGTGCCGTGCAACCACCCATGCCATTCGGGCGGCACCCGGCTGGCGTCGTTGGCACCGTTGTAGATCACCCAGCGCCGCTCGGCCAGGGCGCGCTTGGCGGGTTCGCGGAAATAGACATTGCCCTGATGGTCCTCCCCCACGCGGGTGCCATGCATCGAATTGTAGAGCGCGGTGCCGATGGTGGCGCCGTTCCACCAGGTGAAGATTTTGCCGAAGAAAGACATGGGGGACCGATTAAGGCGGTGCGGCGATGCGCGCAATGGGCGATGCAAGGATTAACGCTCGTTCGCGGCCCAAAGCACCTTGTCGCCCGCCTCGATCCCTTTTTCAGCCGCCAGCCCGCCGCGCAGTTCGAGCACTGCGATCACCGGTTCGCCCGACGCATGCGGGGAGGTGTCGTAGGGGATGGCGTCGGCGGCAATGCTCTCGATCGTGCCGCCCCGCCGCACGAAGATCAGATCGAGCGGGATCACCGTGTTCTTCATCCAGAAGCTGGCCACGCGCTCGCGCGGGAAGGGGAACAGCATGCCCTTGTCGTCCGCCAGCTCGGTGCGGAACATCAGGCCGCGCGCCTGCTGCTCGGGCGTATCGGCAAGCTCGACGGCGAAGGGCAGGATCCTCTTGCCGGTGTCGATGCACAGCCGAATTTGTTTCAACGCGGCATCCGAATCGGGTAGCGCCGCTCCGGCATCGCAGCCGGAGGCGCTTTTGGCGCTGGCGGCATCGCCGTTGTGCGCCGCAGGCGACGAACAACCGGTAACGAGCAGCAGCAGCGCTGCGAACATCCAGCGTGACGACATCATCAGCTGAGCAGTCGGTGGTCCTGACGGACGGTGATCGCGAGCGGGCCCTTCTTGCCGTCACCGACTTGAACCATCAACTGGTCGTCGGGGCTGGCCGGACCGAAACCGGCTTCGCGCAGCGTTTCCATATGCAGGAAGATATCCTCCTCGACATCCTCCGCTTCGAGAAAACCGTAGCCGCGCACCCGGCTGAACCATTTGACCTTGGCGGCGACGAAATCGGCATCGCTGTCGATCGCGCGCAGCCTCGGTTCGCTATGGCGCAGCGCAAGGTCGCTCTGGTCGGCGCATTCGAGGTCGAACGAAACCAGCGTCACGACGTGGCGTCCCTTGGGACCCTGGCGGAAGGCGCATGCAACGTCGCATCCCTCGGGCAGGTCGCGGCGGCCGTGCGGCTCGATCGTGGAGCAATGGATCAAGATGTCTTCGCCGCCGTCGTCGGGCACGATGAAACCGAAGCCGCGGCGGCGATCGAACCATTTGATCTGCCCGGCGGCCTGCATGACGTCGGTCTGCTTGTCGCCGGAGGCTTCGTTGCGGGGGTCCTCAGAATACATCTCTGCCGGTCTGCTTTCCAGCGCCATGGCCTCGCGCTCCTTTGCTCGTCTTACGCCCATTACGCCGCGCCAACGGGGCAGGACGCAACAACCATCAGCCGGCGACTGATCTGTGTTTAGTTTGCCTGTTTATCACGAAAATCGAGGATCGGCGAGATATTTCAAATTTCTTCCCGAAACACTGTTTTTCGATAACGATACATTGAACGTCATGCATCGTCTTCCGCTTCGGGGACGCAACCCGGGGCCGAATCGACGAATCGCCGCGCCAACCGGACATCATGGCCGGCGCGCAGGAAGGCAGCGATCTGCTTCTGGCGACGATCCGGCTCGGCAGCCTCCGCAGCGAACGGACCGAAGCGTCGTTTGCGCGCGAAGTTGCGCGCGCTGTCGAAGGCGGCGGCGCGCGCGCCCTCCTCCGCCTCGGCGCGATCTTCATCGCCGACCCCCGCAACGTACAGCGCCTGCGCGACGCGGCGCGCGCCATAGCCGCGCGCGGTGAGCGCGCGCGCCTTGGCCCCGGCATAAGCCTCGTCGTCGACGAAGCCGAGATCGTCCATCTTCGCCACCAGCGCCTCGAGATCGACCGGTTGCCCGTCCTCCCAGCCGCGTTCGCGCAGCTTGCGCGCCAGATAGGCGGCCAGCTTGAAACGGGTCGTCGCATAGCGCCCGACATAGCGGATCGCGAGTTCGCGCAAACGTCCCTCGTCGAGTGGCCTGAGCGGTCGGCGGGGCTTGTCAGACGATGGCACATTGTTACGCACGCCACCTTCCTGCCATAAGCAGGCCGGATTTTGAACTTGTAAGCCCCGCATAGTGCAGTGCATGGAGCAATTTTATGCCCGCGACTTTCCGCTGAACGAGCGTGGAGGGGAGGCCGAGCCGGACCATGGCGAAGGCCGATCAAAGGTTGAGACATATATGAACGAACTGGTTGCCACCCCGACGCGCGACAGTCTGAAACGGCGTTTTTCCGACTTCGGCACATTGGGCGAAGCGCTCGATTATGCCGCGCGCGGGGATCGCGGCCTGAATTTCCACGATATGCGCGGGCAGTTGGCGCGGCCCTATCCCTATCGCGAGATGCGCGAGGACGCGCTGGCGGCCGCGCGGCGCCTGATCGAGGCGGGCGTGAAACCCAAGGACCGCGTCGCGCTGATCGCCGAGACCGGCGCGCCGTTCGCTGCCCTGTTTTTCGGTGCGGTCTATGCCGGGGCGTGGCCGGTGCCGCTGCCGCTGCCGACGAGTTTTGGCGGGCGCGATCATTATGTCGACCAGATTTCGGTCCAGCTTGGAAGCTGCGACGCGGCCATCCTGCTCTATCCGGCGGAGTTGGCCGAAATGGCGGGCACGGCGGCAAAGGCGTGCGGCGTGATTGCGTCCAGCTGGGAAGATTTCGCCGGCGCGCCGGAGAGCGATACCGCGCTTCCGCGGGCGACCGGTGAAGACATCGCCTATCTGCAATATTCCAGCGGTTCCACCCGCTTTCCGCACGGCGTCGCGGTTTCTCACGCAGCGGTGTTGAGCAATCTCGCCGCGCATGGGCACGGCATGGAATTGCAGGACAGCGACCGCTGCATATCCTGGCTGCCCTGGTATCATGACATGGGACTGGTCGGCTGTTTCCTGTCGCCCGTCGCCAATCAGGTTTCGACCGATTATCTGAAGACCGAGGATTTCGCGCGGCGTCCACTGGCCTGGCTGGACATGATCGCGGCCGCCGACGGTACCGTGCTGAGCTATTCGCCGACCTTTGGATACGATATCTGCGCGCGCCGCATCGGCAGCCAGTCCAAGGTTTCCGAGCGCTTCGATCTGTCGCATTGGCGCGTGGCGGGCAACGGCGCGGACATGATTCGGCCCGATGTGATGCAGGCGTTTACGGATGCGTTCGCGCCAGCGGGCTTCAATTCCAAATCCTTCCTGCCCAGCTACGGCCTGGCCGAAGCCACGCTGGCGGTCTCGATCATGCCGCCCGGCGAAGGCATCGTCGTCGAACTGGTCGAGGAGACCGAACTCAGCGGCGAACATGGCGAGGACGGTCGCCCGGTGCGCTACCGCTCGATCGTCAATTGCGGCAAGCCGGTGCTGGGCATGGCGATCGAAATCCGCTCGGACAGCAATGAGGTTTTGCCCGAACGCTCGGTCGGCAAGCTGTGGTGCAAGGGCTCCTCGGTGATGGACGGCTATTTCCGCGACGAGGAGGCCACCACCTCCTGTCTTGTCGATGGCTGGCTCGATACCGGCGACATGGGCTATCTATCCGGTGGCTATGTCTACATCGTGGGCCGCGCCAAGGACATGATCATCATCAACGGCAAGAACCATTGGCCGCAGGACATCGAATGGGCGGTCGAACAGCTCGCCGGTTTCAAGGCCGGCGACATCGCCGCCTTTGCGATCACCACGCCGGGCGGCGAGGAAACGCCTGCGGTCCTGGTGCAGTGCCGCACCTCGGACGATGCCGAGCGCGCACGTCTGCGCGATGCGATCCGCGAAAAGATCCGCTCGGTGATCGGCATGAACTGCGTGGTCGAGCTGGTGCCCCCGCGCACGTTGCCGCGCACCAGTTCGGGCAAGCTGAGCCGGGCCAAGGCGCGCAACCTCTATCTCTCGGGCGAAATCCAGCCTTATGCGATCGCCGCCTGAGGCGCCGCGCCGCGCGGTAAAATTCTTTGGCTAATCGGCGCCGGGCTTACCATTGGGTAAGGACTGGCGGTTACAATCACGCCCGTGACCGAGTTGCTTTCCGATATGGGTCAGGCCCATGGCGCGCCGATGCGCGCGTTGTTGGGCATAGCCCGCTCCGACGAGATGGACTGGGGCCACGTCCGCGCGGTCCAGATGCGCGGCATGCGCGCCAACGCCCTGCTGCGGCTGGCCGCCAATCTGCTGGCGGTGCTGACGATCGGCATGGTCTTCTTTCGCGCCGAGAATATCCTGCTGATCGCCGGCTGGTCGCTGGCGATGGCCGTCATGCAACTGCACAATTACCGATCGGTGCTGCGCGGAGATTTCGCCGATCGTAAATCGGTGAGCCTGCGCGAATTGCAGCGCATCCAGCTGCAGGCGATCCTGCCCAGCCTGCTCTGGGCCGCCGCCTTGCTCTATATCGGGCTTTACGGCTCGATCGAGCAGCTGGTGATCCTCTACTCGATCATCCTCTTGATGCTGGTGGGCTCGGCCACGGTGGTCGCCGCGGTACCGCTGGCGACGATGATCCTGGTGTCGGTCACGGGGCTTTGCGCCGCCGCCGCTTTCGTGCTGGCCGGCGCGCCGATCATGGCAGCGTGCGGCATGGGCGTGAGCCTGCTGCTCATCATCGCCGCGTTGCAATCGGCGCGCAACCATGTCGGCGCCGATCTGGCGCGGATCAATCTGCAGGAAAAAAACGAAACCGTCAGCCTGCTGCTGCGCGAGTTCGAGGACAGCGGGGCCGACTGGCTGTGGCAGACCGACACCGCGCGCCGCGTCGCCCGGGTCTCGCCGCGGTTCGCTTATGCGCTCGGCCGCGACGCCGCGGAGATCGACGGCCTGCCGCTGCTGCAGCTGGTCGCCGGCGAGGCGTGGGAGAGCGGCGATTTCCCGGCCGCGCTGCACATGCTGGCCGATAAGCTCAACAAGCGCGAGCCGTTCAGCAATCTGCTGGTCCCGGTGTATCTGGGCGATCGTCAGTTGTGGTGGGAGCTGTCGGCATCGCCGCGGCTGGGCGAGGATGGCAATTTCCTGGGCTTTCGCGGCGTCGGATCGGACGTGACGACGCAGCAGGAAAGCCAGAAGAAGATATCGCATCTCGCGCGCTTCGATACGCTGACGGGGCTACCCAATCGCTTGCAGCTCACCGAATCGCTGGGCGAGGCGATGCGCGAGGCGGACAAATGGCGTTCGCGCTGCTGCTTTCTGATGATCGATCTCGACCGGTTCAAGGCGGTCAACGATACGCTGGGTCACCCGGTCGGCGACCGGCTGCTGGGCCGCGTGTCCAAGCGATTGCAGTCGATCATGAGCGAGAATGAGCTGTGCGGACGGCTCGGCGGCGACGAATTCGCGGTGGTGGTCAAGGACGGCAGCGACAGCGCCTATGTCACGCGCCTCGCCGATCGCATCATCGAGGTGCTGTCCAAGCCTTACGAGGTGGACCAGCACACGCTGTTCATCGGCGCCAGCGTCGGCGCCGCGGTCGGCCCGCGCGACGGCAAGACCGTGGAAATGCTGATGCGCAGCGCCGATCTGGCGCTCTACCGGTCGAAGGATGCGGGCGGCGGCAGCCACACGCTCTATCAGCCCAGCCTCCATGCCGATGCCGAGGAGCGGCGCGTGATGGAGATCGAGCTGCGCAAGGCGCTCGAGCGCGGCGAGCTTTATCTGCAATATCAGCCCGTGGTCGATGCCGAGGAATATATCGTCACCGGTTTCGAGGCGCTGCTGCGCTGGAACAGCGAGAAATTCGGCCCCGTTTCTCCGGCCAAGTTCATTCCGCTGGCCGAGGACACGCGGCTGATCGCATCGATCGGCGAATGGGTGCTGGCGCAGGCCTGCCGCGATGCGGCGCAATGGCCCGACATGGTCAACGTCGCGGTCAACGTCTCGGCCGATCAGCTCACCGTGCCCAACTTCATCGATACCGTCACCGGCGCGCTGGAAAAGAGCGGACTGCCGACCCGGCGGCTGGAAATCGAGGTGACCGAGAGCATCTTCGTGCGCGGCGGCATGGCCGAAAAGATGCTGGCGCGGGTGCTCGATCTGGGCATCAAATTGTCGCTCGACGACTTCGGCACCGGCTATTCCTCGCTCGGTTATCTCAGCAAGACCCGGTTCGATACGATCAAGGTCGACCGCAGCTTCGTGCAGGGCGCGGCCAATAATGTGCCCGAAAGCATCGCCATCATCCGCGCCGTCGTTGCCATGGCGGACAGCCTCGGCATGTCGACCACCGCCGAAGGGGTGGAGAATGAGGACGAGCTGAAGATGATCCAGGCGCTGGGCTGCAAGAAAATCCAGGGCTATTATTTCGGCCGCCCGATGAGCTTCGAGGATGCCTCCGCGCTGTTCCACCAGTCGGACATGGACGTCGCCTGATCACTGAGCGTGATCCTCGACATTGAAGGGGTGCCTTTAGAAGCTACCGCCCGAGACCCCGGCTTTCGCTGGGATGACGAGCAGAAAATACTGCCATGCGCGCCGGACTAACCCGCCAGCGCTGCCTTGTGCGCCTTTGCGTTTTCCACATAATGCGCGGCGCCCGCACGCATCCCCGCTATTGCTTCCTCGGACAGATCGCGAACCTTTTTCGCCGGCCGTCCGACCCATAATTCGCCCGCGCCGATATGCTTGCCTTCCGGCAGCAGCGCGCCGGCACCGAGCATCGCATCGCTGTCGACCACGCAGCCGTCCATCACGATCGCCCCCAGCCCGACGAATGCGCGGTCGTTCAAGACGCAGCCGTGGACCATCGCCAGATGGCCGATCAGCACATCCTCGCCGATGATCGTGGGGAAGCCGTCGGGATGGCCCGGCATCGGCCCGTCGCAATGGATCACGCTGCCGTCCTGCACATTGCTGCGCGCGCCGATGACGATGCGGCTGACGTCGGCGCGCAGCACGCAATTGTACCAGATGCTGGCTTCCGGCCCGATCCGCACGTCGCCGACGATGCGCGTGCCGGGCGCGATGAACGCGCTGTCATGGATGCGCGGCGCCTTGCCGTTGAATGCGGCGATGGTGACGTCTGGGCGTTTCATTCCGGTTTCCATGGGTATCATCGTCTCCACAAGTGCATCAGCGGCAGGATCGAGGCGAAATCGTCGGTCCAGCGGGTAAAACCCTCGCGCCGTTCGATCGGGGACCAGTCGGGCTGGGTAAAGGCGATCGGTTCGCCCGCGTTGATCGGCCCGGTGAGCGCGCGCAATTTGGCCGCGCTCGGGCTGATCGCCACCCAGTGCGAGGCGCGCAGGCCATCGGCCTCTTCGGCGTTGCCGGTGTAATCGCTGCGTTTCGCGATCGCCCAGCCGCGCGCCCCGGCCTCGGCTGCCAGCACCGGTTCGAGATCGATATAGCGGTTCGATATGTGGATCAGCAGCATGCCGTCCCGGGATAGGGCGCGCGCGTAAACGTCGAACGCCTGCCGCGTCAGCAGATGCACCGGAATCGCGTCCGAAGAGAAGGCGTCGACCGCCAGCATGTCGATGCTGCCGGGGGCGGCCTTGGCGATGGTCAGCCGCGCGTCGCCGATCTTGATCGGCACGTTTGGAGCGCAGCGATCGAGATAGCTGAAATAGCCGCCGTTTTTCGACAGTCCGATGACGGTGGGATCGATCTCGAAAAAGCGCCAGTCCTGCCCCTCGCGCCGATAGCAGCCGAGCGTGCCGGTGCCGAGCCCGACCACGCCGATCGAGGCGCGCGGGCCGTAAAGTTCGTTCGCCCGGGAAAAAGCGAGGCCGACCCCGGATGTCGCGCCATAATAGCTGATCGGCCGCGTCGGGTCTTCCATCAGCTGCATGCCGTGCATCGTGGTGCCGTGCGAGAGCCAGCGCAGCCGCCGGTCCTCGCTGGCGTTCACGCTGTAGATGCCGAAATAGCTGCGCGTGCGCAGTCCGTCCCAGCTGAGCTGCGCATTATACAGCCCGCCATTGGCGATGAGCAGGGCCGCCACCACGATGACATAGCCCAGCCGTTGGCCGATCACGAGCACGCCCAGCGCGATCACGACGCCGAGCAGCAGGATGCGCTCGGTGCCGATGTCGAGCGGCAGTTTCAGTGCGATATACAGCGCCACCGCGAGCGCGAGCAGGCCGATCCCGATCGACACGCGGCGCATGCCGGTCGGCCCGAAAATCTCCTCCTCGCCGATCGAGAACAGGCGGCGCTGCGGGATCAGCGCGGCGGCGGCGAGGATCAGGATCGGATGTTCCCAGGTCCAGTCGAAGACCAGCGGCGCGATCAGCGCGCAGAACAGACCGCCCAGCGCGCCGCCGATCGACATCATCAGATAGAAATTGGTGAGATGCTCGGGCGCGGGGCGGGTGCGGTACATCTCGCCGTGCAGCGCGACGGCGACCGCGAACAGCAGGACCAGGCTGGAGCCCAATTGCACCAGCACCGCGTTGCCCGGCGTCATGAAGGCGAGCGCGCCGCACAGCAGGAGGACGGAGGGGGTGAGAAGAGTGATGGCCTTGGTCGGCGCGCGGCGGACAGCGAAGGCGACGGTGAAGCTTAGCAGATACAGCCCGAGCGGGATCGCCCAGATCAGCGGCATCGCGACGAGATCGGTGGTGAGATGCGTGGTGGTCGACAGCATCAGCCCGGAAGGGATGGCGGCGAGCAGTACCCAGCGCAGCTTTTCATGCAGGGCGGGGGCCGGGGTGGTCGCGATCTCTGCGGAATGGTCCGGCTGCCCGATCGGCACCGCGGCGCGCACCAGCGCCCAGCCACAGGCCGCGACCAGCAGCAGCAGCGCCACATAGAGCGCGGACCACAGCGTGCTTTGCGCGTTCAGCGTCAGCATCGGCTCGACCAGCAGCGGATAGGCGATCAGCCCGGCGAAGCTGCCGAAATTGGACGCGGCGTAGAGCGCATAGGGCTCGCCCCGCTGCCCCGACAGCGCATACCAGCGCTGCATCAGCGGGGCCTGCGCCGAGACCATGAAGAACAGCGGCCCGATCGAGGCGAGCAGCAGCCACGGCACCCAGATCGCGGTGGCGGCGCCCGTCGGCGGCTGGAAGCCGGCGAGGCCCACCGGCAGCCACAAGAGCGCCAGCGCGAACAGCCCGATATGGATGCCCGCCTGGGTGCGCCGCCCGAGCGCGGCGATGCGGTGCGCATAGGCATAGCCCGCCAGCAGCAACGCCTGATAGACCAGCATGGCGCTGTTCCACACCGCCGGCGCCCCGCCGAGCCTTGGCAGCGCCATGCGCGCGAGCATCGGCTGGATCAGGAACAGCAAGAAGCTGCCGGTCAGGATGGTGACGATGAACAGCCAGCGTTGCCCGGCGAGGGCGGTGGGGGCGGGGGCGGTTTCGGTGTCGGCGAGGGTGGCCATGCTATCTATTTCCCCTCCCGCTTGCGGGAGGGGTCAGGGGTGGGCATCGACGAACCCGGCTCGATGCCGGGTTTGACGAATGACAGGCCGGTGCTCGCTTTGCTCGCGCCCACCCCCGGCCCCTCCCGCAAGCGGGAGGGGAGATTAAGGTTGCCCCCATCACCCGATCAGCTTCGCCGCCACCGGCGCGTGATAGGTCAGCACGCCGCTGGCTCCGGCGCGCTTGAAGCCGGTCAGTATCTCCAGCAGCAGCGCGTCGCGATTGCCCGCCCCGACCGCGGCCATCGCCTCGATCATCGCATATTCGCCCGACACCATATAGGCGTAGACCGGCAGCTCGAAGCGGTCCGCCGCCATCCGCACGATGTCGAGATAGGGCAGGCCCGGCTTCACCATCACGCCGTCGGCGCCCTCGGCGATGTCGAGCGCGATCTCGCGCATCGCCTCGGACGCGTTGGCCGGGTCCATCTGATAGCTTGTCTTGTCGCCTTTCAGCAGCCCGCCCGAACCCACTGCATCGCGAAACGGCCCGTAGAAGGCGGAGGCATATTTGGCGGCATAGGCCATGATCTGGACGTTCGCATGGCCCTCCTGCTCCAGCGCCTCGCGGATCGCGCCGATGCGCCCGTCCATCATGTCCGACGGGGCGACGATATCCGACCCAGCCGCCGCCTGGTTGAGCGCTTGGCCGACCAGCGCGTCGACGGTGGCGTCGTTGACGACATAGCCCGCCTCGTCGAGCAACCCGTCCTGCCCGTGGCTGGTATAGGGATCGAGCGCGACGTCGGTGAGCACACCGATGGCGTCCCCCACCGCATCCTTGATCGCGCGGATGCCGCCGCACATCAGATTGTCGGGATTGGCGGCCTCCCCGCCGTCCTCGTTGCGGCGACCCGGCGGGGTGTGGGGGAACAAAGCAAGGCAGGGAATGCCGAGGTCGATCGCTTCTTTCGCCTTGTCGGCGAGCCCCGAAAGCGGAATGCGCGAGACGCCGGGCAGACTGGCGACGGGTTCTTGCGTGTCGCCATTGGCGATGAACAGCGGCCAGATCAGGTCGCTCGGGTGCAGCCGGTTTTCGCGCACCATGTCGCGGCTCCAGGCGGCCGAGCGCGTGCGGCGCAGGCGGGTGGCGGGGTAGGCGGAGTGAACGGGCATGGCCATAACGAAATCTTCCCCGGCGAAGGCCGGGGTCCAGCAGGGAAACTCACCGCCGGGAACGGACCTGTCAACGATCTCTGAGACTGGCGCATATCGGAAGCGGGCATCCGCCTCAAGCCGCGTTTAGCGGATCAGGCCGCGCCCTTATGCTCCAGCCGGTCGATCTCGCGCAGCGGCCTGGCTTCGCTGCGCGCGGTGGTGAACTGGCCCAGCGCCGCGCCGGGCTTGACCGCCTTGAAGCTTCTGAGCTGCGCCTTGAAATTGACGAGGTCCTGGCCGGAAAGCTGCGCGCGCTCGATATATTTGACCGACAACGGGTTCACCGCGCGGCCGCCGCGATACAGCTCGTAATGCAGATGCGGGCCGGTCGACAGGCCGGTCGAGCCGACATAGCCGATGATCTGCCCGCGCCGGACGCTCTGGCCGCTGCGCGCGGCGATGCGGCTCATATGGGCATAGCCGGTGGCGATGCCGCCGCTGTGCTGGAGCTTCACATAATTGCCGTGGCCGCCATGGCGTCCCGAATAGGTCACCGTGCCGTCGGCGGCGGCGTAGATCGGATCGCCATAATGCGCGCGCAGATCGACGCCGCTGTGCATGCGGGCATAGCCCAGCACCGGATGGAACCGGCGGCCGAAGCCGGAGGTGACCGAGCCGTTTACGGGCCGCAGCATTTCGCCGCGGGTCTTGCCGACGCCCGAAGCCTCGAACCATTGGGTGCTGCCGCCGCTGGTCCAGCGCAGCATCTGCACCTTGTCCTTGCCGTCGCGCGACAGCCCCGCATAGCGCAAATCGCCGACCTCGACTTCGCCGGTTTCGGCGCGGCGATAATCGACCACGAGATCGAACTCGTCCGAGGAGCGGATCGCGCCGATCGCCATCTGCCCGCCGATCACCTGCAGGAATTTCTGTACCGCATCGGCGGGCGCTCCGGCGGCGCGGGCGGAACGGTAGAGCGATCCGCCGACGCTGCCGCGCACGCGCAGGGGCGTATCGTCGACCTTGATCGGATCGCGTTTCAGCCGCAGCGCGCCGTCGACCCGCTCGACCGAGAGGTTGAGATCGAAGCGCGCGCGGAAGGCGAGGCTTTGGAGCGGCCGCGGCTGGGTTCTGGAACTGCGGCGGCCAAGTATCATGTCGATGCGGGTGCCCGGCTCGATATCGGAGGTCGTCATCGCCTGGCCGACCATCGCCTCGACCTTGGCGGCATCGTCGCCGCCCACGCCGGCGCGTTTCAGCACGCGCTCGAAGCTGTCGCCGCGGCCGAGCGTGGCGGTGATGTCGATCTGGGGGCGTTCGGGACTGGCCTTCAACGGGACCACCGCGTCGGTCGCCGCCATATGGCGCCCGGTGTCCGCGCCGTAAGCCAGCGGCATGATCATATAGGCGCGCGATTCCTGGAAGGCATCGCCGGTCAACATGTCGGGCTGGGCGCCGTAGAACGGCTCGAAGCCGGGGCGCAGCGCGATCGCGCCGGCGGCGAGCAGCAACATCGTGGCCAGCCCGCGCCACCATGCCAGCGATCCGATGTCCTCGCCGAGATCCACCGCCAGTTCGAACAGCGGCAAGCCGTTGACGCGCTCGCGGAATTTATTGGGGGCGGGGGCTTGGAACGCAACCGCATCGCCGAGCGACAGCGCCGCCGCGCCCGCTCCGCCGATCGGAAACTCTTCGCGTTCCTTGAACAACCCCGAACCCTTTCGCGAACGGCTCCCCGCCATTCGGCCTCCAATGAGCCAGCGATTGTGGCGGATCAGGGTTAAAGTCAATTTAATCGGCGGCGAACACACTCGCTCTTGCGGCGAGCCGTGCCCGCCGGGAGACGAGAGACGGAACCGATGCGGTTGGGGACCGGCGGACGCGCATCGGCGGCGGACCGACCGAAAGCCCGTCCCGCTATGGCTCGAACCGAGCGCCGCGCGCGACGGCGGAGTAATCGTTTTCCTCGGAATTGGATGCCTCGGAAAAAGCTTTCCTACCTGGACGGCATATGCTAACCATATGGGTTATGAAATACCTGCGTCCCAGCCGTCAACCTGTTCCCGCCTGCTTAAAGTTGGCGATTATGTACCTTGCAAACCCGTTTCCTTTTTCGTCACCCCAGCGTCATTTTTTCGTCACCCCAGCGAAAGCCGGGGTCTCGGGCGGGATCGCCATGAGGCACAAAGAAAGACGGAGCTATGCCGTTTCTGAATTTCCATCCGACTGGGTTTGCAAAGCACATGATCGCCTTAAACTTACAGCCAGTTGCGAAAGGTTTTTTCCAAACGGCCGTATACGGGAAACTTTGACAGGTTAAGCGCATTTTCCGCTTCGTAACGCTTCTCGGGACCGGCGCCGCTCGTGGCGGGCTTTGTCACCTGCGGTCACGATCGCGGGCTCTTTTGAGTGGCCAGCTTGAGGGACCGGAACATGTCCCGAAGGTCGCTTCGCTTGCATTTCGCCGCGCATCGCCCGATCTTGGCAGCCAGCAAGATGGCCGAGTTCGACACATCCCCGATCACCGCCGTGCTTGGACCCACCAACACCGGCAAAACCCATCTCGCGGTCGAGCGGCTGACCGCGCATTCTTCCGGCATGATCGGCTTCCCGCTGCGGCTGCTGGCGCGCGAGGTCTACGACCGCGTGGTGGCGATGAAGGGCGAAAGCCGTGTCGCGCTGATCACCGGCGAGGAGAAGATCGAGCCGCCTGATGCGCGCTGGTATCTGTGCACCGCCGAATCGATGCCGCTCGACAAACAGTTAGGCTTCGTCGCGCTGGACGAGGCGCAACTGGGCGCCGATCCGGAGCGCGGCCATGTCTTCACCGACCGGCTGTTGCGCGCGCGGGGCCGCGAGGAGACGATGATCCTGGGTTCGGACATGCTCAGGCCGATGATCCGGCATTTGCTGCCGGAAGCCGAGATCGTCACCCGCCCGCGCTTTTCGACGCTGAGCTATGCCGGATCGAAAAAGCTGTCGCGCCTCCCGCGCCGCTCGGCGATCGTCGCCTTCTCGGTCGAGGGGGTGTATGCCGTGGCCGAGATGCTGCGGCGCTTCGCGGGCGGCGCGGCGGTGGTGATGGGCGCGCTGTCGCCCTCCACCCGCAACGCGCAGGTGCGCATGTTCCAGGAAGGCGAGGTCGATTATCTGGTGGCGACGGACGCCATCGGCATGGGGCTGAACCTCGACGTGCGCCATGTCGCCTTTGCCTCGCTGCACAAGTTCGACGGGCATCGACGGCGGCGGCTGACGGTGCCCGAAATGGCGCAGATCGCCGGGCGCGCGGGGCGGCACCAGACCGACGGAACGTTCGGGGTGCTGGCGGGTGAGGGCGGCGAGTTTACCCCCGAAGAGATCGAGGCGATCGAGGAGCATCGCTTCAAGCCGCTCCGAAACCTCTACTGGCGCGAAAGCGATCCGCGCTTCACCGATATCGCCACGCTGATCGGCGATCTGGAATCGAAGCCACGGGATGCCGTGTTGAAGGCGGCGCCAGAAGCGATTGATCTGGCCGTGCTCAAGCGGCTGGCAGACAGCGGCGAGGTGATGGCCAGCGCGCGGGGGCAGGCCGGACTGCGGCGGTTGTGGGCGGCGGCGTCATTGCCCGATTTCCGGCAGGTCGGGCCGGATCATCACGCCCGCTTCGTGGCGCGGCTGTGGACCTATCTTGGGGTGGGTGTGATGCCCCGTACACTGGTGGCGCAGGAGATCGCCCGGCTCGACGACATGCGCGGCGATGTCGAGGCGCTGGCGCAGAAGATCGCGGCGACGCGCACATGGTCCTATATCGCGCACCGGCCGGACTGGGTGGAGGACCGCGCGGAAATGGCGACACGCACCCGCGAACTGGAGCAGAAGCTGTCGGACGCGCTGCACGATCGCCTCAGGCAACGCTTCGTGGACCGGCGCACCTCCGTTTTGCTGCGCAAGCTGGGCAAGGATGCCGCGCTGTTGCCCGTTTCGCTTGACGAATCCGGCATGGTGCTGGTTGATGGCGAGGAGATCGGCACGCTGAACGGTTTCCGGTTTGCCCCGGTGCCGGGCGCGCGGGCCGGCGAAAGCCGCCTGCTGCTGGCGGCTGCCGAACGACATCTCGGAGGATTGATGACGCAGAAAGCTGGCGAACTGGCCCAGTCGGGCGACGAGGACTTTACCTTGGAAGCCGGTGGTTCGGGGCATCCCGCGATCCTGTGGCGCGGCGGCGAGCTTGGCGTGCTGGAACCGGGCAAGACGCTGCTCCAGCCTGCGTTCAGATCGGCCAAGGCGCTTGGTTGTCTCGAGGGCGCAGACCTTGCCGCCGTGGTCGAGCGCGCCGAAACGTGGCTCGCCGCCCGTATCGAAAAACACCTCGGCGGGGTCACCGCGCTGCTGGCGTTGTCGCAGAGCGTCCATGCGCCGGGCCCGGTGCGCGCGCTGGCGATCCAGCTCGCCGAACAGGGCGGGGTGGCCGCGCGAGCCGAGGTGGCGGGCGCGGTACATGCGCTGGACAAGGACCAGCGGGCCGCGGCGCGCAAGGCGGGCATCGTCTTCGGCGCGCTCGACATCTACCACCATCTGGCGCTGAAACCCGGCGCGGCGCGCTGGCGCAGCGCGCTCGACGCGGTGATGACGGGCAAGCCGATGCCGGAGCTTCCGCCGGAGAGCGCGGTGCACCTGAGCGACTGGCGCTTCGCCAATGCGCGCGACTGCCGCAATGCGGGCTATCGCCGCTTCGGCACCGAGCATTTGCGCATCGATCTGGTCGAGCGGCTGGCGAAAAAGGCGCATGAGGCGCGCGGCAAGGACCGTGATTTCGACATCGATCTGGCGCTGCCGACTTCGCTCGGCCTCAGCGAAAAAGCTTTTGACTTGCTGATGCGCGATGCGGGCTTCCACCGTCTGCCATCCGCTAGGCCCGTCGAAGCGACGGCGAAAGTGCCTGCTCCGGTAGCCGACGAAGAACCGGCGGCGGTCGAGGCTCCGGAAACGGACCCCGCGGCGAGCGTGACAGGGGGCGACGAAGTCGACGCGGCCGACGGCGCTGCCGCCAGTGAAACGCCACCGGCGACCGAAGCAGCGTCGCCCTCGTCCGAAACCCCGGCTTGTCCGGTGCCGCGCTATCGCTGGGTCGGTCTGCCGAAGCCCGGGCGCGACCATGCGCGCAAAGGTGGCGGGGCCGGGCCGAAGCATCATGAGAAAGGCCGTGGAAAGGGTTTAGAGAACGGCGGACCGAAGGCTTCGGCTTCCGCGGGCGGCAGTGCGCCGCAGGGCGCGCTCGCCGAGCAGCTGGCGCGGCTGACGGGCCGAAGCTGAGTGGAGCCGCAACTGCGGCCCGAGCTGAGAGTCGACAAATTGCTCTGGTTTCTCCGATTCGCCAAGAGCCGCACGCGCGCGCAGGCGATCGTCGCCGCCGGCCATATCCGCCTCAACGGACGCCGGGTCGAGCGTGGCAGTGCCTGCGTGCGGCCTGGTGATGTCATCTCCTTACCCATCGGCGAGGCGGTGCGGGTGATCCGGGTGGTGGCACTGCCCGCGCGGCGCGGGCCGCCGGCGGAGGCTGGGAGCTGTTATGAGGAAATCTAACCTCCGTCGCTCCTGCGAAGGCCGGAGCCTGTCCGATGGAAGCGTTGCTCGCAACTGGCATTACCGGTTCTACTGACGCGAGATGGGGCCCTGCCTTCGCAGGGACGGCGGGTTGCATCGCCTTGGAACCTCCAAGGCATTGACTTGGACGCCGCCCTCCCCATAGCAGAACGTTGAACCGTCTGTATCTCCCGGAGCCGCAATCCATGACTTATGTCGTCACCGAAGCCTGCATCAAATGCAAATATATGGACTGCGTCGAGGTCTGCCCCGTCGATTGCTTCTACGAGGGCGACAATATGCTGGTGATCAATCCCAGCGAATGTATCGACTGCGGCGTGTGCGAGCCGGAATGCCCGGCCGAGGCGATTCTGCCGGACACCGAGGACGGTCTGGAGAAAATGCTCGAGATCAACACCAGGTTCAGCGCCGAATGGCCCAACATCACGGTTAGCCGGGAAGCGCCTGCTGATGCCGACGAGCATAAGGGCGAAGACGGCAAGTTCGACAAATATTTTTCGCCCGATCCTGGCGAAGGCGACTGAGCGCAGGCTTCGCTTCGGCTTGGAGTAACATTCTGTCTCGGTTGCATTTATTTACCGCCCTGTTGCAATCGAACAGGGGCTAGAAATATTCTTTCGAATCTGTTACATTGCTATGTGAAACGGAAGCCGCTGTCCATGCGTCTTTTCGTCGTGGGTCCCCGTTTACAGGGTTATAATCACTCGATCATGAGCTCAGCGGCGCAGCCCGGCCCAGCGCGCGCTTCGCTCCTCCTTTGCGAAAGGTTCTTTTATGGCGTCCAGTGCGGTCCTCTTCGATGTCGGCGACTATGTGGTTTATCCCAAACATGGTGTGGGCCGCGTCGTCGAATTGCAGAATGACGAGATCGCCGGCATGCAGCTGGAGTTGTATGTCCTGCGCTTCGAAAAGGAGAAGATGACGCTGCGCGTTCCGACCAACAAGGCGGAAAGCGTCGGCATGCGCAAGCTTTCGAGCGACAAGACGCTCAAGCAGGCGATGGAGACGCTGAAAGGCAAGCCCAAGGTCAAGCGCACCATGTGGTCGCGCCGCGCGCAGGAATATGAGGCCAAGATCAATTCGGGCGACCTCGTCTCGATCGCCGAAGTGACGCGCGATCTGTTCCGCCCCGACGACCAGCCCGAGCAGAGCTATTCCGAGCGGCAAATCTTCGAGGCTGCGTCGAGCCGTCTCGCGCGCGAGCTCGCGGCGATGGAAAAGACCGACGAGCCGACCGCTTTGCAGAAGATCCTCGGGATTCTCAACGAGGCCGCGCCGCAATATTACGACCAGCCCGACGAAGCCTGAGCGGGGAACATATCGAATGAAAAAGGGCGCTTACCGGCGCCCTTTTTCGTTTCGGCCAGCGACGTGCGTTCATCGACAAGCGCGCTTGCGCGGCATCGCGATCCATTGTATTAATCGGCTAACACAGTGAGAGGATCGATCGATGAGAAAGCATTTGCTCCTAACACCCGTCGCGGTTTTTTTTCTGGCGATCTCCGGCTGCGGCTATTCGGTGTTCGATGCCGCCGAGGACGTGTCGCACATGGGCTACAGCGATCTCGACGACGGCGAGCCGATCACCGCGCAGACCGTGGAGGTCGCCGCCTTTGACGGGCTGGGCGCGCTCGGCCCTGACAAGGTGGTCTTCACCACCGGCCAGGCTTATTCGATCCGCGCCGAGGCACCCGCTGACGTGCTGAGCCATCTGCGATACCGGATGAAGGACGGGTCGATCCAGGTCGGCCGGCAGAATGGAAGCTGGAAGGACAAGGGCGCCGCCACGATCTATGTCACCGCTCCGTCGCTGCGTTCGGTCAGCGCCGCCGGTTCCGGCCCG
Organism: Novosphingopyxis sp.; assembly: GCF_965218915.1. Taxonomy (GTDB): domain Bacteria; phylum Pseudomonadota; class Alphaproteobacteria; order Sphingomonadales; family Sphingomonadaceae; genus Novosphingopyxis. The sequence continues at coordinate 2,714,066 of NZ_OZ244708.1, read as the reverse complement.
ATCGAGGCGGACCGGATGACCGGCCCCAGCGTCGATATCTCCGTCGCCGGTTCTGGTACGGTCCGGGTCGCCGAGGTGCAGACGGACAAGCTCGACGCGAGCATGGCCGGATCGGGCGGGATGATTCTGGCGGGCCAGGCCAAAAGCAGCGATTTCTCGGTGGCCGGATCGGGCGATATCGATGCCGGCCGCATGATGACCGATGCGAGCGACGTCTCGATCGCCGGGTCCGGCAATGTGAAACTGCGGTCCGACGGCATGGTCGACGCAGCCATCATGGGCTCGGGCGACGTGGACGTGGTCGGCAATGCCAGATGCAAACTGTCCTCAATGGGCTCGGGCAAGCTGCACTGCGGAAATCCAAGCTCCCCTTCATAAGGTAGCGCGAGGCGGAAATCTTTGCCCCGGAACCCGTATTGCGTCATGATCGCCGCTCGTTCAGCTTTTGCAGCGGATAATCGATCATGCTCAGAATTCCACTCGGGTTCGCCTTGGCGCTCATCCTCGCAGCGCCGGCTTCTGCGAAGGAGCGCAGCTTCGTGCTCGGCGGGTTCGATCGGATCGTGGTCGAGGGCGATATCGTCGTCGAGATCGCCACCGACGCCTCGCCCGGTGCCAAGGCGTCGGGGACGCAAGACCAGCTCGACCGGGTGCGACTGGTGCGCAGCGGCAACACGCTGACCGCGCGGCTGGTATCGCCCGTACGGACCGCTCATAACGAAACCGCTAACGATGGTCCGGTGGTGATCCACCTGGCCACGCGGCGGCTGTCGGAGATCGTGCTGAAAGGCAATGGCGTGGTCGAGGCGGGCGCGCTGGAAGACCGCAGCGTGCGGGTGCTGGTGACCGGGAACGGGCAGGTGACCGTTGGCGACGTCGAGGCCGATCAGCTTTACATTAATGTGGTCGGCGCGGGCACGGTGGCGATGAATGGCGGCTCGGCGCGCGAGGCGGAGGTGCAACTCAATGGTCCGGCCAATTGGCAGGCTGGCGGATTGACACTGGACCGGCTCGATCTCAACCATAGCGGTCCGGCGACGAGCATGGTGATGGTCGAGGAATTCGCGCGCGTCTTCAACAACGGCACCGGGCAGATCGATATTGCGGGCGATGCCGATTGCGATATCCGCTCGACCGGCTCGGCGCGGATCGTCTGCGGTAATGGCAAGGATTTGCGGCAGCCCTGACGGGGGCGGGGTAGGGCTTCAGTCTCCGTAGACGCGGTCTGCCTGCGCCACCGCGTCCGATGCGCGGACGGCAGAAATAATCCGCATGAGATGTTGGAGGTCATAGACCTCCAGGTCGATCTCGAAGGTCTGGAACGGGTCGTCGCGCGCGGTCAGCCGCAGGTTCAGGATGTTCGCCTTGTGCAAACCGAAGATACCGGCGACCTCGGCCAGCGCGCCGGGCCGATGATGCACCGTGATGCGCAGCCGCGCGGCGGCGCCTTCGCTGCCCTCGCCCCAGCGCAGGTCGATCCAGTCGGCGTCCTGACCGTCGGCGAGCCGCGCGCAGTCGATCGCGTGGACTTCGACCATCTCGCCCTTGCGGCGCAGGCCGACGATGCGGTCGCCCGGCACCGGCAGGCAGCAATTGGCCAGCTCATAGGCGACCCCCGGCGTCAGACCGCGGATCGAGATGGCGCGGTCCTGCCCCGGATAGTCGCGCTCGGCCCAGTCGGCCGAATGGCCCGGGATGAGCGCCTCGATCAGATCGCGGTCGGACAATTTGCGCATGCCGATGGCGTGCATCAGTTCGTCTTCACTGCTGTAATCCAGCCGCTCGAGCGTCGCGGCCAGCGCTTTTTTGCCGATCTTGGCGGGCAGCCGCCCGGCGATCTCGTCATACATCATCCGGCCGAGCTGGATCATCTCGGCGCGCTCCTGATGGCGCACGTATCGGCGGATCGCGGCGCGCGCCTTGCCGGTGGTGACATAGCTCAGCCAGCTCGGCTGCGGCTCCTGCTTGTCCGATTTCAGGATCTCGACCATGTCGCCATTCTCGATCGGCGTTCTCAGGGGCACATGGCGGCCGTTGATCTTGGCGCCGACGGTGCGGTCGCCCAGATCGGTGTGGACGCCGTAAGCGAAATCGATCGGCGTGGCGCCCTTGGGCAGCTGATGCAGCGCGCCCTTTGGCGTGAAGGCGAAGATGCGGTCCTGATACATCGCCATGCGGGTGTGTTCGAGCAGTTCCTCGGCATCGTGACTGGTCTCGAGAATGTCGACGAGATCGCGGATCCAGCTGGCCTGACCGTCGGGGCGCTCGTGCTGCTTGTATCCCCAATGCGCGGCGAGGCCGACCTCGCTGTCGCGGTGCATGTCGCGGCTCCTGATCTGCACCTCGACGCGTCGATTCCGGTCGAACATCAAGGTGGTGTGGATCGACTTGTAGCCATTGCGCTTGGGCGTGGAGATATAATCCTTGAACCGGCCCGGCACCATCTTCCAACGGCTGTGGAGCACGCCGAGCGCCTGGTAGCAATCGGCAACGTTTTCGGTGACGATGCGAAAGGCGATGATATCGGTCAGCTGCTCGAAACTGACATGGCGTTCCTGCATCTTCTTCCAGATCGAATAAGGATGCTTTTCGCGGCCCTCGACCTCGGCCTCCACGCCCTTTTCCTCCAACGCGAAGGCGATGGAATTGGCCACCGCAGTGAGCTGGTCGCCGCCATCGGCGCGGATTTGCGCGAGCCGGCCGGTGATCGTCTTGTGCGCGTCCGGTTCCAGCTGCTCGAACGCGAGCAGCTGCATCTCGCGCATATATTCGTACATGCCGACGCGTTCCGCGAGCGGGGCGTAGATATCCATGGTCTCGCGCGCGATCCGGCGGCGTTTATCCTCCGAGGGCACATAATGCAGCGTGCGCATGTTGTGCAGCCGGTCGGCCAGCTTCACCAGCAGGACGCGCAGGTCGTCCGAGATAGCGAGCAGGAACTTGCGCAGGTTTTCGGCCGCGCGCTCGTCCTCGGTCTGCGCCTCGATCTTGGAGAGTTTGGTCACGCCATCGACCAGCCGGGCGACATCGCCGCCGAACTTGCTGCCGATCTCCTCGACCGTGGTCAGCGTGTCCTCGACCGTGTCGTGGAGCAGGGCGGTGATGATCGTGTCCTCGTCCAGTTTGAGGTCGGTCATCAGACCGGCGACTTCGATCGGGTGGCTGAAATAGGGATCGCCGCTGGCGCGCTTCTGGCTGCCATGCTTGGCGACCGAAAACACATAGGCGCGGTTCAGCCGATCCTCGTCGACCGACGGGTGATAGGCGCGCACGCGCTCGACCAGTTCATATTGCCGCAGCATCGTTCCTCAAGATGAGGCCGCCGCGCCGCTATGCAACAAAAAAGCGCGCCGGAAGCCAGGTTCCGGCGCGCTCCAGTTGCGTCCGGCGGAGAGACCGGACGGATGGCGGGCTCAGCCGGCGCGTGCGTTGCACTTGGCCAACGCCTCGGCGTCCAGCGCCTTGCCGTCGGCGGTGAAGCTGGCGGCCACGCCGAATTCGCGCACGAACGAGGCGCACACGATATTGGCGCGGCTGTTGGCCTTACTGCCCATGCACGACGTGCCGTCGCATAGGAACATGGCATTGCGCACCACCGCGAGGCGCATCTCGACCGGCGAGACGAGTTCGGCGCGGTAGAACGCGGTGTCGGACGCGGCATGCGCCTGCGGCGCGGCGACGAGCAGGAGCGTGGAAAGCAAGGCGGCTCCGACGAGCACACCGAGCCTGGAACCGTAGTGGGAGAGGGCATTTCGCATGGGCGTATCCTGTTCTGCGATAGGCTTGACGCATCTTGTTAGGTTGCGAATCACTACCTACCTTTTTAAGTAGCAAGTTGCAACTCATTCTGGAATTTTATTTGCATTCATCGCCATCCCGCCGTCTATTACGATTTCAAGTAACGGAGCGATCATGGGCAAATTGCGCGAACCCCTTCGCGATATCGCCGAATGCGGTCTACCCGCCGCGCTGGAGGCCATGGGCGAACGCTGGTCGTTCATGATCCTTCGCGCCGCGTTCAACGGCGTGCATCATTTCGAGGAATTTCTGAGCGCGCTCGGGATTGCGCGCAACATCCTGTCCGGGCGGCTGGCCAAGCTGGTCGAGGTCGGGATATTGAAGCGCACGCCCTGTCCGGACGATCGGCGCAAGGTAATCTATCAACTGACCGAAAAAGGCCTCGATCTGCTACCTGCGATGATCGCGCTTCGGCAATGGGGCGAGCGGTGGGAAACCGGCGTGCCGTCCAATCCCGTGCTATGCGACGAGCGCGATCGGCGGCCGATCCAGCCGATCAGCATTCGTGCGCATGACGACCGCGAGATCGACCACACCGCTTTGTGCTGGATCGACGAAAGCGAACTGCGCGAACGCCGCCGCGATTGCGAGGGCCAGGCGGTCAAGAAGCTCGCCGCGATCTGAGCGTTACGATTCGGCGGGGCGTGACCTTGCGTCGCGTCGCTAGAATGGCAGTTTCAGCCGGAACATCAGCCGATTGCTGACCACGCCCGGTGCGATCGCTACCGCTTCGGTCTCGACCGCGCCGCGCACATCGCCGGTCAACCCGAATTCTGCCTTATCGTCTTCTTCGAACCGCGGATCGAGCTTGTCCTTGAGGCGGTAGCGATCGACATCGGCGCGTACCACGATTACGTCCGCCTCGTCCTTGGGCCTGTTGTCCAGCGAGACGTCCGGAACATCTTGCAGGTCGAAGCGCGCCATATCTGTCCAGGTTGGCGGGTAAGTCGGTGGAACAGGCGAAGCCTGGGCGATCAGGGTCAGCAGCAGACTCACCGGTTGGTCGTCGATGCATTGACCCACGAGCTGCAATCAAACGGCAAGGGCATGGGCTTCCTCTCCCCGGTGCCGCTATAGTCTCGGGCGGGCTGAAAATGCTAAATTATTTGGGCGGGCCGCCGGATGCCGTTATGGAGCAGCGAGATGGCCATCGTCGATCTTCCTTTCGAACCGTTCTTTTCCAACAAGAACCGGGCCTTCTGGAACCTGCACAGCGCCGGCTGGGCGGGGGTGCTGATCCTGCGCGGCACCTCGGGCCTGGCCAACGGGCAGCCACTCAGCTTCCTCGTAACGTTGCTGGTCTCCACCATCGCCGGCTATTCGATCTCGCTGATCCTCTCGGTTATCTACCGCACCGTGTTCGAGCGTTCGACCGCGGTGCTGTGGGGGACGATGCTCAGCAGCCTGATCCTCGCCACCGCGGTCTACGCGTTTATCGACGCCTGGGTGCTGCAGACGATCACGCCGGGTACGTCGAACCTGTTCGCCACCTTGTTCCTGGGCATATTGTTCCTCGACGGCATCGTGTTGTCGGCTTGGTCGGCGCTCTATTTCGCGATCAATTATTTCGTGAGGGGCGAAGAGCAGGCGGACCAGCTGTTCCGGCTCGAGGCGCAGGCGACCAGCGCTCAGCTCACCATGCTGCGCTACCAGCTCAACCCGCATTTCCTGTTCAACACGCTGAATTCCATTTCCACATTAGTGCTGTTGAAGCAGACCGAACCGGCCAACGCCATGCTTTCACGCCTCTCCTCCTTTCTGCGCTTCACGCTGGTCAACGAAGCCTCGGCTCGGGTCACGCTGGAAAAGGAGGTCGAAACGCTGAAACTCTATCTGGATATCGAAAAGATGCGCTTCGAGGACCGGTTGCGGCCCGATTTCAATATCGACGATGCCGCCTGCGACGTGCTGATCCCGTCCTTGCTGCTGCAACCCCTGGTCGAAAATGCGATCAAATATGCCGTGACGCCGAAGGAGGAAGGCGCCGATATCCGCATTCGCGCGCAGCGCATCGGAGACCGCGTTCGTATTTCCGTGGCCGACACCGGCCCCGGGATGGGCACGGTCAAGCCGAGCAGGGCGATCTCCTCGACCGGCGTGGGGATGGCCAACACCCGCGAGCGCTTGACGCAGGCCTATGGCAAGCACCATCGTTTCGAGATATCCTCCCCGCCGGGCGGCGGATTTGAGGTCATCGTCGAGATACCCTATGAAGTGCGCGTCGCGCCGGGGGACGAGGCCAGGGACAATGACGGGGGAATTGCTTCAGGGGGCACGCCTGAGAGCCAAGGAATGATAAACGCATGACCATCCGCACCATCGTCGTCGACGACGAGAAACTGGCGATCCAGGGCCTGGAGCTCAGGCTGGGCAAGCTCGATGATGTCGAGATCGTCGCCACCTGCAACAACGGGCGCGAGGCGATCCGCAAGATCAAGACGTTGAAACCCGATCTGGTATTTCTCGATATCCAGATGCCCGGCTTCGACGGATTTTCCGTGGTGCAGGGCGTGATGGACATCGATCCGCCGATGTTCGTCTTCGTCACCGCCTATTCGGACCATGCCGTGCGCGCGTTCGAGGCGCAGGCGATCGACTATTTGATGAAGCCGGTCGAGGAAGACCGGCTCGCCGACACGATGGTCCGCATCCGCGAGCGCATGGGCCACCGCAAGCAGTCCGAAGAGGTCGAGCGATTGCGCGAGGTGATCAACGAAGTCGCGCCCGAGGCGGCCGAGAATATCGCCAATGACGAGGAGATGCAGGCCGGGCGCTTCGAGCAGCTGATCAACGTCAAGGACCGCGGCCAGATCTTCCGCGTCGACGTCGACACGATCGAGCGGATCGATGCGGCGGGCGACTATATGTGCATCTACACCGCGGACAATTCGCTGATCCTGCGCGAGACGATGAAGGATCTGGAAAAACGCCTCGATCCGCGCGTGTTTCAGCGCGTCCACCGCTCGACCATCGTCAACCTGAACCAGGTCCGCCAGGTCAAGCCGCACACCAATGGCGAATGCTTCCTGGTGCTCGGCTCCGGCGCGCAGGTAAAGGTCAGCCGCAGCTACCGCGAGGTGGTGGCGCGGTTCGTACACTGAGCGGAGGGTCGGCCCATAGAAAGCCGATCGACCCCAGCACGAAGCCGAGAAATGCCGACTGCAATGCCAGCGCAGGCGCGAACTCGCCATAGCCGCTCCCGAAGACCGCGTAGCTGTTCACCGCTACATCGCTGACCATGATGGCCAGCGCCAGCGACAGCGCCGATCGTCTTCGCCGAAGCAGAAATAAGAGAATGACCAGCGGGTCGATCAGCGTCAATGCGGTCCAGAAGATGTTCGTCGGTAACGGGGCGAAGCGATAGGGCAGAAACCCATAGTGCCAGATATGCTGCGCATGGGTGAACGTGCCGATAGCAAAGCAGATGGCATAGACGCCCAGCAGCAGGCGGCGCAGGCTCATCGCTTCCCCGAAAAGAATGTGCGCAACATTTGTGCTGCCTCATCTTCGCTGATCCCGGCATAGACTTCGGGCCGATGATGCACCGTGGGCTGCTCGAACAGCCGGGGGCCGTGCGCCACGGCGCCGCCTTTCGGATCGGGGGCGGCATAATAGAGACGGCGGATACGGGCATGGGCGATCGCCCCCGCGCACATTGCGCAGGGTTCCAGCGTGACATAGAGATCGCAGTCGGTCAGCCGGTTATTGCAGAGCATTGCGGCCGCTTCGCGGATTGCAACGATTTCGGCATGGGCGGTCGGGTCGTGACCGGCGATCGGGCCGTTGGCGCCGCGTCCGACGATCTGGCCACCGCAAACCACCACCGCGCCCACCGGGACTTCCCCCGCCTCGGCCGCCGCACGGGCCAAGCCGAGCGCTTCATCCATATGACGGCGGACTTGATTGAAGGGCATCGGGGCTGGATTAGCCCATGAAGTGCCTGATCGCTAGAGGGCGGTGCCTCTATCGCTCAGCACGATGTACAAGGCGTAGAGAATACCGGGAACCCAAAAGACGATGCAAAGCACGATGGAAATCAGGAGTTCGGGGCCCACGCCGCGCTTCAGGAACACCGCCAGCGGGGGCAGGATGACGGCGAGAATGATCTGCAGGATGGGCATGTGTATCTTTCGTCTTTGGGTGGCGCATGAGCACGCCGGGTCGCCGGGAAAAACGCACCAATCCTGTGACGGTTGCGACAATGCGAAGGATAAACGTTGCGAAACGACGCAAATAAGATGGCAGTTTTGTGATCGGCTGTTGCCCAATGCCCGCCACGCTTCGATAAAGGGGCATGGCCAACACCACCGAAGCCCGCGCTGGATCGATCGATCGTATCCAGCAGAACGTCCTCGCCCGCGGCGAGCGGCGCCTCCTGAACTGGATCTGCCCGCGCTTGCCGCTGTGGGTCACGCCCGACCGGCTCACCAGCTTCGGCATCGTCGGCGCGCTGATGATCTTTGCCGGTTACGCCGCCAGCGGTTTCGGCGCGAATTGGCTGTGGCTGGCGATCGCCGGCTACTCCATCCAATGGTTCGGCGATTCGCTCGACGGCAGTATCGCGCGCTGGCGCAAGATCGAGCGGCCGTCTTTCGGCTATTTCATCGATCACAGCTGCGACGGGATCACCACGCTTCTGATCCTCGCCGGGATCGGGTTCAGCCCTTACGTCCGGCTCGATGTCGCGCTGGTCGCGATGACCGGCTATCTGCTGCTGTCGATCCATGCCTATCTCTCCGTACATGTCATGGGCGAGATGAAATTGTCTTATCTCGCCGCCGGGCCGACCGAACTGCGTTTCGTGCTGATCGGCCTGACGATAGCGATGTACGGCTTGGGCACCGGTCCGGGCTGGTTCGGTGCGATTTCCGGCTTCGATATATTTGTGGGAACGGTCGGGCTGATCCTCATCATCCTGTTTCTCGTGCAGACCGCCACCGTTGCACGGCGTCTGGCATCGCGTGCCGAGCAGCGCTGACGGGCGTTGACGAACGCGTCCGGCCCCGCTAGACGCCACCGCTTTCCACCTTATGAATGATAATCGGGAACGAACGATGTCGCGCATCTGCGAACTGACGGGCAAGGGCCGCATGGTCGGCAACAATGTGAGCCACGCCAACAACCGGACCAAGCGGGTGTTTCTGCCCAATCTGCAGGACGTGACGCTGCTGTCCGACGCGCTGGACCGGGGCATCAAGCTGCGCGTCTCGACCGCCGGCCTGCGCTCGGTCGAGCATAATGGCGGGCTCGACAACTGGCTCATGAAAACCTCCGACACCAAGCTGAGCGACAACGCGCGCAAGGTGAAGAAGGAAATCGGCAAGAAGCTCGCCGCCGCCTGAACGGACGCGGTCCGGCTTTCCACCAAGACCCCCGATGCCTGTGATGCAGGGCGCCGGGGTTTTCGCATTTATGCGCGGCGCACAGGAAGTGCGCAACAAAGTGGTGAACATTCAAGAACTGCAATACTCCGCAGATTGTGAGCTCTAACAATTTTACAACAGTGCCAAAATTGCAATTTGTACGTATTAAGATGCAATGCAGTGCGGAAGAAGATCCCGGGGCGACAGAAGTTATAGCAGATATAATGGCCAATGACGAGCATGCGTTTGCGATGTTTCCTGAAGGGGTTGCAAGTATTTGGCCTGAAACAAAATAGCAATTATGAAGGTTGCCACATTTTACTATCGAAAAAGCTCCTATCTTGCTTTCCACCAACAACTGTCATCGGGATGCCACTGCGCTATTCCCCCAAACTCTCGAACCCTGGCCCCTTCTGCACTCCGTGCACCCCCTCATCCGGCAGCGCGAACTTCATCAATATCGTGCGCTGGAGCGCATTGAAATTGTCGTCGGAGACGATCCAGGCGATGGTGCGTCCGGCCTCCTGCGTCACCGCCAAACCCTCCATATTGTCGACCGCGAGCGGCGCTTCGAGGCGGGCGAGTTCGGTCGATCGCAGGGTCTTGCCGGGGCGGATGTCGGCGGGGTCGGCGATGCCGATCGACGCCGATAGCCCGCTGGGGAAGGCGAGGCGGCGGTGCAATATCAGCAGGCGCCCGTCCGGCAGCAGCTTGGCGTCGGTCGCCTTGAAGCCCTTGGGCGGAGCATAGGCGAAGCGGACCGGTTTCGCATCGGCGCGCGGCTCGCCGGGATAGATCAGCGCCCGATAGCCGCCACCTCGGTCTGCGGTATCCGGGGCCTCGGCATCCTCGCTCAGCACCACGAACCGCCCATCGGCCAGCCGTGCCAGCGCCTCGCCGCCGCCATTGGCGGGCCAGCCTTTCATTTCCTGCGGCCGCACGACCCGTTCCTCGCGGGAAAAATCGGCCGAATAGCGGCGCAGCGATGCATGGTTCTCGAAACTCACCCAATATTTGCCGGTGGCGGGATCGCGCACCAGCGATTCCGAATCGCGCTCTTCATAGTCCGGTTCTTCTTTTCCGCGCCAGGGCAGCGGCCGGATGAACGGATCGACGATGCCGCCGCGGCGCGTCAGCCCGAAGCCGATCAGCGTCGCGCCGTCGCCCAGGCCGATGAAATGATCGTCCGGCAGTGCGACCAAGCTGGAGATGCCGCCGAACCGGTCGTTCTCGCTGCTGAGCACCCAGGCACCCAGAAAGCGCAGCTGGCCAAGCTGGGTGCGGGCGGGGTGCTTGGGATCGAGCAGGATCGGCCGCGCCGAGATCGCCTGATCTTTGTTGGGCCGGTGTTGCCGCTGCCCGCCGAGCGAAAGCGCGCTGAGCCCGATCAGGAGCGCGATCACGAGCAGAGTCCAGCGGCGCTTAAATGTCAATCTGTTAATATTCAGACCCTTTTAGCTGAACATGAGATAAAAGACGCATTCAGCGCCCACTCAACGCCGTCCGTCCATAACAAGCTGGTCAGCGGGGCAAAGGCCTTCCGGTTTTTTGAAGGCGCGTATGTCCGGCTGCAAATCCATTTCGTCCGTTCCCCGCGTTCGGGGGGAGGGCGGCACGGAAACCCTCGCGTTGCGTAACCGGGGGTGGGGGTCGGCACGTCGAGACGCCGGCCCCCAATTTTTTTGGTGGGATGGCTCGGCCATTACCAATCATTAAAAAGCTACGTCATCCCGGATCAAGTCCGGGATAACGGTTTTATATTAGGGCTATCACAGTGCGCCCCCCTCCCGCTTTCCTTGCATCGCCCCCCGCATTTATGCGAATGGGGCCGCTCGGGGGTGCATGTTTTGCCCCCTGTCCCCACATGCCCTCGACAGTTGGAATTTCCATGATCACCAGCGACGACCTGCGCGGCGAATTGCGCGACCTTCACCGCAAGGCCGAGCCGGAGGTGCTGGCCCCCCTCGTCGCGCAGGCCAAGGTCGGGCCCGAAGAACGCGCGGCGATCCTCGAGCGCGCGCATGTCCTGCTGGAGGATCTGCGCGCCGGGCAGTCCAAGGGCTGGATCAACCAGTTTTTGCAGGAATATCGGCTGGGCACCGAAGAGGGCACCGCCTTGCTCTCGCTCGCCGAGGCGTTTCTGCGCGTGCCCGATGCCTATACCTCGGACCGGCTGATCTCGGACAAGATGGGCGGCGCGGACTGGGGCGCGCATACCGGCGCGTCCGCCAACAAGATGGTCAACAGCGCCACCTGGGGGCTGGTGCTGGGCAAGGCCGTGGTCGGCGCGTCCCCGCGCGCCAATGTGCTGCGCCGCCTGGTCGCGCGCAGCGGCGAGCCGTTCGTGCGCCGCGCGGTGCAACAGGCGATGAAGTTGATGGGCGAGGTGTTCGTCATGGGCCGCACCGTCGAAGAAGCCATCACGCGCATGAACAAGCGCGAAAATCGCGGGTTCGTCGCCAGCTTCGACATGCTGGGCGAGGCGGCGCGCACGATGGACGACGCCTATCGCTATTTCGAATCCTATCGGGGCGCGGCCGATGTCGCGGGCCGGGCGGGCAGCGGCCACAGCATATCCGTAAAACTGTCCGCGCTGCATCCGCGTTACGATCCCGCCCATGCCGGCATCTGCATCCCGATCATCTCCGAAATGGTGCTCGATCTGGCACTGCGCTGCCGCGAGTCCGGCGTGGCGCTGACCGTCGATGCCGAGGAATCCGAACGGTTGATGATCAGCCTCGACATCATCCGCGATGTCGCGCGCCACCCCTCGATGGAGGGCTGGGACGGCTTAGGCATGGCGATCCAGGCCTATTCCAAGCGCGGTCTCGCGGTCGTCAAATGGGCCGATGCGCTGGGCGAGGAAAGTGGCAACCGGATCAACACGCGGCTCGTCAAAGGGGCCTATTGGGACACCGAGATCAAGCATACGCAGGAAATGGGGCTGTCCGATTTCCCGCTGTTCACCCGCAAGATCGCGACCGATGTCAGCTATCTCGCCTGCGCGCGGCAGATGCTGCAGTCGAAGAATATCGTCCCCGCCTTTGCTACGCACAATGCGCTGACCATCGCCACCCTGCTGCAATGGACCGACGAGGCCGGGCTGCCGAGAGATGCCTATGAGTTCCAGCGCCTGCACGGCATGGGCGAGGGTTTGTACGAGCGCATGGCGCGGGGCGAAGGCTACCGGGTGCGCACCTATGCGCCGGTCGGCGGCCATGCCGATCTGCTGGCCTATCTGGTCCGGCGACTGCTCGAAAACGGCGCGAACACCAGCTTCGTGCACCAGTTCACCTCGACCGACGTCAATGAGGAGGAGCTGCTCGCCGATCCCGTGGCCAAGGTGGAGGCCGTGGGCGGCACGCGCCATCCCGGTATTTCGCTGCCCGAGGATATGTTCATGCCCGAGCGCAAGAACAGCCGCGGCATGGACCTGGAGGACCGCAAACTGCTGGAGGCGCTGGCCGAGCGGCTGCGCAAGCCCGTGACGGTGCAACTGCGCGGCGAAAAGGATGTCTCCGAATGCATCGACATCTGCCATGCGGGCTTTCGCGACTGGTCGGATACGCCGCTGAACAAGCGCGTCGCCTGCCTGGAAAAGCTCGCCGATCTGATGGAGGAACGCCGCGAGGAGCTGATGGCGGTGCTCGTGCAGGAGGCGAAGAAGACTATCCCGGACGCGCTGGGCGATGTGCGCGAGGCGATCGATTTCTGCCGCTATTACGCCGCGCAGGCTAGGCTGAACCTCGCGCCGATCGAGCTGCCCGGACCGACCGGCGAGCGTAATGTGCTGCGCATGGAAGGGCGCGGCGTGTGGGCCTGTATCGCGCCGTGGAATTTCCCGCTGGCGATCTTCGTCGGGCAGGTTGCCGCCGCGCTGGTTTCGGGCAACACGGTGGTCGCCAAGCCCGCGCCGCAGACGCCCCGGATCGCCGCGCTGGCGGTACGATTGGCACGCGAGGCGGGCGTGCCGCGCGGCGCGTTGCAACTGGCGGTCGGCGGGGCCGAGACCGGCGCCGCGCTAACCTATGACGCGCGCATCGCCGGCATCGCCTTTACGGGATCGAGCGCGACGGCCAAGGTCATCGCGCGCAGTCTGCTGGCCGAGGATGATCGCCCGCTGGTGCCGCTGATCGCGGAAACCGGCGGCATCAATTGCATGATCGTCGATTCCACCGCGCTCACCGAACAGGTGGTGCGCGACGTGCTGATCTCGGGCTTCCAGTCGGCCGGGCAGCGTTGCTCGGCGATGCGGATGCTGCTGCTGCAGGAGGATGTGTATGATCGCACGATCACCATGTTGAAGGGTGCGATGGACGCGCTGGTGATCGGCGATCCGGCCGAGCCCGACACCGATGTCGGCCCGGTGATCGACGAGCCGAGCTTTTACAAGCTCAACGCCTACCGCGAGGCGTGGCACAGGAACGTGATCCATGCCTGCGAGGTGCCGGGCAAGGACAAGGGCCTGTTCGTACCGCCGACGCTGATCAAGCTGGATTCGATGGACGAGCTCGACCGCGAATGGTTCGGGCCGATCGTGCATGTCGCGACATGGAAGGCGGGCGAGCTCGAGAGCACGGTGGAGCGTGTCAACGCCAAGGGATATGGCCTGACCATGGGCATCCACAGCCGAATCCTGCGCGCCGCCGATCAGGTGGAAGACCGCGCGGCGGTCGGCAATCTCTACGTCAACCGCTCGATGATCGGCGCGGTGGTCGGCTCGCAGCCCTTCGGCGGCGAGGGCCTATCCGGCACCGGCCCCAAGGCGGGCGGCCCGCATTATCTGTATCGTTTTTGTGCGGAGCGGACGACGAGCACGGATTTGACGAGCGCGGGCGGCAATGCCACGCTGCTGAGCATGGGCGACGGGATTTGATAAATGCCTCTCCCTTTGGGAGAGGCAACGAGACTTGCGAACTTGTTCGCTAGTCGCAGTGGTGAGGGTGATTGAACTGCCATAAGCGTAGTCACCATCCAGCTCCGCTAGGCGCTTGCGCGCCAAGCTTCGCTACCTCTCCCTAGGGGAGAGGGATTAAAGCGCTGCGCTCAGCCGCTTGATCTCTTCGTTCAAAATCCGGTTGTCCTGCGAATAATCAACCGGGCAATCGATGATCTTGACGCCGTGCGTGCCCAGGCACTGCTTGAGCAGCTCGCTCAGATGCGCAGCGCTTTCCGCGCGATAACCCGCCGCGCCATGCGCCTGCGCAAACAGCAGCCGCGGCCGTGCATCCCGCGCCCTGCTCGTGCCGGGTAAGCACACAAAGGCGATACTGTCCGAGCGCGCGATACTGTCCAGCAGGTCGAGATTTTTCTCGCCGGGCAGGCCGAAGACATGTTCGACGCCTTCTTCCTCGAGACGCTGGACGATGAGGTCGCTGGTCTTGGTCATGATGCTCGGCCTTTATCGGTGAATTTCAGTAGCCCAGATCAAGATCGACCACATTCTTCATATCGCGTCCAGCGCGGTACCGTTCGAGATTTTCCAGGAACAGCACGCCTGCTCGGGAAAACATCTTTTGCGTCGATCGGCCCGACAAATGCATGCTGAACAGCGTGTTTGGCGCGTCCCACAACGGGTGGTCGTCCGGCAATGGTTCGGGATCGGTGACGTCCAGATAGGCGCCCCCTAGCCGCCCGCCCTTCAGCGCCGCGATCATGGCGTCCTGATCGATGATCTCGCCGCGCGCGATATTGCACAGCAGCGCGCCGGTCTTCATCGCGGCGAATTCCGCCTGACCGATCAGCTGCTCGGTCTCGCCGGTGGCGGGGAGGGCGACCACCAGCCAGTCATACTCGCCGAGTTTGGCGCGCCATTCATCCTGCCCGATCACGCCCCGATCCGGCCGCGGGGTGCGCGCTACGCCGGTCACGTCCACACCGAACGCCTTGAGCCGATCGCCGATCGCCTCGCCGATCGCGCCATAGCCCAGGATCAGCGCCTTGCTGCCGTAAAGCTCGCGATTTCCGGGCGGGTCCCGCGGCCATTCCTGCCGGTCGGCCAGCCGCACGACCTCGTCGTAGCGCTTGGCCAGCGCCAGCATGCCCAGCACGGCATATTCGGCCACCGCGATGGTATTGATGCCCACGCCATTGGTGAGCTTTACGCCGCGCTCCGCCAATCCCTCGGTCGGGAAATGATCTAGCCCGGCATAGATGGTGAACAGCCATTGCAGTTTTTCGGCGGCGTCGACTGCGGCGCGCATCGCCTTTTTATCGTTCATGTCGAGCCAGGCGATCTCCGCCTCCCCCGCGCTCTCGACCGCTTCCGCGCGGCTGGAAAACCAGCTCACGTCCAGATCGTCCGGCAACCGTGCCTCGATGAGCGGCCGCGCCGTGGCGGGAAGCAGGGCTTTGATCATAGGATGTCCTTGGTCCGGGGGATGAAGGGGAAACAGCGCAAGCGCGGCGTCGTTCCGGTAAGTGGCTCTTCTCCCCCTCCAAAACTGGGCCGGGGGTGGGGACTATCGATCTGGCGCAGCATCTGACGAAGCCCCCACCCCTACCCCCCCCCTTGAAGGGGGGAATTACAGCGACAGCCGCCATTCCCAGCCCAACGGATCGCCGTCCATCAGCTCGATCCCGGCCTCGGTCAGCTCGTCACGGATCGCATCGGACCGGGCGAAATCCTTTTCATCGCGCGCTTCCCGCCGTTCGATAAGGCGCGCGGTCACGTCTCCCTCGGTCAGGCTTGAACCCGCCGGGCGAATACGCAGATCGGTGCGCGCGAGATGCAGCAGATCGAGCCCCAGCACCTCGTCCATCTGCATGATCAGGCGGTAGCGATCGCCCTCGCACACGCGCTTCATCGCAATCACCTGCTCCAGCGTGGTCAGCGCCTTGGGCGTATTGAGATCGTCCGAGATCGCGGCATCGAAATCGGCTTTGGCCTGGATGATCAGCGGATGGGTGATGTCGCGCTCGTCCTCATGCTCCTTCAGCCGCTGCGCGCCCATGACGAGGCGTTTAAGGCGAGTAAGCGCGGCGGCGAGATTGTCCCAGCTGAACTCCAGCTCGCTGCGATAATGCGCCTGCAGACACATCAGGCGGTAAGCGAGGGGATGGACGCCTTTTTCCACCAGCAACGGCAGGCGTAAAAATTCGCCCGCGGATTTCGACATCTTCCCGGTCCGGTCGATCAAAAAGTTGTTGTGCATCCAGATGCGTGCACCGCTTCCGTCTCCACCGCAAAAGGCCTGGTTCTGGGCGATCTCGTTGGGGTGATGAATTTCGCGGTGATCGATCCCGCCGGTGTGAATATCAAAAGGAAGCCCGAGCAGCTTCTCGCCCATCACCGAGCATTCCAGATGCCAACCCGGCGCGCCCTTGCCCCAGGGGCTGTCCCATTCCATCTGCCGCGTCTCGCCCGGCGGCGTCTTGCGCCAGATCGCGAAATCGGCCGGGTGACGCTTTCCTTCGACGGCATCGATGCGGCCTTCCGCCTCGTCATCGCTCTTGTGCCGCGCGAGGCGGCCGTAATCGGGGACGGTGGAGACGTCGAAATAGAGCCCGCCGTCGATCTCGTAGCAATGCTGCGCAGCAATTTGCTCGGCGAACGCGATCATCGCGGGCACATAATCGGTGGCGATCGACCAATGCGCCGGTTCGCGGATGTTGAGCGCCTTGACGTCGGTCCAATAGGCCTCTGTATAATGCTGCGCGATGTCCCAGATGGTGCGGGCCTTGTCGGCGGCGGCGGCTTTTTCCAGCTTATCCTCGCCGGCATCGGCATCGTCGGTCAGATGGCCGACATCGGTGATGTTGATGACGTGGATCAGATGATAGTCCTTGTAGCTGAGCGCGCGGCCCAGCGTGTCGGCGAACACATAGGCGCGCATATTGCCGATATGCGGGTAGTTATACACCGTCGGTCCGCAGCTGTAGACCCGCGCTTGGCCCCGGTGGACGGGGCGGAAGATTTCGGTCTTGCGGGTCAGGCTGTTGTAGAGGCGGAGCGGCGTGGTGGGCATGGGATCGTGTGTGGGTCAGTTCGAATGCGAAATCAACCATCCGCCCCGTCAACGGTTCAGTCGAATCCCCGCCATTCCACCGTCTCGTCCAGCTCGGCCCGCGCGACCTCGAAATTGTTCACCGCATGCTCCGGATCGCGATAGCCGACGGCGAGGCCGCAGAACAGGATATGCCCGTCGTCGATGCCGAGCTGCCGTCTGATCGTGCGGCCGTAGACCGACCACGCTTCCTGGGGGCAGCTGTCCAGGCCCTCCTCGCGCAGCAGCAGCATGACCGTCATCAGCCACATCCCCATGTCCGACCATTGCGGCGGACCCATGAAGCGGGGACAATGGACCAGCATCAGGACGGGCGCGTCGAAGGCGCGGAAATTATGGGCGAACTGGAGCATCCGGCCCATCCTGTTGTCGTGCGCGATGCCCAGCGCTCGGTACATCGCCTCGCCCACGCCGAACCGGCGGCCGCGATAGGGTTCGGCGAGCTGGGGCGGATAGACGTCATATTCGGGCTCCTGCCCCTCGGCGCCCATCCGCACCCGTTCCTGCGCCGCTTCGATCAGCGCGGCGAGCGGACCGCCGGTCAGGACCACGCCGTGCCACGGCTGAAGATTGCCGCCCGATGGCGCGCGCCGCGCGGTTTCCAGTACGCGGCGGAGAATGGCGGGATCGACGGGCGTGTCGAGGAAATGCCGGATCGAGCGGCGGGTGGTGACGGCTTCGGCGACGTTCATATCGTCACTCCTCGAACATCTCGCGAAGAATGCGAAGCGCGCGCTTGCGTGTCTCGGGTTCGGCCAAGCCAAGCCGTTTCGACAAGCATTCCTTCGAGACGCTGCGGATTTGATCGCCGAGCAAGAGGCCGCGGCGTTCATGAAAGGCGATGTCAGGGCGAAATCGCGCCGGGTGGCTTCCCGTCGTCATGGGCATTACGATAACCGTCCCGAGGTGGCGGTTTATGCCATCGGGCGAAACGATCAGGCAGGGCCGTGACTTGCGGATTTCCCGGCCGATCGCCGGGTCAAGACGGATCAACCAGATTTCGCCGCGCTGGGCGTTTTTCGCATTGGTCATTCACCATCGTCCGGCCAATCGCCGTCGATGGGATCGTCGAAGTCGAGCCAACGGCGTTCCGCTTCAGTTACCCCTAGCGCTCCTATGATCGCCGCGTCCTTCTCCCAGCCGTCCTGCACCTTTCGTTCGCGCACCGGCTCGGCGATGACGCGGCCGTCCTCGACCCGCATCGCCATCTTGGCGCCGGTTTCGACCCCGAGCGCGCGCATGACCGCCTTCGGAAGGATCAGGCCGGTGGAGTTGCCCATTTTTCGCAGGGTTGTATGCATGAGGCATTGTTAGCACGATGTAAGCACGATGTAAGCACGATGACAATCGCCCTGTCAGCCCGGTGGTGTCTCGGTTTGAATTCGCGTCACCCACTCATCTCCAAAGAAGAACATTTGAAACCGAGATATTACCGTCAGCCCGGTCTGCTTTCCCGGGCCGTGCAATAATCAGAAAGATGATCTCACTCCTCGTCGAAGAGCTCCGCCAGTTGCTCGATCATCGTGCCGCCAAGCTGTTCGGCGTCCATGATCGTTACCGCGCGGCGGTAATAGCGCGTCACGTCGTGGCCGATGCCGATGGCGACGAGCTGCACCGGGCTGCGCGTTTCGATCCATTCGATCACCTTGCGCAAATGCTGCTCCAGATAGGCGCCGTGATTGACCGACAGCGTGCTGTCGTCGACCGGCGCGCCGTCGGAAATCACCATCAGGATGCGCCGTTCCTCGGGCCGCGCGATCATGCGGGCATGCGCCCAGAGCAGCGCCTCGCCGTCGATATTTTCCTTGAGCAGACCCTCGCGCATCATCAGGCCAAGATTGCGCTTGGCGCGGCGCCAGGGTTCGTCGGCGCGCTTGTAGATGATGTGGCGCAGATCGTTGAGACGGCCGGGCTGCGCGGGGCGATCGGCGGCGAGCCAGTCCTCGCGCGATTGCCCGCCCTTCCAGGCGCGGGTGGTGAAGCCCAGGATCTCGGTCTTCACGCCGCAGCGTTCCAGCGTGCGCGCAAGGATCTCCGCGCTGACCGCGGCGATGCCGATCGGCCGCCCGCGCATCGAGCCGCTGTTATCGATGAGCAGCGTCACCACCGTGTCGCGAAACGCCATCTCGCGCTCGACCTTGTAGCTCAGCGAATGGCCGGGGCTGACGACGACGCGGGCGAGCCGGGCGGCGTCGAGCAGCCCTTCCTCCTGGTCGAAATCCCAGCTGCGGTTCTGCTGCGCCATCAGGCGGCGCTGGAGGCGGTGGGCGAGCCTGGTCACCGTGCCCTGCAGGTTGGCGAGCTGCTGGTCGAGGAACTGGCGCAGGCGGGTGAGTTCCTCCTCGTCGGCCAGCTCGGACGCCTCGACGATCTCGTCGAAGCGGCCCGTCCAGACGTCATAGCCGAGATCGGGGGATGGGTCCCAGTTCGGGCGGCCCGGGCGCACGGGCTGCATGCCCTCGTCGCCCATATCGCCTTCCATCATCTCGCTGTCGTCGGTCATCTCGCCGTCGGTCTGCTCGTCGCTCTCGTCGCCCTCGCTGTCGTCGGATTCGGCGCGCATCTCGGTCTGGCCGCTGTCACCCTGCTGCTCGTCCTCGTCCTGCGAATCGTCTTCGTCAGACAAGTCTTCGTCATCCTCGCCGCCGTCATCGCCCTCGTCGGGGTCGATCTCGCCTTCGGTCAGGTCGAGATGCTGCAGCATCGTCTGGGCGAGCGACGCGAACGCGCGCTGGTCGTCGAGCGCGAGGCCGAGCGTATCGAGATCCGAGCCGGCGCGCTCCTCGATCCAGTCGCGCACCAGATCGAGGCCCGGCTGCGCCGCCGCAGGGCTCGGCTCGCCGGTCAGCCGTTCGCGCACCAGCAATTGCAGCGCGGTCGACAGCGGCACCTCGTCGCGCGCCTTTGCCCGCACGATCGCGTCCGATTTCAGCCGCTGTTCGAGCGCGGCGGTGAGGTTGCGGCCGACCCCATCCATGCCCTTCGATCCCAGCGCATCGATCCGGGCATGCTCGATGGCATCGAAGGCGGCGGAGGCTATGGCCTCGCGCGGGCGCGCGGCGGCGTGGGCGGCGGCATCATGGTGACGCATCCTGAGCGCAAACTGGTCGGCAAAACCGCGCGCCTCGGCGATTTGCTCGGGCGGCAGGTCGCGCGCGGGCATCGGTAATTTCATGGAGCCGCGCGAGGCCGACGGCGCATCGGCGGTCCAAGCGACGTCGAGCTCGGGCTCATGCGCCATCGCCCGCGCGCACCCGGCGAGCGCGGATTTCAGGTCATCGAGGCGGCTGCGGTCGGTCATTGTCGACTAATATACCGTAAAGGTCCCCTGGACAGGAGTTTCATCGAAGTTACGTTCAATTTCCGCCTTGATCCAGCTATTGTCTTTGGCAAATTCCGTAACCAAAATCTTGGCGCCAGCAATCGTTACGGACTGCCTGCCCAGTTTGGGGTCCAATTTTACTCGAAGAGGCAGTTGATAGACCTCACTACCTCTTTGCGCTTTAAGATCAGAAAGGTAGCCATTAATCCGGTCTTCTTTGAGATGTAGATCGAGCCTTGGCGATCCTCCAAACGCCCCTCCTTTATGATAGCTTATCCAAAAGCGCTCGCTTTCATCGCGCTTCATCCTGGGGACGACTGTATAAGGCGTGTCGGCAATGACCATCTGTTGAATCAATTCCTTACTTTTGGCCCCGACGAGCAAAGAATGATCCAGATTTCCATCCTGATCGACATCGTATACGCAAAATTGCGTATCCTTCGATATCTTGGTCGCCAAGTCACTGATGCCGAGAGTGAGTGCCGAAGCTAAACTCTTAGCCAAGTCGGACTTGGGGTACATGCAGAATCCCAACTGCCGCCCCACTAAATCGCCGCCGGTTAAAATGGTGCCATGCATCATATCGCCAGCTTTTACCTGCGATGTCAGGCCGGAGAAGCTAAGTTCTAAGTCATTTCCCACTTCGGCCATTACGACCCATCCAAGCGGTGCCTCCAATACTGTCTCATCATCCTTCACCACCTGCTCAACGCCCAGCGTCGAAATAATTTCGTTATTAGGCAAAATCAGCGTCGGGAGCATTTGAGCCTGATAAGGAGTGGCAGCGACGAGAAGCGGAGCCAGCAAAAGCAACTTCAGTGATCTAGACATAATTTCCCCCTTGGCACGATATAGCGCTAAGAAACTTATCCTCCAGCCACGCTCTCCGGCAAATCTTTTCCGAACACGCGCTGATAATATTCGGCGACCAGCTGGCGCTCCGCCTCATCGCATTTGTTCAAAAAGGTCAGCCGGAAGGCGAAGCCGACATCGTGGAAGATGGCGGTGTTCTGCGCCCAGCTGATCACCGTGCGCGGGCTCATGACGGTGGAGATGTCGCCGTTGACGAAGCCCTGGCGCGAGAGGTCGGCGACCTTGATCATCTTCTGCACCGTGTCCTCGGGCGTGTCGGACACCTTGCTCAGCACCACCTTGGCCTCGGTCGCGGCGGGCAGATAGTTGAGCGTGACGACGATGTTCCAGCGGTCCATCTGGCCCTGGTTGATCTGCTGCGTGCCGTGATACAGCCCGCTGGTATCGCCCAGCCCGACCGTGTTGGCGGTCGAGAACATACGGAAATATTTGTTGGGACGGATCACCCGGTTCTGGTCGAGCAGCGTCAGCTTGCCCTCGGTTTCCAGCACGCGCTGGATCACGAACATCACGTCGGGGCGGCCCGCGTCATATTCGTCGAACACGAGCGCGGTGGGGGTCTGCAGCGCCCACGGCAAAAGCCCCTCGCGAAATTCGGTAACCTGCTGGCCGTCCCTCAGCACGATGGCATCGCGGCCGACCAGATCGATCCGGCTGATATGCGCGTCCAGATTGATCCGGATGCACGGCCAGTTGAGCCGCGCGGCGACCTGCTCGATATGCGTCGATTTGCCCGTGCCGTGATAGCCCTGCACCATCACGCGGCGATTATAGGCGAAGCCCGCCAGGATTGCCGCCGTCGTATCCGGATCGAACACATAGCTGGGGTCGAGGTCCGGCACGCGCTCGTCCGCCTCGCTGAACGCGGGCACCTGCATGGCGAAGGGAATGCCGAACAGTTCCTGCGCGTCGACCATCTTGTCGGGCGCATCCATCACCGTGTCGGCGCGGCTGTCGGGCTGGGTATTGGGGATGTCGGTCATAGGGCGTCCTGAGGGGGGAGAGTCTGCAGCGGAGGTATAGGCTAGAATTACCGGTTGCAACGCATCAGCGCGCAGCGGTGTCCTTCGCGTCCGGCAACGGGGCCTTGTCCGGCATGCCGAAGCAGTCGGCGAAGCGCATCGCGAAGTTCAGATCGCCCTCCACGGTCAGCTCGTCGGCGGCGGAGAGCATCGCGTCTTCGCCGCCCCCATAGAACCAGCCGGCGAGGATCGAGGGCGCGCCGCTGATGGTGACGCGCGGGGACTTGGGTGGGGCGCCGCGGCCGATGTCGATCGCACCATCCGCTTTCGTCCAGTAATAATCCTCGTCATCGAGCCGCAGCAATATGGTGCCGTCGAGCGTGGCGGCGGCCTCCTGGTCGATCATGGTGCGCAAGGACAGCATCAGCGAGGTCGCGCTGAACGGGCGGGTGGGGTCGTGCATTGGTGATCGTACCGCCCAGCGGCCCATCACTTGTAGAATCGGTGCGGCCTCATAGCCCCATTCCGTCAGTTCATAGACCTGCACCGAGGCGGGCGGGAGAAGCGTCTTGCGCCGCGTCACGCCAGCCGCCTCCAGCGAGCCCAGCCGCTGCGTCAGCACATTGGCGCTGATCCCGTTGATGCTCGATTTCAGATCCGAAAACCGCCGTGGCCCCAGCATCAGTTCGCGCATCACCGGCACCGCCCAGCGTTCGCCCAATATGTCCATCGCATGGGTGGCCGCGCAGGCCTCATCATAGCGCCGCTTGGGGGTAGCGGGCGCAATACTGGTTATCTTATCTGTCTTCATGGTTGTAATTTATAACTTAGCGAGGCATGAAAGGCAAGGCCCGAGTCGCGACCAATCGCGCGATGCCAGGAGAATCGATCCATGCCCGATAGCGCCGAACCCGCCGCCGAAAATGCTTTCGAACTGTCCGTCACCCGGTCGATCGCCGCGCCGCCGGAAAAGGTGTGGGACATGATGACGAACCAAATGGCGGCATGGTGGTGCCCCAAACCGTGGCGCACCGAAATCATCGAGCAGGACTGGCGCGCGGGCGGTCGCAGTGCGATGGTGATGAGGGGGCCGGGCGGGGAAGAGCATGTGGTTGAGATGATGTTCCTCGAAGTGAGCCCCGGACGGCGCTTCGCCACCACGGATGCGGTGAGGGTTGGGCTGATGCCCGCCGAGCCGTTCATCATCGGCATCTGGGAGATCGCGGCGGACGGCGGTGGGACGCGCTACACCGCCCGCGCGCGCCACTGGAGCGAAGAGGCGATGCAGCGCCACCGCGACATGGGTTTCGAGGATGGCTGGAGCACCTGCGCCAACCAGCTCGCAGAATTGTGCGAGGGCAAGTGACTTGAGCGAGCCCGTCCACGCGCCGATCACCATCACCGCCTTTGAACGTTCGCCCGATCGCGGCAAGGGACTGGCGAGGGACATGCGCGTTCGCTGGGCGCTCGAGGAAGTGGGCCAGCCCTATAATGTTCGCCTCGTTTCGTTCGGCGAAATGAAGGAACCGGCGCATCTGTCTCTCCATCCGTTCGGGCAGATTCCGACCTATGAAGAAGGCGATCTGGTGCTGTTCGAATCTGGCGCGATCCTGTTTCATATCGCCGAGCGTTATCAGGGCCTGCTGCCACGCGATGCGGATGCCCGGGCGCGTGCGATCATGTGGATATTCGCCGCGCTCAACACGATCGAGCCGCCGATCATCGATCGCGGGGTTACCCTCATGCTGGAGCGCGACGAGAGCTGGTACGAGCAGCGCTTGGCTGCGATCGACGATCGCATCCGCGTCCGGCTGGGCGAATTGTCCCGCCGTTTGGGCGATGCCGACTGGCTCGATGGTGCGTTCCGCGCGGGCGACCTCATGACGGTGGAGGTGCTGCGCAGGTTGAGCGGATCGGGACTGCTGGAAGAATATCCGAACCTTTCCGCTTATGTCGCGCGCGCCGAAGCGCGGCCCGCTTTCAAACGCGCTTTTGCCGCGCAACTGGCGGTTTTCGAACGAAGCCAGAAAGAGGGGGAGAATGATGCCGATTGATGCTCATGCGCCGATCACGATTACCGCGCTCAAATGGGTGCCGCCATTTGCGCAGGGGCAGGTGCGCGATCACCGGCTGCGCTGGATGATGAAGGAAGTCGGCTGGGACTATGCGGTCGAGCTGATCGATCCGACCGTTCAGGAAAGCAGCGGTTACCGGGCGCAGCAACCCTTCGGACAGGTTCCGGTGCTCCGCGAGGCCGGCCGGCCCATATTGTTCGAAACCGGCGCGATTCTGCTCGACATCGCCGAACGCTCGGGCAAGCTGCTGCCGGACGACGAGGCCGATCGGGCGTTGGCCAAATGCTGGCTGTTCGCCGCGCTCAATTCGGTCGAGCCGCTCCTGGCCGAGATATCGGTGGCCGACATCTTCCTCGAGGACAAGGAAGTGGCGAAAGGCTATCGTCCCTATGCCGTCAAGATGGCGGAACTGCGGCTCGGGCAGCTGTCCGGCTATCTCGGCGACCGCGACTGGCTCGTCGGCGATGATTTCTCCCTGGCCGATCTGATGATGTCCTCCGTCACCAAGACCGTCCACCATACCGATCTGGTCGAGGCGCACGACAATCTCGCCGCCTGGCGCGACCGCTGTTTCGTGCGGCCCGCTTACAAGGCGGCCATCGCCGAGCAATGCGCCGAATTCGAAGGCCACGGCCCAAAGGACATGGGCTGGGGCGAGGAAACGAACGAAAAAGGAGAGGAAGCATGAGCTATATTCAAGGATTTTTACTCCCGGTGCCGCATGACAAGAAGGACGCCTATCGCGAAATGGCGGAAGGCGCGGTGCCATTCTTCAGGAAGCACGGCATGGTCCGAATGGTCGAATGCTGGGGCGAGGACGTGCCGCGCGGCGAAACCACCGACATGTATCGCGGCGTCGATGCCGCAGCGGGCGAGAATGTCGTATTCTCCTGGGTCGACTGGGGTTCGAAGGAAATCTGCGACAAGGCCGCAGCGGCGATGATGGAAGATCCCGAGATGAAGATGCCGGACGACATGCCGTTCGACAGCAAGCGCATGGTCTATGCCGGTTTCGAAACGCTCGGCGAGCGGGGCGGGGACGGCGAGACCGGCTATGTGCAGGGCTATGTCGCGCCGGTGCCGAAGGCGAACAGGCAAGCCTTTGCCGACATGTGCGCGGCGATGCGCGACATCGCGAGCGACAGCGGCGCGCTGCGCGCCGTCGATGGCTGGGGTGAAAATTTAGAGGACGGCAAGGTCACCGATTTCAAGCGCGCGGTGAAATGCGAGGACGGCGAGGCGGTCGCCTTCGGCTTCACCGAATGGCCGTCCCGACAGGTCTATGAAGAGGGCAGGGAGAAGATGCGCGCGGATCGCCGCATGCCGGGTCCGGGCGATATGCCGCTCGACGGCAAACGGCTGATCTTCGGCGGCTTCGAGGTGCTGCTCGACACGGACCGGGAGTAGAAACGATGGCGAACAGGCAAGGCGATTTCATCTGGTACGAGCTGATGACCACCGATCCGGAAGGGGCCAAGGCGTTTTACGACGCGGTCGCCGGGTGGGATATCGATGCCGAGAGCGCAACGCCCGGCGATATGGACTATCGCATGATCAAGCGGTCCGACGGCGGCTTCGCCGGCGGGATGCTCGCGCTGAGCGAAGACATGCGCGCGGGCGGGGCGCGGCCGGCCTGGCTCGGCTATGTCCATGTGGCAGATGTCGATGAAGCGGTCGCCGCGATCGAGCGGAATGGCGGCGCTACCCGGATGCCGGCAACCACCATGGAAGGCGTCGGCCGGATGGCGATGGTCGCCGATCCGCAGGGCGCGCCGATCTACGTCATGGCCCCCACGCCGCCCGCCGACGATGCCGAGGCGACGAGCGACGTGTTCTCGGTCGACCGGCCCGGGCATGTTCGATGGAACGAGCTCGCGACCTGCGACGCCGAAGCCGCCACCGCCTTTTATACCAGCCAGTTCGGCTGGACCCAGGAGGGCGGCATGGAAATGGGGGCGATGGGCCGCTATCGTTTCCTAATGCAGAACGGCACCGGCATCGGCGCGATCATGCCGAAGCCGGAGGCGATGCCTGTTTCCGCCTGGACCTATTATATCGGCGTCGACGATATCGACCGCGCCCGGCAAGCGGTCGAGGAAGGCGGCGGGCGGGTGATCAGCGGACCCCATGAAATCCCGGGCGGCGAGTTTTCGCTGAGCGGCGCCGACCCGCAAAGCGCCGCCTTCGGCCTCGTCGGTCCGCGCAAACAAGGACAAGCATAATGACCAGGAACACCATTTGCCTGTGGTATGACAAGGATGCGGAAGCGGCGGCGAATTTCTATGCCGAAACCTTCCCCGACAGCGAAGTGACCGCCGTGCACCGCGCGCCCGGCGACTATCCGTCGGGCAAGGAGGGCGACGTGCTGACGGTCGAGTTCACCGTGCTCGGCATCCCCTGCCTCGGCCTCAACGGCGGCCCCGAATTCACCCATAGCGAAGCCTTCTCCTTCCAGGTATCGACCGAAAGCCAGGAAGAGACCGACCGCTACTGGGACGCGATCGTGGGCCATGGCGGCGAGGAAAGCATGTGCGGCTGGTGCAAGGACCGCTGGGGACTGTCCTGGCAGATCACGCCGCGGGTGCTAACCGATGCCCTGGCCAGCTCCGACAAGGCGGCGGCCAAGCGTGCCTTCGCGGCGATGATGGAGATGCAGAAGATCGACGTCGCCCGGATCGAGGCGGCGCGAAAAGGAGGCTCCGGCGATGCGTAAGCTGACCGGCGCGGCCTTTGTGTCGATCGATGGCGTAATGCAGGCGCCGGGCGGCCCGGGCGAGGACCCGACCGGCGGTTTCGCGCATGGCGGCTGGATGGCGCCGATGGACGACGAACTGGTCGATGAAACCATCGGCGACCTTTTCACACCGCCTTACGATCTTCTGCTCGGGCGGCGCACATACGATATCTTCGCCGCTTATTGGCCCTATGTCACCGGTCCGGAGCGAGGGTTCGCGAAAGCGCTAAACAGTGCGACCAAGCATGTGATTACCCATTCGGATGCGCCGCTCGCATGGGAAAACAGCCACCGCCTGAACGATATCGACGCCGTCGCAGAGCTGAAGCGAAGCGACGGGCCGGACCTCCTCGTCCAGGGATCGAGCACGCTCTATCCGCAGCTTCTTGGTGCAGGGCTGCTTGACCGGTTGGTGCTGATGATCTTTCCGGTGGTCCTCGGCGCCGGAAAGCGATTGTTCGATGGCGGCGACGCGGCGACATCGCTCGAAGTCGTCGACCAGAAACTTTCGGGTAGCGGTGTCCTCGTCGCGCATTACGCTCCGGGCGGCGCCGTCGCGACCGGTGCGATGGGAGAGCCATCGTCGAGCGACCGCGAACAGAAGCGGCAGGCGGCCATGTCGGAGGGACGCTGGTGATCCAGCTTTACGGCCACCCCTTCGCCGCGTTCGTGTGGAAGCCGCTGATCGCCTTGTACGAACGCAGCGTGCCGTTCGATTTCCGGATGGTCGATCCGGGCCATCCGGACAACAGCGCGGCGGTGGCCGAAGCCACGCCGGCGGGGCAGTTTCCGCTCCTCGTCGATGGGACGCGCACCGTGCTGGAAAGCTCGTCGATCATCGAATATCTGGATGCCACCCAGGGGTCCGCCGGGCCGATGATCCCCGTCGATCGGCTGCGCGCGGTCGAGGCGCGGCAGATGGACGGACTGTTCGACGATTATATCGCCGCGCCCATGCAGTCCATCGTCGCCGATGCGCTGCGCGGTGAAGAAGACCGCGATGCCTATGGCGTGGCCGAGGCAAAGGCGAAGCTCGGCAAGGCCTATGGCTGGTTCGACCGCTGGATGGACGGCCGCGACTGGGCCGCGGCCGGGCGCTTCACCATCGCCGATTGCGCCGCCGCCCCGGCGCTGTTCTACGCCGATTGGGTGCACGAGATACCGCAAAACTGCGCCAAGCTGCGTGGCTATCGCGCCCGGCTGCTGGAGCGCCCTTCGATCGCGCGCGTGGTCGACGAAGCCCGGCCCTTCCGGCACTTCTTTCCGTTGGGGATACCGAACCGAGACTGAAGAGAGAGAGGATCATGGCCGACAGCGAACTGCAACCCGCCCCCGAACTGGCCGCCAAGCGCGAAGGTATCTTTCCAGGCGAGAGCGCCGACTATGCCAAAGCGCGCGAGGCGTTGCTGGCCGAGGAAATCGCGGTGCGCCGCCATCTGACGCGTCTCGCCGAGCAGCGGCAGGCCCTGCCGCCGGGGCCGCTGATCGACGAGAATTATCGTTTTAGGAACGAGAATGGCGAGGAAGTTGGCCTGATCGACCTGTTCGGCGGGCATGACACGCTCGTCACCTATTTCTGGATGTACGGCCCGGACCGCGAGCGGCCCTGCCCGATGTGCACCAATTTTCTCGGCGGCGCGAACGGCAACGCCGCCGATGTGAAGCAGCGCGCCGCGTTCAAGATCCTCGGCCGCAGCACGGTCGAGCGGCAAACGGCGTTCGCGATGGAACGCGGCTGGCGCGATCTCGATTTCGTTCAGACCGTCGGCGACGATTATGCGAAGGACACGGGCGGTCTCGACGAAAAAGGCTGGGAATTCCCGGTG
The DNA here is from genome assembly GCF_965218915.1 of Novosphingopyxis sp. GTDB lineage: Bacteria > Pseudomonadota > Alphaproteobacteria > Sphingomonadales > Sphingomonadaceae > Novosphingopyxis. The sequence goes on along the minus strand of NZ_OZ244708.1, from coordinate 2,685,107 downwards.
TTCGCCGTGTTCACGCGCGAGGGCGACGAGGTCTGCCTGTTCTACGCCGCAGAAATGCCGTTCGAAGCCGCCGATCCGGGGCAGGACCCGCGCGGGCCCGTCGACATCGCGCCGCTCTGGAACATCCTCGACATGACCCCCGAGGGTCGCGGCGTGGACTGGTATCCCAAGCTGAGCTACTAAGCCTCAGCCGAAGGCCGGGCTTTTCTTCAGCCGTTCATAGGCTTTGATCGCGCGCTGCAGCTTGTCTTCATGGCTGCGATCGCCGCCGTTTCTGTCCGGGTGATAGCGCCGCACCAGCTCCGAATAGCGGCGGCGGATCGCGCGCCGGTCGGCGTCGCGGTCCAGCCCCAGCGTCTTCAGCGCTTTCGCATCGGCATCGCTGAGCGGCGTGCCGTCCGGCCGCGCGCGCGGCATGGTCCGCCTGAAGCGCGCGCCGATGGCGTCGAGCGGATCGTCGAAATCCTGCCAGCGCGGCGGCGGCGAGGCGCCCGCGCCCCAGCTTCGGGTGCTGTAATAGCCGCCCATCGGCGACTGCGCATGATAGATTTCCTCCGCGCCCATGCCGTCGAAAAAATCATAGCCTGCGTTGAATGCGCGGACATGGTCGAGGCACAGCCAGCGCCACTGTCCGGGCCCGTCGCCGCCATGGCCGCCGGGCGGCGGGGCGCGGAATTCGCCGGGCGCAGCGCAGGCCGGATGGTCGCATTCGCGCAGCCCATCGCCGACGCGCCCGTGGAAGCGGTCTCGGCGGGTGCGGTCGGATCGTGAAGACATGTCGGTGGAAGCGCGGCCTTTGGGGTTTCGCAAGAGCGGACCTATATAGGCGGGCATGAGCATGGATTCAAAAGGGCCGGTGCAGACCGCGATCGAAACGCGGCTGACCGAGGCTTTGCAGCCCGGGCAGCTGACGGTGACCAACGACAGCGGCCAGCATCGCGGTCATGCCGGCGACGACGGATCGGGCGAAAGCCATTTTTCGGTGGCGATCGAGAGCGCGGCGTTCACCGGCAAAACCCGTGTCGAGCGCCAGCGCATGGTCAATCGCGCGCTCGGGGACCTGATGCAGAGCCGCGTCCACGCGATGCGGATCAAGGCGCGCGCGCCGGGGGAATAGGGGGAGGCAGAGCGTTGACCCGGTTATTTTCGCTGCAGATGCCACCGACCTTTCCCAAAATATTTCGTCATTCCGGGCCTGACCCGGAATCCAGGGCGAGACGGCACTGCCGCTGGGCTCTGGACCCCGGATCAAGTCCGGGATGACGTAGAATGTTCGGCGGGCTCGAATTTTGATCGAGCCCGTCTCTCGAGCAATTCAAAATGCTCCTCTCCCGGAACACCCGCACCCACCGCTCATTCCTCCTTCGAACGCCAACCGAAGGAGCGCCGAATGACCTACGACCTCTGGTATTGGCCCGGCATTCAAGGCCGCGGCGAATTCGTGCGGCTGCCGATGGAGGCGGCGGGCATCGCCTATCGCGACCGCGCGCGCAAGGACGGCGCCGAGGCGCTGATGGACGATCTGAACGGGCGCGGCGGCATCAAGCCGTTCGCGCCGCCCTATCTCGTCGATGGCGATTTCTGTATCGCGCAGGCGGCGCACATCGTTTCATGGCTGGGCGAGAAACATGGGTTCGGCGGAGAAGGCGAGGCCGAGACACTGGGTTTGATCCAGCTCCAGCTCGTCGTCACCGATATCGTCGCCGAGGTCCACGATACGCATCATCCGGTCGAGGCGGGGGCCTATTACGACGACCAGAAGGACGCGGCGAAACGCGCCGCAAAGGGTTTTCGCGAAGACCGGATTCCGAAATATTTCAACCATTTTCAAGGTGCGCTCGCTGCCAAGGATGGCCCTTTTGTAACCGGCGAGCGCTGGAGCCATGTCGATACCTCGCTGTTCCAGCTCGTGCGCGGCCTCGAATATGCGTTCCCCAAGCGCATGGCGGCGCTGATGCCCGATTATCCGAAGCTCGAAGCCTGCGCCGATGCGGTCGAGGCGCTGCCAGGAATTGCCGCCTATCTGAACAGCGACCGCCGCCTCGCGTTCAACACCAACGGTATCTTTCGCCATTATCCCGAGCTCGACGGGCAATGAGGGAAATAACGCTCCAGACGATCACCCCGCGCGCGGTCGAGAGCTATCGTCAAGTGGTGCAGCGTTGCTGGATAACCCCGGCGTTCCCGCGAAGGAGGGAGCGACGATCGACAAGCGAAAAAGCTTTCCTACATCGAGCCTATTTGGTACACCGCCAGATATCGAACGGGCTTTTCCGAGGCTGTCGACGTGGAGGAATTGGGCAATGATTGGGTTGAATTTGCAGTTTCCATGGTGCTTTCCGCCCGCAATGGAACAGGGCTTCGATTGCAACCGCCTCGCCGCCAAATTTTTCTCTCTCTGGACAGTGTGAAGCGTGTGAAGCGTGTGAAGTTAGCGCCCTCCGAACCGTTTCAAGGAACACCCTCATGTCCGGTCCGATTCCCGATTACGAACTGACCCGCTGCAAGCTGGCGACCGGAGTCGAGCTGGATGCGGTCGACGTCGGGCCGCGGGATGCGCCGGTGCTGATCTTCCTGCACGGCTTTCCCGAAAGCCACCGCACCTGGCGCCACGAGATCGAACATTTCAGGGACCGCTTTCGCTGTATCGCGCCGGACCAGCGCGGCTACCGCGGATCATCCAGGCCGCAGGCGGTGGAGGCCTATGCCGCCGACAAGCTGGTTGGCGATGTGTTCGCGCTTGCCGATGCCTGCGGCGTCGATAAGTTCACCGTCGTCGGCCATGACTGGGGCGGTGCGATCGCCTGGGGCGTGGCGCTCATGGGGCAGGGGGCGGAAGGCACGGGGGGACGCGTCGAGCGGCTGGTGATCGCCAACGCCCCGCATCCGTGGCTGTATCAGCGCGCGCTGATCGAGAGCCCCGAGCAGCGCGCGAGCGCGCAGTATATCCGCGCCTTCCGCGACCCCGGCAATGACGCGCTGGTGCGCGAATACGGCCTGGTCGGCCTGCTCGCCAAGGCGGTGAAGTGGGAGCGCAGCACGGGCATGCCGGACGCGGAGCGCGACCGGCTGCTCGCCGACTGGCAGGACCGCGACGCCGCCTTCGGCATGCTGAACTGGTACCGCGCGTCGGCGGTGGTGGTGCCCGCGATGGACATGGACGCGCCGATGCCGGAGTTTGCCAGGCGCGACTTTCCCAAGGTGACGATCCCCACGCTGGTGATCTGGGCGCTGGACGATCTGGCGCTGCCGCCGGTCAACATTGAGGGGATGGATAAACTGGTGACCGATATGACGCTCGCCAAGGTGCCCGGAAGCGGGCATTTCGTGCCGTGGGAAGCACCGGATCGGGTGATCGAGGCGATGAAGGGGTTTTTGGGTTAGCCTAAAAACCGGCGTCATTCCGGACTTGATCCGGAATTCAGGGCGAGATGGCATTTCGGCTGGGCCATGGACCCCGGATCAAGTCCGGGGTGACGCTGAAGTGAAGGGGGAGTAATTTACCCTCGCCACTCCACCCAAGCACCATGCGCGTGGGCCGTCGCCAGCAATGTCCGCGCGCCGCCGCCTGGCCAGTAGCGCGCCGTCAGGCCGTGGCCGAGCAGGCTGCGATCCGCCTCCAGCGCCAGCCAGGCGAGCGGGCGTTCGTCACTCGCCGCCATGCCGCTCGTCTCCATGGCGCGCTCGATCCGCCCTTGCGTCTCGCGCGGCAGATATTGCCACATGATCGAATGGACCAGCACGCGGGTGACGCCGCCCTGCTGCGGCTCGGCCAGCGCGCGTTCGATCCAGTCGGCGGCGTCGGCGGCTTCGAGGACAGGCGGATCGGCGCGGAACATGGCGATGCCCGCCTTCATCCGTTCGAAGCGCTGCGGCGCGTCGGGCCAGATATAGGCCATCAGCTTTTCGGCGGCCACGTCATCGGTGACGTCGACCGGCGCGATGTCGCAGCCGCGGATCGCGTGGAAGGCGATGACGGTGTCCGGCGGCGGGGCGCCGCGCCATTCCGGCTTGATCGTCACTGGCGAGTTCTCGGGTCCGCTCGGCACGCCGCCCACATCGTAGCGATAGCGGTCCAGCAAGAGGTTCATGCCAGCGCTCGCGCCGATCTCCAGGATCTCGAATCGCGGAGGCAAACCCTGCGCGGCGAACCAGTGCAGCCCGGCGATGAAACTGGCCGAGCGCCCGGCCTCGTTGGTCTGCGGCGGGCCATCCAGCCAGGGCAGCAGCGCCGCGTCATGCTCCGCCAGAACCTGCCGCATCGGCTCGGCCCAGTGCGATGGCTCCGCATCCTCGCCGCGATAGAGCGCGTCCAGCGCCGGAACCGCGCCGGACCTCCACAGCGCATGCACCCCGCCCGCGAGCCTGAGCGGCAGCGCGTCGGCCAGCGCGTGGCCGGGCCAGTCCAGCACCGCGCGCCCGGTGGAGGTCGACCGGTCGATCGCCGCCGCCAGCGCGCCGCAGACGCAGGCCGTGATCGGGGCGTCGTTCGCGGTGCAATAGTGCACCTGATTGGCGAAGGCGTGCATCGGCGTGTCCGCGGCCATCATTTCCGGGTCCTGCTTCATTGCCCTTTGCTACCCCATATTCTACATCGCCGCCATCATGGACCGCCCGATCATCTTCGCCATCCCCAAGGGGCGCATCCTGGGCGAGGCGCTGCCCGTCATGAAGGCCGCCGGGATCGAGCCCGAGCCGGGCTTTTTCGACAAGGCCAACCGCGCGCTGGAATTCGCCACCAACCGCGAGGACGTGCGCATCATCCGGGTGCGCGCCTTCGATGTGGCGACCTTCGTGGCGCATGGCGCGGCGCAGATCGGCATCGTCGGATCGGACGTGATCGAGGAATTCGGCTATTCCGAGCTTTACGCGCCGGTCGATCTCGGCATCGGCAAATGCCGCCTGTCCGTCGCCGAGCCGCGCGATGCCGAGCCGCAAGACGCGCTGCGCACGCTCAGCCATGTCCGCGTCGCCACCAAATATCCCGCGCTCGCGCGCCGTTGGTTCGCGGCCAGGGGCGTGCAGGCCGAACTGGTCAAGCTCAACGGCGCGATGGAACTGGCGCCCGCGCTCGGCCTGTCGCGCCGCATCGTCGATCTGGTCTCGACCGGGCAGACGCTGAAGGATAATGGCCTGGTCGAGACCGAGACGATCATGGACGTTTCGGCGCGGCTCATCGTCAACCGCGCCGCGTTCAAGATGATGTCGGGCACGCTGCCCGTCTTGGTCGACCGTTTCCGCGAGATCGCGGGAGGCGTGCGTGCAGCGGCTTGATGCGGCCGATCCCGGCTTCGAGCAAGCCTTCGAGCGCATCGTGACCGCGCGGCGCGAAAGCGATCCCGAAGTCGCGCATGACGTGTCCGATATCCTGCGCCGCGTGCGCGAGGGTGGCGACGAGGCGGTGGCCGCGCTGACCAGCCGGTTCGACGGTCACAGCCTGGGCAAAAGCGGCTGGCGGATCGAGCGCGAGACCTGCGAGGCGGCGCTGCATGAGCTTGACGCCGGGCTGCGCGAGGCGCTGGAACTCGCCGCCACCCGCATCCGCGTCTATCACGAAAAGCAGCGCCCGCAAGGCAGCGAGAGCGTCGACGATGCCGGCGTCCGGCTCGGCGCGCGCTGGCTGCCGGTCGATGCGGCGGGGGTGTATGTGCCCGGCGGCCGCGCGGCCTATCCAAGCTCGGTGCTGATGAATGCCATTCCCGCCAAGGTGGCGGGCGTGGAGCGACTGGTGATGGTCACGCCCACGCCGGGCGGCGAGGCGAACCCGCTGGTGCTCGCCGCCGCCGCGCTGGCGGGCGTGGACGAGATCTGGCGGATCGGCGGCGCGCAGGCGATTGCGGCGCTCGCCTATGGCACCGAGACGATCGCGCCGGTCGACGTCGTCACCGGCCCCGGCAATGCCTGGGTGGCCGAGGCGAAACGGCAATTATATGGGGTCGTCGGCATCGACATGGTGGCGGGACCGAGCGAAATATTGGTCATTGCGGACGGCGACAATGACCCCGCGATCCTCGCGGCGGACCTGCTCAGCCAGGCCGAGCATGACCCGACCAGCCAGTCGATCCTAATCACCGACAGCGTGGAGCTGGCGCGCAATGTCGAGGATGCCGTGAAGGTGCAGGCCGCCGCGCTCGCCACGCGCAAATCCGCCGAGACGAGCTGGGGCGATCACGGCGTGATCATCACCGTCGCCGCTTTGGCCGATGCCGTGCCCCTCGCTAATCGGCTCGCCGCTGAGCATTTGCAACTCTCGGTCGACGACCCCGCACCGCTGTTCGCGCGCATCCGCCATGCCGGATCGGTGTTTCTGGGCAAGCATACGCCCGAGGCGGTGGGCGATTATGTGGCCGGGCCGAACCATGTGCTGCCGACTGGGCGGCGCGCGCGCTTTTCGTCGGGCCTGTCGGTGCTCGATTTCATGAAGCGCACCAGCTTCATCGCGCTCGACGAGGCGGCGCTTGGCCGGATCGGTCCGGCGGCGGTCACGCTGGCGGAGGCGGAGGGCCTGCCCGCCCATGCGCAAAGCGTAAGGCTGCGGCTGGAGCAATAACTTGCTCCCCTCCCGCTTGCGGGAGGGGTTGGGGGTGGGCGCGAGCGCAGCGAGCTTCGACAACTCGTCTCCGAACCGGGCATCGAGCCCGGCTCGTCGATACCCACCCCTTGCCCCTCCCTGAACAGGGAGGGGGATAGACTTCGCTCGGCACGAACGGTTAGGGGGGGTGGACCTTGGATAGAAGAACAGAAATGACCAACACCCGCTCCCAACCCCGCTCCGCCGCCCGGCTTGCCGCCGTGCAGGCGCTGTATCAGAAGGACATGGAGGGCACGGGGCTCGCGCGGCTGCTGCGCGAATTCCACGAGCATCGGCTGGGCGAGGCGATCGAGGAAGAGCCGATCGCCGAGGCCGAACCCGGTTTCTTCGACGATGTGGTGGCCGGCGTCGATGCGCGGCAGGGCGAGATCGATGTGCTGATCGGCATGCGGCTGGCCGAGGGCTGGAAGCTGGAGCGGCTCGACAAGGCCATGCTGCAGGTGCTGCGCTGTGGCACTTATGAACTGCTCGCCCGGTCCGACATTCCGACCGGCGCGGTGGTGAACGAATATGTCGACGTGGCGCATGCCTTTTTCGACGAAAAGGATGCCAAGTTCGTGAACGGGCTGCTGGACGGGATATCGAAGGACGTGCGCAAGGGGGAGTGAACCCATCCGGGCACCCACCTCGGTTCGCCCTGAGCTTGTCGAAGGGCTGTTCTGGTCGGGAATATGAAAAGCAGTCCTTCGACAAGCTCAGGACGAACGGTGTAGGGGGTGAAGCGTGTCCGCCGAATTCGCCTATATCGATCTGCTTCGCTCGCTCGCCACGCATCCCGGCGCGCGTGGACTCGCGGACGATGCTGCCGTTATCGAACTGGGCAGTGAAACGCTGATCCTCACCCATGACAGCATCGCTGAGGGCATGCATGTGCGCTGCGGCACCGATCCCGCCGATATCGCGTGGAAGCTGATTGCCACCAACCTGTCCGATCTCGCCGCGAAGGGCGCTGCGCCGCTCGGCGTGCTCACGGCCCATGCGTTGGGCGAGCCCGACTGGGATGCCGCCTTCGTCGAGGGTCTGCGCGCGGTGCTCGAAACCTATGACGTGCCGCTGCTGGGCGGGGACACGATCCGGCTGCCGGACGGCGCGGCGCGGGTGTTCGGCTGCACCGCTATCGGCCGCGCGACCTGTTCGCCGGTGCCTGCGCGGTCGGGCGCGAAGCCGGGCGATGCGCTGTGGGTGACGGGCGCGATCGGCGATGCCTTTGCCGGCTTCACGCTGATCGAGGCAGGCGGTGCGGTGCCCGATAGTCTCGCCGCCGCCTATTTGCGCCCGGTGCCGCTGCTCTTTGAAGGCAGAGCGCTCGCACCGCTGGTCCATGCGATGATGGACGTGAGCGATGGCCTGCTGCTCGACGCCGCGCGCATGGCCGAGGCCAGCGGTATGACGGTCCGCATCGACAGCGCCCGCGTTCCGATTTCCGCCGCCGCCCGTGCCGCGATCCCCGATCGGCTGGACGAAGCGCTGCGCTGGGGCGACGATTACGCGCTGCTGTTCGCCGCGCCGACGGATTTCGAAGCGCCGACAGCCGCCGCGCGGATCGGAGATTTCATCGCGGTCACCGGGGCGGCGCTGCTGCTCGACGGGCGTCCGCTCGAACCAGGCGATGCGGGCGGATACCGGCACTAGGCCGCCCCGGCTTTTAGCGCTTGTCTATGGGCGCGGCCATCGGCTAGGCCTTGCCCAAAGCCGCCCGGGAACGAGGCGGAGATCATGGGTCCACAGGGGAAGATCGTCCATCATGTCCGTTACCGTCATCGCCATTATCTGCGGCATCATCGCCGTTCTTTACGGATTCATCACCAGCCGTCAGGTGCTCGGTGCCGATGCCGGAAACAGCACCATGCAGGAGATCGCGGGCGCCATTCAGACCGGCGCGAAAGCTTATCTGGGCCGCCAATACCGCACCATCGCCGTCGTCGGCGTGATCGTGGCGATCCTGGTCTTCGTCTTTCTCGGCATCACCTCGGCGATCGGCTTCGTCATCGGCGCGATCCTGTCGGGCGTGGCGGGTTTCATCGGCATGAACATCTCGGTGCGTTCGAACGTGCGCACCGCGCAGGCCGCGTCCGTCGGGCTGCAGAACGGGCTCACCGTGGCATTCCGCGCGGGCGCGGTGACCGGCATGCTGGTGGCGGGCCTCGCCTTGCTCGCGATCTCGGGCTTCTTCTGGTATCTCACCGGGCCCGCCGGTCTGCGCCCGGACAACCGCACGGTGATCGACGCGCTGGTCGCGCTCGCATTCGGTGCCTCGCTGATCTCGATCTTCGCGCGTTTGGGCGGCGGCATCTTCACCAAGGCCGCCGATGTCGGCGCCGATCTGGTCGGCAAGGTCGAGGCGGGCATCCCCGAGGACGATCCGCGCAACCCCGCCACCATCGCGGACAATGTCGGCGACAATGTCGGCGACTGCGCGGGCATGGCCGCCGATCTGTTCGAGACCTATGTCGTCACCGTGGGCGCCACCATGGTGCTGTCCGCGCTGCTGGTGGACGTGAGCAATGCCGCGCTGCTCAACCTCATGAGCCTGCCGCTGCTGGTCGGCGGGGTGTGCATCATCACCTCGATCATCGGCACCTATTTCGTGCGCCTGGGCAAGTCGCAGAACATCATGGGTGCGCTGTACAAAGGCTTCCTCGTCACCGCGGTGCTCTCGATCCCGGCGATCTATTTCGCCACCCAATATATCTTCGGCGACATGAGCGCGCCGATCGGCGGCGATCTGGCGACCGACGGCTTTACAACCGAAACCGGCGCGGCAACCGTTGCTACCTTCACCGGCTGGGACCTGTTCTTCTCGATGATGGTCGGCCTCGCCGTCACTGGCCTGATCATCTGGATCACCGAATATTATACCGGCACCAATTACCGCCCGGTCCGCTCGATCGCCAAGGCGTCCGAGACCGGCCACGGCACCAACGTTATTCAGGGCCTTGCCATCTCGCTGGAATCGACCGCGCTGCCGACGCTGGTAATCGTCGTCGGCATCGTCGTCGCCTATCAGCTGGCGGGCCTCATGGGCATCGCCTTTGCCGCCACCGCGATGCTGGCGCTGGCCGGCATGGTCGTGGCGCTCGACGCTTACGGCCCGGTTACCGACAATGCCGGGGGCATCGCCGAGATGGCGGGGCTGGACGAGAGCGTACGCGAGCGGACTGACGCACTCGACGCGGTCGGCAACACCACCAAGGCGGTGACCAAGGGCTATGCCATCGGCTCGGCAGGGCTCGCCGCTCTGGTCCTGTTCGGCGCCTTCACCACCGATCTCGACGAGTTCTTCCCGAACCTCGACGTCGATTTCTCGCTCAGCAATCCCTACGTCATCGTCGGCCTGCTTCTAGGCGCGTTGCTCCCCTATCTGTTCGGCGCGATGGGCATGACCGCGGTCGGCCGCGCGGCGGGCGCGGTGGTCGAGGAGGTGCGCGGTCAGTTCCGCGACAATCCCGGCATCATGGCGGGCACGTCCAAGCCCGATTACGGCCGCACGGTCGATCTCGTCACCAAGGCGGCGATCAAGGAGATGATCGTGCCGTCGCTGCTGCCGGTGCTGGCGCCGATCGTCGTCTATTTCGTGATCAGTGCGGTGGCGGATCAGGCCAACGGCTTCGCCGCATTGGGCGCGCTGCTGCTCGGTGTGATCGTCTCGGGCCTGTTCGTCGCGCTGTCGATGACGGCGGGCGGCGGTGCGTGGGACAATGCCAAGAAATATATCGAGGACGGCAATCACGGCGGCAAGGGCTCGGAAGCCCACAAGGCCGCGGTGACCGGCGATACCGTGGGCGATCCGTACAAGGACACCGCGGGCCCGGCGGTGAACCCGATGATCAAGATCACCAACATCGTGGCGCTGCTGCTGCTGGCGGCGCTCGCGGCGGGATGATCGGCTTGACGGTCGCATTCCGATCCGACCGTGGTGGAGCTAATCTCGATATAATGGCATTCCCGGCGTCATTGCAATCCGGCTCGAGACCCCAGCTTTCGCCGGGGTGACGCATTGGGCATCTTAGCCATTTATTTGCGATTCCGCGGTAAATCGAAGCTCTTATGGAGCGCTTCGCTTGAACCAGATCGTTTTCCCGACCGCGTTCGATGGCGCGTTGCGGCATCCGGCGTCGTTCTTCGGCGCGGAACGGAGCGAGCGGATCGAGGCAACGGCGATCGACGTTGCGCTGCTGCACAGTTGGCAGGCGCTCGATGGCCGGTCGGGCGAAGCCAATATCTTCGACGAGAGCCGCGTGCTCCCGGCCGCGCTGGCACATTGCGATCCGCGGGGCATGGCCGAATTGTTCCTGCTTTGGGAGGGCGCGCCGCGCGCGAGCCAGCTGATCGGGCTGATGCCGCTTTCGCTGGAACGGCGCTACGGCGCGCGGCCGCTGCCTCATTGGCAGAACTGGCTGCATCCCAACGCCTTTCTCGGCAACCCCCTCATTGCGCCAGGCCGTGAGCGGGTCTTCTGGCAGGCGTTGCTCGCCGAACTCGACATCGCGCCGGGGGCGGGGCTTTTCTTCCATCTTAACGGGGTTGCTCTCGGCGGACCGGTCGCCGAGGCGCTGCTCTCCGTTTGCGCCGATGAGCGCCGCCGCTGCGATGTGGTGTGCCGCCATCAGCGCGCGTTTCTGCGCTCCGACCTCACCGCGAAGGCCTATTATGAGCAGGCGGTCCGCCCAAAAAAGCGCAAGGAACTGCGCCGCCAGAAACGACGGCTCGAGGAGTTGGGGCGGCTCGACTTCGAACGCTCCGACGGAAGCCAGGGGCTGGAAGAGTGGATCGACGCTTTCCTCGCGCTGGAAGCGGCGGGCTGGAAGGGGCAAGGACAAAGCGCGCTCGGCAGCCAAGACAGCACGCGCGCGTTGTTTCACGATATGCTCGGCGCGATGGCGCGAGATGGACGGCTGGAGTTGCTGTCGTTCAGCTTCGAGAGCGCGCCGATCGCCATGCTGGTGAACCTGCGTTCGGGCGACGGCGTGTTCTCGTTCAAAACCGCGTTCGACGAAAGTTTCGCACGCTTCTCGCCCGGGGTGCTGCTGCAGATCGAAAATTATGCGCTGCTCGACCGGCCGGGTTTCGGCTGGGCGGACAGCTGCGCTGCGCCCGATCATCCGATGATCGACAGCCTGTGGACCGAACGCCGCGCGATCGGCCGGGTGTCGGTGGCGATCGGCGGCGCCGCGCGGAGGCTGGCGTTTGCCGGGCTGCGCAAGGCGGAGGACTGGATGGCCGCCCGCGGCGGAGACCGGGCATGAGCCAGGTTTTTGGCGGCGAAGCGGTCGCCCTGTTCGCGCAAAACTATCCCGAGGCGCCGCACCGGCTGACGCATCATCTGCGCGCGCACGAGCTGCTGACGCTGGAAGCGATCGCCGAGCTCGGCGAGGCGCTGCCGCCCAAGAGCGTGGAGTATAATCCGGGCGACCTGCCGGTGGGTATCGATGCCGCCGCAGTGCCCGGCAACGGCCTCTCGATCGGCGAGACGATCCGCACCATCGACGTCTGCCAAAGCTGGGCGGTGCTGAAAAATATCGAGCAGATGGCGGATTACGAAACGATGCTGCTGGAGCTGCTCGGCGAGCTGAAACCCACGATCGAGACCAAGACCGGGCGGATGCTGCGGCCGCAGGGGTTCATCTTCGTGTCCTCGCCAGGCTCCATGACGCCCTATCATTTCGATCCCGAGCACAACATCCTGCTGCAATTGCGCGGGACCAAGACCATGACGCAGTTCCCGGCCGGCGACGCGCGCTTCGCCCCGCCCTCATCGCACGAGGCCTATCATTCGGGGCATCAGCGCAACCTGGCATGGCGCGACGAGTTTCTGGGCTCCGGCCTGTCGACTGACCTTGCGCCCGGCCAAGCGGTGTTCGTGCCGGTGATGGCGCCGCATTTCGTGCGCAACGGTCCGGAGCCGTCGATCTCGCTGTCGATCACATGGCGCAGCGACTGGAGCTTTGCCGAGGCCGACGCCCACGGCTTCAACCGCCTCTTGCGCCGCGCTGGGCTCAACCCCAGCGCCCCGGGCCGCTTCCCGGCGAGCAACAAGGGCAAGGCCTACGCCTATCGCGCGCTCCGCAAGCTGGGGCTGGCGGGGTAGGGGTAGCGCGCACGATCTGCGCAAGAAAGCTGTGCAAAGGAAACCAAGTAAACGGACATGCATTGCAAATTGGCGATCGGATATTTCCTACAGGAGTTTTGTGGGACGGCGGGCAATCCGATGGGCGCAGAAAAATCCCAACATTGTAAGCGTCGTTCTAGCTGAGATGTCCGAAAACGACCTATGGACGGTCGTTCGACGCGGAGGGGCTACTCGCCAATTGCTGACGTTTGGAATGCTGTCTACGGGCAGGCTACCAGATGCCCCGCACGCAGCGACGAGGAAGTGAAGATGAAAGGCCATATTCGTAAGCAACTCCTAGCCGAGTTCATTCGGCGAGTTTGGGATGATGGATACACGGATGCGGCGGACGAGTTCATTGCTGAGACCTACACGATTCATCACGATCCCGGCGATCCCTGGGATGGCATGGCGCTCAACCTTACGGGCTTTCAAGATCGGGTAGCAAAGTCGCGAGCCGCCTTCCCCGATCAGCGCTTCCATACGCAAGGCCTGTTCGAAGATGGGGACTGTGTCGTCATGACTTGGCAGTGGAGTGCGACGCACCTCGGCGATCTGCCCGGATTCCCAGCATCACGGCAGACGATCCATATGTCGGGGGCGACCGTCTATATGTTCAACGACGATGATCGGATTACGGGCCATTGGCAAATCACAGACCGCCTTGGTGTCTATCAACAGCTCCAACGAAACTCTGCGGGCGGGAAGTAAGGCTCTCATTCACAGGCAGCATTTCATGTGTCACCGACGAAAGCGGCCTGTCCCCTATCCACCCGAATGCAGCCATCACAGGATCGCCGTACTTACTCGAACGTCAAGCTCGCCAGTACCGCATCGAAGTCCTTCTCAACCTCCGCACTCGTGCGATCGGGCCGGGCGTCGCCATCGGCTACGGCGGGGACCGAGCTGCTTAGCCGGTCGATCGCGATGCAGCGGCCCTTATGCACCGCGCGCAGGTCGGTGCTCGACAGCTGGTGGCTCATGCCGGCATCGCCGTTGCGGTAGACGGTGAAGCGTACACCGCCGATCGTGCGATCCGGCTGCTTCGAGCCGTTGCCGCCCTCCAGCCCGCGTGTGAGGCAGTCGGCGATGACATCGGCATCGTCGCTGCGGCCGATCTGCAGGATCTCGGTGGCGACGCGCGGTACGCTTCCGGCGATGCGGGTGTCCTCGCTGAAGCGGACCAGGCCTTCGCCGGGACCGACGGGCGCGGCGTCGGACATCGCGCGCCAGCCTTCGGGCGTGAAATAGGTTGCCGGAAAAGGCCCGGACGTGCTGGTGGATGCCGATGGGGCCAGCGCGGAGGGGTAGGTGAGGGCGATGGTGCCGTCCTCGCTCCGCCAGTCGCGCGTGGCGGGCTCCGGGGTCGCGGACGGCGCCGGGGCGGGCGGCGCGGCCATGCTCGTTTCGGGCGCGCCAGTAGGGGCGGGGGCGGGGGTTTCGCCCCGGTCGCATCCCGACAGGAGCGTCAGGCCGGTGATGAGCAGCGCAATGGTTTTCATGCAAGGCCCAACCCGCCGGCCGGGAGCAGGTTCCTGCCGCCGCGCCGCTGCTCGCCCCGTATCCCGCCGCGCCGCCGAACGCGTTAGAACCGCTTGCGGAAATCCACCTCGACATAGCGGCCGACCGGATCGACGAAGCCTGGCTGGTAGCGCAGCGGCGTATTGCCGTCCTCGCCCCGCACGTTCTGGATTGCGCCGAACAGATTGTCGACGCGCAAGGATACGCGTGTGCCTTTCCAGAAACCTTCGTCCGCGATCACCTGTTCCAGATTGGCGAACAGCCGCAGATCGAAGGTGGCGAGGTCGCCGAAGAACAGGTCGCTCGATCCGGTCAACGCGTCGCCGTTGACGCGGGTGGCCGAGGCATAGTTGCCGGACAGGCGCAGGCCGATGCCCTTGTAGAAGACACCGCCCTCCAGCTCGATCTGGTGGCGCGGGCTGCCGCCGGACGCGCCGATGGCATCGCCGTCGAGCAGGTCCAGCGTGCCCAGTTCGGGACGGATCACCACCTCGTCCTGCAACGTGTAGGTATGATAGAGCGAGACGTTCCAGCGGCCCTTGCCGTCCTCGCCCCGGCCGAATCCAGGCACGCCGCCGCCGCCGCGCCGTCCGCCGCCACCGCGTGCGCGCGGCGTTTCCACCTGCTGCTGATCGCCGCCTTGCGTTTGCGCGGCGGCCGCTGGCGGGGTTTGTCCTTCGGCGGGTGCGCCGTCCTGCGGCGGAGCCGGTGCAGCATCGGTCTGCGGCGGTGCTTCGTCCGATGCCGCCGCGTCGCTGCGCCGTCCGCGACCGCCGCGCGCACCATCACCGCCGGCACCCGCTCCGCTGCCGCGCCCATAGCGCCCGCCGCCGCCGCCGCTGCCTTCTGCTTCGTCGCTGCCGCCGAATTCGCCGCGATAATTGATGCCCCAGCGGATGCGCTCGCTGTTCACTTCGCTGAACGTCACCGGCCGCGCGTCGAGCGCGAGCAGCGTGCCGTTCGCGCCGCGCGTCACCCGGTCCGGAAACGCCGCCTCGATCGAGGGGGTGAGCAGCGGGAAGGCGTTGGTCACGTCGCTCGAGCGGTTGCGGTCATATTCCGCCTCGATCCGGAAATCCTCGAGAAAGCCCGGTTCCCAACCGATGTTGAACTTGATGTCGCCCCGGCTTTCCGCGATCAGCCCGGGGTTGCCGCCGGTGGTGCGGTCGATCAGCACCGACTGGCCGGTGGTAAAATCGAAGATCGGCACATTGGGCGTCAGGATGATCGGCGCGCCGAGGTCCGAGACCGACGGGGCCGCTTCCTCGCCGATATAGCTGAACAGGATGCGCAGGTTCTCGGTCGGCGCCCAGGTGAAGCCGCCGCCATAGCTTTTGAGATCGCCGAAATCGGTGAGATGCTTGTAGCCGGCATTGGCGTTCAGCGTGAGATCGCCGATCGCATCGAGCACGCCCTCGCGGCGGCTGGATACGGGCAGCGAAATATTGCCGCCGACGCTGGCGGCGCCGCGGCCGAGATCGGTAGGAAACAGATCGCCCGAGCGGGTGGCGACGCCGCTGATATCCTGCCGGTTGTAACCGCCGTTCAGGCTGAGGCGCACCTCGCCCGCGGGCAGATCGAGGAGCGCTCCCGATGCCTCGCCGGTGACGTCCGCCGTGCTGTTGAGGCTGTCGCTGAGATCGGGCTGGACGAAGCGCAGGTCTCGGCCGGTGGCGGGATCGAACGGGTCGACCAGCCCCGCCGTCACCATCGCCTCCAGAACCGCGCTGTCGAGCGAGCGATCGGTTAGCGTATGGCTTTCGACCTCGGAATAATTGCCGTTCAGCGACCAGCGCCAGCCGCTGGTATCGCCGCTCAGCCCGGCGCTGGCCGATCGCGTTTCGGTCGTGGCGTTGCGCGCGAGCGGCTGCGGCGTGGTATAGAGCCGCGTCACCGTTGTGTCGGTTTCCGTGGCCGAGAACGGGCTGGTGCCGGGCACGAAAAAATCGATACCCGGCAGGCCGTTGAGCGAGAAGCTGTCCTGCAGCTCATAGGCCGCGTTGAGCGCCAGCGTGACCGTCTCGGAAAGATTGCGGCTGTAGCTGCCATTGAGCTGCCACGCATCGGTCTCGGGCAGCAGCGTGCGATATTCGCCGATGTCGCTCAGCGCGGCGGGGAGCAGCACGTCGGCGCCGGACGGAGGCTGCACGATGTCGCGCTCGGCCTCGGTCAGCGCGCTCTCATGGGTATATTCCGCGTTGAGGTTCAGCCGGAAATCGTCGCCGATGCGGGTCAGGCCGAGCTGGGTTTCCTGTTTGCTCTTGCCGCCGCCCGTCGGCTGGCCATATTCCAGTTCGCCGATCACCGAGGCGTAATTGTCCACCAGTATCAGATTGATGACGCGCTGGTCCGGGCGATAGCCATATTGCAGCGCCAACTCCTCGGGGAAAATCTGAACCCGCGCGATCGCTTCCGGAGGCAGGTCGCGCAGCTCGCGGAAGCTGGAGATACGCCGGCCGTTCAGGAGGATTACGGGCCGCCCGCCCCCGCGCCCCCGCGCCGATCCGGTTTGAGGGCCGAGCAGCTCGATCAGCTCGTCGATCGAGGATGCCCCATAGCCCGCCACGTCTTCGGCGCTCAGCTCGTCGAGCACGGGAATGTCGGTATCGACTTCGCCCTTTGGCCGGATCGCGCGAACCACGATATCGGCGTCGCTATAAGTCTCCGAATCGGCATCGGCGGGTGCGTCGTCCTTGGCATCGGTCTGGCCCGCGCCGCCCGCCTGATCGGTGGTTTGCTGATCCTGCGCCCATACCGGCCAGGCAAAAACGAGGGCGACCGGGGCGGCCGAACAGACGAGCAGGGCTTTGGCGACGGATAATTTCATGGCCGGAAAAACTCGATCTGGCGTTGGCGCAGGCTTCAAAACGCGCTGGATATGCCCCGTTGGACAGTCGCTTAACCGATGCGGGGGCCAAAATCCTCCCGAATTTCTGTAACCAATTGTCGCTGGTGGATACGGATGCCATGTTGGTCGAAGAGCGCGCCGCCTTCCCTTTTGATTATAAGGAGGCTAGGGGGCGGGCGACCCGGGCGATCCGCGCTGGTCCCGCAACGATGTTTGGACAGGAATGGCGAAAGAAGAACTTCTCGAAATGCACGGCCACGTTCGTGAGCTCCTGCCCAATGCGATGTTCCGCGTGGAGTTGGAGAACGGCCATGAAATCCTCGGCCACACCGCCGGCAAGATGCGCAAGAACCGCATCCGCGTGCTGGTCGGCGACGAGGTGCTGGTGGAACTGACCCCCTATGACCTTACCAAGGGCCGGATCACCTATCGCTTCAAATGACGCGCGGATGAGCGTTCCGCAAAGGCCGCCGCTGGTGCTGGCATCGTCCAGCCCGCGCCGGCGCGATCTGCTGGCGCGGCTGGGCGTGTTTGCGGACCGCATTGCCGTCCCCGACATCGACGAGACCCCCCGCAAAGGGGAACTGCCGCGCGATTATGCGCTGCGCCTGGCCGAGGAAAAGGCCCGCGCCGTCAAACGCGGGGAGGGCGAGATCGTGCTCGCGGGCGACACCACCGTCGCGGCCGGCCGCCGCATCCTGCAACAGGCGGCCGATGCCGACATGAACCGGCGCTTCCTGAAGCTGCTTTCGGGCCGCCGCCACCGCGTCTACAGCGCGGTCAGCGTCATCGCCGCGGACGGCACGCAGCGCAGCAAATGCGCCGAGAGCATCGTCAAGTTCAAGCCGCTGCACGACAGCGAAATCGCCGCCTATGTCCAGAGCGGCGAAGGCATCGGCAAGGCGGGCGGCTATGCCGTGCAGGGCCGGGCCGAGGCGCTGATGCTGTGGATGTCGGGCAGCCATTCCGGCGTAATCGGCTTGCCGCTCTACGAAACCCGGCTGCTTTTGAAACAGGGGGGATATCCGCTTGGCTGAGTGGTTGTACGAGAATGGTATCGGCGAGGTGCGCGCGCTGAAACTTGACGACGGGCGCCCGGTGGCAATCCGGATCGAGCGCCCGAGCGCGGCGCGCGCGGGCGCGGTGATCGAGGATGCCAGGCTGGTAAAACTGCTGGGCGGCCGCGGGCTGATCGAAACGAGCGGCGGGCTGCAAGGCCTGCTGTCCCCCATCCCCCAGGGTCTCGGCGAGGGACAGATGGTCACCGTTGAAATCACCCGCGAAGCGGGGGCGGAACGCGGTCGATTCAAGGAGCTGCTGGCCCGGCCCAGCGACAAATCGTGCGGCCAGGGTCCGACGCTGCGCGAACGGATTGCCGCCGATGGCCCCGTACGCGAACTGCGCGCGGCCGGCGCGGAGACGCTGGACGATCATGGCTGGAACGATTGGATCGAACAGGCGCGCCAGGGGCTGTGGCCGTTCGCGGGCGGCAGCTTGCGCATCGAAATCACGTCCGCGTTCGTGGCGATCGACGTCGATGGCGACCTGCCGCCGCGCGATCTCGCCTTGGCCGCCGCGCCCGAAGTGGCCCGCGCGATCGCGATGTTCGATCTGCAGGGCAATATCGCGGTCGATTGCCCGACGCTGGCGACCAAGGCCGACCGAGTGAAGCTCGCCGAGCTGTTCGACGCGGCGACGACGTTCGATTGCGAGCGGACCGCGGTCAACGGCTTCGGTCTGCTGCAGGTGATCCGCCGCCGCACCCGCGCCTCCACGCTCGAGACGCTGCAGGGCAATGCCGTCGCTTCCGCCGCGCTGGAGCTATTGCGGCGCGGCGAGCGCTCGAACGGGCGTGGGCAGCTTACCCTGCGCGCGCATCCGGCGGTCGTGAAACGGTTGGAAAAAGGGTTTGCGATGGTCGAGGAGTTGGCGGCCCGGATCGGCCGGCCGGTGGCCATGGAAAGCGATCCCTCCCGCCCGATCCGCGGGGGCGAGGCGATCAACGAGGTGGAAGCATGAGCCAGCCCAAATGTCCCGCCTGCGGCAAGCCGGCGAGCGGAAGATACGCCCCGTTCTGCAGCGCGGGATGCAAGGATCGCGACCTCCTGAAATGGCTCGGCGACGGCTATCGCATCCCCGGCCCCGCCGCCCCGCCGGAGAGCATCGGGCAGGGCGAGGACGAGCGTTAAACGGGGCTGGACAAGCCCGCTTCGGCCCGCCTATAGGCCCATTTCCCGTTTGAAGGCCGGCCATACGTCCGCCGCCCAAGCGCGATGCCCGGGTAGCTCAGTTGGTAGAGCATACGACTGAAAATCGTAGTGTCGACGGTTCGATCCCGCCCCCGGGCACCATTTCCAATTCGTGGTAACGCAGGTCCGGTTCGACCGCTCGACGGGCTGCCTCGAAGATAATCCGAATTTTGTTTTCGCGGATCATGAAACCTCAGTAGAATGCGGAGCCGCCGGGCGATTCGGCCGTGCGGCATGTGTCGGGGAGGGACGCATGGGGGCGGATCGCGCGCTGAATTTCATGAACGAGATGCTTTGGAACGGACTGCTGATCGCAGGACCGATTCTGTGCGCCACCCTGCTGGTCGGCATCCTCATCAGCATTTTCCAGGTGGCGACGCAAATCCAGGAAATCACGCTGAGTTACGTGCCGAAAATCCTCGTCTCCGGCGCGCTGCTGATCGCGCTCGGACCGTGGATGGTGTCGCGCATGACCGATTTCGCGCGCTCGCTCTACCTTACCATCCCGACGCTGGCCGGCTGATCGGGCCGGGTTCGCGCGATCATGGAAGAACTGCTCGGCCGGGTGTTGGCGATCGCGCTGCTGTCGCTGCGGATCGCACCGACGCTGGCGTTCGCGCCGCCGTTCACGCTGCTGCGAATCCCGTCGTCGGTCCGCGTCGGCTTCGGAGTGGCGCTGACCGCCGCCGTCGCCGGCGCGCAACCCGAGGCGACATGGAGCGCCGACTTTCTGGCGCGCGGCCTGCCGGCCGTCGCGGCCGGCGAGCTGTTCATGGGCGTTGGCATGGCGCTGTCGCTGCAGCTCGCTTTCGCGGCGATGCTCTGGGCGGGCCGGGCGATCGACGTTCAGGCCGGTTTCGGTCTCGCATTGCTGGTCGATCCCACCACGCGCGCGCAACTGCCATTGGTCGGCACCATCTTCGCCTATCTGGCGGGCGCCATCTTCTTCGCGCAAGGCGGCGGTCATGATCTGCTGGCGATCTGGGCGGCTTCGGTGGAGGCGGTGCCGCTCGGGCAAGCGGTCGTCGGCAGCGATCCGGGCGCCTTGGCAAGGCTGCTCGCTTATGTCGGCCAAGTGTTCGTCATCGCGCTCGGGCTGGCCGGCTTCGTCCTGCTGGTGCTGTTCCTGCTCGATCTGACCGTCGCGTTCATGTCGCGGACGTTGCCGCAGATGAACATGCTGCTGCTCGGCTTTCAGGTAAAGACGATCGCGCTGCTGATCGCGCTTCCCATCGGGCTTTCGCTGACCGGCGTCCTGTTCGTCCGCATCCTCCGGCTGGCGCTCGAAAACACCGCGTTTCTGCTTGGATAGCGGCGATGGCGGAGCAGGAACAGAACCAGTCGGAAGAGGCCACGCCGTTCAAGCTGCGCAAGGCGCGCGAGAAGGGGCAGGTCGCACGCGGCGCCGATCTCGGCTTTTTCGGGGGTATGGTGGCGCTCGGCCTGTTCACGCTGTTCGCCGGCCCGGTCATGGCGGGCAAGCTGCTCAACGTGATGCGGATTTCGCTCACCTCGGGGTTCGATCATGTGAATGAGCCGTCAAAGGTGCTCGGGGTGGCGTCCGCGGTCGCTTGGCCCGCCCTGCTGCCGCTGATCTTGCTGGGATGCACGAGCGTCACCTTTCTGGTGTTTCTCGAGCTGTTGCAGCTGCGTGGTTTCATCTTTTCCAGCCAGCCGCTCAAGCCCGACTTCAGCCGGCTCAATCCGGCCAAAGGATTGAAGCGACTGTTCTCGGTCCACATGCTGAAGGAGACCGCCAAGAACGTCGCCAAGTTCATCGTCTACGGGGTGGTGAGCTGGCTGGTCGTATCGGCCGCGGCGGAGAAATTCGCGGGCTCGTTCGACGGCGCGCAGTCGCTCGTGACCGCCATGAACGCCGCCGGCCTTCGCCTGATCTTCGCCTTCGTAGGCCTCGCCTTCATGTTCGCGCTGTTCGATCAGCTGATCGTGCGGGCGCGGTTCGCCAAGCAGATGCGCATGAGCAAGCGAGAGGTCACGCGCGAGCACAAGGACCGCGAGGGCGAACCGCGCATCAAGCAGAAGCGCAAGCAGCTCCATGCCGAATACGCCGCGCAGAACGGCTCGCTGGGCTCGCTCGCCGGCTCGGACGTCGTCATTACCAATCCCGATCATTATGCGATCGGCCTGCGTTACGACCCGCGCAGCATGGCGGCCCCGACGGTGACCGCCAGAGGACGCAACACATTCGCACTCGCGCTGAAACGCGAGGCGTTCGGGCTCGGAATACCGACGATCGAGAACCGTCCCCTGGCGCGCAAGCTGTTTCGTACCGGTGAGGTCAACCGGGAGGTGCCGTCCGGGCTCTACCGCGAGATCGCGGGCATTTACATCACCTTGCGCAGCGGGGCGGACATGGGGGAGCAAAGCAAGTGAGCAAGCTGTTCGACAAGGGGCAGGACCTGACGCTTGTGCTGGGGATGATCCTGATCCTGGTCATCCTGTTCTCGCCGATCCCGCCGGCGCTCCTCGATCTCGCGATCATCGTCAATTTCGGCTTCGGGCTGACCATCCTCCTGCTGACCTTCTATGTCGGCAAGCCGGTCGAATTCTCGACCTTTCCCTCATTGCTGTTGGTGGCGACGCTCTACCGCCTGTCGCTCAACGTCGCCGCCACCCGGCTCATCCTGACCGGCGCGGATGCCGGCGCGGTGATCGATTCGATCGGGGCCTATGCCGTGCAGGGGAACTTCGTGATCGGCATCGTCGTCTTCCTGATCCTGATCGTCGTGCAATATGTGGTGGTGACCGCCGGTGCGCAGCGCGTGTCCGAAGTGGCCGCGCGCTTCACGCTCGATTCCATGCCGGGCCAGCAGATGAGCATCGACGCCGATCTCAACATGGGGCTGATCGATCAGAAGGAAGCCGTGCGCCGCCGGGCCGAGCTGGAGAAACAGGCCGGATTCTACGGTTCGATGGACGGCGCCAGCAAGTTCGTGAAGGGCGACGCGGTCGCCGGGATCATCATCCTGCTGATCGACATCATCGCCGGGCTCGTCGTCGGCGTCATGCAGATGGGCATGAGCTGGTCCGAGGCGATGCAGCGCTTCACGTTGCTCACCATCGGCGACGGTATCGCCACGCAGCTGCCCGCGCTGATCATCTCGATCGCCACCGGGATCATCGTCACCCGCTCGTCCGCCGACCGGCAGCTCGGCGCGGAGATCTTCCGGCAGCTCGCCACCGAACCGCGCATTCCGCTGATCGTGACGATCGTCCTGACCGCGCTGTTGTTCATGCCGGGCATGCCGAAATGGCCGATCGTCCTGATCGCCGGGCTCGCCTTTTTCGCCTGGCTGCGTATCCGGGCGCGCGGCCGCCAGCTGGAACTCGAAGCGGAAACGCGCGACGATCCGGAAGCCGAGGGCGCCGGCGGCAATCTTCCGCCGACGATCGAAATCCGCCTGGGCGCGGAGCTTTCCGCTGTCTGGAAGGAGCAGAGCGCGCTGATCATGGATCGCATCGGCGCGGCGCGGCGCACGCACGAGCTGTCCTATGGCATCGGCTTTCCTGCGGTGCGGCTTGCCGACGGCGACGGCCTTGGCGGGCTCGACTATCAGATCATGCTGTTCGGCAGCGGCTATGCCTCCGGCACGCTCCACCCCGAGCGTTTGCTCGTCATATCGGGTGGCGGCAAACCTGCCGATATCGAAGGCGTGCCCGGCGCCGATCCCGCGTTCAATCTGCCCGGCGTCTGGATCGAGCCGGGCCTGTCCGAAGAGGCCCGCGCCAAAGGATATACCGTCATCGATCCGCTGACCGTGATGCTGACGCATTTCGGCGAGGTCGTGCGGACGGAAGCGGCGACGCTGCTGACGCGGGCGGCCGTGGTGAAACTGATGGAGGATGTGCGCGAACGCCAGCCGAGCGTGGTGGAGGAGCTGATCCCCAATTGCCTCACCATGTCGGACGTCCAGCGGGTACTGCAGAACCTGTTGGCCGAGGGCGTATCGATCGCCAATATCGATCTCATCGTCGAACATCTCGCCGATCTCGCGCGAAGCCAGAAGGACCCGGTCGAACTGACCGAGCAAGTGCGTCAGCGGATGAGCTTCGCCATCTGTCACCAACTGCGCGGACGCCATCCCGATCTGGCGGTGCTGAGCCTCGATCCGCGCATCGAGAACCAGATATTGGGCAACGTAAAGGACGCGGCGGGCACTCCCGGCATGGCGCTCGAACCGTCGGTTGCCGAAAAGCTGCTGCGCTCGCTGGCGCCGCTCGCGGACAAGATGATGGGGCAGGGCAGGACGCCGGTGCTGCTCTGCAGCGGTGAAATCCGGCGTTATCTGCACGGCCTGACCAGGCGCGCCTTGCCGCGCCTCGCCATATTGTCGGTCAACGAGATACCGGTCAAGATCGACCTCAGCTCGTTCGATATCGTACGGATCGAAGCGTGAATCCTGTAGAAGAGGGGATGTGTTCCATGGAAGACACCGCAATGCCCGAAACCGGCCGCACGGACCGGCTGGCCGGTTATCTCGAGCAGGACCCCGGCAACATCGCGCTGATGACCGACCTGATCGAGGCTGCGCTGAACGAAGACCGGGCGGAGGTCGCACGCAAAACCCTTGCCAGGCTCGAGGCGGCAGGCGGCGGCCTCGACAGGCGCGCGCGCCATCTCGCCGGGCTGGAGGCCATGCAGCGGCGCGACTTTTCGGCCGCAGAGGAGCATTTTCGCATCCTGCGCGACGCGGGCGTCGACGAGCCGGCGGTGCGCTTCAATCACGGCTGGTCGCTGGCGATGGAAGGAGACCATGAGGCCGCGCTGGAAGCGGTGGACGCCGCGTCGGCCCAGTCGCTTGCATCGGCCGCGATGCTGCGCGTGCAAGTGCTGCATCAACTCGGCCGTTGGGACGATGCGATCGCGGAAGGGCGGCGTTATGCCGCGCTGTATCCGGACGATCCCGGTCTCATGGCCGCCCTGTCCGTGCTCGCCATCGATACCGAGGACGAGGAGTTCGCGGCCGCCTGCGCCGCCAAGGCCGGCGATCATCCCGATGCGCTCGCGGCGCGGGGCACCCTGGCCCTTGCCGAACGGGACAATGCCGGAGCGACAGCGTTGTTCGAAAGGGCGCTCGAACGCAACCCGCACAATCCGCGTGGCTGGATCGGCCTCGGGCTCGCCAAGCTGAACGATGGCGAAGCCAAGGCCGCCGCGCGGGATCTGGACCGCGGCGCGGACATGTTCGGAACGCATCTCGGCTCATGGGTCGCGGCGGGATGGGCGCATTATGTCGGCGGCGATGCGGACGCCGCGCGCGAACGGTTCGAGCGCGCCTGCGAGATCGACCCGACCTTTGCCGAGCCGCACGGGGCCCTGGCGGTGCTCGACATCGTTGCGGGCGACCTGGACCGCGGCCGCGAACGGGCGGAAGTCGCGCGGCGACTGGACCGCGAGAGCTTCGGGGCGGCGCTGGCCGCGATGCTGCTCAAGGCCGGCGAGGGAGATGAGGCTCAGGCGAAACGGATTTTCGACCTGGCCATCAGCCGTCCGATCGATGAGAAGGGCCGCACCTTGGCGCAATTTCTGGCGACTATCAGACCTTGAAGACTGTCATGCGGTCCGCAACTGCCGGACCACCTGATCCAGCAACGCTCCCGTTTCGGCGTCCGATCGCAGCAGCCGCGTAACGTCTTCGCTCAGCCCGACGAAGGCGGCATCGCTGGACAGCCTTTCGCCGAACTGCTCGGCCAGCAGATTGTGGATCAGCGCATCGCCAAATTGTTCGTCCGACAGCGCGCCGAGCGCGGCCAGTTCGCGCACCCGTTCCAGCGGCTTCGTGCCGGCGACCGCCGCGCGCGGGGCGCGGGACCCTTTTTGCGACGAGCGGGCGCGGCCCATGCGCTCGAGCTGAGCGCGTAGCAGCATGATCGCCTGATCGGCTTGCGTAACCCTCGTCATCGCGGGGGTCAGTGCCTGGTGCGGCTGAACTGGTTCAGCACGAACGATGTCGGCGAGCTTCCTTCGTCCGCCATATCCGGGCTCCCGCCGCCGGCCAGCGTCTCGCATTGCTCGATCAGCATATTCATGTCGTCGTTCAGCGGCGGATTCTCGATGTTCAGGGCGATGCCGCGGCGGAAGCGGGCGATGGCGGGTCCGAACTCGTCGCGGATCATGTGGGTGAGGCCTTCCACGAACTGGCGAAAATAATTCTCCTCGGGAAGGCGCAGCAGCGGCCCCCAGGTCGCCAGCGCCTCGGACGCCTCGCCGGAGGTCAGTTCGAACAGACCCGTCTGGAACCGCGCCACCGCGAAATCGGGCGCGATTTCCAGAGCGCGCATGAACGAACCGTGCGCCTGGACGGACCGGCCATGGGCCGCGCAGAGCGAGGCGTACAGGAAATGCAGGCGCGGATCGTCCGGATGGGCCCGCAGCGCCCCGTCCACCAGCGCGAGATCGTCGGCGTCCGGGCGCGCGACGGCGGCGCTCAGCGCCGCCAGTTCCTGATCGTTCATCATGCCTTGCACTACCATTCTCCCTTCAACTCGCCCAGCAAAAGGCGCAGCCGGTCGATGCCGCTACGGTGGAGCTGCGAAATCCGCCCCTTCGACAGGCCTATGATATCCGCCGTCTGGGCAAAACTTACGCCATGGAAATAATGCTGTTTCAGAACCATCGCCTCGCGCTCGGGCAGCGTGTCGATCGTACGGCCCACCAGCGCGATCATCTCGCTCCAGGCCAGCCCCTCATAGGGGTTGGGCGCGCCGTCCGGAATCGATTCCAGCGTGATGCGGGAGGCCTTTTCCACGATCAACCCCATGGCGAGCCCCGCGGCCAGCTCGGCCAGACGCTTCAGCGCATCCCCTTCGTCGCTCGCCTTCAGCGATTCGATCCGGTCGCGCTCGGCCCGGCGCCGGGCCAGACCCTGCTGTAGCCGTTCGCTCATCTTGGGGGCGTGGTTCGCGATATTGCCGACGATGCGCCGCTTGGCGAAGCTGCGAAATCCCGCGCCGCGCAGTGGGTCGTACCGGTCGAGCGCCTGGAGCAGGCCCTCGGTCGCCCAATGGTCGAAATCGTCCCGCTCGCTGACGCTGCGATCGCGGTGGAGAAATTCGCGATAGGCGAGCCTGCGCGCGAACGGCAGATGCTGCTCGAACAGCCAGAGGCGGCTTTGGGCATCGTTTCCGTTGCGCCATCGCCGCCAATGCGCGGCCTCGACCCGCTCGGGCCGTTGCAATCGGGAAAATCCGGCGCCCTGAATCGCCGCGTTCTGGACCATCGAGTTCTGAACTGGGGCGTTCATCCGAAACTTCCGAGCACCCCTTGGAGCACCAGTGCCCAGCCGTCGATCAGGATGAACATGAGCACCTTGATCGGCAGCGCGATCGTGGCCGGCGGCACCATCATCATGCCCAGCGACAGCAGGATGCTGGATACGACCAGATCGATCAGCAGAAACGGCAGCAGGATCACGAAACCGATGGTGAACGAGACGCGCAGCTCGTTGAGGATGAAGGCGGGGGCGAGCTTCAGCAGTTCGACCTCCTCCGGGGTCGCGGGGAGCGGATCGCCCGCGATATCGTAGATCGCCTGGATGTCCTGATCGCGGGTCTGGCTCAGCATGAAATCGCGCAGCGGCACGCTGCCGTCGCGCATCACCTGCTCGATATCGGCGTTTTCCGATAGGAGCGGCTGCAGCGCGGTTTCGTTCAGCCGCTCCAGCGTCGGACCCATGGAGAACGCGGTCAGAAACAGCGCGAGGCTGAGCAGCACGGGATTGGGCGGCGTTTCCGGCATCCCGAAGGCGTGGCGCACCATCGACAGGACGATGATGATCCGGATGAAACTGGTCATGCTGATCAGCATCGCCGGCACCACCGCGAGCAGCGCGAGGATGATCGCGATCCGCACCGGTTCGGTCGTCCCGCCCGCCGCGAGCGTGGTGGCAGCTTCGGCGGGAACGGCCACCGCGGACAGCACGAGCCCGGCCATGGCCCATATTTTCGCCTTCATGGCCGATCGCCCGATATGGGCTCGTTCAAGCCGGCGCGGTCGACGTTTCGCTCTTCGAGGGTGACGAGACTGGTATCCGATATCATCACCAGGAATTCGCGCTCGTCGCAGCGCAGCAGCACCACCTCAGCGCGGCTGCTCGCCCTCCGGCTTTCGACGATCTCGATGCGCGATGGCCGGATGGACCCGCCGGATCGCAGACCGGACGCCAGCGCCTTCAGATCGATCCGCCCGCCCTGCTTGCGGAGCGCGAGAATGACCGCGACCGCGATGCCGAGACACAGCAGCAGCGCGGCGAGCACCCGCCACACCGAAACGCCAATATCCTCGCCCTGGCCCAGGGTCTGCGAAAGCGCGGCCGAGGGCTGCCATGCGAACGCCCCGCCCAAGCTGAAAGTACCGAATTTGCGCATGTGATCGGAAGGCTCAGCCCGCGATGTCGACGATGCGCACGGCGAATTTGCCGTCGAGCGAAACGATCTCGCCGGTTGCGATGACCTTCCCGTTCAGCTTGAGTTCGATGGCTTCGTTCAACGCGCGATCGAGTTCCAGCACGCTGTCCTTGGCGAGCTCGTTCAACGCGCCGATCGAGCTTTGCGCATAGCCGAGCACGGCTTCGATTTCGACCTCGACATGATTCAGCATCTGGCGGTCGAGCCGCCTGCCCGCACTGCCATCCTTGCTCAGGCTTCCGCCGCCGCGCGCACTTTCATGTTCATTATCAGGTAGTTTCATGGCAATGTCCCGGTGAGTTCGAGCGCCAGACGCCGTTCGTCGCCGCCAATCCGGCATCTGGAGTGGGCGATCGGCACGCCATCGAGGAGCAGGTCGAGCGGTTCGTCCATCGCTTTGCCCAGCAGTATGACATCGCCGGGGTGCAGCGCTTCGGCTTGGGCCAATGTCAGCTTTGCCGTGCCGAGCCTGCCGGACAGGCGGACCGTCTGATCGTCCAGCGCTTCGTCCATGGCGGCCAGAGAAGGGCGCGCGGCGGGACGCGGCAGACGCGCTTTCGTCAGGCGGACGAACAGGTTTCCGGCGACGGCGAGACGCGCGAACATCTTGCCATTTTGCCAGTTGAGGTCGCAGCCATGGCAATCGGAGCCTGTCCGAACCGCGCCCGATTTCCATGGCTCTGCCGTATCGTAACCGAACGCTTCTGCGAGACTGACCATCAGATCGGCGCGGCAGCGGTCGGCAAGCTTGCGCACCAGCTCGCGATCGTCGTCACGCAGCCTGCTGTCCGTGACGGGTTCGCCAAGCAGCGCCGACGCCATCGCCTCGAAGGTGCCCGAGACCAGCCCGATCCACAATGCGCCGCCATCCAGCCCCCACCGCGTATCGCAATCCTGGGGCAAATCGGTGACAGGCTGCAGCGGTGTCGGTGCAACTGCCGAGGAGCGAAACCATTTCGCCGACCAGCGGGCGGACACCGCCGAGACGATATCGTCCAGTCGCTGCGGATCGATAGCCGAAGGCGGCAACCAGGGCTCGGCGGCCGTCATCAGCCCTGGCCCCTGATGCCGAACAGCTGCTGGATCATGTCGTTCGACACGCTGACGATCTGGGACGAGGCCTGGAAGCCGCGCTGGATTAGAATGAGATCGCCGAACTGCGCGCCCAGATCGACGTTAGACGCTTCGAGCCGGCCGGATACCACATGGCCGACGCGCGGATCGCCGCTGGCCAGAAAGCTCTGCTGCCCGTGGCCCTTATATTCGAACCGGCCGCCGCCCAGCTGTTCGAGCGCGGCCAGATCGCGAAAGTCGGCGATGGCGACCGCGCCGAGATCCGCTTTCTCGCCGTTCGAATAGGCAATCTCGACATGACCCTCGGCATTGATATTGAGGCGACTGATGCTGCCGACGCCATGGCCGTCGACCGACGCCGTCCGGAGCGAAGACACCTCGCCCGACGAGTAGGACGAAACATTTTCGGAAAAATCGAAGATGACCTTCGGCCCGTTCTTGTCGCTGCCGAATTGCAGCTTGGCGGTTTCAGGGTCGATGACGCCGTTCTTGAAGCGCAACAGCTGGGTTCCGATCTTCTTCGAATCCCCGTCCGTGACCTTCACGGTCCAGCTGTCGGGCTGATCGGGATTCTTCGTAAAGGCGATTTGCCAGACATGCTCCTTGCCGGCCTTGTCGTAGACCTTGACGTCGCCGATCGAAAAATTGGTCGCCGTCGAGGAAAGATTGTCCGAGAATGCGATCCTGGTCGTCGGCGCCGGCTTGCCGGTCCGCACGCTGTCGATGTTGAGCGCTACGGGAGCTCCGCTGTCGCCCAGCGTCGCGAGCTTGAGATCGGTCCCCTGCAGCACGATGAACCCGTCCTCGTTGACCGAAAAGCTGCCGGTGCGGGCATAGCTGAGATCGCTGCCGTCCATCAGCACCAGAAATCCCGCCCCGTCGACCGACAGGTCGAGGTCGCGGCCGGTCGAGCGCAGCTCGCCTTGCGCGAAATTGATCGTGCTGCCGCCGAACGTCACGCCGTTTCCGCCCCCTTGCGCGTTGCCCGCATAAGCCAGGCCGTTGCCGCCCTTGGTTCCGTAAACATCGGAAAAGCTGACGTCCGACGCCTTGAAACCGGAGGAATTGAGGTTGGTTACGTTGTTGCTGACGGCGGTCAGGCCTTTTTGATAGGCGGATAGGCCGCTGAGGCCGATATAGATGGCACCGAGCATATTCAGTTTCCTTCCCTGATCTGCGACACGGAGCTCAGCGCGATATTGCTGATCGTCTGCCCGTCGCCGGTTTCGATGGTGACACGCGGATTTCCGTTTTCGAACGAGATCGCCCGCACGACTCCGGAAATGGTTTGCGCGCCCGCAGGGACATCGACGGTGCGGCCGAGCAGCCCGGTCGCCTGCGTCGTCGCCTGCGCGCTGACCAGTACCTGCAATTTGTCCGACATGGTCTCGGTCTGCTGGATCTGGGAGAATTGCGCGAGCTGGGAGACGAACTGGAAATTGTCCATCGGCTTCAGCGGATCCTGATAGGTCAGCTGCGTCAGCACGATCTTGAGCAGGGAGTCAAAGCTGAGGCCGAACGCTTCCTTGGCCGAATCCGCGGTCGATTGCGGCGGCTGCTGCGGCGTGGGTTCGACCGGGTTTACCGGGGCGACTTGCATCAGTTCCTCTCCTGTGACTGGCCGTCGGAGGCCGCGCGGCGACCGTTCACGACGAGCGCGGCCTCGCTTAATCCCAGTTCTTCCAGCAGGCTTCGCGCCTCTTCGATCAGGCTCTCGCGCTGCTCCTCCGAAAGGCCGTCCGCGCGCACGGCGACGATCATTCCTTCCGGTCCCTTTTGCAGCGAAATACGCACGGAGTTCTGATTTGCTCGATGCAATGTCGTTGTCCTGCTCGCGAGCTCCGTCGGACCCGGGCGATTCTCCGCAAACTCGGCTGTAACCGGCTGTCGCGACGCGAAAGCGGAGACCGGCGGGGGTCCGCCGGGCATCGGCCGGGCGGAAGTATCGGCTTGCGACATCGGATGTGGCGGTGTCGTCCCCATCGATTCCGTCATCCCGGCCATCCATGCCCGAACCGGCGTATCACGCCGGTTCGGACCGGCCGAAAAATCCGTGTCGGCCGTGATCGGGACCGGAACTGCGCCGGCACGGTCGCCATATTTCGGTAGCGTACCGCAAGCGTCGAACTCCGGTGGAGCGGACTCGCCAACCGCATCGATCGCTGGCGCCTCACGCTTTACAGGGCGCCCGAAAAAGCCGGTCTCGTTGAACATCATGGCGCGGTCGGAGGACGTCGAGACCTCGGCGTTTTCGTCCAGAGAAGTCACGCGCTGCTTAAGCCCGCTCAGCACGCGCGCGAAATCCTCGGATGCGGTCTGGTCGGGTTCGCCCGGTGCGGCACTCCGGTTTTCGTAGGCCGGACCGGCGACATCGGTCGATGGTGCTGAGGATATCACCGCTTTTTCCCCTTTGCTGCGTGGCGGTCGGCCATGTCGGCCAGCGCAATTTCCTCGCGATGCTTTTGCAACAACCGAAGCGATCCTTTGCTCATATCCCTCACAACCCGCCGCTCGCCCTCCGCACGCGCTTTTTCGTTCAGACTGCGCTCCGCGATATCCCGGCGCTGGCGGTGAAGCGCCTGCGCC
The DNA here is from genome assembly GCF_965218915.1 of Novosphingopyxis sp. Classification (GTDB taxonomy): domain Bacteria; phylum Pseudomonadota; class Alphaproteobacteria; order Sphingomonadales; family Sphingomonadaceae; genus Novosphingopyxis. The sequence continues at coordinate 2,653,701 of NZ_OZ244708.1, read as the reverse complement.
GCGATCATCTCGGTCTCCGCGCCGACGAGCGTTGAGGCCAGCCAGCCCGTCATCGCGGGGTCGAAACCGGGGCGCATAACCCCCTCGCTCCACGCGCGTTCGGCATCGCCGAAAGCGGCGCGCTTTTCGGACAAGCTTTTGCCTGCTTCATCGAGGCTATCCTTGGCGTTTTGGAGCGTCTGATCGGCAAGCCGCGCCTTTACATCCTTCACTTGCCCTGCAGCGCGCAAAGCACGGAGCGTATCGGCGCGCGTCATGCCGGTTTCCCTCCGGTTAGCGCGATCAGCTGGTCGAGGCATTCGTCCCAGCCTGTGGCCCTGTCCTCCTGCATCAGAAAAGGAAGCGCCCGCCGGCGAAGCGACACCGCCTCGTCGAGTTCCTCGTTCGTGCCTTCGCGATACAGGCCGGTCTCGATCATGGCCCGGGAGTCTTCATAGACAGACAACGCCGCGACCAGCTTGCGGGCCGCCGCTGCATGAGAACTTCCACGAAGCTGCGCGGCATTTCGGCTGATGCTGCGCACGACGTCGATTGCCGGATAATGGGACATTTCGGCGAGCCGGCGCGACAGCACGATATGCCCGTCGAGCAGCGACCGCATCATCTCGGCGACGGGATCGTCCGCATCGTCGGTTTCGGTGAGGACCGTGAAAAAGGCCGAGATCGCGCCGCCGTCGACGCTCGCGCCGCAGCGTTCGACGAGCCGCGGGATCGCGGCGAACACATTGGGGGTATAGCCGCGCACCGTCGGCGGCTCGCCCGCCGCTAGACCGATCTCGCGCAACGCCATGGCGGCGCGGGTGGCGGAATCGACGATCAGCGCGACATGCTCGCCGCGGTCGCGCCAATATTCGCTCAGGCTGATCGCGTACCGGACCGAACGGGCGCGCATGGCGGCGCTTTCGTCCGATGTCGCGGCGACGAGTGTCGAAGGAACCGACTTCTTTTGCCGGAGCATGCGCCAGAACCGCTCGACCTCGCGGCCGCGCTCGCCGACCAGGCAGACCACCAGGCGGTCGCATTCGACTTGCCTGACGAGCTGTTCCACGAGCGAGGTCTTGCCCACACCGCTGGCCGCGAAGATACCGATGCGCTGTCCCACGCCCAGCGTCAGCAGCGCGTCGATCGCGCGAACCCCGGTCGGCAGCACCGTTTTCGGATCGGTGCGCCGCATCGTGCCGAGCGGCCGGCCCTCGATCGGCATCCACGCATCGGCGCGAATTTCGTCGAGGTCGTCGATGCTGCGTCCCAACGCGTCGACGGCGCGGCCCGCGAAGCGATCGCCGACGCCGACCGATGCGCTGAAATCGCCCGAACGGACGGATGCGTTCATGGCGACGGAGGGTGACGGTTCGAACGGCATCAATACGATCCGGTCTTCGTCGACCGCGGCCACTTCCGCCGCGAATTCCCCACCTCCGCGTCCGGTTATCCAGCATAGGTCGCCCACGCTGCTCATCGGCCCGTCCGCTTCGATGAAATTGCTGCGCATCCTGCGCACCCGACCGGTCGCGGCGGTGAACTGCGTCGCCGCGATCCGGGACAGCATGGCGGAACAGGCGTTCATCCGCGCGTCCCCAAAGTCTCGAGCAATTCGGACAGCCGCGCCCATTGGACGGTGGGCGAGGCGTCGATCCTGCCGAGCTTCATGTCGAAATGGCAGGCCCCGGACGGCAGCTCTGTTCTTATTTCTATGGCGAGGCCTTCGAAGCGCTGGCGCAGCGCATCGAGTGCGCCGTCATCGGCAAAATCCTCACCGCTGAGCCGCACGCGCAGGAGCAAATCCTCGTCGAGATCGGCGAGCTGCCGCGCGAGCGCGGCCTCGACCAGCGCGGTCATGCCGGCATCGGGCTCGAACAGCCGGGCGAGGGCGGCTCCGGCCAATCGGGGCGCGGCCAGCGACAGTTCCTCGAGCGCGCCTTGCTGCGCCTGCAGCGCCTGGGAAATCCCGTCCGCCACCGCCGCGATATGCCGGCCGGTCGCCTCGTCGGCGGCGGCCCCGCCTTTTTGAACGCCCTTGGCATAAGCCGCGTCCTTTTCGCCCGCCGCCGTGACAAGCGCCGCTTCGAGATCGGCGATGCGCCTCTGCAAAAGCTCGGCCTCGCTGGATGGCTGGAGCGAGGGGGAGAGCGCTGCCGAAGAGGCGGCGGCGCTCGCGCGCTGCGGCGAGAATGCCAGCACGGCGCCGCTTTCCAGCCCCCTCAGCAACGCGCTCATCGGTGCTTGCGTCCGAACGCGCGCAGCGATTGTTCGAACAGCGAGGGCCCGCGCGACGGCGCTTCCGCAGCGCCCGGCCGGTCGTATCCGGCTTGCGCGCTCAGCAGGTCGCGCACCGCTGGGGTCAGTTTCGCCTTCGCCTTGTCCGCATCCTCGATCAGCGCGCGCAACCAGGGCGAATAGTCCGGAGCGGCGGTTGCTTGGTCCTTCGGGATCGTCCCCGATGCAGGAGACATCATGCTGCGCAGCAGGTGTTCGGCCGCGCGCCGCCGATCCTTCGGAACGTGACGCAATATCGCTTTACGGTCGCGTCCCGGCAGGCGCGCGAGCCGGTCGGCCAGTTCGGCGTCAGACGGCTGCATGGCGCTCGTCCTGGTCGCGGTCGAGCCGCTGGCCCAGCAGTTCGGCGAGCGAGCGGCTCTCCTCGTCGCTGAGCACGCCGCGACGGTTCCACAGGCTGAGGAGCAGAAGCGCCGCCGCCAGCGCCGCGGCCAGTAGCAGATAGGGCCACATTCCCGTCCCGCCGTCTGGAACGGGCGGCTCCTGGGCATAGCCGCCCTGCTCGGCCGATGCCGGCAACGTGGACGCAGCGGCAAGCGTGTCCGAGCTGATCGAACCGACCGCGAAGCGCAGATTGTCTCCCAGATCGCGGTCGAGTGCGAGGGCATCGACGACCCGTTGCTCGACGATCGCCCTGTCTTCCGAATTGATCTCGCTCGACGATGTAATTTCGACCGAAAGGCGGAAATTGCGCTGATCCGCCGTCATCGGGCTGCCCAATGCCTGATCCGTGGATGGCGCTGGGGAATTTCCCGCGGGAAAGGCATGGACCGCCAGCCGATAATGAAATCCCGGAAGGACCTGGCCGATGGCGGTGCGAGCACGGGCGGCATAATATTGTTCGAGCGCGCTCTGCTCGCCCATTTCGGCGAAGCCGTCGGCGGCGACCGGCGCGGCGCTGACGACGCGGCCGTTCTTGTCGAGCACGGCCACCTCGTTCTCGGCGAGATCGGGCACGGCGAAGGCGACGAGCCGCTGGATGCCCTGCACGCGGTCCTCCGCGATCGCCGCGCCGCGTTTCATGTAGATGGTGATCGCCGCCTTCGGTTCGGATTGCGCGCGGCGGAACAGCGTGCGTTCGGGCAAAGCGAGATGTACGCGCGCCGTCTCGATGCCGTCCATCGCCATGATGGTGCGCGCAAGCTCGCCCTGCAGCGCGCGCTGATAATTGATCTTCTGCGCGAATTCGGTGAGCCCCATGTCGGATTCGTTGAACAGCTCGAACCCGACGTCGCCATTGAGCTCCAGGTCTGCGCCCGCCACCGCCACGCTGGCCTCGTTCAGACGATCCTCGGGGACCGAGATGCTGGTCCCGCCGTCGCCGAGCTCCTGCGGCACGCCCTTCTTGTCCAGCGCTTCCACGATCGCCGCAGCGTCGGAGGGCCGCAGTTCGGTGTAGAGCACGGCGTAATCCGGTCGCAAGAACAGGAAATAGGCCAATGCCAAGGCCGCCACGCAGGCCGCGAAGATGGCACCGATCACGAAAAGCTGGCGTCGTTCCGAGGTCATGTCAAAGGTCCGTCAGATGATGCGTCAGAGCTGCATGTTCATGAGTTCGCGGTAGCCCTCGACGAGGCGCGCGCGCACCTGCATCGTCAGTTCCATCGCCATGCGCGCCTCCTCCAGCGCCATCGTCACTTGGTGGACCGGCACGCTGTCGTCGACCGCGAACTGGCGTACGAGATCGTTGGCCGTGGATATCTTGCCGTCGACATTTTTGAGGCCGGCCATCAGCACCGACTGGAAATCGGCGCCCGCAGGCGCCTGAGTCTGCGCGATATTGGGCAGTCCTCCGATGCCGAGCTGACGGATGAGCGGGGATGCGTTGTCGATTCCCACGGCGGAAACGGGTTGAATTGCCATTAGCCTGTCCTTCCGAATTCCAGCGCCTTGCTGTACATTTGCTGTGCGATGCCGAGCGCTACGAGATTGGCCTCGTAAGCGCGGGCGGTCTTGATCATCATCGTCATCTCGCCGGCCTGATCGATGTCGGGATAGGTGACGAAGCCGTTGGCATCGGCGTTCGGATTGCCGGGTTCGTGCACGCGGCGAACCTGGCCGCGCATCGCCTCGATCGCCTTGATCTGCACCCCGCCCGGCTGGTCGGACAGCAGGTTCGCGAATTCGCCGCGCGGGCCGGTGATCATCCTGAGCGGCGCGTAGACTTCGCCCGACGCGCTGCGCGACGTGCCCATATTGGCGAGATTCTGCGCGATGAGCTGCAGACGCTGCCATTCGACGTCGAGCCCGCTGCGGCTGATGGCCATGGCTTCCACGATCACTGACCTCCCATCACGGAGGCGCGGCTGATCTGCATCTGCCGGCCAAGCACGTCGAGCAATGCGCTGTAGCGCAGCGCCGTCTCGGACGCGGTCGCCAGTTCCATGTCCACGCGCAGCTGTTCGCCGAACGCCGCTGCCGGCGCGCGCGCCATTCCCGGCCTCACGTTGCCGATATCGGCCAGGGTTCCCTGCGCTGCGGATTTCAGCGCGGTCTCGAAGCTGACGATCCAGGGGCGATAGCCCTCGGTCCCGACATTGGCGACGTTTTCCGCGGTGGCGACCGCGCGCATCGACAGGCCGTCCAGGGCCTTGTGGATGAGCGCTACGGAAATCTGGTCCATGTCATGTCCCCCCGGTTGATGGTCATTGCACCACGATTTCGGCGTGGAGCGCGCCCGCGGCCTTCATCGCCTGCAGGATGCTGATGGTGCGCCGCGTGTCGATCCGCGCGCGGGCGAGCCCTTCGGCCAGATCGGCGACGGTCGAGTTCGGAAAGCTGACGACGGCGTTGTTGAAGTCCTGCTCGACGGTCAGGTCGGTATTGGTGATCGCCAGGCTCCTCACGTCGCTGGCGAAGCCGCCGATGAAGCTGGGCTGCGACGCCTCGACGTCGCTGCGCACCGTGACCCGGATGTCGCCCTGCGAAATGACCACGCTGGAAATGCGCACGTCGCTGCCCGCGACGATGGTTCCGGTACGCTCGTTGATGACGATCCGCGGCGTGCGCTCGGGCGATACGGTCAGGGCCTGAAACTCGGCGATGAACGCGGCCAGTCCTTCCGCTCCGCCGCGCGGCCGGATGCGCACGTCGTCGGCATTGCGCACGGTGGCGCTGCCGAAGCCGAAGCGCTGGTTCACCCGGTCGGCGATCCGCTGCGCCGTGGCGAAATTGGGGTTGGTCAGCAGGAAGCCGATTTCCCCGTTGATCAGAACATTGGAATCCACCGGCGTCTCCACCATCGCGCCGCCGGGAAGCGTGCCGCTGGTGGGATAATTGCGCTGCTGTGCATTGAGGTTCGCCTCGAAATTATAGCCGCCGACCGTGAGCGAACCCTGCGCCAGCGCATAGGGGCGCTGGTCCGGCCCCAGCAGCGGCGTCATCAGCAACGTGCCGCCGGCCAGGCTGCGGGCGTCGCCGATCGACGACACATTGGCATCGATCCGGTCTCCCACATTGGCCGAGGCCGAGATCACCGCGGTGACCATCACCACCGCCACGTTGCGGCTGCTGATCTGGTCTTCGGTGACGTTCGTGCCGAGCCGGCTCAGCACGTTCTGCAGCGCCTGGCGCGTCACGCCGCTGCGGCGCGTGTCGCCGGACCCGGCGAGGCCGGTCACCAGGCCGTAGCCGATCAGCGAATTGTCGCGCCAGCCGTCGAGCCGGCCCAGCCCGGAAATCGGCACTTCCTGGGCGGCCGACGGGGCGGGGATCACGGCGAGCATCGCGGTCAGGAGCAGGGCGAGAAGGCGCATCAGCCGAGCCCCAGGAAGCTGAAGATGCGGTTGATCAGGCCCGGCTTCGCGCTGCGGCTGACATAGCCCTTGCCGTCATATTCGATCTGCGCGTCGGCGATCCGCGAGGAGAGGATGACGTTGCCGTTCCCGATATCCTGCGGACGGACGCGCCCGCGCAGCCCGATCAGGGTCTTCTCGCCGTTCACCAGCATGTCGTGGCGCCCCTCGACGAGGAAATCGCCGTTCGGCAGGATCGCGGAAACCGACACGCTGATCGTGGTGGCGAGCTGTTCGGAACGGCGGGCCTCGCCGCGCCCGGCATAGCCGCCGCCGATCCGCAGGCGGCCGCCCTCGTCGATACCGCCGACGTCGAGATCGCCCTGCAGGTCGGTCCGCTTGTTCGAGCTTTGCTGCGCGGTCGTGGTCGCGCTGCTCCTCTGATAGATGATCACGGTCACCAGATCGCCGACCTGCGATGCGCGCAGATCGGTGGCCAGCGAAGGAAAGCTGCCGCCGCGATAGAGATTGTCCGCCCGGGCGGACGCGGGCAACGCGGCCAGCAGCGCGGCGCAGCACAGCAGGGGTAGCGTTTTCATCGGCTCGTTCCTTCGTCGGCGTTCGCCAGCTCGATCGGAAAGACGTTGCCGTCCGCATCGGTCACGAACAGCGGCGTGCCCGCTCGGCCCGGCTGGAGCGCGCGCACGGTGCGCTCGATGCGGACCGGGCCGGCGATCGACAGCAAGGTGATGTCGTCGCCGGCATCGACGGTGAAGCGCGGCAGGGTCAGGCGCCCCAGATAGGCTCCAGTTTCGATCGCTTCGCTTGCGCGGATGGCACCGGTAACGCGATCATAATCCAGTGCAGGGCGAGGTGCCTTGTCGCGGCATGCCGCTGTTTCCAGCATATCGGTGTCGATCATCGCGCCCGCTTCCACCGCGCGCGCCAATATCCAGCAGCTTGCGGTAGCCGGAGCCGCAGCCTCGGAAGCGGGCATCCGGGAAGCGGGCAACGCGGACACGGGGTCCGGCGAAGCAAATGCCAGGATCATGAAAGCGGTTGTAAACATTGCCTTGTCGTCAGCTGCGCAGGTTGTTGGCGAGGCCGGCGAGCTGGTCCGCGGCCTGAACGACATGCGCGTTCGCGGCATAAGCGCGCTGGACGATCATGAGCTTCACCATTTCCACGGTCAGATCGACATTGGAGCGTTCGATGGATCCTTGGGCCAGGAAGCCGAGCCCGTCCTCACCCGGCGCGCCTGCCGTGAACCGGGCGTCATCGGCTACCCGATAAAGCCCGCCATCGAGGCGCTCGAGCGCTTCGGCATTATCCACCCGCACCAGATCGATCCGTCCGAATTCGATTTTTTCCTCGCTATCAGGAAGGCTCCCGCTGACGACGCCGTCCCGACCGATTTCGAGCGATGTGGCGTCGTCGGGTACGCGGATCGCGGCACGCAGCGCGAGTCCGTCCTGCGTGGCAAGCAGGCCGTCTTCCCCGACCTTCAGTCTGCCGCCGCGCCAGAGAAAAGTCTGACCGTCGGGACCCATGATCTCGATGAACCCCTTGCCGCTGATCGCCAGGTCGAGCGCGTCGCCGCTATTTTGCAATTCGCCTTGCTCGAACAGAGAGAAGTCGGTCGAAGCGCCGACCCCGCCGAATATCTGTTCGCCCGCAACGCCGGAACCGGCGATCAGTTCGGAGAAGCGCATGTTGGCGCGTTTGAAGCCGGGCGTGTTGATGTTGGCGATATTGTTGGCGATGGTGTCGAGCGCGCGCTGCTGCGAGCTGAGTCCGATGGACCCGATATGGAATGCACCGTTCATTTATTTTCCCCCTCAGGAAAGGCCGATCTCAGGAAAAGGCGTTGATCGCCTTGCCGGACAGCTGGTCCCAGATTTGCGCGACGCGCGCCTGGCTTTCGGCCTGCCGCATCAGCAGCATGATCGACGCCATCTCGTCGCCGAGCGATACGTTCGAGCGTTCGTACATGCCCTGCCGCAGCATCGTGCCCTCCGCCGGCTCGATGGCGGCGGCGGCCGAAGCCTCGAAGAACGAGCCGCTGACATTGGTCATCCCGGCCGGATCGGGCCGGAAGATGCCGATCCGCGCGACGGGCAGGCCGTCGTCGAGGATCGTGCCGTCGCCGCGGATTTCGACATCCTCCCGGTCGAGCGCGATATCCTCCCCGTCGGTGGACTGGAGCACGAAGCCCTGTGCGTTCACGAGCGTGCCATCTTCGGACCGGCTGAGCTGCCCCCCACGGCTGTACATATATCCGTCGCCGGCGCGGAACAGCAGGAAGCCCTCGCCGGACAACGCCAGGTCCAGACTGTTGCCGGTCTTTTCGAATTCCGACTGATTGAAGTCCGATCGAGACGAACCGGTCGACGCCGTGCCAAGTGCCAGCGTTTTCGAAGAAGAAACCGCCGAAGCATCGCCGTTTCGACCGGTTACGACGCCTTCATACGCCATGAGCCGCTTGTAACCGGGAGTCGAAATATTCGCAATATTGAGCGACGAGCGCTCCAGATATTGCTGAATATTGGATATACGACTCCCGATTACGTCGATGAACCCGGCCATTACGCCACTCCCCCCTTGCCCGCTATAAGAACTATAGCGAGTCGGTTTTTCGTCAATCCGAAAAATTTACTTATCGTGGGCAAAAACCTATCGACAAAACCGCAAATACCCGATTCACTGGGAGTCGATACTTCCTTTATTCGATCCAGATCGGACATAATTTGCCTCTGGCCATAGACTCCGCACGTGTGCGCGGGTCTTTTCGATGGCTCGGGCAGCCGGATCGGAGTGGCGACTCGCGCCGTGCGACCACTGAAAAAAATTTCTTCGAAGCCCTAAACTTTTCGCGCGACCGTCGGATCAATATTCCCACACGCCATCGCCGAACCTGTCGCGATGGCCATGAGGGGAGCTACGCATGGTTGCGATTTTCACCGGTTCGTCCGCGGGTCTTTCCCAGAGTTCCGCCGCGACGCTCGGCGCCGCCGGGCTGCTGGGTTCGGCGGCGCAGGGGCGCGGCGGCGAACAGATTTCGCTGAACGCGGCGACCGGCAACCTCGTCATCGCCCGTCAGGACGAATTCCTGGTCGGGCTCGGACCGGACCTCGCGGTTTCGCGGACCTACAACAGCCTCGCCCAGGCGAGCGACGACAATGGCGATCAGTGGCGCCAGAGCACCGACCGGCGCATCTTCGGGCTGACCGGAACGGTCAACACCGCCGGCAGCACGATCCGGCGCGTCGCCGGCGACGGCGCGGTTACCGATTATGTCTGGAAGGGGAGCTATTACGAAACCACGGACGGCAGCGGTGCCCATGATCGGCTGAGCTTTGCCGGCGGAACCTGGACCTGGACCGACGGCGACAGCCGGATCACCGAGCTTTACGCGGCAGGCAACGCGTCCGAATGGCGCATCACCGAGCAGAAGGACAGCGACGGCAACAAGCTGACCTTTGCCTATGCCGGCGACAAGCTGACCCGCGTCACCACCGCCGACGGCGGCTACACCGCTTACAGCTGGTCGGGCAGCAACATCACCAGCATCGTCACCGGCTATAAAAATGGCAATGTGACGCAGACGCTGACGCGGACCCGCTACAGCTATGACGATCACAACCGGCTGAGCTTGGTCACCACCGATCTCTCGCCCGAAGACAATGCGATCGCCGACGACAGGACCTACGCCACCGGCTACCGCTATGTCGGCTCCACCAATCGGATCGCCTATATCGGGCAGACCGACGGTTCGCGCGTCGATTTCACCTATGACGACAGCGGGCGCGTCACCGAGATCAGTCAAACCGTCGCGTCCGGCGAAACGCGCCTGACGCAGCTATATTATTTGTCCTCCTATACCGCCGTGATCGATCCCGAAGGCAATCGCACGCGCTTCTATAGCGATGCCAACGGACAGCTCACGCGATTGCTGGATCCCCACAGCCGGAACACCTATTTCGCTTACGACCCGGCCGGAAATCTATCCACCGTCACCGATCCTTCCGGTTCGGTCACCGCCTATGCCCATGACGGCAACGGCAACATCACCCAGATCACCGATCCCAACGGCAATGTCACCACCCGCGAATATGACGCGAACAACAATCTGATCCGCGAATATAACCGGGGCTCCTCTGCCACGGAAAGCGAAACCTGGAATATCAGGCGCTACGCTTACGACGCCGAGAATCATTTGCGCTATACCGTCTCGGGCGAGGGACGGGTTACCGAATATGTCTATGACGCCGTCGGCAACCGGACTTATCAGATCGACTATCCCGAACAGAACTACCAGATCGGCAACAACTATGATCCCATCGGCGAAGCCGATCTCGACGCCTGGCGCGATGCGATCCCCGATCGCAGTTCGGTCAAGATTCTGCAGTATATCTACGACCCGCGCGGCAATGTGAGCCGTACCGTCAATTACGGTTCGGCAACCGCCGCCGGCGCGGCCTCGATTTCGGCGGGATACAGCTCGGTCTGGTACGGTTACGACCAGGCCGGCCAGTTGCTGTCGCGCTACAATGAGGGCGAGGCCGCCGAGACCTTTCTCTACGACGGGCTGGGGCGGATGGTCTCCACCACCGCCGCCGATGGCGGAACGACGTCGATCCTGTTCCAGGACAGCGCCATCCGGACGGTGATCACCTCCGCGTCCGGGCTGACCACCACCTCGGTCTACAACAAGGCCGGCGATCTCGTCAGCCAGACCGAAAGCGGCGCGCTCGTCGAAGGCGACACCGCCACATATCGATATGACGCCAACGGGCGCGTCCGCGTCGCGACCGACGCGACCGGGCGTAGCAGCTATTTCCTGTACGACGCCCTGGGCCGCAAGACCGCCGAGATCGGCCATGACGGGCAGGCCACGAAATATGGCTATGACGCCGACGGCCGGGTGATCGTGACGATCCGCTATTATAATGCCGTGACCGCCGCGAACATGGCGCTCCTCGCCGATCCGGCGAACAGTCCGTCGGTCGATTCGATCCGGCCGAAAAGCAACGGCGCCTACGACATCTGGCAATGGACCGTTTACGACGAGGGCGGCCGCGTCATGCAGACCATCGCGGCGGACGGCGCGGTCACCGATTACGGCTACGACAAGGCCGATCGTCTGATCTCGACGAAATCATACGCGACCAAACTGGACGCCGCGGCGGTCTATGCGCTCAAATCGGAACTGCCGACAGCCCCCGTCACCGTCACCGCCGATCCCGCCCTGGACAGCCTCGTCCGTCATTTCTACGATCGCGACGGGCGGTTGATCGGCACGCTGAATCCCGAGGGCTATCTCACCGAATCGGTCTACGATGCGGCCGGGCAGAAAGTGCGCGACATCCGCTACACGATCGTGACGCGGGACGGTTACCGGGAGACCCAGAGCTTAAGATGGCTGCGCGACAGGGTCGCGCCCGATGCAGCCGTCCATCAACGCACCAACTATGTCTATGACGGCCAGGGACAGCTGATCTTTACGGTGGATGATGACTTCAAGGTGAGTCAGTTCAACTACAATGTCGCGGGCAAGGTGACCGACTTACTGCAATATGACGGCGCGATCGATCCCGGCACCACCGATTTCAGCTATGACAATATCAGGGCCGTCGTCATCGATGCCGATCTTTACAGCCAGGGCGCGCGGCGCCGCAGCTTCACCGTCTACAACGCGCTGGGTCAGGTCGCTTACGAGATCGACGCCACCGGGGGGGTGACCGGGTTCGTCTATGACGGTTCCGGCCGGGTCGCCAAGACGCTGCGGTTCGCCGCCCGATACGGGGCGAGCACGCTCAAGCCGGTCGGGGATCTGGACGCATGGGCCGCCGCCAACGGCGCGGATGTGCGCATCGACTGGAACTATTATAACGCGCGCGACGAACTGCGCTGGACGATCGACGCGGAAGGCTATGCCACGCAGATCGATTATGACGCGGAAGGCCGCGTCACCCGGCAGGCGCGCCATCCGGTCAAGCTGGCTCCGACCGACAGCTGGACGGCCTTGACCCTGAACAACGCAAACAAGGGCATCCCCGCCGAGACCCGTTTCGCCTATGACAATCTCGGGCGGCTGAGCGACGTCACCGATCCCGCCGGCATCCACAGCTCCATCGGCTATTATGCCAATGGCGCCAAGCAATATGACATCCGCGCCCATGGCGAAGGTGTGCAGGAAAGCCGCACGACCTATTCTTACGACGCCGCGGGCAAGCTGATCCAGCAGACCGATGCGCTGGGCCAGAGCACGTCCTATGCCTATGACGGCCTCGGCAATCTGGTATCGCTGACCGATCCGCGCGGCAACATCACCGGTTTCACCTATGACCGGAACGGACAGGTTCTGACCAGGACCGATGCGCTCGGCGGCACGACCGCTTTCCAGTATGACGCGCGCGGCAATGCCGTCAAAACCACCGACGCGCGCGGCAATGCCTCGCTCAATTATTATGACGGCTCGAACCGTCTGATCCTGTCGGTCGACGCAGAAGGCTATGGCACGCGCACGACCTACAACAATTTCGACGAAATCGAGAGCGTGACCCGCCTTTACAATCGGGCATCGGGAACGCCGGCGGTCGGCACGCAGCCCGCTTTCGCGCCGCACGACAACGACGCCGCGACCAGTTTCCTCTACGACCGGCTGGGCCGCCTGGTCAAAACCACCGATGCCTTTGGAGAATATGAAAGCTACACCCTCGACGCGTTCGGCCAGCGCATCGCGGTCCGCAACAAGCTGGGCGGCGTCACCACGAACGCGTTCGACAAGCGTGGTCTGCTCATCGCCGAAACCACGCCGGCGGACAGCTATGACGCCAATGGCGTCCGCCTCTCCACCACCACCACCAACCGCTTCGAATATGATTCGCGCGGCAACCGCGTCAAGATGATCGAGGCGGACGGTCTGCCGGAAGAGCGCACGACCTTTTATGGCTATGATTTGATGGACCGGCTGGTGCGGACCGTGGGGGACCAGGTATATGTTTATGCCCAGGGCGATACGAACAACCGCCAAAAGATCGCGCTCACCGAAAACTATGCCTATGACGCCCGCGGCAATCTCATCGAGAGCGTCGATCCCGTCGGCGCGCGGACGCTCTATTATTACGACGCGCTGGACCGCGTCACCCATCAGATCAGCGCCACCGGCACGCTGACGCGCAATTTCTACGACGCGAACGGCAACGTCGCCGAGACGCGGGTATATGCCACGCAGGTCGCTTTGCCCGCCGCCGGGGGCACCCCGCCGAACGGATCGGGCCCCGATCGCCGTACGCTGTTCGTCTACGACGGCAACGACCGCCTGACCGAATCCAAGGTCCCCTCGGTCCAGACCGGCAGCTATGTTTCGTCGCTGGCGGTACAGGTGCAGGACCTGTCGACCCGATACAGCTATGACGCGGCCGGGAACGTGCTGACGATCACCGATCCAAACGGTACGAAGACCTATAATTATTATGACCGGCTCGGGCGCAAGAGCGTATCGGTCGATGCCGAAAACTATCGCACCGACTGGAGCTACGACGCCGACGGCAACGTCCTGAGCGAACGGCGCTACGAAGCGCGCGCGGCCGCGGCCACCATCGCCGCGCCGCCCGCCGTCGCCAGGAACGACAATTCCGATCGGATCACGAACTTCACCTATGACATGAACGGACGCCGCCTCACCGAAACGCGGCTCAAGGTGCTGGTCTACAGCGCTGGCGGCGCGGTCCGCCAGGATTCCACCATCCATTATTTTTACAATGCGCTTGGCCAGGTGATCTCCAAAAGCGAGGCGACCGGCGAATATAGCGCCTACCGCTATGACGACAGCGGCCGGCTGACGCAGGAGCGGCGCAGCGGCTATGCCGGATATGGCGGCCCGGTCACCCCGACGGTCGATTATTTTTACAACGGCCTGAACGATCTGTCCCGCGTCCAGCAGGCCGACCGCGTCACTCGCTATATATACGACAAGCGCGGCCGGCTCGCCCAGACCATCGATCCCACCGGCTTTTCGCGCAATTATGGCTATGACGCCGCCAGCCGCGTGACGCGCGAAAGCTATGTCCGCGCCACGCCCGCCGGAAACAAGAGCGAAGGCATCGGCTATATCTACGATCTGGAGGGCCGCGTCACCAAGCAGGGGGTGATGCAGGCGGACAGCGCGGGCTGGTCGCTCGGCGCGGCCGGTTCGCTGACCGGGGCGAACGCCGCCAGCGACGTCACCAATATCCGCTACAACGCGTTCGGAGAGGTGACCGCCCGCGGCATCAACGGCCTGCAGGAACGCCTCGACTATGACGATGCGGGCCGGCTCTGGCGCACGACGTCGGAGGACGGCACCTGGAAATATTTCCTGTACGACGCCAACGGCAACCAGTCGCTGACGGTCGCGACGGCGGGCGCCGACATCGCGAACAAAACGATCGCCCAGGTGCTGGACATGTTCGGCGGCGCCGCGCTGGTGCATGCGGCCGATGTCGACGGCGTCAACGCCACGCTGACCCGTTACGACAAGCGCAACCAGGCGATCGTCGTCCGCGAGCCCCGGCGCCAGCTGTACAGCACCAAGTTCACCGATCTCACCACCACGCGCAGCTACAACGCGTTCGGCGAAGTGGCCGGCGAGACCGATGCCAGAGGCGCCCGGATCGATTACAGCTACAACAATATGGGCCGCCTCATCCGCACCGAAAGCCCGACGGTCCAGATCACGCTCGCCAACGGCAGCACCCAATATGTGCGGCCCGCGGAGGACAATTATTACGACGCGTCGGGCCGGCTGATCGCCACGCGCGACGCCAACGGCGGCTACGCCAATGGCGGCATCGCGGGCGCCGGCACGTCCAAGGTGGCCGATACGGGCAATCTCACCCGCCGCTCGCTGCTCGCGGGCACCGGCTATGGCGGCAGCGAGGCGCTGGTGACCGCGATCACCTTTGCCGACGGCGGCACCGTCAACACCCTCTACGACGTCCACGGCAACGCCCGGACGGTGACCGACCAGATCGGGCGCGTCACCACGCAGGGGTTCGACGCGCTGGGCCGGGT
This sequence comes from Novosphingopyxis sp., assembly GCF_965218915.1. Taxonomy (GTDB): domain Bacteria; phylum Pseudomonadota; class Alphaproteobacteria; order Sphingomonadales; family Sphingomonadaceae; genus Novosphingopyxis. The sequence continues at coordinate 2,638,633 of NZ_OZ244708.1, read as the reverse complement.
GACGCAGGTGAACCATGCCGGCAATCTGGTGGAAACCTTTACCTATGACGGGCTCGGCCAGCGGGTCACCGCGAACGACAACAACCAGACGAGCACGGTCGGCGAGCGGATCTATTACGACCAGCAGGGCCGCGTGGTGGCGCGGGTCGAGAAGGGCGGGGACACCACCACCATCGACTATGCCTGGGACGGGTCGCTGTGGAACGGCAAGACCGAGGGCAGGGGCGGGTGGCGCACGGTGACGCAATATGCGAACCTCAAGACGATGACGGTGGAGGCGGATCTTTACGGGCGCGATCTGAAGCGGGTCGATCTGGGCGGGCATGTCAGCACGCTGAGCTACGACCGGGCGGGGCGGCTGACCCGGGAGGCGGTGAGCTATGGCGGCAAGGGCGTGGGCGACGACTATGCCTGGCTGAACACGGGCCGGCTGGACGGGGTGGTGCGGACGTGGCGATCCGGCGACGGCGCGCTCCACCGCCAGAACGCGGTCTATCGCTACGACGCGGCGGGCAACAAGACCTACGAGAACACGGTGGAGACGGTGGGCGGCGCCGCGCGCACGATCCAGAACCAGGGCGCCTCCTACGACGCGCTGGGGCGGATGACGTCCTGGTCCCAGGGCGGCGACGGACCGCCCAGGGCCTCGACCGCCTTCGCCTACGACGCCAACGGCAACGTCCGGCGCACCTACACGCAGTACCGCCCGCTCGATGCGCAGGGCAACCCGGCGGGCAGCGCCTCGTACCGCGACTATTATTACGCGTTCGACAGCATGAACCGGCTGGTGACCGACAAGGGCCAGCTGGTCGGCGGGGCGATCCGGCGCGGGTGGACGGGCACCGACTATCTGTACGACGTGGCCGGGCAGCGGGTGCGGGCGGTGAACACGGCGTGGCGCGAGGCGCACTATCAGGTCTATGGCGATCAGCGCGCCGCCCCGCCGCCGCCGCCGGATCAGGCCGCTGCGCAGGCCGGCGCGGATACCGACAACGAGGCGGCGCTGCTGCTCGCCCAAATCGCCGCGGAGACTCTCGCCGAAGAGACTCTCGCCGCGCAGGCTTCGGCCGCGGGGCTTGCCGCCACCGATGGCGCGGCGCTTGCCATAGCCGACGACGGCGGTGCCGAATACGGCGCGGACGACGGCGCGGCGCCGGCCGGCCTCGACGAGACGGCGGCGGTTCCGGACGAGGCCACGCTGCTGCGCCTCGCCGCGCTGCGGGCCGAGGCGGAGGCGCCCACCGAAACCGGCGCCCAGGCTCCGGACGCCCAAGCTCCGGACGCCCAGGATCCGGACGCCCAGGCTCCGGACGCTCAGGGCGGAGCGTTCGCGCCGGGGCCGGAGGCGGACCGGGTGTGGGTGCCGGGCGAGGATCCGGCGGATACCGAAATATGGCCGGACCTGCCGCCCACGATCGCGGACGCGCGGCCCCTGCCGGGGAACCCGGTCGACGCCGAAACGCCGGGGACCCCGGTCGACGCCGAAACGCCGGATATCCCGCCCTACGCCGCCCCCCTCGACGCCGCCCCCCTCGACGCCGCGCCGCTCTACGCCGCGCCGGAGGCGGCGACGTCGCCGGCTTCCCTCGCCGGCGACCCGCCGCCCGCCGATCCCGGCACCGATCCCCAGGGCACCGATCCCGGCACCGATCCGCAGGGCTACGTCCCGCCGCCCACGCTTCCCGACCCCGGCGACGGCGACGGCTGGCATGTGGCGAGCGACTGGTACGAGGCCGAGGTGCGCGAGAGCTATGGCTACGACGCGGCGGGCAACCTCGTCAGCGTGCGGGTCGCGGCGAGCGGGTACGAGGACAATCATGACGGCAGCTACACGGTGACGCCGCCGCCCGGCACCGGGGTGCTGCGGGCGGGGTACGGCTATGACCGGCTCGGGCGGCAGACCACGCAGATCGACTATGAGGCGAACGGAACCAGCGTCGCCTATCAGAAGAAGACGACCTGGAACGGCAAGGGGCAGGCGGTGTACGAGGCGGTGATCACCGCGCGCGCCGACGGGGTCACCCGTTCGGACACGACCTATTCGTTCGTCAAGCCCGACGGCAGCGGCTACGCGCTGGGCGCGCCGGTGCTGGCCGAGACGGCGAACTGGAAGGCCGCGCCGGGCGCCACCGGCATGATCGTACAGCCCTCCAGCCGTACCGAGACCGACTATGTCTGGTTCGACGGCGCGCGGGCGAGCGCGGTGCGCTACCGGGCGGATACGAGCAAGCCGGCCGTGTTCACCACCGCCTACGACTACGGCATCGACGGCGATCTGGGCGGGATCACGGTGAACGACGGGCGGCCGCGCAGCATAAGCTACGTCACCGACGTCAACCGGCAGATCGTGGCGCGCGACGAGTCGGACTCCAGCGCCGCGACGGTGGGCGATCCGCACGAAATCTGGTATCGGTTCAACGGCGTCGAGATGGGCTACACCGGCAACAACGGCACGGGCACGTCGGCGCAGGTGGCGGGGATCACCAGCGAATACGCCGCCTCGATCGCGGACCGGCAGCGCGGCGAACCGTCGCCGACGAGCCAGGGCGGGGCGTTCCGGCTGGGCCATGCCAATGGCGCGGCCGACTTCGAGCAGTCCTCGGCGCCGATCACCAGCTACGATCAGGGCAGCGCGGCGGGCGAGTACACCGTGCGCGGCGGCGACACGCTGGCGGGCATCGCGGCGGGGCTGTGGGGCGATGCGAGCCTGTGGTACAAGCTGGCGGAGGCCAACCCCGGCACCGCCGCCGGCGCGCTGACCGCGGGCCAGCGCCTGCGGCTGCCGTCCGGCGTGCTGCGCGCGACGTTCAACGCGTCGACGTTCACCCCCTACGACCCCGCGAACGGCATCGGCGACGTCCAGCCGACCACCCCGCAACCGCAAAGGGCGGGGCACAAGAAGGGCTGCGGCGGGCTGGGCACGGTGCTGCTGGTGGTCGTCGCGGTGGCGGTCGCCGCCATCGCCGGACCCGCGATCATCGGGGCACCGGCCATCATCGGAGCGAACGGCGCTGCCGTAGCCACCGGCCTCACCGCCTCGCTCGGCGTGACCGGGGGCGCGATCGTGGGCGGCGCGATCACCGGCGCGCTCGCCTCGGCCGCCAGCCAGGCGTTCGGCGTGGCCACCGGCATCCAGGACAAGTTCTCGTGGAAGGGCGTGGCATTGTCGGCACTGTCGGGCGGCGTGGGCGGAGGCCTGGGCGCGGCGCTTCCCGGCGGCGGCCTGGCGGCCACCGTCGGCCGCGCGGTGGCGGGCAGCGCGCTGACCCAAGGCATCGGCGTGGCGACCGGCCTGCAAGGCAAGTTCGACTGGGCCGGGGTCGCGGCGGCGGGCGTGGGCGCGGCGGCGGGGCGGTTCGCCGGCGGCCGGACCGGGATCGGCGGACTGGCGATCGGCGCCGACAGCC